>JAKSSD010000050.1 GCA_024403275.1 Lachnospiraceae bacterium
AAAAAAGACTCCACGTAAAGTGGAGTCTTTGTATTGGTTCTGATTATCTCTTTGAAAACTGTGGTGCACGACGAGCAGCTTTGAGACCGTATTTCTTTCTTTCTTTCATACGTGGATCTCTTGTTAAGTAACCCTCTTTCTTAAGGATTGCTCTGTTCTCAGCATCTTCTTTAACGAGCGCACGAGCAAGACCATGTCTGATAGCACCAGCCTGACCTGTTGTTCCGCCACCCTTAACTGTTACTGTTACATCAAACTTATCTGCAGCGTTAAGTGCTGTAAGAGGCTGACGTACAACAACCTTTAATGTCTCTAATCCGAAATATTCATCGATATCTCTTTTGTTAATTGTAATATTTCCTTTACCAGGTGTTACATATACTCTGGCAATTGAACTTTTTCTTCTACCAGTACCGTAGTACTTCTCTACAGCTTTTTTAGCCATTACTGTTTTCCTCCTTATTGGTCCTTAAGTTAATTAAAATGTTAACTCTTCTGGTTTCTGAGCCTGATGTTTGTGCTCTGGACCAGCATATACGAATAACTTCTTGTACATTTCTCTTCCTAAAGGTCCCTTTGGAAGCATACCTGTTACTGCATGCTCGATAACTTCTTCAGGATGCTTAGCTAACTTCTCTTTAAGAGTAACTAACTTGTCACCACCAACATAATCTGAGTGTGAGAAGTATGTCTTCTGGCTCATCTTCTTACCAGTAACCTTAATCTTCTCTGCATTGATAACGATTACATAATCACCTGTATCAATATGAGGTGTGAATGTAGGCTTATTTTTGCCTCTTAATACCTTAGCTACCTCACTTGCTAAACGGCCTAATGTCTGGCCTTCAGCATCTACTACATACCATTTTCTTTCAATGGTAGCAGGGCTTGCCATATAAGATTTCATTTATTTGTCCTCCATTAATTAACTCTCAAATCGTTAGTCTCCATCCACCAATGATTCGAGTACCATAAAATATATTGTCAAACTAACGGATGTCCGGGCCGTCAGTTAACTTATCAATCTATCTTTACTGAGATATGTAAAGACACGCAAGATGTATTATACAAAACCGTCTATTTTATGTCAAGTAATAATTTTATTTTCTTTCAATAATCTTGCGCATCAAATTTAATACCAATCATTGTTAATCCCTGAGCTTCCGCTGTTGGTCCCGCAACAGTTCTGTCAGTAGACTCCAATATATCCTTTATATGTTCTGGTTTATATTTACCGCTTCCTACTTCCATAAGACTTCCTGCAATTATTCTTACCATATTATATAAGAAACCTGCGCCCTCTACTCTTATTACGATATATTCACCTTCACGGCTTACATTTGCTGAGTAGAGTTTTCTTACTGTAGTATCTGCCTGAGTATGAACAGAGCAAAAGCTCTTAAAATCATGCTCTCCAACTAAGTAACCTGCTGCCTCATTCATATTTTCAACATTTAGAGGCACTTGGCATCTGTAAGCATTTCTCCTTTTTAGAGGATCATTTATCTTTGATTCATAAATTCTATATTCATAAGTCTTTCGTGAATCACAATGTCTAGGATGAAAATCCTCGTCTACCTTCTTTGATTCTATAACTGAAACATCTTCTGGAAGCTTTGTATTGATTGCATACATAAATTTGTCCGCAGGTATGGAAGACTTAGTATCAAATACTGCAACGTTTCCTTTTCCATGAACTCCCGCATCCGTTCTGCTTGCTCCAATAACTTCTATATCTTCACCAGTAAGTTCTTTTAAGGCTCTATTTAATTCTCCCTCAACTGTTCGCATCTGTGGCTGAACCTGCCAGCCATGAAAATCTGTTCCATCATATGCGACTCTTAACAAAATCCTGGCCATATTACCTCTTTTAATAAATACCAAATACTCTTAACAATCCGAGCGCAATAATAATTCCAAGATAGCCAAACATAATTATATATGCCGCTATGTCTCTTCCTGCATACTTTAGAGGTTTCATTTTTGTTCTTCCATCGCCTCCATGATAACATCTTGCTTCCATTGCAAGAGCTAGATCTGATGCTCTTCTGAATGCGGAAACAAACAATGGAACAAGTATAGGAATCATACATTTGATTTTCACAATAATATTTTTAGAATCAAATCTTGCACCTCTTGCAGTCTGTGCTTTCATTATTTTATCTGTTTCTTCCATTAATATAGGAATAAATCTTAAAGCTATAGACATCATCATTGCTATTTCATGAACTGGTAGCTTGATTATCGCAAGCGGTTTAAATAGCTTCTCAATACCATCCGTAAGCTGATTCGGAGTCGTAGTTAGTGTCATAATAGACGCTGAAACAATCAAAAGTGTAAGTCGTATCATCAAATATATTGCCGACTGAATGCCTTCCATTGTTAACTTTAATATCCAAAATTTAAAAATCGGTTCACCTGGAGTAAAAAACAAATTACAAACTACTGTAAATACCATAAGGAAAAGAACTGCTTTTAAACCACGAAGCATATATATAATTGGAATCTTCGTAAGGATTATTACAACTAAAAGGAATATTGCAGATAAAGCATAACAATAATAATTGCTAAACAGGAACAAGGATACCATATATACTACGGTACCCACCAGCTTTACTCTCGGATCCATTCTATGAATCAACGAGTCTCCCTGATAATATTGTCCTAATGTAACATCTTTAAACATTTATCTTAATACTCTACTTAATTCCTGTACAGCTTCATTAATTGTAATCACATCTGTACTAACATTTATTCCCTGATTTTTAAGTCTTATCATTGCATCGGTTACCTGCGGTAATGCAAGACCGAAGGATTTTAATTCCTCGCTATGTCCAAATACCTCTTTAGGAGTACCATCGAGGGCAATTTTACCTTTATTAATAACAATAATTCTTTCAACATATTCAGCAACATCTTCCATACTATGAGATACAAGAATTATTGTAATATTCTGCTCTTTTTGAAGCTTAGATATTAATCCTAATATTTCTTTTCTTCCTGCTGGATCAAGACCCGCTGTTGGCTCATCAAGAATCATAACCTTTGGCTTCATTGCTAACACTCCTGCAATGGCTACTCTTCTTTTTTGTCCTCCTGACAAATCAAATGGCGACTGGTAAAATGCATTATCATCTAGTCCGACCATTTTTAAAGCCTCATAAGCTCTAAGCTCAACTTCTTTTTTCTCCAGGCCAAGATTACTTGGTCCAAAACATACATCCTTAAATACTGTCTCTTCAAAAAGCTGATGCTCTGGATACTGGAATACTATTCCAACCTTGCTTCTTAATACTCTTGTATCAAAGTTTCTGTCAAATATATCCTCACCATCCAAATATACTGTACCTTCTTTTGGCTTAATGAGACCTGATATCAGCTGAAGAAAGGTTGTTTTTCCTGATCCCGTATGACCAATTAGTCCTATAAATTGTCCGTCATCTATTTTGACAGACACATCATTTAAGGCTATGGTTTTTAAATTTGTTTTCTCACCATATACTAATGTAAGGTGATCTGTTACTATTGGCATTTTATAATCCCTTTATCGCATTTATCAGCTCATCTTCCGTAAGAATTCCATCTGGAAGATTAAAACCTTTTTTCTTTAACTCATAAGCTAATCTAGTTATTTGTGGTACTTCAAGTTTATACTCTTCGAGTTCTTCAACTCTACTGAATATCTCCTTAGGATTTCCTTCCATAACTATCTGACCTTTATTCATAACGAATATCTTGTCAGAATAAATAGCTTCTTCCATATAGTGTGTAATAAGAATAATTGTTATTCCTTCCACCTCGTTAAGAGCTCTTAAAGCTCTAATTACTTCTTTTCTACCTGAAGGATCTAACATTGCTGTAGGCTCATCAAGAACAATACATTTCGGATGCATCGCTAATACACCCGCTATGGATATTCTTTGTTTCTGACCGCCTGACAATTTATTTGGTGAATACTTTCTGTATTCTGTCATCCCTACCGTCTTTAAAGCCTCTTCAACTCTTTCCCAGATTTCTTCGGTTTTTACTCCCATATTTTCCGGGCCAAAAGCTACATCCTCTTCTACTACTTGTCCAATTATCTGGTTATCTGGATTCTGAAAAACCATACCTGTCGATTGTCTAATAGCAAGAGTCTTATCCTCTTCTTTAGTGTCCATTCCATTTACCCAGACACTTCCCTCTGTTGGATGAAGAATTGCATTTAAATGCTTGGCAAATGTAGATTTACCAGAACCATTGCTTCCAAGTATTGTAATAAAATCTCCTTCTTTAACATCAAGAGACACATTATCAACAGCTCTGTTTATGCCTTCAACGTTTCCATCATCGTCACGTCGTATATATTCATATGTAACTTCTTTTGCTTTTATAAATTTCATTAACTATATACTCCGATTAAAAATCCAATTCCTGTAAATAACGCTAAATGAACTGGATAGTAAAAATAGAAGAACCATTTGTTCATTTTTCCTTTTTCACCATTATACAATAACATCAATGGTATCATTAGAAAAGAAAAAATCTCTATCGAATTGTTAACCGTTAACTCAAGACAACAGGCAGACACACCTTTTATCTTATTTAAGGTCCTTTTGTTTATCTGGTAAATTAATACTACAAATACAATAAACATAATTGCATGGAGTATTATATTTTCCGTTGTAAGAAAACGAACTGACAACAATTCCAGGCCTGTTCCAACAATATGACAGATAATACTTGTAACTAATTTACTATTGCTCATCAACCATATTATTACTATTGCAAATACACCATTTGCACCATAATCTGTATTAGCAAGCTCTGCAATAATCATCCCTGATGAAATAATCAGAATCTCTGATACTAATATCAAATATTTATTATTAAATATCTTATTTATTCCATCTATTTCAACTATTACTATCAATCCAAGAAGAAGCGTCCAGAATACATTCTGATATCTATAGCTAAATATTCTATGGGCCAAAGCCAGATTAAATGGCACCTCTGATATTATCGCAAGAATAAATAATCTAAGCATATACTTTAATTTGCTTCTCGTATGCTTAAATCCTTCATATATGAAAAAACAATATATTGGAAATGCTACTCTTCCTATACATCTCATTAAGCCTACTATCATCATACCAATAGCGACTTCTGTTCTTTTTCCTGCAAAAAGATATATCACAAGAGGCTCTGCAAGTGTTACTGCCAAATGGTCCAAAGTCATACAAAATAGGGCAATCATTTTCAGATTGCCCCCATTAATACTTTTTATTTTATTTAGTGATGTTTCAGCCATATTAACACATCTTATCAAGTGAAGCTGGGTCTGAACTAACCTTTAATGCTTCTTCCTTGAGAACAACTCCACGACGTACAAGTGAAGCAAGGTCATCATTAAGAGTATGCATACCCTGAGCACGACCAGCCTGGATTACACTTGGAATCTGAATTGTTTTATTTTCACGAATAAGGTTACCAACTGCTACGTTAGCTACCATGATTTCTGTTGCAACTGCACGACCATTTCCATCTGCCATTGGAAGAAGAGTCTGTGTAATGACACCTCTGATAACATTAGCAAACTGGCTTCTGATCTGATTCTGTCCATCAAGTGGAGTAGCATCAATGATACGTTCTACAGTCTGTGCTGCTGATGTTGTATGAAGTGTTGATAATACGAGGTGACCTGTTTCTGCTGCTGCAATAGCTGCCTGAATTGTTTCAAAGTCTCTCATTTCACCTACAAGGATAATATCTGGATCTTCACGAAGAGCTGAACGAAGTGCTGTAGCGAATGATGTAACATCCTTTCCAACTTCTCTCTGGTGAATCATAGCCTTGTTATGAGGATATACATATTCAATAGGATCCTCGATAGTCATAATATGACGAGATGTTGTTTTATTAATATAATCAACCATTGAAGCAAGTGTTGTTGATTTACCTGAACCAGTAGGACCTGTTACAAGAATAAGACCTCTTGGCATCTCAGCAAGATCTCTAACAACTGATGGAAGACCTAATTCTTCAATTGATGGAATTCTCATATTAAGAAGACGAATACTTGCTGCAAGATTATTTCTCTGATGATAAATATTAGCTCTGATACGAGTACCATCCCAAAGCATACAACCAACATCAAGGTCTTCACCTCTTGATACTTTTTCTACCTGCTCCTGATCAAGAAATGAAAAAATCATATTACGAGATTCTTCTGCAGTTGGAGCTGGCTCAAGAATTTCCAATGTACCATATCTACGAATAGCAAGATTTGTTCCTACTGTAATATGAATATCAGAACAATTATTTTTCTTGGCGTATTCTACTAATTCCTCAAAATTCATTGTGAGTAATCCTCCCTTTATTTTAATACACAAATTTTATGCCTATTTGTGTTAATTATAAACGATTTAATAATAAAGTGGAAGATATTTATTAATACAAAAAAGCTGTAAATTATTAATTTTTTATAAAAAAACAGGGTACTGTTAACCAGTACCCTGTAATGACATTTAATTAATTATACAAGCTCAATGATAACCATCATAGCTGCATCACCCTTACGAGGACCAACCTTGATGATTCTTGTGTAACCACCATTACGACCTGCATACTTTGGTGCAAGTTCATCGTAAACCTTAGCTACCATATCGATTTCCTTTGTTCCACGCTTCTTTCCTGCAGCTTCTGTAGGAACGCTAACAACTGGAACTAAAGTCTTAAGCATCTGACGACGAGCATGTAATCTTGAAGGCTTATCTTTCTTGATTTCCTTTTCAACTACATCGTAAACAGTAACCTTCTTACCATCAACAACTTCTTTTACTCTCTTACCGTCTTTATCTTTACGAGCAACCTTAGCCTGAACCTTAACTAATTCATAGTTATCTTTTTCCTTGATACCTGTAGCAATGATGCCTTCAGCGATCTTACGGATTTCTTTAGCCTTAGCTTCAGTTGTTTCGATTTTACCATAGTATAAAAGTGCTGTTACCTGGTTACGAAGTAATGCTTTTCTCTGATCACTTGTTCTGCTTAATTTTCTGTACTTTGCCATTTTTTTAATCTCCTTAAATAAACCTGGAGTCCAATATTAACGCCTTTGGACTTACTTAATATGAACTTAATCCCATTTTGAGTTACCTGCGCGCATTTTAGACTTACCGCAATTTATCGATTTATTCCTCGCTATCTCTTAAACGAAGATTTAAATCCCTTAATTTCTGAAGAACTTCATCAAGTGACTTACGTCCTAAGTTACGAACCTTCATCATTTCGTCTGGAGTCTTGTTAACAAGCTCTTCAACTGTGTTGATGTTAGCTCTCTTTAAACAGTTAAATGAACGAACTGATAATTCAAGTTCTTCGATACTCATTTCAAGTACCTTTTCCTTGTTATCTTCTTCCTTCTCAACCATAACTTCTGCATTTCTTGCATTCTCTGATAAGTTAATGAATAACTTTAAGTGCTCTGAAAGAACTTTTGCTGCAAGGCTAACTGCATCATCTGGTCCTAAAGTACCATTTGTATATACGTCCAATGTTAACTTGTCATAATCTGTCATCTGACCTACACGAGTATTCTCAACTGTTACATTTACTCTCTCTACAGGTGTGTAGATTGAATCGATAGCAATTGTACCAATTGGTGTCTGTTCGTCTTTGTTCTTATCTGAACTAGCGTATCCTCTACCCTTTGTAATAGTCAAATCCATATATAAACTGTTGTTCTTACCGCTAATAGTAGCAATAATCTGATCAGGATTCATTACTTCAACATCATCAGTAAATACGATATCTGAAGCACGAACAACACCCTCACCGGTAAAGTCGATATATGCTTTCTTTTCCTCATCTGAATCTGAGTTAATCTTGATTGCAAGATTCTTAATATTCATGATGATTTCTGTTACGTCTTCTTTAACACCTTCAATAGATGAAAATTCATGTTCAACGCCATTAATTTTCACTCTGCTAACTGCTGCACCAGGTAAAGAAGCAAGCATAATACGTCTTAATGAGTTACCTAATGTTATACCATAGCCTCTCTCCAAAGGCTCTACAACGAATTTGCCGTACTTATTATCCTCTGAAATTTCAGCTACCTCAATATTGGGGTTGTCAAAATCAAATGCTAACATTTAATACCCTCCTTTTAATTATGCAATGCTATTACTTAGAATACAACTCGACGATAAGCATTTCGTCTACAGGAACATCGATTTCTTCTCTTGTTGGAAGATTCTTTACAGTAACCTTGAATGCGTCCTTGTCAGCATCCATCCAGTTAGGTGTAAGTCTGCCTTCTGTAACTTCGAATACTTCTTTTACTCTCTGTAAACTACGATTTTTTTCTTTAATTTCGATAACATCACCAGCTTTTACTAAGTATGATGGGATGTTAACAAGCTGGCCATTTACGAGGAAGAACTTGTGGTCAACCATCTGACGAGCTTCTCTACGTGTTCTAGCCATACCTGAACGGAATACTACGTTATCAAGTCTGCTCTCAAGGATAACCATAAGGTTTTCACCAGTCATACCTTTCATACGATCAGCCTTCTCATAGTAGTTACGGAAAGGTTTCTCAAGTACACCATAGATGAATTTAGCTTTCTGCTTTTCTCTTAACTGGTTTGCGTACTCTGACTTCTTTCCTTTTCCTTCATGTAAGAATTTTCTATTTGACTTCTTGTCATAGCCTAATACTGTAGGCTCGATACCAAGGTGTCTACATCTTTTTAACACAGGCGTTCTATCTACTGCCATTTTTTTGTCTCCTTTAAAATAATCTAAACAAAATCTAATGTATCACAAATTAAACTCTTCTACGCTTAGGTGGACGGCATCCGTTATGAGGAACGGGTGTAACGTCTGTGATAGTTGTAACCTGTAAGCCACAAGTTGCTAATGCTCTGATTGCAGCTTCACGTCCTGTACCAGGTCCTTTAACAAATACATCTACTGTCTTTAATCCGTGAACGAGAGCAGCCTTTGTTGCTGTCTCTGATGCCATCTGAGCTGCATACGGAGTAGATTTCTTTGAACCTCTAAAACCAAGACCACCAGCACTTGCCCAGCTTAATGCATTACCTTCAGCATCTGTAATTGTTACGATAGTGTTGTTGAAAGATGCCTGGATATGTGCCTGTCCATGTTCAACGTTTTTCTTGACACGCTTCTTAGCGCCTTTTTTAGCTACTGCTTTGTTTGCCATAATAAAAACTAACCTACTTTCTTAAAATCTGTACTTCCAATATAAATAGAAGTAACTACACCATTGTTATTATTTCTTCTTGTTAGCAACAGTCTTCTTAGGACCTTTTCTTGTTCTTGCGTTTGTCTTTGTCTTCTGACCACGAACAGGAAGTCCTTTTCTATGACGGATACCACGATAGCATCCGATTTCCTGTAATCTCTTGATGTTAAGAGCTACTTCTCTCTTTAAATCACCTTCTACAAGGTAATCTTCAGCGATTACTTCACCGATAGCCTTAACTTCATCATCTGTAAGATCTCTTACACGAGTGTTAGGATCTACTTTTGCCTTTTCCAAAATCTTGTTTGAAGTTACTACACCAATACCATAGATGTATGTCAAACCGATTTCTACACGTTTGTCTCTTGGTAAGTCAACACCAGCAATACGAGCCATGTTTCTTTTTCCTCCATTTTTCCTTGGTACACTTTGGTACCGTAATTAACAGTTACTAAATGATAGGGGTCTAAAATAAGACCCAACCGGGATTACCCGATCTTTCCGATACTTTGATCTTGCTTCTCGGTATCAAAAAGTAAATGCACGGACAGGCAATGCCTTCCTCACATTTATTTTTCAGTCAATACATTTTGACGGGAATATATTGACTACAGCCGCAAAATTGCAAACAAAACAAGAATAAATTATCCCTGTCTCTGCTTGTGCTTAGGATTCTCACAAATAATCATGATTCTTCCTTTTCTCTTGATAACTTTGCATTTTTCGCAAATTGGTTTTACCGATGATCTAACTTTCACGATTAAACCCTCCTCTCAAAAAAGTCCGTTTAACATTGTAACACGTGGAAAATAACATTGCAAGACATATTTTTCCACTTAAGGATTTATTTTTCTCTCCAAATAATTCTACCTTTTGATAAATCATATGGAGACATTTCTAATGTAACTTTGTCACCAGGATAAATTCTGATATAGTTCTGTCTTAATTTACCACTGATGTGAGCAATAACTTCATGACCATTTTCGAGCTGAACTCTGAACTGTGTACCTGGAAGTTTCTCAGTTACTACACCTTCAATTTCGATTACATCTAATTTTGACACTAATTTCTACCTGGCGATTACTCGCTACAATCCTTTCCAACTTAATTCTTAGGTAATGTTAATACTTCTGGCTCACCATCTGTAATAAGAATGGTATTTTCATAATGTGCAGATGGAAGTCTGTCGCTTGTTACGCATGTCCATCCATCATCAAGGAAATCCACATCTGCTCTTCCGAGATTAATCATCGGTTCAATCGCAAGTGTCATTCCTGCCTGAAGTTTCATACCCCTTCTGTCCATATGGTAATTCGGAATTGAGGGATCCTCATGTAAGCTTGTTCCGATACCATGTCCTACTAAAGCAGTTACAACTCCATATCCAAACTGTGATATGTAAGCATCAATTGCATTTGAGATATCATACAAATGATTTCCTGCCTTAGCCATTTTAATTCCTTCAAAGAAACTGTTTTTGGTTTCCTCTACAAGTTTCATAACCTCTGGATCAACTTCTCCAACAGGATATGTTCTTGCAGCATCTGAATGGTAACCTTTGTATATACATCCACAGTCAAGGCTCACGATATCTCCTTCTTTAAGTATACGACTTTTCTTTGGGATACCATGAACAACTTCTTCATTAATGGAAACACATACTGAACCAGGAAACCCATTATAATGAAGGAAGTTTGGAATACATCCATTCTTTCTTATCAATTTCTCAGCCTCAATATCAATCTCAAGAGTTGATATTCCAGGTCTGATTATCTCCTTTAACTGATCATGAACTTCACCAAGAATCTTTCCTGATTCTCTCATCAGTTCAATTTCTCTAGGTGACTTAATTGATACTGCCATATTCGCCTCTGTTTCTTATCCTAAAATTGAAATAATGTTTTCAAATACAACTTTAACATCTACTGTACCATCAACTGTCTTAAGAATTCCTTCATTTGTATAGAAGTCAATTAATGGCTGTGTCTGATCATGATAAATCTTAAGTCTGTTAAGAACTGTCTCTGGCTTATCATCATCTCTTAAAATAAGAGCAGCTCCGCATCTGTCGCATACGCCCTCTGTCTTTGGAGGAACATGCTCAATATGATATGTAGCACCACATGTCACACATGCTCTTCTTCCTGACATTCTCTTTACAATATTCTCATCAGGAACATCTACATTAACTGCATAATCAATCTTGTCATTTAATTTTGCTAATGCATCCTTTAATACTTCTGCCTGAGGAATTGTTCTTGGGAATCCATCGAGAACATATCCATTTGCACAATCATCCTTAGCAACTCTGTCAAGGAGAATCTTAACAGTGAGTTCATCTGGAACAAGCTTTCCCTGATCCATATATGATTTTGCCTCAAGTCCGAGTGCAGTTCCTTCTTTAATATTTGCTCTGAAAATATCACCAGTTGAAATATGAGGGATAGAATACTTGTCAGCAATCATCTTTGCCTGAGTACCTTTTCCTGCACCTGGTGCACCTAACATAACGATTTTCATATTCGCCTCCGTGTTTAGTCAACAAATTGACGACAAGACACCCCATAAAAGAGTGTCCATCGCCAAGTTATAAAAATTTTTATTATTTAGTCATTTAAGAATCCCTTATAATTACGAACAAGCATCTGTGATTCAATCTGTTTAACTGTCTCAACAATAACACCTACTACGATGATAATACTTGTTCCACCGAAACTTACTGTAGCATTGAATAATCCACCAAACACATATGGATAAACAGCTATAATTGTAAGTCCGATTGCACCAATGAAAATAATGTAATTTAATACTTTATTTAAATATTCACTGGTTGGCTTACCTGGTCTAACACCAGGAACGAATCCGCCTGATTTCTTGAGATTGTTTGCAATCTCCATAGGGTTAAATGTAATTGATGTATAGAAGTAAGCAAAGAATACGATCAATGCTACGTATAAAATCACACCAATTGTATATAACATATTGTCTGTGTCAAACCAATATCTTGCGCTTAAAAACTTAACTGCTTCTGACCACCAACCTGTTCCGTTATATTTTACCATCTGAGTAATCATAACTGGGAACTGAAGGATTGAAGAAGCGAAGATTACTGGAATAACACCAGCAGTGTTAATCTTAATAGGAATAACACTTGTATTTCCCCCCATCATCTTATTGCCTTGAATCTTCTTAGCATACTGAAGAGGAATCTTACGAGTAGCATCACTAAGATAAACAACTCCGATTATAAGAACAACTATAACAGCTATAATTATAAATGAATATAATACTGCAAGTGCTACAGGCTGATTCTTAATGAATGTTTCATATAATGTCTTAGCATCCTGTGGGAATGAAGAAATAATATTGATAATCAAGATGATTGATATACCATTTCCTACACCATTTTCAGTGATTCGCTCACCAATCCACATTAAGAAAGCTGAACCTGCAGTCATTGCTGCGATAACAGTGATTACATTAAGTGCGTTGTACTCGTACAATAAACCTTCTGCACCGAAACCAAATGCCATGGCACCTGATTCTACTAAGGCAAGTCCTACGGTTACATATCTTGTAACTGCAGCAATCTTTTTACGTCCGTCTTCACCATCATTCTGCATTTCCTCTAACTTAGGAATTGCAATAGTCATCAACTGCATGATGATTGATGATGTGATGTATGGAGTAATACCAAGTGCCAGGATGGACATTCTTTCGAATGATCCACCTGTAAATGCACCGAAAATACCCATTCCATCTGCTCCGAAGAGTGAGTCCATAATCATTTTTACATACTCCTGATTAATACCAGGAGTAGTAATTGAACATCCTAAACGGACAATGATAAGCATTAATAATGTGTACAGAAGTTTTTTTCTGATATCTTTAATTTTAAAAGCATTAATAAATGTTTTAAACACTAGATCACCTCTGCTGTACCGCCTGCTGCTTCGATTTTAGCCTTAGCGCCTTCGCTATAAGCATTAACCTTTACTGTTAATTTCTTTGTTAATTCGCCATTACCAAGAATCTTTACTCCATCGCAAACCTTGCTGATAACGCCAGCTGCAAGTAAAGCATCTACAGTAACTTCAGCGCCATTCTCGAATTTCTCGAGAGCTGATACATTAATTGCAATAATCTCTTTTGTATTTCTGTTTTTGAAGCCTCTCTTAGGAATTCGTCTGTATAAAGGCATCTGACCACCTTCAAAACCAATTCTAGGAGCTCCTGAACGAGCCTTCTGACCTTTATGTCCCTTACCAGCAGTCTTGCCGTTTCCTGAACCATGGCCACGTCCTCTTCTAAAATTATCACTATGCTTTGAACCTTCTGCAGGTCTTAAATTTGATAATTCCATGTGACTCTCCTTTCCTATGCTTCTTCAACCTTAAGAAGGTATCCGATTTGCTGAATCTGTCCTCTAGTTGCTGCATTGTCAGGTAAAAGTACTGTCTTGTGAAGTTTCTTTAATCCCATAGCTTCAACAGTCTTTCTATGTTTTGGAACAGCACTGATTGGGGACTTAACCAATGTGATTTTTAACATTTTATCTGCCATTTTTGATCTCCTTTCATCCCTGTAGATTAAGCACGAATGTCATCTACAGACTTACCACGATTTCTGGCAACATCTTCTGGGCTCTTAAGCTTGCTTAAGCCTTCAACAGCTGCAAGTGCAACGTTTGTCTTGTTGTTAGAACCTAAAGATTTTGTACGGATGTTTCTGATACCTGCTAATTCACAAACTTTACGAGCAGGACCACCAGCGATAATACCAGTACCTTCAGGAGCTCTCTTTAAAAGAAGGCTTGCTGAAGCATATTTTCCAATATAATCATGTGTAACTGATGCGTTCTCATCAAGGTTAACTGCTACCATGTGCTTCTTAGCATCATCTGTAGCCTTACGAATAGCTTCACCATTCTCTTTAGCCTTACCTGTACCTACACCAACATGACCATTCTTGTCACCAACTACTACGAGTGCAGCGATGCTCATCACACGACCACCCTTTGTAGTCTTGCTAACTCTCTTAATAGCGATTGTATCACTAAATAATTCACCTAACTCAGCAGGGTTAATAATATTGCGTACCATTGCAAATCCTCCCCTTCCTAAAATTCCAAGCCAGCTTCTCTTGCTGCTTCAGCGAGAGCTGCGACTTTACCTTGATATATATAACCGCCACGATCAAAGACAACTTCTTTAATTCCCTTGTCTAATGCTTTCTTAGCAATTACAGTTCCTAAGTATGCTGCTGCTTCAACGTTGTTAGTCTTCTCTAATTCAGCCTTAACATCTTTATCAAGTGTTGATGCTGCAACGAGTGTGTTACCAACAGTGTCGTCGATAATTTGAGCATACATGTGGTCGTTACTTCTGAATACTGAAAGACGAGGTCTCTGTGCAGTACCACTTAAACGGCTACGAATTCTTCTGTGCTTTTCAACACGTACTTCCTGTCTGGATGTCTTACTAACCATTTTTTATACTCTCCTTATCTCTTATTTCTTACCAGTCTTACCAACTTTACGTCTGATAACTTCATCAGCATACTTGATACCCTTGCCCTTATATGGCTCAGGTCTTCTCTTATCTCTGATTTCAGCAGCGAATTGGCCAACTTTTTCTTTATCAATACCTTTTACAGTAATAATTGTTGTACTTGCAACTTCTACTGTTGTTTCAATACCTTCTGGATCAATCATCTCGATTGGATGAGAGTATCCAAGGTTTAATGTAAGCTTGTTGCCAGCTTTGCTTGCCTTGTAACCTACACCGTTAACTTCAAGCTTCTTCTCATAACCCTGAGTAACACCAACTACCATGTTGTTAACCAAAGTTCTTGTTAATCCATGTAAAGATTTCATCTTCTTAAGGTCGTTTGGTCTTGAAACTACTACTTCAGCACCTTCAACCTTGATTTCCATCTCAGAGGGTAAAACTCTTGATAATTCACCCTTGGGACCTTTTACAGTCACTTTATTATTTTCTGCAACTTCTACAGTAACACCTGCAG
>JAKSSD010000051.1 GCA_024403275.1 Lachnospiraceae bacterium
AATTTCGTTTTTGAAATTCCTGTATATAACAATATGCCAAATGAGAAGCCTCCAGTTGATGAGAATAAGGCTAAGGCTTTTGTAACCAGACTTTATAATGTATGTCTTGGAAGAAATCCAGATGAGTCAGGACTTGATAACTGGACAGGTATACTTGTTGGCAGAATGCAGAATGGTTCACAGGTTGCCAAGGGATTTGTTTTCAGCGATGAATTTAACAGCAAAAATTTTTGTAATGAATGTTACGTAAAACAACTCTACAGAGCATTCCTTGGAAGAGAATATGACGAAGGTGGATTGGAACACTGGATAACACTACTTGAGAGTGGTCAGTCTAGAGAATATGTATTCTATGGATTTGCATTTAGTGATGAATTCAGAGGATTCTGCGATGAGGCTGGAATAGAGATAGGAGAGAGAAAAGAAGCTCCTAAATATGGTACTATTCCTACTGGACCTTGTTCAAATTGCGGCAAGCAGGATGGCGTTACTGAATTTGTTAAGAGACTCTATTTACTCTGCCTTGACAGAGAGGCTGAAGAAGAGGGACTTAATTTCCACTGTAAATCTATATGGGATCATGTGTACACAGGAAGACAGGTTGCCCGTAATTTTGTATTCAGTGAAGAGTTTATGAGCAAGGGATACTCTGATGAAGTATATGTTGAGTATCTGTATAGGATTTTCATGGATAGAGAATTCGACGAACCAGGTAAAGCATACTGGGTAGACTGCCTTGCAAATGGAGAGAGCAGAGAGTCAGTATTTAATAGATTTGGAGGCTGTCAGGAGTTCGTTGATATCTGTAATAAGTATGGCATAGCCAACTGATAACGCCAGTCTTGTAAGGGTGGAAAATTCAGTAAAATTGTGCTATAATAATACGATTATGTTTAATGATTGAAGGTCGGGAAATCGCGGATGGCAAAGTCTGTTAAATCAATAGTGAAAAAGTTAATACCAGATGAGCTTCTTAATGTCCGTGCGAGACTGATTTACCGCTCACATGTGAGAAAGGTTACTAAGAAAAGAACAAGAGCAGCATACGACTCAAAATGCTTTCCAGAAGGCGTAAATGTAATGGGACCTGTGAAGGCAGAGATAGGTCTTGGACAAAGTTGTCGCTTGCTTAGCAAGGCTGTAGAGGCATCAGGTCTTGGATTTACTATTCAGAATTATAATCTTGCGGATAATGTGAGAAATGAAGATAAAAGCTTTGATGATAAGCTTACAGATTCTACTCCTTACGGAATAAATATTCTTCATCTTGAACCACCAGAGCTTATGTATAAATGCGTGGATTTTGATGAGAATCTTTGGAATAAGAAATATAATATAGCATTTTGGCTTTGGGAACTTGAAGAATTTCCGTTCTTTTGGACTCCAGCCATTGATCTTGTAGATGAAATCTGGACACCATCTGAATTCACTAGTGAGAGTATAAGGAAGGTGACAGACAAGCCAGTTAAAACAATTCCTTATTATGTTTCAGCCAAAACAAAAGAGAGTTGTGACAGGAAGTATTTCAAGCTTCCAGAAGATAAATTCTTATATCTGATTATGTACGACGCTAACAGCACTATGATTCGAAAGAATCCTATGGGAGCAATCGAAAGCTATAAGAAGGCCTTCCCGGTAGAAGATGAGAATGTTGGATTAGTTATTAAGATGAATAATCCAAAGGAGAAGGATATTGAGGAATTAAGTGCACTTCTTGAAGGCTATAAAAATGTTTATTTTGTAACAGAGATTCTTGAGAAAGAAGTAGTTAATAGTCTGATAGCAAATGCAGATGTATTCATATCGCTTCATAGAGCAGAAGGCTTTGGTTTGGTTATGGCAGAAGCAATGCTTAATGGGACTCCTTGTATTGCGACTAACTGGTCTTCAAATACAGAATTTATGAATAGCGAAGTAGCCTGCATGGTGGATTATAAGTTCATCACTCTTGGCAATAATATGTCACCATATCCTAAGGGATGTAAGTGGGCAGATGCAGATACCGACCAGGCCGCAGAATACATGCTTAAATTATATAAAGATAAAGAATTCTATGATGATATGGCAGTAAAGGCCAAATCATATATTGAGGATAAATTAAGTCTTGAGGAGGCTGGCAAAAAGGTCAGAGACAGAATCCTTGAGATTATGAAACAGAGGATAGATTAATGATAAAGCGTATAAAAGAAATATATGCATACAGAACAATGATTACAAGTCTTGTTAAAAGAGACTTAAAAGGTCGTTATAAGGGATCAGTACTTGGTTTCTTATGGACTTTTATTAACCCATTGTTTCAGTTGCTCATTTATACATTTGTTTTCTCAATTGTCATGAGAAATGGTGTTAAGGATTATTACATGTTCCTGTTCGTGGCTTTGATTCCATGGATTTTCTTTAGTACATGCTTAGCAGGTGGTGCAGTATGTATTACCAGCCAGAAGAATATGGTTCAAAAGATTTATTTCCCAAGAGAAGTACTTCCTTTGTCATTCGTAATAAGTACATTTATTAACATGCTTCTAAGCTTCTTAGTAATCTTTGCAGTAATGTTAGTAATGCGTTATACATTTAATCCTTTGGCACTTCTTTGTCTTATACCTGTAATGCTTATTGAATTCCTCTTAGCATTGGGATTCACATTTGTTTTATCAGCACTTACAGTATTCTTTCAGGATACACAGTATATCGTTGGCATAGCTACTATGGCATGGCAGTTCTTATCTCCAGTAATGTATTCAGTAGAGGCTATTCCAGAACAGTATAGAATGCTATACACAATGGTTAATCCGATGACACCAATTATTATCGCATACAGAGATATTCTTTATTATGCGCGTGTTCCACAGTTTTCAACACTTCTTACAGCACTTGTAATGGGAGTGGTTTTGTTTGCCATTGGCTGGTTTGCCTTTGACAGAATGCAAAGACGTTTTGCGGAGGAAATGTAATGAAACCAGAAAATGCAATTGAAGTAAGAAATATAACTAAGAAATTCAAAGTATATTTAGACAAAGGCAGAACTCTTAAAGAGAGAACACTCTTCAGAGGAAGACGCAAATACGAAGAGAGAGAAGTACTCAAGGGAATTAGCTTCGAAGTTAAAAAGGGTGAAGCTATTGGTCTTATTGGTCATAACGGATGTGGAAAAAGTACTACACTTAAAATGCTTACGAAGATCATGTATCCAGACAGTGGTTCAATCGAGATGTGTGGAAGAGTATCGAGCCTTATCGAGCTTGGTGCAGGTTTCCATCCTGATATGAGTGGACGTGAGAACATTTATATTAATGCATCAATATTTGGCCTTACTAATAAAGAGATTGAGGAGAGAATTGAAGAAATCATCGAATTCTCAGAACTTCGTCAATTTATTGATAATCCAGTTAGAACATACTCAAGTGGTATGTATATGAGATTAGCATTTGCAGTAGCTATTAATGTAGATGCGGACATACTTCTTATCGATGAGATTCTTGCGGTAGGTGATGTTGCATTTCAGGCTAAATGTTTCAATAGACTTCGTCAGATTAAGTCAGAAGGAACAACAATCGTAATTGTATCTCACTCACTTGCACAGATGGAGCAAATCTGTGATAGAAATATCTGGATTCATGATGGTCTTATCAGAGAGGAAGGTAATCCTTACGATGTAGACCCTATGTATATGGCATTTATGGCAGGAAATACTCTTGACGTTCCTAAGGAAAAACCAGAAGAAAAAGCTGCAGAAGAAAAGAGCGAAGAGACTGAAGAGACTAAGGAAAACGAAGAGGCACAAGAGGCTAAAGAAGCAGAAGATAGCAAGAAAGATGGAACCAGATGGGGTTCTGGTGAGGTTAAGATTGATAAGGTAAGTGTTTACGACAACGAGGGTAAAGAAAGATACAACTACCTTACAACAGAGGGCTTCAACATTAAGATTGAATATACAAATTCAGGAAATATTGAGAAATCAGTAGTAGGTGTAGCTATATATCGTGATGATAAGGTTCATATGTATGGAACTAATACACTTATTGATAAATCTCAGGAATTACCACTTAAGAGTAAGGGTGTTATTACTCTTGAAGTAGAGAGATTACCTGTAAATGCAGGAAATTATATTTTTGATATAGCTTTCCATAAGCCAGATGGATTTAATTATGATTTCTGGAGAAATGTATTTACATTAAGAATTAACAATGTTAGAGCAGAAGCTGGAGAAATAAGTGTTATTCACAGCTGGAGAAATGATGACTAGTAAAGAATTAAGTATTTATTCAAAACTATATGATGTTACAGAAGAAAACCTGTCAGGAACTGGTGTAGATATGGAAACCTGCAAGGATACTTTTATGAAAGTGCTTCAGGTCAGACCAGAGCAGACGGACCTTTCCATGATGTATGACGTACCGGCAGATAAGTATGTTCAGGTAATGTATTCACTGGTCCTTAAAAGACTGGTAACTGAGGAAGAGGTTGATAACTGGAATGCGAGACATTTTAATTCTGAACAGGAATTTAAAGATGAAGTCATGAAAGCTGTAGTTTCTTTCACAGAGAGAAATCGTAAGAAATCTGTAATTTCCAACTATGTAGATCCTTCTGAAGAAGTTAATTATTCAGCAGGCAAGATAAAAAAGAAATTCAGGAAGATTATTATTAAGATAAAAGCACTTATTCCACTTAAGATTAAAGTAGCACTTAAGAAAGTATACCTGAAGATTGTTAGCAGAGGATAATAATGCAAAAGATATATATAGATGTGACTAATCTTACCAGAGTTAAATTCTTAACTGGTATTCAGAGAGTAGTCCGAAATGTTTCAGTAGAATTGAATAAGATGACAACTGGTCGAATCTGCTATTTATCCTATGAGGATGATGTGAGAGGCTTCAAGGAGCTTGATTCAGATAAGTTTATTGGATTCATTCAGGGTAAAGGTGTAGAGCAAAAGGATTTGTATACAGGAAAGATTATCAATCCTAAGAATATGAATCCCGGAGATATTTTCTTTGACTTAGACGCCGTTTGGAATAATACCTACAAAAGAAGTGTTCTTCTTCCAGATTTGAAGCGTTACGGAGTTAAAATATCAGTATATGTATATGATATTATTCCTATTACTCATCCACAGTATACTCATTCCAATACAAGATTCAATTTCATGAATTATATTGGTGCTTATCTTCAGTATGCAGATGCAATTATTGTATCTGCTAAGAGTACCTTGGATGCAATATATGAGTTATGCGATAAGCTTGGACTTCCTCATGTTCCAGGATATGTATCATGGCTTGGATCGGATTTTAGCGGTGTAGCAAAAGCTAAAGAAGATACTATTCCAAAAGAAGTTATCGAAGCAGCAAATAGTAAATATATACTGAATATTGGAACAATTGAGCCAAGAAAAAATCATACTCTTTTGTTAGATGCATTTGAGCAGGGATTATTTGATAAGGATGTTAAATTAATCTTTGCAGGAAAGATTGGCTGGAACGTTGAGAAGTTAGCTAAAAGAATAGAAGAACATCCGGAAAAGGATAAGAGATTCTATCATTTCATAGGTCTTAGTGATGAGGCTATTGAGTATTTATACACACATGCTTTCATGGTGGCTTTCCCAACCTTTATCGAAGGATTTGGACTGCCTATTGTTGAAAGTCTTGAGAGAGGTACTCCTGTTCTTGCATCAGATGTGCCAGTATTAAGAGAAGTTGGTAGAGATTATTGTGAGTATTTTGATCCACATGATCCGAAAGCTTTTATTGATGTAGTTTCAAAATTAATTGAAAACAAAGATGAATATGAGAGATTAAGAGAGAAGGCAGCAGGTTTTGTTTCATTCACCTGGAAGGAAACAGCAGAGAAGATTCTTGAAGCCCTGGATACTCTTAAGATTGAAGAATATAAAGCAAAGACAGATGTTAGTCAGATGGTTATACTTACAGCGAGAGTGGAGGATATTACAGGTACGGTTCCATTTATCGAAAAGTATATGCCATTTATTGACAGACTCCTCTTATGCTGTCCAGACAAGGTTGCCAAGGATATGATGTCCATTAAAACGGACAGAATAAAAATAGAGACACTTACAGATGAAGAGATTCTTAAGGGAGCAAAGCTTCCAGAAGATCATGGTACAAGAAACTTCTTCTTAAGGTGCTTGGCTATGCAAAGCGACAAAGTGGATGATGTATTTATTATGAGTGATGATGATTACAGACCACTTGAGGAGATTGATTTAGATGTATTTGTAAAAGACGGAGCGTACAGAGCTTATTATTGCAATGAACTTAATGAATGGCATGGCGTAATAGGTGGTATTACATCATACGACAGATATATTCATAGAACCAGGGATTTTTGTAATGAACATAGATATCCTGCATATCAGTACTCGAGTCATATGCCACAGATTATTGATAAGTCTTTGTATCAGGAAATGATAAGTAATCATCCTGGAATTGAGATGATGGGATTAGATGAATGGAGTAGTTATTTCAACTACGTTCAGAATAAATATCCGAATCTTGTTAAATCAGAGCCTTATGTAGTACTTGGATGGCCAGGAAGAATTACTGACTGGAACATGTATGTTAAGCCAGAGAAATATCTGTTTGAAAATTATTATAGTTTTCTCTATGAAAAGGATGAAATCTTTGAAGGCAAAGCTGAAGTTTTAACAGATAATCAAGCTGAGGAGAATAAAGAAAAAATCAGATTGGTTTCAGAATTAACAGATAAGTTCTTCGAAGGTAAGGATAAGTTTAAAGACTTCTGTGAAAGAAGCGTTAAGGAGAATCTTGAGGTTCCGTCATTTGGAATATATTGTAAGGATGACAGGATAGAAATAGGAACTCCATTAATGTGTGAGCTTAGCTTTGGAACTGTAAACTATTTGTCTTTTGTATTTAAGGGACAAAAAGAAGGTATGCAGCTTCAGGTAGGTATATTTACAGGTGAGAGCCCACTGGTCAAAATGCCGTTTGTCAATCTTAATGTGGATGATATCAATCTTACAGATGGAAGATTTGAAACATGCCTGATATGTTATGACAATGGATTGAAAAAGGGCAACTACATCCTGGTAATCAGAGTAGAAGATGGAGATAAAGTATACATTAAGAAGGTAGCACTAAAATTAGTCTAGGAGGAGATATTTATGGGTAGATTAAAAAACAGTGTACTGTTAAAGGGACTAATGATGCTCGCATTGTTCGTAACAGTAGCAGGACTTGCATCTATTAAGGCCGAAGCAAAGGGAATAAGTGATTTGAAAACTTTGGTTGGGACTGGAAATGTAGATACAGGAACTAAGAATGTTTTCATTAGAAATGCAGCAACTGTTGATGGATACGATTTAGAGGGTTACAGAGTTGTTATCCAGGCAGAAAATGTTACATTTAAAAATTGTACTAATGTTGATGCTATTGTAGTTCTAAAGTCAAATTGTACTATTTCAAATAATACAATTACAGCAAGCAGCGCTAATAGCGCTTACTGTGGTATTCAGCTTACAAGTGTAAGTAACTGTAAGGTTACTAAAAACACCATAAGCAATGTAGCAGGTATCGCTTCAATCTACATGGATGGATGTACAACAGTTACAGTATCAGATAACACAATTACTAATTCAGATCACTATGGTATTGCTGTTAATAATGATAACTCATCAATAATTAAGAATAACAAGGTTACTAATTCAGCTAATATGCCAGGCATTACTAAAACACTTCATGGTGATGGAATCTTAGTTGATAACAATAGTAATAAGACAGAAGTAACAGGCAATACAATTGACACAGTTAAGTCTCCTTACGCTGATTGGGGTAATGGACTTATTGTTGCAAGAAGTAAGGATGTTAAGGTTACTTCAAACACAATAAAGAATGCTCACAACCATGGTATTCAGGTTACTTATAAGGCTCAGAATATTACACTTACTGGTAATACAGTAACTGCTTCAGGATATCAGGGTGTATCAGTATCCAGAGGCTCTTCAGCTAATATGGATGGTAATACAGTATCAGGAAATGTTGGAAATGGTATTGTATACGATGGTAATGAGACATCATACGGAATGGTTTCAGGTACAATAGCTAATAACATCTGTGAATCAAATACAGAAGATGGTATGTACTTCAGACTTTCAAATGTAAATGTTACAAGTAATAAGATTAATAAAAACGGAAGTTCAGGTATCAGAGTAGACAACGGCTGTACAACGGTTATTAAGTCTAATATTATTGCAGACAATGTTAATAATATCGGTGTATGTCTTATGGTAGATTCAGTTAATACACTTGATTCTAATAAGATTTATCTCTCAACACGTAAGAATGGTGGATATACTGGTGTTGCAGCTTATAACTCATCAAAGCTTACTTTGACAAATAACAGAATTGTAAACTATGGAACTTCTGCTGTATATACTGATGTAAATACAACAGTTAATGCTACAAACAATAAGGTTTCTGTAGAAGGAACAACAACATTTGAACAGAATGCATATGCATTTATGTCAAATAATAGAAACGTAACTTATTATCACTTAATCGTTAATTCAATTACAGCATCATCAGTATCAGGTCAGATTTATTATGACGGATATGAAGCAGGTGCGGTAGTTAATAAAACAGAATATCCAACAACTTCGTCAAATGGTGGTAATTTTACAGTAAGCAGCTTCCCAGCTCAGTCTGGTGCAGATAAGGTTATTATCTATACTAAGGATTCTGCAGGAAATACAATCTATGTTAATGCTCCTAAGGCATTCCTTATCGGAGGAGAAAAGACTCCGGCACAGCGTACACAGATTGATAATTTCGTAGTTCAGTTATATAACGTATGTCTTGACAGAACGCCAGATGCAAGTGGTATCAAGTACTGGGGAGATATCTTAGCTAACGATGAACAGACTGGTTCAGAAGTTGCATTTGGATTTGTATTCAGTAACGAGTTCAAAGCTAAGAATTACTGTAATGATGATTATCTTAAACATTTATATAAAGCATTCATGGGACGTGAAGCTGATGAAGGTGGATTGAACTACTGGAAAGAACAGATGGCTCAGGGAATGAACAGAGAGGAAGTATTTAATAACTTCGTAGGCAGTGGTGAATTCAAGGGTATCTGTGATGGATTCGGAATCGAAACAGGTAACGGAGTAGCAGTACCAGAATACGGCACAGTTCCAACTAATAAATGCGCACAGTGTGGCGCTGAAGATGATGTAACAAAGTTTGTTAAGAGAATGTATGAGAAGGTTCTCGACAGACCAGCAGAAGCAGGTGGACTTAGCTTCCACTGCAATAATCTTTGGACACATACAAAGTCAGGTAAGGAAGTGGCAGCAGATTTCGTATTCAGCCCGGAATTCGTAGGCAAGGGATATGATGAATCTACATATCTTGATTATCTGTATATAGCATTTATGGGACGTGCAGCAGATACAAGTGGCAAGAATTACTGGCTTGGTAAGATGTCAGCAGGTATGTCAAGACAGGAAGTATTTGATAGCTTTGCAACAAGCCCAGAATTCCAGGGTATCTGTAGAAGCTACGGAATTAAACCATTCTAATAAAAGCGAGGGGAAAGAATGAAGAGAGCCTTAATTATCGGAGCGGCAGGCTTCGTAGGTGATTATCTCATTAAACATTTAGCGAATGACTTAAAGATGGAAGTGCATGCAACTAAGCTTCCTCATGAACAGTTAGATGAGTCATTAGCCAAGGTGTACAATTTAAATATTCTTGAGAAACAGGAAGTGGTTGATCTTTTATTTAAGGTAAGACCAGATTATATATTCCATTTGGCAGCTCAAAGTTCAGTAGGTGTAGCATGGAAGAATCCTCAGTTAACTATTGATGTTAACATTAAGGGTAGTGTTAATGTAATGGATGCCATAAGAGAGCTTTACTATAAGCCAAGAGTTCTCCTTATTGGTTCAGGTGAAGAGTATGGTCATATTAAACCAGGTGAAACACCAATTAACGAAGAGAACAATCTAAGACCTGGTAATATATATGCAGCTACAAAAGCTTGTCAGAATATGATTGGAAGTATTTATGCCAAGGCTTATGATATGGATCTGATGTTAGTAAGAGCATTTAACCATATCGGCCCTAATCAGCTTCCATTATTCGTTGTAGCAGACTTTTGTAAGCAGGTAGTAGAGATTGAAAAGGGATTAAGAGAGCCTGTAATGAGAGTAGGTAATCTTAAGGCTATGAGAGATTTCTCAGATGTTCGAGATGTTGTTAGAGCATATGCACTTCTTATCGAAAAGGGTGAGCAGGGAGAAACCTACAATGTAGGCAGCGGTCATGCTATTGCTATTCAGGATGTGCTTGATTTGATTCTGTCTAAGTCAACTGCGAAGATTACAGTTGAAGTTGATCCAGCGAAGATAAGACCTGTGGATGTTCCTATTATCGAAGCTGACACGAGCAAGATTAATAAGATAACAGGCTGGAAAACAGAGATTCCTTTGGCAACAACTATAGAAGAAACATTAAATTATTGGAGGGAGAAGATTAATGAGTGATTCATCAACTAAATACTTTAGTCAGGATGGCGTGACTAAATCAACAAGATATATTCATACTCCTTCAGAAATGGCTGCCAATAATTTCTTATATGTACAGGAAGTTGGAATACTTAAGAGCTTAAGAGTTCATAGAAGCATAAGAGAGAACGTTGATTCATATCTCTTTATGTGTATTACAAGCGGTGAAGGCCTAGTAGTTATTGAAGGAAAAGAATATAAGGCTAAGGCAGGAGATAGTTTCCTGATCGACTGTATGAAGCATTATGAGCATGAAAGCAGCGAAGAGAAACCATGGGAACTTGCATGGGTTCATTTCAATGGTAAGAGTGTAAGAGCTTTATATGATTTATTCCTGAAATATAATAATTCAGAGAATAAATTCACATCAGAAGATGCTGATGGATATCCAGAAATGATTGAATATCTTATGGGCATTCAGAATAATGGAGAAGCACTTGCTGAAATCTATGCTAATGAGATGTTAGTAGAAATGATGACTAGCATTATCGAGGACGTTAAAGAACTCGGCGAAGTTGAAACCGGGGTAGATGTCAGTGAAGTAAGAACTCTTATAAATGATGGATATGCTGCTGACAGTGTTCTTGAGGATATTGTCAAGAAAACAGGATTTGATATTGAGGAAATAGATAAGGCATTTAAGGCTTCCTATGGTATTACTACTGAGGAATATTTAGCGATCAGAAGATTCAATGTAGCTAAGGAATTGTTAAGATTTACAGTTAAACCTATTGATAAGATTGCCGTAGAATCAGGTATGGGAAGTGTTAATAATCTTATTAAAGTATTTGCTGAAAACGAGGGATGTACTCCTGAGGTTTACAGAAGCAAATGGGCTCAGTGGATAAGATAGACATACAGGATAATTGTGTGTTAAAATAAGATGTTATTTGATATTTATTAATAAAGGAGAATAATGATGAAAAAAGCATTAATTACAGGTATTACAGGTCAGGATGGTTCATTCCTCGCTGAATTATTATTAGAGAAGGGATATGAAGTACACGGTATTACAAGACGTGCTTCTATTTCAAATACATCAAGAATTGATCACTTAATCGCTGCTAATTCTATTACATTACACGATGGTGATTTAACAGATAGTACTTCACTTATTAAGATTATCGATAAGGTTAAGCCAGATGAAATCTACAACCTTGCAGCACAGTCACACGTAGCTGTATCATTCGATGTTCCTGAGTATTCAGGTGATGTTGATGCTATCGGTGTTCTTAGAATTCTTGAAGCAGTTAGAATGTTAGGACTTGAGAAGACATGTAGAATCTACCAGGCTTCTACTTCAGAGTTGTATGGTAAGGTAGAGGAAGTTCCACAGTCAGAAACAACTCCATTCCATCCATACTCACCATATGCTGTAGCTAAGCAGTATGGTTTCTGGATGATGAAGGAATACAGAGATGCATACGGAATGTTCTGTGTAAATGGTATTCTTTTCAACCATGAGTCAGAAAGACGTGGCGAAACATTCGTTACACGTAAGATTACATTAGCAGCTGGTCGTATTGCTGAAGGACTTCAGGATCACCTTGAACTTGGTAATATGGATTCACTTCGTGACTGGGGTTATGCTAAGGATTACGTAGAGTGTATGTGGCTTATTATGCAGCAGGATACTCCAGACGATTTCGTTATCGCTACTGGTGAGCAGCACACAGTAAGAGATTTCACAGAGAAAACATTCGCAGCAAATGGTATTACACTTCGTTGGGAAGGTACAGGCGTAGATGAGAAGGGTTACGATGTAGCTACAGGTAAGATGTTAGTTTGTGTTAACCCACAGTGGTTCAGACCTACAGATGTTGATAATCTTTGGGGTAATCCAACAAAGGCTAAGACAGTACTTGGATGGAATCCACAGAAGACTTCATACGAAGAGTTAATCAATATCATGGCTAAACATGATAGAGAATTAGCTAAAAAAGAAAAGGCAATGAAAAACGCTTAATATTAAATTGATTTAATCGTTAGGGAAAAAGGAATTCGTCTTGAATTCCTTTTTCGTGGTATATAGGGAATTTATAAATAATCAGATTTAGCGTGATTTAATTCCCCAAAGATTTATATAAAAAAGGGAGAACAACAAATGAATGTAGTTTTATTATCTGGTGGTTCAGGAAAACGTTTATG
Source organism: Lachnospiraceae bacterium (assembly GCA_024403275.1). Classification (GTDB taxonomy): domain Bacteria; phylum Bacillota; class Clostridia; order Lachnospirales; family Lachnospiraceae; genus UBA3766. The sequence continues at coordinate 12,701 of JAKSSD010000051.1, forward strand.
GCCACTTTCAAATGATATCAGATCAAAGCAGTTTATTAAGATTTTCAAGGGTGACAATGGTGAATACGAATCAATGGTTCAGAGAGTATATCATCAGATTAAAAAGGCTGATCCAGAAGCTACAGTTACTATTGCAACATCTAAGACTCAGGTATCAGCTATTCATAATCAGTTAGGTGAGAACGTAGGTATTTCAGTAGAGCCATGCAGAAGAGATACATTCCCAGCAATCGCTCTTGCAACATGTTATCTTGTTGATGTTATGAAGGTAGATGAGAATGAATCAGTAGTTGTTTGCCCTGTTGATCCATATGTAGAAGATGATTATTTCGCAGCAGTTAAGAAATTATCAGATCAGGCAGATAAGGGAACAGCTAATCTTGTTCTTATGGGAATTGAGCCAACATATCCATCAGAAAAATACGGATATATTATGCCAGAATCAAAGGATGCAACTGCTAAGGTAAGTTCATTTAAGGAAAAACCTACAACAGAAATAGCTAAGGGTTATATTGAACAGGGTGCTCTTTGGAATGGCGGTGTATTTGCATACAAACTTAAATACGTTCTTGATAAAGCACATGAACTTATTGATTTCACAGATTATGATGATCTTTTCTCTAAATATGATACATTAACAAAGATTTCTTTCGACTATGCAGTAGTTGAGAAGGAAGATAAGATTGAAGTTCAGAGATTCGCTGGACAGTGGAAAGATCTTGGAACATGGAATACTCTTACAGAAGCTATGGGTGAAAATGTAGTAGGTAAGGGTGTGTTAAATGATGAGTGCAGCAATGTTCACATCGTTAACGAAATGGATGTACCTGTTCTTGCAATGGGACTTAAGGATGTAGTTATTTCAGCTTCTCCAGATGGTATCCTTGTATCTGACAAAGAGCAGAGCTCATATATTAAGCCTTACGTAGACAAATTCGAGCAGCAGGTTATGTTCGCTGAGAAGTCATGGGGCGACTATAAGGTTATGGATGTAGAGAGTGGCTCAATGACAATTAAGGTTACTCTTAATGCAGGTCATTCAATGAACTATCATTCACACAACAATCGTGATGAAGTATGGGTAGTTATCAGCGGTGAAGGAAGAACTATCGTTGATGGTATGGAACAGAAGGTTAAAGCTGGTGATGTTATTACAATGAGCGCTGGCTGCAAGCATACAGTATTTGCTGATACAGAACTTAAGTTAATTGAGGTTCAGCTTGGTGAAGCAATTACTGCACAGGATAAGGTTAAATACGAACTGTAATAATGGGTAATAAACCATTCCTTCTTCGTCCTTCAGGTAAAGATTATCTGTGGGGTGGCAGCAGGCTCAAAACAGAATTTAATAAAGAAATTGATTTAGAACCACTTGCTGAAACATGGGAATGCAGTACTCACAAGGACGGTCCAAGTTACGTTGTAAATGGGGAACACAAGGGAAAGACCTTAGCAGAGGTTCTAAAGATGCATCCTGAATATGTAGGAAGCCATCCTGAAACAAAGGGAGATATTCCTATTCTCATTAAATTCATTGATGCAGACAAAGACTTGTCTCTTCAGGTTCATCCGAGTGATGAATATGCTAAGGAGCATGAGAATGGCCAGCAGGGTAAGACTGAAATGTGGTATGTCTTAGATGCTAAGGCCAAATCAAGACTGGTTTTTGGACTCAACAATGACAGTAATCCTGAGAAAATAAGAACAGCCATTGAGAAGGGAACTGTAATGAAATATATGCAGAGAGTTCCAGTATCAAAAGGCAATATTTTCTTCGTAGAACCAGGTACAATTCATGCTATAGGTGAAGGGTGTCTTATTGCAGAGATTCAGGAGAATTCAAATCTTACCTACAGACTCTATGATTATGATCGTGTAGATGCTAAGGGAAATAAGAGAGAACTTCATGTGGACAAGGCATTAGCAGTAGCTAAAATGAAAAGCAGTGCTAATCCAAGACAGCCACTTAGAATCCTTAAATACAGACCGGGAGAAGCAACAGAACTTATCTGTAGATGTAAGTATTTCGAGGTAAACAGAATCCTTGTTAATACAGAAGATAAGAATCCTATGAAGTTTCAAAGTGATGATATGAGCTTCAGAGT
>JAKSSD010000052.1 GCA_024403275.1 Lachnospiraceae bacterium
ACCAGTTGTTGAAGAGATTAAGATAGAAGAGCCAGTTGCTCCTGTAGTAGAGGAAATAAAGGCAGAAGAGCCAGAAGCTCCTGTAGTAGAAGAAGTAAAGACAGAAGAGCCAGAAGCTCCTGTTGTAGAGGAAGTAAAGGCAGAAGAGCCAGAAGCTCCTGTTGTAGAGGAAGTAAAGGTAGAAGAACCTGAAGCTCCTGTAGTAGAAGAAGTAAAGACAGAAGAGCCAGAAGCTCCTGTAGTAGAGGAAATAAAAGTAGAAGAGCCAGTTGCTCCTGTAGTAGAGGAAATAAAGTCAGAAGAGCCAGAAGCTCCTGTTGTAGAGGAAGTAAAGGTAGAAGAGCCAGTTGCACCTGCAGTTGAGCCATCTAATAAGAAGACTAAAGAAAAGAAAGAAAAGAAAAAGGGTAAGGGTTGCCTCATCGCAGTTATTATTTTCTTAGTAGTTGGTATTTTACTTGCTTTATTAGTTGCTTTAGTTATTGGTATTGTTATATTTATTGGCGTTAATGGTAATGGTGGTTCTAAATTAACTAATCCTCATGCTTCTTATGCTGGTTATGATGCTTACTATGGTGATTATCATGGAACAAGTGTTGTATTAGAGACCAGAGGTGTTTCAGCATTATCTAATTATTATCTCGAGTGCGGGACAATAGTTGATCCTGATGATTTATTAACAGATCAGTCAGAAAATGCTTTTGGTATTTCGATTTATCCAACTAATTATTCTGATGCATCATGGGATATGCTTATATATCTTGATGATCAGAGAAAATATGTTTCTATTAACAACCTTGATTTTGTTTCACCTTCAGATTATTCAAATGGTGGTGCCTTCTTAGGAGATATTTATCCTGAGAATAACAAATTTACTTTAAGTTCCGGAGTTATTGATGATAATCTTAATGATCCTAATTCTATAGGTTCAAGATTACTTGGAATTACAACCGACGCCAGTGGTCAGTATTCATTGGAAATTCAGGATGGATACCTTGATAAAAACGGCAATATTTCAGGTGTATTAGTAATTACAGTAATTTATGATGGTATGGATACATCTTATCAGGAAAAAGTATCCTTCAGCGCTACTAAAGATTAATTATTATAATCGAGAATTGATATGAAAAAAAGTTTTTTAGATAAGTCAACTAGAACATCCATAATGTATGGTGTTATTATCTGTCTTCTTGTTGGTATTGTGGTTTGTATTGTTAGAATTTCAGTCAGACCTAAAATAGAGAAGGAAGAAGAATTTGTCTTCACTGTAAACAAGATAGATGATGATATGATTGATGTTCAGGTAGAACAAAAAAGAGAAGAAGTTCATATAGATGTAAAGAATCGTGCAAGAATTCTTGAAGATAATATAAATGTTAGATCTGGTCCAGGTACTGACTATGAAAGAGTTGGTACTGCTTACAAGGGATTTGACTTTGAGATTCTTGCCACAGATAATTCAGAATGGATTAAGATTAATTATGATGATAAAGCTGCTTACATCTATTCAGAATTCGTAGAGATTGTACCTATGTTCTTAAATGACATGGGTGAGTATGAAGAGTATGTAGAACTTGATAAGAAGGATTCTTCAGATACGGAATCGGAAACAAGTGAAGATACGCAAGAACCTACTGAAGATAATAATTAAATACTAATTTAAATATTAATGAAAATACATAATCATATATTTAAGCGTTAATGATAAAGGTCTCTGAAATGATTTCAGAGACCTTTATTTAGATTATAGGCATAATATTTATATTAGATGATTAAATAAAGCCTTATATCAAAGCTAACATTAAACTGATATAAGCTTATCTTAACGTTTATCTTGATATGATTTCCCACTGTTGCTGATTGATAATATCCTGAGCATTTGGCTGAGCAAAGAACTGACTATTATGGCAACAATGATTATCAACAACCTCCTGCTGTCCATAATCGAGTACACTTGCTTCTTGGAGTGGAAGAGTAGCAACTCCTTCAGTCTTGAATGGACAGTATTCGCAAGCAATCTTGCCGTCGTAAGCACATACAGTGCCCTGATAATGAACATCACAATATTCAGTTGGAACAGTACCTACTGTATAGTATTCTGTACGAACACAGCCATCACAGAGGCCTGGATTAGGTAATTTACCAGACTGAGTACAAACCTGTGATGTAGTTATTCCATTTGGCATATCAAATGATGCATATGGAAGATTAGCATGTATTCTTGCCATTGATTCTTTCCATAATATCTTAGCGATAGTATGCTGATTGTTACCAAGATCATTGTTATTATCAAATCCAACCCATACAGTAGCAGTATAGTATGGAGTGTAACCAGAGAACCAAATATCGTTATATGATGATGTAGTACCTGTTTTACCAGCAATCTGCATATTACCGAAGTTACAATATGTACCTGTACCACTTGTAACACATTCAACCATAGCACTTGTAAGAAGGAAAGCTGTAGTTTCTTCAAGAACCTTGTGACTTTCTGTAACAGTATGGTCAATTAAAATATTTCCATCAGAATCAGTAATCTTAGTATATAAAGTTGGTTTGTTATAAATACCACCATTAGCTATAGTAGCAAATGCAGCGTTTGTTTCAAGATTAGTAACACCATGTGTGATACCACCTAAAGCAAGTGCCTGATGTACGTCTGTCATTATCTGGCCGTCAGGAGTAACTTCTCTATCTACAAGGGTAGTAAATCCAAAGTTTTGTAAATAGTTAAATCCAACCTGTGGAGTGATCTGAGTAAGTACTTTAACAGTTACGATATTTAATGACTGAGTAATACCAGTTCTAAGTGAGCAGGTACCACGATATGCTTCACCATACCAGTTGGCGATTGGACGGCCATTTGTATATGTAAATGGAGCATCTTCCTGTACATCACCAAGTGTGAAACCGCATGAATCAATAGCTGCAGCGTAAGTAGACAATACCTTAAATAATGAACCAGGCTGACGAACAGCATCAGTTGCTCTATTTAGAGTCTTGCTGGCAATCTTAGGTCCACGACCACCAACCATAGCAACTACATAACCAGTGGACTGATCCATAACTGTAATGGATGCCTGTGGCTGTAAAGTAAGAACAACGTTTTCAGCTCTTACTTCATCGTCTTCTTCCATAACTGCGAGCTTGTAATCCTCGATTGCTTCATAAGCAGCTTCCTCCGAATCGTAAATGAGAGAGAACTTGTTATTGAACTGCTTGTAATATTTCATATACATTTCGCTTGAATGGTTTACGATGTCACCATTAGCTTTTTCAATTGTTAACTGATAACTAAGAAGATATTTAGGATTACCAGTAAAATTATCTTCATTTGCAAATACTTCATCGCAATATCCTTGAATTTCAGGATTCTGAGTTGAATAAATCTTTAATCCACCAGAATATAAAAGTCTGTAAGCGTTAGCAGAATCAAGTCCTAACTGCTCTTGTAAATCTTTGGCAACCTGATCTGTAAGATAGTCTACAAAGTATGTATTAACACTATTAGCACTTGTTGTTTCATTTACCTTTTGAATTCTTGAATATACATCATCAGCTAATGCTTCTACATATTCATCCTTGCTAATATATCCCTGCTCATACATTTTCTTAAGGACCTCTGCACGTCTTTCGGCATTCTTATCTGGATGAGAGATAGGATTGAATTTTGAAGGATTCTTAGTAATGCCTGCGATTACAGCACTTTCGGAAATTGTAAGCTGATAAACAGGTTTACCAAAGTATCTTTGTGAAGCAGCCTGAACACCAAGAGTATTCTGACCAAGGTTAATTGTATTGATGTAATACTCGAGAATCTGTGTTTTAGTCATTTCTTTCTCGATTGTTACAGCAAGATACTGTTCCTGAACCTTACGTTTAACTTTATTGATTTTGTTAGTTTCAGTTACCCAGCTTTCATCGAATACATTATTTTTTAATAACTGCTGTGTAATAGTTGAAGCACCTTCCTGTTTGTTACCGCCAGATGTTACGAATCTAAAACCAGCACGGAAAATACCTTTAACGTCGATACCGTTGTGAGAATAAAATCTTTCGTCCTCGATTGCTACAAATGCATCTGCAAGATGATCAGGAATCTTATCCATTGTTACGTAACTTCTGTTTGAGTTAGTAGCAACAAGCTTTGTCATTTCGTGACCTTCACTATCATATACCAAAGTAGCATAACCAGTTGGCATTAAATCAAGGGTATCAATTGTTGGAGCGCTTGCAAGAATACCATTAAATGCTCCTATACCAACACATCCAAGCAGGATGATAGCAGTGATTCCACCTATTAAAATAACCTGTAATAAACTAACTTTGAAAAGATTAACAAATTTCTTACCTTTTGATTTAAGCTTTTCAAGTGTCTTTTTTATTTTTTTCTTAGAAAAATTCATATTTACACCTTCTTATTGTTATATCAATAATCCGTAATATTATAGCACAAAGTTTGGATTTGTTAAACATATATTAATTAAGGAAAGAAGTGCTACAATGCTAATACGATTTAGTAAACTAATATTTATTGAAAGATAGATTTTGTAGAATAATTATTGGCTTTATGATAAACTTATAAAGTGTGTGAGGTATTTATGAGAATTCTATCCATTGCCAAAGAAGGCATCTATATTGAGAAAAAATCCAAATTTATATGTCATCTGTTTAAGGTGGAAGATTTTGACGCTGCAACAGAGAAAATTAACCTTGAAAAGAAAAAGTATTTTGATGCCAAACATCATTGTACAGCCATAGTTCTTGGCGAGAATGGAGATGTTTGTAGATGCAGTGATGATGGAGAACCCTCTGGTACTGCAGGAAGACCTATGCTTGAAATACTCAAGCATGAGAATTTAACAAATATCTGTTGTGTGGTTACAAGATATTTTGGTGGTACTTTACTTGGTACGGGTGGACTTGTAAGAGCTTATTCTGAGGCTTTGAAGGATGCAATAAATAATTCGACATTTGCACAAGAGATTGATTCTCTGATTCTTAAATATAAGTATCCTTATACATTGGAAGCTAAGATTTCAAGGTTTTTTAGAGATAATGATATAGTGATTGAGAATGTAGAGTATTCAGATGCTGTAACCTGTGAAATTGTTATTCCAGCTGATAGTGTTTCAGTTAAGGATAAGCTTATTGACTTAACTAATAACAATATTGAATTGTTGGATGAAAAGTCCTGTAAATATTTAGTAGATTGTAAGGAGTAAATATGAGCGTAGCAGATCAGATTTTTATTAATATGTGTAAAGATATCCTTGAGAATGGTACCAGTACAGAAGGAGAGAAGGTTAGACCGCATTGGGAAGATGGCACAAGTGCATATACCATCAAGAAATTTGGTGTTGTTAATAGATATGATTTATCTAAAGAGTTTCCTTTAATTACACTTAGAAAGACTGCTCTTAAATCTGCAACTGATGAGATTTTGTGGATTTGGCAGCAAAAGTCTAATAATATTAATGATTTACATAGCCATATCTGGGATGAATGGGCTGATGAAAATGGCTCCATTGGTAAGGCTTATGGTTATCAGCTTGGAGTAAAGCATCAGTATAAGGAAGGTATGATGGATCAGGTTGACAGAGTTATTTATGATCTTAAAAATAATCCTTTTAGCCGTAGAATTATGACTAATATTTATGTACATCAGGATCTTCATGAAATGAATCTTTATCCATGTGCTTATAGTATGACATTTAATGTAACACAGAAAAAGGGAGAGGATAAGCTTACTCTAAATGCTGTCTTAAATCAGAGATCTCAGGATGTATTGGCTGCTAATAACTGGAATGTAGTTCAGTATTCTGTTTTACTTCATATGCTTGCACAGGTTTGTGATATGAATGTAGGTGAATTAGTTCATGTTATTGCTGATGCACATATTTATGACAGACATGTTCCTATTATTAAGGAGCTTATTGAAAGACCTACATATGATGCGCCTAAATTCTGGTTAAATCCTGAAATTAAGGATTTCTATGAATTTACGAGAGATGATGTTAAAGTTGAAAATTATGTTACAGGTCCACAGATTTTAAATATACCAATCGCTATTTAAGGAGGATTATAAATGATTCTTATTGCATGTGTTGATTCAAAATGGGGAATAGGATATAAGAATGAGCTTCTTGTTAGAATTCCTTCAGATCAGAAGTTTTTTAGAACAACAACTACTGGAAATGTTTGTATTATGGGTAGAAAAACACTTGAATCATTTCCAGGTCAGAAGCCTTTAAAGGATAGAGTGAATATTGTACTTACTAAGTCAGATATGACATCTAAAGGTGAAGAGATTATTGTAAATTCTATTGATGAGTGCCTTGAAGAAATAAAAAAATATCCTGACAAGGATATTTATGTTATTGGTGGTCAGAGTATTTATGAGCAGTTTCTTCCATATTGTGATAAGGCTTACATCACAAAGGTTGACAGAGAGTTCTGTGCGGATGCATTCTTCCCAAATCTTGATACTAATGATGAGTGGAAGATTAGTGTTGAAGGTGAAGAACAGACTTATTTTGATAATACATTCACTTTCCTTACATACGAAAGAGTTTAATTACATAACGACAATATTACGACCTTTTTCTTTACCCTCGTATAATTTCTTATCGGCTTTGGAAATAGTACCTTCAACTCCTGTTACATGGTAGTATTCTTCAAGGCCGATTGTTAATGTTACGTGAATATCATTTCCTTCATATTCAAAATGAGTGTTAGAAATATCTTCACGCATCTTATTAAGAATCTTATAAGACTGTTTAATTGATAAATCATCAAAACAGAATAAGAATTCCTCGCCACCCCAACGAGCGACTTTACCACGACCATTCATGGTTTCTTTGAAAATTTTGGATACTTCCTGCAATATATAATCACCTGCATAGTGTCCATAGATATCGTTAATCTTCTTGAAAAAGTCAAGATCTGCTATAGCGATGCAGAATACATCACCCTTTTTATTTTTGACAAAAGCTAACTGTAAAAGATAATCTGTCATACTTCTTCTGTTTGCAAGTTCAGTTAAAGTATCAATAGTAGCCATCTGTAAGAGCTTCTGATTATAGTTATATAATTTCTCTTCTGAAGCGTTATATTTCTTATAATAACAAAAAGCGATAATACTAATTGAAAGACCGTAGTAAAGAGCTGTAAATGAATTAAATATAATATTCAGTGATTTAGGTCCGCTCTTATATGGTCCAAAAATTGTTGGAAGAATATTTATACACACAAAAGCTAAAGTAATCAATGCCATATTTCTAAGCTTTTTACTGAATTCAGACCGGATTCCAAAGAAGGATACAAGACCAACAAGAAGGAATACCCATTGGAAGTTCTTATCATTACCTGTTGCTAATGGAAGTATTACAGCTACCGAAACAGAGGTAATATTATATATTAATAGTGATGATCTTGTATTATTAGCGTAAGTCTCAATAAATATCGCAAAATATGCAGCTATAAAGAGAATAGCAATAGTACCAAATAAATAGTAACTTATGAAAATAAGATGAAAGGATGCTAAAATCATATAAAAAGCAGAGAGTATCGATAATACTCTCAATAAAACTGCAAGATATTTTGTTTCATTTTCACTTTTAACATCCTGTGTAAGGAATGCTCTAATCGCAAGAATCAGATTATGCATAAGGCACCTCAAATTATTAACATTTAATAATTTTATCATATATGAAAAAAGTTGACAATTATATGTGAATGGCTATAATTTGAAAGTAGTCTATATATAAGGAGATGTAAAAATATGGCATTATTTACAGGCGCAGCAGTTGCGATCGTAACACCTTTTAAAGAAAATCAGGAAGTTGATTACGAACAGTTTTATAAAAATATTGAATTTCAGATTGCCAATAAGACAGATGCCATCGTTGTTTGTGGTACAACAGGCGAATCTTCAACAATGAGTCATGAAGAACATTTAAATGTTATAGAAGCATGTGTAAAGAAGGTTGCAGGTAGAGTTCCAGTTATCGCTGGTACAGGTTCTAACTCAACTATGGAAGCTATTCACCTCTCAACAGAAGCTGAGAAGAGAGGCGCTGATGGTCTTTTACTTGTTTCTCCATATTATAATAAAGCAACACAGAAGGGATTATTTGAGCATTTCAAAGCTATTGCTGATTCAGTTAAAATTCCTTGTATTCTTTATAATATTCCTGGACGTACAGGTGTTAATATTCAGCCAGCTACTATTGTTAAATTATGTACAGAGGTTGAAAACATTATTGGTGTTAAGGAAGCAACAGGAGATTTAGCTCAGACAGCAAGACTTTCAAAGCTTGCTCAGGGTAAGGTTGATATTTACTGTGGTGATGATATTATGATTCTTCCATTCCTTTCAGTTGGTGCTAAGGGTGTTATCTCAGTTCTTTCTAATATTGCACCAGAGCAGACCCACAATATTTGTGAACTCTACTTTGAAGGTAAGGTTAAAGAAGCTATGGATATTCAGATTAGTGCAGTTCCACTTATTGATGCATTATTCTCAGAGGTAAATCCTATTCCTATTAAGAAAGCTATGAGCTACCTTGGTACATGTGAGGATAATTACAGACTTCCACTTACTAAGATGGAAGATGCACATGCAGAAGTTCTCAAGAATGAGATGAAGAATTTCGGATTATTATAAGATTTGATTAAGGCACTTTTCGAAGTGCCTTTTTTTTATTTCATTAATTTGGTATACTCTAAATGTTGGATTTAGAAATTTATATATTTATATAAAGGAGATTAGTAATGGTTAATATTATTATGCACGGTTGTAATGGCCGTATGGGACAGTTTATTACTAAATTAGTTAAAGAAGATGCTGATTGTCAGATAGTAGCAGGTATTGATCCATTTGATGGTGTAGCTAATGATTATCCTGTATTTCCATCAATTGACAAATGTGATGTTAAAGCGGATGTTGTTATCGATTTCGCTTCAAAAGAATCTATTGATAGTTTACTTGAGTATTGTCAGACTAATAATCTTCCAGTTGTATTATGTACAACTGGTCTTGATGCAATTCAGCTTAAGAAGGTTGATGATGCAACTAAGGTCATTCCAGTTCTTAAGTCTGCTAATATGTCATTAGGTGTTAATCTTTTGCTTAAGCTTCTTAAGGATGCTACAAAAGTATTATCTCCAGCAGGATATGATATTGAAATTGTTGAAAAACATCATAATCAGAAAAAGGATGCTCCAAGTGGTACAGCTTTAGCGCTTGCTGATTCTATTAATGAAGCAGCTGATAATCAGTATACATATGTTTATGATCGTTCAGAACGTCTTGCTAAGAGAGATTCTAAGGAACTTGGTATATCTGCTGTTAGAGGTGGAACAATTGTAGGCGAGCATGATGTTATTTTTGCTGGTGAAGATGAGGTTATTACATTTGAACATACTGCTTACTCAAGAGCAATTTTTGCCAAAGGTGCAATTGCTGCAGCTAAGTTTTTAAAGGGACAAAAGCCTGGTCGTTATGATATGCAGGATGTTATAGGTTAAGCTTATGGAATTCAGACCTTGTATTGATATACATGATGGATATGTTAAACAGATAGTTGGTAGTACACTTTCAGATAATGGTGCTTCTGAGAATTTTGTTTCTAACAAGGATTCTGCATATTATGCTGAATTATATAAGAAGAATAATTTAAAGGGTGGACATGCAATTATTCTTAATAAAATAGGAACAGATGAATACGAAGCATCTAAGGCTGAGGCTTTAAAAGCTTTTCGTACTTTTCCAGGAGGACTTCAGATAGGTGGTGGAGTTACTGATAAGAATGCTAAGGAATTCATTGATAATGGAGCTTCACATGTTATTGTAACAAGTTTTTTGTTTGAAAATGATGAGTTATCCTATGACAGAATGAAGGCTTTAAAAGATGCAGTAGGGAAAGACCATGTAGTATTTGATTTATCCTGCAAGAAAGTAGGAGATGAATATTATATTACTACAAACAGATGGCAGACTATTACGAAAACTGTTATGAATTGTGAACTGCTTTCAAAACTTGAAGACTATTGCGATGAGTATCTTATACATGCAGTGGATGTTGAGGGCAAATCAAATGGTCCAGAACAGGATATCCTTAAGGAATTATCAAATTATAGTGGAAATGCAGTTACATATGCAGGTGGAATTCATTCTTATGAAGATATTGAATTAATTAGAACGATGTCAGAAGGTAAGATTAATTTCACAATTGGCTCAGCTCTTGATTTATTTGGGGGCAAGCTTGAATTCGAGAAAATAGTTAAAATGCAGTAAAAAATAAGAGACCGATGAAAAATTCGGTCTCTTTTCATAATTCTAGTTAAATGTTAATCGTAATAAAATCTGTAGCTATATATATTATATAAGGCACATTTTATAGTTGACTAATTATAACTTAGTTACGTTTACAGCCTGAACACCTTTTTCGCCTTCGATTACTTCGAATTCAACAGCTGCACCTTCTTCAAGTGTCTTGAATCCTTCAGAAACGATACCTGAGAAGTGTACGAAAATGTCCTTGCCTGACTCATCAGAAATGAATCCGTAACCTTTCTGGTTATTGAACCACTTTACTGTACCTTTATTCATTGCCAGTATACCTCCGTATAAAAATAGATTGCTTTCGCAACAGGTTTAGAATATCATAAACGTATTAAATTGTAAATAAAAACTAAGAGGAAGAGCTTATGAAATGGAAGGAGTTAAGTCCTACAAATAAAAGAAATTACATAATAAATATCCTTATTATGATAGCCCTTATTTTCATTGCTATTAATATTGTTTTCTTCACTCAGTTGAAATCATTAAATGCTAATCTTGATGAGATTATTGAAGAGAATGAGAATCTAAAAGAGCAATATAATAGAGAAGTTACTGAGCTTACTCAAAGGGTAAATCTTCTTTCTGATCGTGTCGTAATAGAAAATGCTAACCAGGAGGAAAGAGATGCCAAGGCTATGCCCGTAGGTATACCAGTAAGTGGTCAGGTAGATTTGCTTACTGATCCAACTGAATCGGAGAAGCAGATGGCAGAGAATAATAGTGTTGAAAATGATCCATTAGCTCAGCTGGATTTCGAGAGCCAGAGATTGAATCCTTATACTGTTGAGTTTGAATTACAAAGAGATTCAAGAATTATTGCATCTGGTGATGGAACAGTAGTATTTGTTGGCGAAGATGATTTGTATGGTCACATAGTTAAGGTTGATCACGGTAATGGCTATATTTCGATTTATCGTTATTCTGAGGAACCTAAAATCAATCAGGGAGATTCTGTTCTTAAGGGACAGATGATATATGAGGTTACAAAAAATAAAGGCGTTCTCGCATATCATATAACATACGAGAACACCTATCTTAATCCATTTCAGTTAATCGAAATTCAGGGTTAATTATTATCGTCCTTTTTAAGGCGTGAGAAAATCATTTCGTATCCGTCACAACCATAGTTGAGAGAACGGTTTACTCTGCTTATTGTAGCAGTAGAAGCACCTGTTTTTTCAACTATTTCCATATATGTTTTCTTGTCTCTTAACATCGTTGCAACTTCGAAACGCTGTGCAAGAGATAAGAGCTCATTAATGGTACATAAATCTTCAAAAAATGTATAACATTCTTCTTTATCCTTTAAACAAAGTATAGCTTCGAATAGAGAATCCATAGCTTCAGTTCTTAATTTTGGGTTCATAAATTATCCCTCCGAATACAATATAAAACTAATTTAGAAATGTAAAACTTTAAAATTTTAACTTATTAAAGTGTTTAGTGAAAGTATAACATATAGATATTAAGATTTCAATTGCAAAATTCTTTACTTTTAAATCTATGAATAATATAATTAAATAGTATATTTTTAATGGGAAAGAGTGGTATGAAAGAGGATACAGATAAATCACTAATATACTCAGCATCAACAGTAATTTCTAAGATTATTGAAGAAATGGATGCGTTATTTAATATTAAAGATGATACTTTTCCGATTAATGATCTTTATATGGATCAGGTACTTAATTTTTTCAATGATAAATTAGAGTACACCTTAAGGAAAGGTGATTTAGATGAGAAGATTCTTACGAAAACCATGATTAATAATTATGCCAAAATGGATTTACTTCCTCCACCAGTTAAGAAGAAGTATTCAAGAGAGCATATGATGACTTTGATTTTTATATATTTCTTCAAAGGAGTTATGTCCATTAATGATATTCAGATGTTGATTAAACCGATAACAGATGAATATTTTGAAGATAATGACAGTATTTCTTACGAAGAGATTTATGATAGGTTATTTAATCTTGGAGAAATGAGAATTGAACATCTTAAAGATGATATATTAGATAAGTTTGAATCATCTAAGGAAATGTTTGATGATCTTCCGGAGGAAGAAGCTGAGTATCTAAAAATATTCGCTTATATTTGCTTGTTAAGCTATGATGTATTTGTTAAAAAACTGTTAATAGAACAGTTGATTGACGATTTGAAAGATAAAGAATCAAGTCTTTTATAAATTTCGTTTAAAGGGGTTAAAGGGAATGAAAAAAGTTATTATTATCGGAGCAGGTGCTGCAGGTCTTACTGCAGGTTATGAGCTTCTTAGTAAGTCTTCTGATTATGATGTTACTATTGTTGAGGAATCCTCTAGTGTAGGAGGTATGTGTGCTCGTTTTGATGTAAATGGCAAAAACCTTGACTTTGGTGGACATCTTCTTATTTCACATAATCCACAGGTTAAGAAAATATGGAATACACTACTGCCTGCACAGGGAGTGGCTTCTTTTGATGATATAAAGCTTGACAGATATTGCAAGATTAACAATGGAGGTCCTAATCCAGCGGAGACAGATAATGTTATGCTTTCAAGAGAGAAGGTTCACAGAGTCCTTGATGATAACAGACTTTTAGAGTCTCCTGTTAGATTGAATAGGGGTACTATTAAGACTTTTGGATTTGGTACTTCTGTTAAATCTGGATTTTCACAGATAGGTAATACTGTGTTTAAACACAAAGAAACTTCACTTGAGAATTACTATCTTAATAGATATGGCAAACAGTTATATTCAATGTTCCTTGAGAATTATACTGAGAAGGTCTGGGGACGTCATCCTTCTAAGATTTCTTCTGCAGTTGGACCTATTCTTGAAAATGATACATTAGCTACAGTTGTTTGCTGTGATAAGAATCTTGGTAGAGATTTAGAGAAGGCATCACCAGTTTATGCTAACAGATATTATTATCCTAAGAAGGGTATTTCATATCTATTTGAGGAGATGGCTGACAGATTCATTGAAAAAGGCGGAAGCATTCACAGGAACTGTAAAGTAGTAGGTATTGTCAAAGAAGGCAAAGAAATCATTGGTATCAACTGCTTTGCAGATGATGAAAGATTCTTTGTGCCTTGCGATATATTGATTTCTTCTATGGCTGTAAAGGATATGATTAATGGAATGGATGATATTCCAAGAAATGTTCATGAAGTAGTTCATGGCTTAAGCTATAGAGGACTTATTACTGTGGGTGTTGAAGTTGCCTGCATGAGAATGAAGAATGATACAGAAGAGAAGACTATTAATGATATGGTTCCAGATTCTCTTATTTATATTAATGATCCAAAGACTAAGCTTGGACGTATTCAGGTTTATAATAACTTCTCGCCTTATTTATCTAATGATAATAATATCCTTTTAGGTTTGAATTATTATTGTAATGAAGGCGATTATTACTGGAATTTGAATGATATTGAATGGAATAAGATTGTTGTAAATGATCTTATTAATGCAGGTGTTATTTATAATGCTGATGATATTGTAAATATTACAAAATATTCTGTTCCTAAAGCATTTCCTGGATATTTTGATACATACGACCGAATTGATGAGGTTGTTGATTATCTTAATTCCTTTGATAACCTCTATTGTATTGGACGTAATGGCCAGCATAGAATGAGTTCGGTTGACGAGGCTATGTTAACTGCTATTGAATCAGTAAGAGTTATTACTAATGGCATTAAAGATAAGAAATCTATCTGGGATATTGCTGATAGTAATGATGAACTTGCTGGAGATAAGCAGTTATATAATTCAGCACTTCTTACGCAAGAGGTTGAATACAGAGGAAATGTTCCTCTTCAGAGAAATGATAATGTTCCAGGCGAAGCTTCAGATGAGAAACCAAGAATTAAGAGAATGCGTCGTCCGATGATGACACCTATTAAGAAGGCTGATCCAGAAGAGGCTGGTAAATTAAAAGAACCAATTATCATTGATGACAGAATTGTTATTGCAGCGAGACCAAATCGTACAATTCCAATTGATATTCCATCAGAAATGGAAGAGATTACAGAAGAGTCAATCAATGCTCAGATTGCTGCATCAGCTGTAGCCGAACCTGTATATACAGAAACTGTTAATACATTTTCAGAGCCTGCAGTTAATGTATACGAAGGAACTGTGAATAATGTTTACGAGGAAAGTACTTCTAATGTATATGAGAATCCAGTTACTAGTACATATGAAGAGCCTGTAATCAATACATACGATGAAACAGTGGCTAATACATATGAAGAGCCTGTAGCTAATACATATTCAGAGCCTGCAGGTATTGCATATGAAGAACCAGCGATTAATGTATATGAAGAAGCAGAAGCTAATGTTTCATATTCAGAGCCTGT
>JAKSSD010000053.1 GCA_024403275.1 Lachnospiraceae bacterium
AACCGGGAAAAGAGGAATTCCTCCGTACGTGGTGGGTGCCAAAGAAGGATGAGTGATACAGAAATAAAAAAGAAACGGTTCTTTGATGAACTGTTTCTTCTTATGCTTTAGAAAACATCATTTTATAATATTAGATTATAAATATAACATCATTATAAATTATATATTTTATGAATAATAGTCATTTTACTGTTAGTATATAATAATTCGTCATATCTAATTATCAGTACAAATACATCATAGTTATTTCCAATCTACGAAGAATGAATCGTAATCAAGTTTAGCATAGTAATCATACATTTCCTCGTAATAGGCCTCATAGTTGTTTTTGGTAAGTTCGCCTTCACCAGAAGCTAACCATCTAATTATTTCATCACTCATTGCCTGACCATGGTGGGCAACATCGCGGTAGTTGTTGGCATCTTCTATATAATCATGCTGCATATAGAAAGAATACACGTGAATGTTCTTATGCTCTAATAAGAGAGAAGTAATATATTTCTCTGCTTCAAACTGTCGGTCAAACTGACCAAGAAGTCTGAAATAATCCACATAATAGATGCTATAAGGTGTGTAATAAATGTAGAATTCAACATCAGGGTTAGCATCTGCAATGTCGGTGACATTTTGTGTGATATTGCCAAGGATTATTGACTTATCTTCTTCGGTTAGAGGATCCTGAGAAGTAGCGGGTATAACAGTATTTCTGGCGTAGTTTGCATTTACGGCAGAAACACCGAACTGGTAGCTATTATTCCAATTAGAATACTCGTCAAATGATATTGGCTTGGAGGCTGCTCCCTTACCAAGGAAATCCTGAACAGCAGTAAGTAAAGCATCCTTACTGAAGATATAATTAACATCATTTAAAAGGTTCTTATCATAAAGATATGTTGGGTAGTGGTCGGCCTCATAATCACGCTCGTCTTTATTGTTGAAGAAGCGGTTACCATCAAGAGCACGAACGACTATTTTTAGATCAGGATTGTATTCGCAGGCAGTAGTAACTAACTCACCAACTTCTTTATAACTACCACCAGAGAAAGGAACCTTAACAGATGTGGTTTTGAATTCTTCATCCATAACACTGGTTCTAAAGGTCTCAGTCATTGAACTTCCACAAATCATTGCATCGTAGTCAAAATTCTTGACGATGCCATCATTTATATAGCGCTGGTCCTCCATGATATAGCCTTTTCCTTCTCTTGGGTGTGGCTTGTGATAATGGAAGAATGGGTCCATGTAAATGATAAAAGCTGCAAAGGATATAGAGAAGAATATGCAGATTATTAAAAATGCAATTATGAATTTGACAGATTTTTTCATATTCCGCTATCCTCCTAGAAATTAAAATATAAAAATGTACTTACTCCGCTAATGGAGAAGAAGCTCCACAAGAAGAGAAATACAGTAATAATCAGTGTGAGTACATTTGGCTTAAATTTCTTAAGCATTGCGTGAGAGTTTTTGAAAGCAAATGTAATAACGAAGCAAAGGATGAAAAATCCAATCATTATAATGTTAGGGAAGCGGTCCTCTAAATGTATAAATGAAAGAATTTTTGATATTTCCTTAATTCTGAAAGCGTTTGTTATGATAGGATCGATTGCTGCAAAATTAAATGAGAATGCAGTTTTAAGTACCCTGAGGGCAACAGGAATTGAAGGGGCTCTAAAGAAGACCCATGTGAGATTGACAAAAAGGAATGTAACAGGCCATTTAAGGAAGCCAGGGATTTTATCAATCCATTTCTTGTTGGCTCTTGTAAATACCATAAAGAGGCCGTGAAGCACGCCCCAAATGATAAATGTAAAGCCCGCACCATGCCAGAAACCACTGGCAAGAAATACGAGAAAAACATTTACATATGTACGAACAACTCCTTTTCGGCTGCCACCGAGAGGAATGTATAAATATTTTGTGAAGAATCTGGTGAGAGTCATGTGCCATCTGTCCCAGAATTCAGCAATGGTTGTGGCCTTGTATGGAGAATCGAAGTTGATTGGAATATCGATATTAAACATTCTTGCAAGACCGATTGCCATATCACAATAGCCTGAGAAGTCGAAATAAATCTGAAGAGTATAGCTAATGATAATGATCCATGCAGAAAGTGTATTAAGTCTTTCTGGAGCTACATAACCATAGCTGACTACATCGGAAAAAGTGTCTGCAATAAGGACTTTCTTTGAAAGACCGATTGTAAACATGAAAAGACCGCTGGCAAGATTGTCAGGATTGAAAGATTTCTTGCTTTTATCAAGGAACTGAGGTACTAATTCATCATGAGTAACGATAGGACCTGCAATTAACTGTGGGAAAAATGCAACAAAGGAAGCGTACTGAAGAAATCCATATTTAGGGATGTCGCCTCGATAAGCATCCACGATAAAAGAAACCTGTTGGAAAGTAAAGAAACTTATACCAAGAGGCAATAATATATGAAGCAGTGGAATATCGGTTTTGAATAATCCATTGACTGTAGATATGAAAAAGTCTGTGTATTTGAAATATCCCAAAAGCCCAAGATTGACCAAAACGCCAAGAATCATTAAAGGCTTGGTTTTGGAGGTTCCCTGGAATTTGTCTATTAGCTTATATAGTCCGAAATTAATCAAAATGCTGGCTATAATAATAAATAGGTAGAAAATGTTGAAATATCCATAGAACCAAAGTGACATTCCGAGGAGGAAGCCTTGAGCAATATTATATTTTTCAAATTTATTAAATAAGAAGTATCCGAGCAGACAAAGTGGTATGAAAGCAAGGATAAATATATATGAATTGAAAAGCATTTAATCCTCCAAATAAGCAGTTGACGGACCTAAATCCAACAACAATATTCATTTTAAAAAAGATAATAATAAAAAGCAATATTTAGGCTTGAAATAAGTTAGTAAATATTATAGAATACTAACAATATTTTCAATTTGAACGTGAGGAAATAATGAGCGACACAATGAAGGAACTGCTCATCAAGCAGAAGGAAAACATGACTAATAAAATCGTTGGGTATGCATTGTTGGTTTTAGCAGCAGGAATGTTGTTAGGAACCATTTTTGTAAACCCTTTTTTGTTAGTGGGTGTGATTGCTTGTCCTATTATTTCTTATGTAGTTTATTTTAGAAAAATGTCTGTTGAGTACGAATATACTTATCTGGATAAGGAAATTCGTGTAGACAGAATTTATAACCTTAATAAGAGAAAACAGGTTGATGTTTTTGACATTAATAAAATAGAGATTCTTGCTGTTAAAGGCAGTGCATCTCTTGGAAGTTTCGTAAATCGACAGGGCTCTAAGTCAGACTACTCAGTAGGGGCTGATACAGAGGAGACCAAGGTTTATGAAATGTGGTATGAAGGCCAGAGAAAGATTTATCTTTCTTTATCGGATGATTTCCTTACACCGTTGGTCAGATTCATACCTCATAAGGTTAAGAAACAATAAAATTTAAATATAGGAGGATAATTAAAATGGGCAAAATTGTCAAAGATGGTATTACATTTGATGATGTTCTTTTAATCCCGGGATATTCACAGGTTATCCCTAATCAGGTAGACATTTCTACTTATCTTACAAAGAGTATTAAGCTTAATATTCCTATGATGAGTGCCGGAATGGATACAGTTACAGAAAGCCGTATGGCAATCGCTATGGCTAGACAGGGTGGTATCGGTATTATTCACAAGAATATGTCAATCGAAGCACAGGCTGAAGAAGTTGATAAGGTTAAAAGATCAGAAAACGGAGTAATAACAGATCCATTTTCATTATCACCTGAACATACACTCGGAGATGCAGATGCACTCATGGCTAAGTTCAAAATCTCAGGTGTTCCTATCACAGAGAATAAGAAGTTAGTTGGTATTATTACAAACCGTGACCTTAAGTTTGAGACTGATATGACTAAGAAGATCAAAGAGTCAATGACATCAGAAGGTCTTATTACAGCAAAGGAAGGAATTACACTTCCAGAAGCTAAAGAAATTCTTGCAAGAGCAAGAAAAGAAAAACTCCCTATCGTTGATGATAACTTCAATCTTGTTGGACTTATTACAATCAAAGATATCGAGAAAACAATTAAATATCCTCTCGCAGCTAAGGATGCTCAGGGAAGACTTCTCTGTGGTGCTGGTGTAGGTATCACAGCTAATGTTCTTGACAGAGTTAAAGAATTAGTAAGTGCTAAGGTAGACGTTATCGTTCTTGACTCAGCACATGGCCATTCAGAGAACGTACTTAAGTGCGTAAGAATGATTAAGGAAGTATATCCAGAAGTTCAGATTATCGCTGGTAACGTTGCAACAGGTGAGGCTTGTAAAGACCTTATTGAAGCTGGTGCAGATGCTATCAAGGTTGGTATCGGACCTGGTTCTATCTGTACAACACGTGTTGTTGCAGGTATTGGTGTTCCACAGATTACAGCTATTATGGATTGCTACGAAGCAGCTAAGCCTTATGGTATTCCAATTATCGCCGATGGTGGTATTAAGTACTCAGGTGATATGACAAAGGCTATCGCAGCTGGTGCAAACGTATGTATGATGGGTTCAATGTTTGCTGGATGTGATGAAGCTCCAGGTGAATTTGAAATCTTCCAGGGAAGAAAATTCAAGGTATACCGTGGTATGGGTTCAATCGCAGCTATGGAAAATGGTTCTAAGGACAGATATTTCCAGACAGATGCCAAGAAACTTGTTCCAGAAGGCGTTGAAGGTCGTGTTGCTTACAAGGGTAGCGTAGAAGATACAGTATTCCAGTTAATCGGTGGTATCAGAAGTGGTATGGGTTACTGTGGTACTCCTACTATCGAAGATCTTAAGGAAAACGGCAGATTTACAAAGATTTCTGCAGCTGCTTTGAAAGAGAGTCATCCTCACGATATTCATATTACAAAGGAAGCTCCAAACTATTCTTCAGGAGTTTAATATTGATAAAGCCAGGCGTGAGAAAACTCACGCCTGTTATTTTTTTTTGCAGTGCGATGACGGAAAGTAATATCCAATTATTCTGCTTTAAAACTAGAATGAGAATGGAGAAAAAAATGGAAAACAGATTAGAAAAACAAATGGAATTCAGCCTTGAAATTGACAAGGAGAAAAACATTTTACGTCAGACTCATTTATCAGGAAATGGAAGACGTGAAAATGATTCTGAGCATGCATGGCATATGGCTATTATGGCATATCTTCTTAAAGAATATTCAAATGAAGAGATTGATATTTGCAAGGTTATGATTATGTGTCTTATTCATGACATTGTTGAGATAGATGCAGGAGATACCTACTGCTATGATGAAGAAGCAAAGAAGAGTCAGGCTGCAAGAGAAGAGGCGGCAAAGGAGAGAATTTTCTCACTCCTTCCAGAAGATCAGAAGAAGGAAATGATTGCTTTATTTGATGAATTTGAAGCCTTTGAAACTGCTGAGTCTAAATTTGCTCATGCTATGGATAATTTCCAGCCTTTGATCCTTAATAATTCAAATGATGGAGCAGACTGGAAAGCACATGGAGTAAATGCTGAAACAATTCATGGTCGTCAGGATAAGACTAAATTAGGTTCAGAAGTCCTCTATGAAAAAACTAACGAGATTATTAAGAAGTATCAGGAGAAAGGATATATCTAAATGGACTGGAGTATTGTATTTTTCTTAAATAGTGTTCTTCTTGGAGTAGGACTTGCCATGGATGCTTTCTCTGTTTCTTTGGCAAATGGTTTAAATGAACCTAAAATGAAAGTTCCAAGAATGTGTATGATAGCTGGTATATTTGCTGGTTTTCAGGCGGCTATGCCAATGATTGGCTGGGGTTGTGTACATACTGTACTTACATATTTTAAATTCTTTGAAAAGTTTATTCCATTTATAGCTTTAGGCTTGCTTGCCTTCATTGGTGGAAAGATGTTAATCGAAGGAATTAAAAATAAGGATGAGGATGAAGAGAAGCCTCAGAGTTCATTTAAGTACCTTATGGTAATGGGTGTTGCAACTTCTATTGATGCGCTTTCTGTAGGATTTACAATTGCTGAATATAAAATTATTCAGGCTTTAGTAAGTGCTGCAATCATTGCAATTGTGACATTTTTTATCTGCGTTGCTGGTATTGTGATTGGTAAAAAGGTTGGAACTAAAATGTCCAATAAAGCTCAGATTCTTGGTGGAGTAATACTTATTGGAATAGGAATTGAAATCTTCGTATCAGGTGTATTTTTCTAAAACTGGATGGTTTTATGGTTGATAAGGAATTATTTAACAAAGCAAAAGATATAATGTGTGCAAGAAGCCAGGGAAGTAACGGAATTGGGACTATGGCAGAGAAAAGTGTGCATGCTACACTTAAGTACTATTTTGCTCCTGATGAGAAGTATCATGAGGTGAAAATTGCCTCATTCGTTGCAGATATTTGCATGGACGGAGAGATTACGGAGATTCAGACCAGGCAGTTCTACACAATGAAAAAGAAGTTAGAACTTTATTTGCAAAATGATTATGATGTGACTATTGTTTATCCGGTATGTGAAGAGAATACCATCGTATGGATAGATACAGAAACTGGAGAGCTGAAAAGAAGTCGTAAAGTCAAAAAGAAGAAGCTCTATAATCAGATTCTGGTAGAAATGTATGGAATCAGAGATTTCATTAGTGATGACAGGATTCATTTTGCAATTGTTAAGTTAGAGACTGAAGACTACAGGTATCTTGATGGCTTTGGAAAAGACAAAAAGGTAAGAGCGACCAAGACAGACAAGTATCCAGTAGATATTATTGATGAGATAAGAATTGATAGTAAAGAGGATTATAAATTATTTCTTCCAAATGAACTACCAGAGCAGTTTGATGCCAAAAGCTTTGGGAAATTAATTGGACTTACAGGGAGCGATTGCAGTATGGCTCTCTTAGTTCTTGAGACAGTCGGTGTGCTTGAAAAATGCGGGAAAGAGGGAAGAAAGAATATTTATAAAAGAATATAAAATGTTTGCATGCAGATTGATAAAAAATATAAAGATGGCTGAAAACAGATTTATATGAAATTATAAGGTAGAAGATAAGGTAAAAGATTAGGTAAAAGATTAGGTAGAAGATAAGGTAAAAGATTAGATAGAAGAAAGATTTGAAAAACGGTTATAGAAATGAAAAAGATTGATTATGAGATTTATAAGAAAACTCTTCTTCTTGCTGTACCGATTATGATACAAAATGGTATTACTAACGCAGTAGGCCTCGTAGATAATCTTATGGTAGGAAGTTTGGGTACGGAAGCAATGACAGCAGTGTCTATTTCTGGACAGCTTATATTTGTTTTCAATTTGGCTCTATTTGGAGCTTTAAGCGGACCAGGCATATTCGGTGCGCAGTACTTTGGTAAAGGCGATATAGAGGGCGTTAAAAACGTTTTCAGGATAAAGCTATGGGCAGCTATAGCGATTGGCATAATAGGAATACTTGTATTTCTTAATTTCGACGGATTTCTTATCGGAAGGTATATGACAGGTAATGCCGAAGGAATAGATGCAGTACTGACTATGAATTATGCGAAAACTTATCTTCATATAATGTTGATAGGATTTCCACTAAACTGCATAACGCAGGTTTACGCTACTTCACTTCGTGAGACTAACGAAAGCTTGTCACCTATGGTGGCTGGAGTTATTTCCGTAGTGGCAGACGTGGTATTTAACTATTTACTTATTTATGGCAAATTCGGATTCCCAAGACTTGGCGTAAGTGGTGCAGCATATGCAACAGTAATTGCGCGTCTTGCAGAATTTGTAGTACTTATTGTATGGACACATATTGCTGCTAAGAAGAGAGTATTTGTAAAGGGCTTATATAAGACTCTTTTGGTGCCAAAGAAGATTATCTGGCCAATATTTAAAAAGAGTCTTCCAATCCTTGTTAATGAGTTCCTTTGGGCAGGCGCTATCGCAGCGATGACACAGTGTTATTCTGTAAGGGGATTAAATGTAATTGCAGGATTAAATATATCAAATGCAATATGCAATCTCTTAAATGTAGTATTTATAGCTTTGGGACATGCGGTTGGAATTATTATAGGACAGATGCTTGGTGCAGGAGAACTTGACAGAGCAAAGAAGAGTTCAGTATCACTTATGTGGTTCTCAGCATTTCTTTGCGCATTCCTCACAGTGATTCTAATAATTTTGGCGCCAATATTCCCAAATGCTTACGAGACAAGCAGTGATGTTAAAGCTTATGCGAGAACCTTTATTACTGTTACAGCTATATTCTTTCCATTGCAGGGATTCTTGAATTCGCTTTATTTTACATTAAGATCAGGCGGAAAGACACTTATAACATTTGTATTTGATTCGATGTTTTCATGGGTTGTGGGTGTAGGAACGGCATTTGTTTTGTCGCATTTTACAAACCTGTCAATTGTAGGTATTTATATAGCAGTCCAGCTTACTGATATAATCAAGGTTACAATCGGATATATAATGATTAAGAAGGGAATCTGGATGTCAAATATTGTAAATGAATATTAAAATACCGACTTCCTATAGTCTGTAGATATGTACTCCTTTTACTTAATAAATCAAGAGTAAGGGGTACATAGCAGACGATGAGGAGTCGGTATTTTTTTTGTTTATATATGGATCTATAGACTACTATTTATGAAATTTTAAAATAAACTAGAAATCTATTATTTATGGATTTTTATTTCAAACCAGTTGTCTTTGGTATTTATTAATCCTAAGAGCTTATTGTATTCAAGTATGTTTTTGACAATCGCAAGACCTATACCAGAACCGCTTTTGTTAGTACGGCTGCTATCATCTTTGACAAATGGCTCCCAAAGCTTGTCAGCATCGAGGGTAAGAGGATTAGCCATTGTATTTTTGATGATAAGGTTATTACTGTCACCATAGACTTCAATGCTTCCACCTTCATTACAATACTTGACTGCGTTAGTCAAAATGTTCTCTAAAGCCTGTGTAATAAGCTTTTTGTCAACTTTTTGCAGGAATGAGCCTGTAATTGTAAAGCTTATATTCTTTTGCTCGATAAGAGGATTGTATTTATCCTTTAATTCCAAAAGAATCGCAACAAGGTCACATTTTTCAGGATTAAGATCAGTATTAATGGATTCGAGCTTAGACAATTCCATTACATTTGTAATGATTTCGTTCATATACTGAACATTTTCGTAAATAGCATCTGCATAGTGCTCACGCTTCTCAGTCTGAATATTTGCTTTAAGATTCTCGGCATAACCAGACATTGCCATAAGAGGAGTCTTAAGATCATGAGCCATTGAATCCATAAGAGTCTTACGGTATTCCTCCATCTTGTAGAAATACTGATTCTTTCTATTAGTTCTAATTGATGAAATTAGTGAAATCAAAAATGCAATGAGAATAATGATAAAATCTGCAATTGCATAAGCAAATCCTAAATATCTAATAGTATTGGGAGTAGTTGCATAGCAATAGATTGCATAATAATTATTATCAGAATCGTATACATCATCAGCGTATCCGTAAGATATGGTACCTGGATTAAAGGATGCGGTTGTATAGCTTTCACCATGTTGTCCCTTAAGCAAATCTATAATAGAATCATTTAAGGTTGAATTCTCAGGTGTACCCATGCAAATAGTCATACGAATTTTATCAGGGTCTGCCAGTTCATATCCATCGAGTTCTGATTCAGAATAATCGAATTGATATGTTTTAAAATTATTCGCTGTGTAATCATCAGTATAATATTCTTCATGACATTCAATAGGAAGGAAAGTGAAAGTATTATCATTAATATAAGCATTATCAATTTTAAGGCCAGGAACTGTTTCAAGGATATTGAGATATTCAACCAATCCGATACTGTCGTCGGCAAGAAACTCAGCCTTTAAACTATCATATATATCAATATTTTCAAATACATCAACATCGCAAGAATAAATAGTAGCTATGTTTGAAGGATCGTTATTGGTTTTATCGCGATATAATAACAATACTTCTCTGCTTGAATCTTCAACGACATTTCCATTAGCATCAGTTACAAGCGCAAAAGAATCTGAATGAACATCATTGATTATTTCAGCAATAATTGCAAGGGATAATTTAACCTGATTAGGATTAGTTTCATCAGCATCAGTTTTATATGTATCCTTGATTTTATCGATATACTTATTAACCATCTCGGTGTGTTTTTTGTAGTAGAAAGAGGTGGCTTTGGTAAGGATAAATTCATCAGCTATTAATGATAAAATAATAGCGATTAAAAGTGCGGGAATAAATCTTCTTAAAAATATGAATATAAATTTTTCTTTTTTGTGTGATTTCTTTTTCATTTAAATACCCCTTTAGGATTAGAAATAGATTATTCGCAAATCTTGTAGCCTTTTGAAAATACAGTTTTTATCTGCTTGCCTGAAGCACCAAGAGATTTACGCAATTTCTTGATGTGATTATCAACAACTCTGTCGCCACCCTCGTAATCATAGCCCCAGATTCGTTCAAGGAGAATCTCTCTTGTGACAACCCAGTTTTTATGGGCGATTAAGTAAGAGAGAAGTTCAAGTTCCTTAGGAGCGAGAGTGATACTCTGACCAGCCACAGTAACATCAAGTGATAATAGATTAACTGAAATATCTCCACAGCTAATAACCTGGGATAAAACGGTTCCTTTGGCACGCTTAAGTAAAGCCTGAGATTTTGCATATAGTTCAGCTAAGGAAAAAGGCTTGGTAACATAGTCATCGCAACCTAATTCATAACCGTAAAGAAGATCCTCCTCACGGGTTCTTGCTGTAAGAAAAATAATAGGAATATCACTTTTTTTGCGAATGTATCTGCAAATTGAAAAACCGTCAACCTTAGGAAGCATCACATCAAGAAGGATCAAATCGTACTCATTATCTTCGATTAAATCTTCCGCAATCTGGCCGTCTTCAGCCACAGATACACTAAAAGAAGAGTCATCCTTAGATGTGAAATAATCCACTATTATTTCTCTGATTTGTTTGTCATCCTCGACTAATAAAATGTTATATAACATAAATAAACCTCGCTTAGCTAATAAAGATATTAATCTGAAAATATATCGTATTTGTATCCAACTTGTAATTAATTGAAATAAATGTAATTTATGATAAAGGTTATCCATAAGATTTACCTTAAGAAATATTTAATAATATGATACAATAAATGTTAATAGACATTCAATCAAATAAGGTGGAGTAAAGATGAGTGCAATTGTTAATTTAAAGAAAAATGAAGGCAGAACTCTTAAGGCTGGTGGAGCCTGGGTTTTTGATAATGAAATAGAATCAGTATTAGGCGAGTTTGAAGATGGAGAAATGGTAATTGTCAAAGACTTCGAAGGAAAGAATCTCGGCAAGGGATTTATCAATTCAAATTCTAAAATTCGCGTAAGAATAATGACAAGAAATGCTGAAGAAGAAATCAATAGAGAGTTTCTTAGAATGCGTGTAAAAAATGCCTGGGAATACAGAAAGCAGGTTATGAAATCACCTTCTGAAGATAACTTAAATTCTCTTAGAATTATTTTTGGAGAGGCGGATTTTCTTCCAGGTCTTGTAATTGATAAATATAATGATGTGCTTGTTGTTGAATCTTTAGCTCTTGGAATTGATAAGTTAAAAGAAATAATTATTGATGAATTAAAGGCAGTTCTTAAGGAAGATGGAATAGTTATAAAGGGTGTTTACGAGCGTTCAGATGCACCAGTTAGAAAGAAAGAGGGAATGTATCTTCACAAAGGATTTATCGGAGATGAATTCGATACAAATGTTGAGATAAGTGAGAATGGAATTAAATATATTGTAGATGTTGTAAATGGTCAAAAAACAGGATTCTTCCTTGATCAGAAATATAATCGTCAGGCAATAGGTAAGCTTTGTAAGGGAAAGAGAGTATTAGACTGTTTCACACATATGGGTACATTTGCATTAAATGCTGGAATCAATGGAGCAAATGAGGTAACAGGACTGGATATCTCAGAATTTGCAGTAATGCAGGCAAGTGAAAATGCTAAGAGAAACAATCTTGATAATACAGTTAAATTCAGATGCGCAGATGTTTTAGATGAGCTTCCACGCCTTGAGGCAGCAGGAGAAAAGTACGATGTTGTAATCCTTGATCCTCCTGCATTTACAAAGTCAAGAGAGGCAACTAAGAATGCGATTAAGGGATATCGAGAAATCAATAGAAAGGGCATGAAATTAGTAAAGGATGGAGGATACCTTGCCACATGCTCATGCTCCCATTTCATGACAGAGGAACTCTTTAAGGAAACAATTCATCAGGCAGCAAGAAGTGCAGGCAAGAGACTTCGCCAGGTGGAATTTAGAACTCAGGCACCTGATCATCCGATTCTTTGGTCTGCAGATGAGAGCTATTATTTGAAGTTTTTGATCTTCCAGGTTGTGGATGAGAAATAGTATCAGTATTTATGGAATAAGAGGAAATCTATGGAAATATTAGAAAGAATAGTGGTCGGAGCGGTATTTGGGATACCTGGCGTTTTAATTATGGGATATAATTTTTATCGTATTTTTGCTAAAACGAAGACGGCCTCTCCAGCTTATCTTTTGGGAGGATTGCTTGCATCAGTCGGAGTATTAGCAATATTTGGCAGCAGTTGGAAGGATAAATGGTATATAATTCTAATTCCTTTTGCTATTGATGTAGTGTTTACGATAGTATCTTTTATTAAGTCATTTATGCATAAATAAAAGTAAATAAATAAGATACGAAGAGCCTCCTTACCGTGAAATAACTTTCAAAAGTTAAATAAGCGGTAAGGAGGTATTTTTGTTTGATTGTAAACTTATTTGCAAAATTGGAAATTTTGTTATCGATTCTCCAATAGGAATTTGGCCTTTGTTTTTGTACTGCTTCTTGTTAGCAGTTCCTGGAGATATTTTGTGATGTATTCAATGGTTCCATATATTATTACGGAGGAAGAATTAGTTACAATCTTCGATACTATGAAAGCCTGGTTTGAAAGATAATAAAAAATATTTGACAATCAATACAATACGTTGTAGTATCTAAAACAATTACAAAAATGAAAGGTATAAACACAATGCAGAAAATTTTACATTTTCCACAGTTAAATAGTGTATGGACTGATCCCGTTGTCGTGTCTTCACATGACGGGCTTATTGCTGATGGAAAAAAGTGTTGTGATATATCTTAAAATAAATAATAAACTTATAAATTTAGGAATAGTATTATTTATTACACAATGCACCATCAGTCGATAAGAGGTCGAAGGATGGTGCATTTTTAATTTTTTGTTAAAAAATGTACCGCGTTTGGTGAAGAAATGAAAAAGATAATGTCATAAGGTGACAAATAATAAAAAAGGATGGATTGATTGTATGGAAAAGAATTTATTAACAGGAAATGAAGAGAGATGTGAAAATAATAATATGTCCGATAAAATGGACATGGTTTTGAGGCCGTATAAAAAAATGGATGCTGAATTTATCGCAAACTGGTTTGAGGATGAGAGAGCATTTAGAAAGTGGTGTTCAGATAGATTTGAATCATTCCCCGTTACAGCAGAGGATATTAATTACAAATATATTGATTGTAATGGGGATTGCGAAGAGCCAGATAATTTTTACCCCTTGACTGCCACGATAGGCGGAAAAGTTATAGGAAGCATGATTTTACGCTATGTAGGAAATGACACAATTCGCTTTGGATTTGTTATTGTAGATGATTCTATTCGTGGCATGGGATATGGAAAGCAAATGCTACTACTTGCCAGAAAATATGCTTTTGAAATATTTGGATAATAAGCGGGAATCCTCGGTTCTTCAAGTGCCGAGATGAAAGCGTTATGTGCCCATTTATATGTGAAAACTATATCTATATAGCTGGATATGTAATTAGCCAAACATATAGATGGGCTATTTTTATAAGAATAAATACGAACGTATATTCGATTTTTCTTGAGATGCATTTGCGTAAATGGTATACTATATGTATGAAAGAAAATTTAATACATTCAAGGACTTGCGTTTATAAAATTAATTACCATGTGGTATGGTCTGTGAAGTACAGAAGGAAGATTTTAAGCCATGAAGTAGAAGAATATCTTAAAGTATTGGTTCAAGAAATAGCAGATGATAAAGGGTTTACAGTACATCTTTTTGAAGTTGGCGAGGGGGATCACATTCATTGCTTTGTATCCGCGCCACCAAAGCTATCGGTTACAGATATTGTTAAGTATCTAAAAGGAATCACAGGAAGAAAGCTCTTTGAACAGTTTCCGGAAATCAGAGAGAAACTGTGGAAGGGACAGTTGTGGAATCATTCGTATTATGTTGAAACCATTGGCTCAGTATCAGAGGAAAATATACGAAGATATATTGAGCATCAAAGCAAATCTTATTAGGGGGGAGGGAAAATAATGCT
>JAKSSD010000054.1 GCA_024403275.1 Lachnospiraceae bacterium
GGGTTTGAGCCGACCGGAGCGAAGCGGAGACCGCGCGTTCGAATCGCATTTAATATAAATCATATTTTGTTCAAAAATACATGAAATAATATACAAAAATACATCTAAGAAGAATGGTTAAAAAATCCGAAATATTATATAATAAAAATAATATGGTATTGGGTGATTACACTCTTTTTAGAGGAGATAAATATATGGGTAAAGATACAAAAAACGCAGGGGCAGGAAAACCAACAATTAATCTTGGAACTAAGATGTTAATAACACTTCTTATTCCTATTACATGTATGATTTTTATTGGTGTGGTTGCATACAGAAGTGCAGTTACTGGCATAACAAATACTGTTAGAACATCAATAGGCGAAACGCTGTCCATGATAAATGAATACATTGATCTTGGTGACAATTATGTTGAGACAACAGCCAATAAATATGTTATCGACAAAGAACTCAGTAATTATTTAATGGGCGGATATGACGGAGATTTGGAGAAGCAGTCAGAGATTAAGAAGACTATTGCTTCCGAGATTTCCTCTGCTAAACAAAGTAATGAATTTATCAATAATATTCACATTATTCCTTTGAGTGGTCACAATGTTATATCTACCAAATCTCTTGGGGCGGGCGGAATAACAGATGGTTTCCTTAAAGAATACCTTGAAGAAGCCAGTATGGATGGCAAGAAATTACAAAGATGGGTTGATACTCATCCATCTATAGATAGCAAGTTTGAATTGAAGGCATCTGATACTCTTGAATCATATCAGTTGTTATCATTAAATAAACATTATGCAGTTATAGTAGATGTTGGAGTAGCAGGTGTACGTTCGCTTCTTGAAAATGTAGATCTTGGAAAAGATACAATTTTAGGTGTTGTTACTGAAAACGGAAAAGAAATAATATTTGAAAATCTTGAAGAGGATGAAGAGAGTGCGCTAATAGATGGAGAAGCGGTATTTTATGGAACTGATTTCTACTCCCGAATGATAGATGGTGAAGAAGAGAATGGATACGATGAAATCAGATACAATGGCAAAAGATATCTGTTTATGTATAGCAAAAATATCGACAAGAATTTAACTGTCTGTGCACTTGTTCCTAAGAAGACTCTTACTGATCAGGTGGCTAACATCAAGATTTTCACTATTACAATGATTATTCTTTCTACTATATTAAGTGCAGTTATTGGTCTTAATGTAATAAGTAGCATTTCCAAGAATATGAAACAGATAACTGGTAAGCTTCATGAGGTTTCGAAAGGAAATCTTACAGTGTTAGCTAAGGCTTATGGTAATGATGAGTTTTCGGTTCTTGCCAATTCTACCAATGATATGATTAATAATACAAAAAATCTGGTAGATAAGGTTGGAAATGCATCATCAGTTCTTGATGATACTTCAAAGGAAGTTAAGAATACTTCTAATACAATCAGTGGATTCTCAGATTCTATCCAGAATTCTTTATCAAATATGAAGACTGGTATGGATGAACAAAACAGATACATTCAGGTTTGCGTTGAAAAGACAGAGAATTTAGCTGAAGGTATGAAGCATGTAAGTAGTGTTATTGAAGAAGTTGAAAGCTTTGTAGCTAATACCCATAAGCTTATTGAGGATGCTAAAAAGGATGTAATCAGACTTGGACAGAAGGCTAAGGATACAGATGAGATTGTTGCCAGAGTAAGTGAAAATATCCTTGCTCTTAAAGATGAAACAGATATTATTTCATCTTTTGCAGAAACAATTGATTCGATATCAGAGCAGACAAATCTTTTGTCACTTAATGCTTATATAGAGGCTGCAAGAGCTGGAGAAAGTGGACGTGGTTTCTCTGTTGTTGCAGAAGAAATCAGAAAACTCGCAGAGAATTCAGCTGAAGCTGCAGGAGAAATCAGCAATAAGGTATCGCATATTTCTATTCAGGCTAATGATTCTGTAGAATCAGCAAGGGAAGCAGAAGAAACTGTAGCTATTCAGACTCGTATGGTTGATGAGATTATCAAGATTTTCGGACAGATGAGCAAGCAGATGGAAGAGCTTGTAATGGGTCTTAAGAAAATCGTTGAAACTACAGAAATGGTTAATGGAGAATCAAAGGAAACATTTGCTTCAATTCAGAATATAACTACTCTTATTGAGGAAAATTCAGAAAGTGCAGATATGGTTGCTGGCATATTTGATAAATTGCTTGAAGATATCGATCATCTCGACAGTGTATCAGATGTGTTGAACGATAATATGCAGGAATTAAAGAAGGAGATGTCTCTGTTTAGAACTGAATAGATTATGAGTAAGATTGGAATTATAGATGTAGGAGGTGGCGTAAGAGCCGTATATGCCGCTGGAGTGTTAGAGTACTGTCTGGAAAATAATATTACTTTTGATATGGCTATTGGAGTATCTTCAGGAAGTGGCAATCTTACTAATTTTATTTCGAGGCAAAAGGGCAATAATAAAAGGTACTATACGGATTTCTCATTGAGAAAAGAGTGTGCCAGCTTGAGGAATATTATTACTAAAGGGTATCTAATTGATCTTGAGTATATTTATGGCAAACTCATTAATTCGGATGGTGAAGCACCTTTGGATTACGAGGCATTTGTTAATAATGAAATGGGATTCACTGTAGTGGCTACCGATGCTGAAACAGGAGAAGCGGTATATTTTGATAAGAGCGATATTAAGCTTGATAACTATAGAGTTTTGATGGCCTCATCCTGTATACCTTCCTTTAGTAAACCTGCAGAAGTAGAAGGTAAAATTTATTTTGACGGAGCATTAAGTGATTCGATTCCAGTAGATAAGGCCTTTGAAATGGGATGTGATAAGGTTGTTTTGATTCTCGCTCGCCCAAAGACCGAGGAAAGAAAAGTTGGAAAAGATATAAAATATGCCTCAAAGATAAAAAGAAAATATCCAAATGCTTCTTCCAAAATGGAAGAAAGGGCATTATTATATAATGAAAGCTTGAAAAAGGCCAAGGAATACGAAAGACAGGGGAAGTTATTGATTGTTGCACCAGATGATACATGTGGAGTTACAACAGTTACGAAAGATGTTAAGGCCTTAGAGCAATTGTATGAGAAAGGGATGAAGGATGCAGCAGCTATTGCAGAATTCATTAAGTAGGAAAGATGAAAGACAAAGACATTATTACTTCGATTATATTTTTTATAGCGGGCCTTGGTTGCTTTATTGCTAACAATACATTTGATATCACATCGATTGTTATTGCAGTGATTTTGTTCCTGGTAGGATTTGTATTGTTAATTAAAGGCGGCGACTGGTTCGTTGATGGTGCAAGCTCAATAGCTGAGAGATTTAAGGTGCCAGAGATTATTATTGGTGCTACAGTAGTTTCAATTGGAACAACACTTCCTGAGGTTATGGTATCAGCTCAGGCAGCGGCTAAAGGAAATGGTGCAATCTCATACGGAAATGCAATAGGATCAATTATTTGTAACGTAGCACTTATTGCGGCTATTACACTTGCGGTTAAGCCTTCTAAGACAGACAGAAAATCACTTATTATGCCACTTGCCTTCTTCTTTACGGCAGCGGGCTTATATGCGTTCTCAGCATATATTACAGGTAATTTCTCAAGAGTAACAGGTATAGTGCTTCTTTGCATGTTTGTTGTTTATATGGTGATTACAGTTACTATGGCAATGAAAGGCAAAGTAAAACCTGATGAAAGTGATGAAGAGGATGAAGAGAAGAAGGAGATGCCAGTTGTAAAGGCTATAATGCTTCTTATACTTGGAGCAGCAATTATTGCATTCGGCTCAACTCTTCTTGTAGATAATGGAACAATTATTGCAGAAAAGATTGGAATTCCTAAATCAGTTATTGCACTTACAGTGGTGGCTCTTGGAACATCACTTCCAGAACTTGTAACAGCTATTACATCACTTATAAAAGGTCATGGTTCACTTTCTCTTGGAAATATTATTGGTGCAAACCTTTTCAACCTCGTATTAGTAAGTGGACTTGCAATGACTATTAAACCATTTAGTGTACCAAATGAGAAACAGTTCCTTACTACAGGACTTAACTCATCATTAATTGTAGATATTCCTTTGATGATTTCGGTAATGCTAATACTTGCTTTACCACCTTTGGTAAAAGGAAAACTATACAGATGGCAGGGAATCATGTTGCTTTGCTTATATGCAGGCTTTTGTGTGTTCCAGTTTGTATTTTAATGATAGGCGCAAATCCATAGGGTTTGCGCTTTTATTTTGAGTGCTTAGATTATAATAGGGAAAAATAGACGAAAAAAAAGCACCAACCCCATGGCTCCTATGTCCACAAAATTAGTGCTTAAGTGCGCGATCAGGGGCTCGAACCCTGGACACCCTGATTAAGAGTCAGGTGCTCTACCAACTGAGCTAATCGCGCGAACAATATGGATTATAGATTATGTTTTTTATTTTTGCAAGTGTTTTTTTGAAAAAATTTGAAAAAATATTAAAAAAGTGTAAACTAACAATGAAGAATGTTAAAAAATATGATGAAAAGAGGGCAATTTAATGATATTTGATACTCATGCACATTATGATGATGAAGCATTTGATGAGGACAGAGATCAATTAATTAATTCTTTGCCAGAAAATGGAGTAGTAAAAGTTGTTAATGTGGGGGCTAGTCTTAAAATGAGTGAAGCTAGTCTTGAATTGTCAAAAAAATACCCACATGTATATGCTGCCATAGGAATTCATCCTGATGAAGCCAAAGAGGCTGACGAACAGGGCCTTATGAAAATAAGAAAAATGATAGAGAATCCAAAAGTAGTGGCTGTTGGTGAGATAGGACTAGATTACTATTGGAATAAGGAGAATAAAGATATTCAAAAAAAGGCATTTGTGGATCAGCTTGATATAGCTAAGGAATATAAACTTCCAGTTATCATTCATTCGAGAGATGCGGCTGAGGATACAATGAAAATATTAAAAGAAGAGAATGCGGGAATTAACGGTGGAGTTGTTCATTGCTTTTCCTACTCGCCAGAGATTGCTAAAGAAGCGGTTAAGATGGGATTTAATATAGGAGTTGGTGGCGTATTAACATTTAAGAATGGTAAGAAAGCCAAAGAGGTAGTGGAAGCTATTCCACTTGATAGAATAGTAATAGAAACGGATTGCCCATACCTGGCACCGGTTCCGTTTAGAGGAAAAAGAAATTCATCTTTGTATTTACCATATGTGGTTGAAATGATTGCAGAGATTAAAAATATAGATAAAGAAGAAGTAATCAGAGAAACATACAAAAACGGATGCAGAATGTATGGCATTGATTGTGATTTATAAATTAAAGAAGAGGAATATATTATGGCGTTTCTTGGGAATCCATCAAATACTAATGAAATTTTAAATAAATTTGGACTTACAGCCCAGAAAAGATATGGACAAAACTTTCTTATTGATTCAAATGTCCTGGAAAAGATAGTTAAGTCTGCTGGAATAACAAAAGAGGATACAGTTCTTGAAATAGGACCAGGAATTGGTACGCTGACACAGTATTTATGCGAGGCAGCAGGTAAAGTTATAGCGGTAGAAATTGACAGGAATATGATTCCTGTGCTTGAGTACACTCTTTCGGATTATGACAATATTACGATAATAAATGAGGATGTCCTTAAATTAAACATCCCAGAGCTTGTTAAAGAACAAAATAATTCCAAGCCTGTAAAGGTTGTAGCTAATCTTCCATATTACATTACTACTCCTATAATAATGGGACTCTTAGAAATGGATGCTCCTATTGAAAACATTACAGTAATGATTCAAAAAGAGGTTGCACAGAGAATGCAGGAGGGACCTGGAAGCAAGGATTATGGTGCTTTGTCTTTGGCTGTTCAGTACTATTCACAGGCAGAGATGAAAATGATAGTTAAGCCAAACTGCTTTATACCAAGGCCAAATGTCGACAGTGCGGTAATAAGACTTGATATTTACGATAATCCACCAGTTCAGGTTAAGAATAGAGCGTTGATGTTTAGAATTATCAAAGGCGCATTTGAACAAAGAAGAAAGACTTTGATGAATTCTTTATCTCACTCATCGGCCTACAAAACAGATAAGGACAAAATAGAAGCGGCTCTTGTAGAAATGGGTAAGAATGTAAATATTCGAGGCGAGGAGCTTACGCTTGAAGAATTTGCCTTACT
Organism: Lachnospiraceae bacterium; assembly: GCA_024403275.1. GTDB lineage: Bacteria > Bacillota > Clostridia > Lachnospirales > Lachnospiraceae > UBA3766. The sequence goes on from JAKSSD010000054.1 coordinate 6,169, forward strand.
TTCAGATATTTTAGGCCAATAATTTTTGACATTGTAAATTGCTTATGTTAAACTATATAGGGTGTTTCTGTCCGGAACAGAACACAAGATATGTGAGAATTAATAGTTTAGCGTAAGAGGTGGTTATTTTGGATAAATCAGATAGCAGACTTCATATTGAACAGATTGAAAAATTAATGGCAGCTGGAAAATATTCAGATGCTGCTTTTTTGGCGGATAAGGTTGACTGGAGAAAAGAAGAAGACAATAAGAAGCTTATTGAGGCATCGGAAGTATATAGAAAAAACGAACGTTATGATGATTGTATCAACATCTTGAAAATCGCTCATAACAGAAAGCCAAATAATAAGAAGGTAGTTTATCTTCTTTGCGAAGTATATTTTGAGAAGAAGGATGTAGTAACAGCACAGGTATATTTGGATCGTTTCCAGAGTATGACTGATCGCACTGACTGGCATTACGATGCATTGAAGTATAAGAGAGCTCTTGCATATGACCTTCCTGTTAGTGAGAAGGTTGATATTCTTCAGGCTCTCAAGAAAAAAGAACCTGCAGCAGAGAAGTTCAGATATGAGCTTGCAGTACTTTTAAAGAAGGCAAAAAGATATGCAGAGTGTGCAGCAGAATGTGATGAATTACTTATTCTTTTCGGAGATGATGGCACATATGCTCGCAAGTCTTTGGAACTTAAGAAAAGCTGTGTAGATCTTTCTGATGATCAGGAAGAGTTGTTAAGAAAATTAACTCTGGGAGAAGTTCCAGAGGGACCAGATAATGTTAATCTTATGAATACTATGGAGATTAACAAAATTGACCTCGAGAATATTCTTGCAAATGATATTAGAAATCTTAAGTCAGAGGATAGCAAGAATACAGTTAAGCGTAGAAAACCTAATCTTAATACAGGTGATTTAAGACAGACAATTCCTCCATCAAATCAGGAGATTTTCTTCAACGATCACACTAAAGATTTAAGACAGTTTACTCAGGAAATAAATGTAGAAAAATATGATATAAAGCCAAATAGAGAAGATGATATGCAGGAGATTACTATGCCTGCAGATGCATATGAAGAATCAATTGATGATATTCTTGCTGGCGAATATGAAGAGGATGCTTTAGAAGAAAATGTACCCGGTCAGATTACAATGGATGATCTTTTATCAGACTGGACAAAGATTAAGGAGCGTAATACTCAGGATCTTAAGAATTCAATTCATAAAAATGTTGTTGAGCAGACAGGTAGAATTTTCGAAAAGAAAACCAACACTGGTGAGATTTTTGAAGATGAACCAGCTGGCAGCATTTGGGATGAAGTAGACCGCGTGGATGAATTTGAAGAAGATTTATCAGATAATGAGGTTTATGAAGAAGCAGAGGAAGCTTATACAGAAGCTGTAATTGAAGAACCTGTAGTGGAAGAACCTGTAGCAGAAGTTGAAGAAGCTTATACACAAGAAAGCGTTGCTCAGCCAGAGTATGCGGACAATACAGAAGAAGATTCTTATGATGAAGAGCCTGATCTTGATGTTGTTATGAAAAATGACGATGCTCAGGAAGAAGATGAAGAAGCAGCAGAGGATGAAGAAGAGATTCCTGAAGAAGAGGATGGAAAATCTATGGATCTCACTCCAGAAGAAAGAAAGCTTTTTGCTCCATTCTTATATTCTCGTCAGATGAAGGCTCAGATTGTTAATGCTCTTGAAAATATTTCATTAGCATCATATGAAGGAAATGTACTTATTACATGTGACAATAAAGAAAGTGGATTTGCTCTTGCAAAGACTATTGTGAAATTCATGAAATATGCCGATAGTAATTTTACAGGTGCAATGTCTAAGATAACAGCAGAGAAGTTCAATGTTAAGAACGTATCTGAAGTTATGGGCAAGCTTGCTAATGGTGCGTTGGTTATTGAAGATGCCAACAAACTTTCAAATAATTCTTTGATTAAGCTTACACAGGCTATTAATCAGGAAGAGAGAGGAATTTTATTATTCCTTGTAGACACAAGAAAAGAAATGAAGCATTTGCTTGGAAGACAGAGAACTCTTACAGATTTCTTTAATATCAGAATTGATATTATTGCGATGAGTGAGGATTCTTTGGTTGATTATGGTATGAAATATGCTAATAATTTAGGATATTCTATTGAAGAAGGATTTGCTAATCTTGCGTTCCATAAACGTGTGCGTGAGGCACAGGCAGGAAATCACATTATGACAGTTGCTGAAGTTAAAGAAATCGTAGATGAGGCAATTGATAATAATGGCAAGAATTTCTTTTCAAAATTTGCCAGAAGAGTTACAGGCAAATTGGAAGATGATAATGGAATGATCATGCTTCGCGAAAAAGATTTTAACTAAAGCGGGGGCTATATTATGGCACAAACAGAGAATGTATTTATCTCAGAGGGAGATTGCTATTTATTTGGGCAGGGAACACATTACGAAATATATAAGAAATTAGGCGCTCATTTCTCTAGAGAGAATGGGAACGATGGGGTATTTTTCGGAGTGTGGGCTCCAAATGCAGCCAGAGTATATGTTATTGGTTCTTTCAATGATTGGAGAGAAGACCAGTACGAAATGACAAGAATTGGCGACATTGGTATTTTTACAACATTTGTTAAAAATGTTAAGAAGGGTGATATGTATAAATTCCTTATATATACACCTGAAGGAGATAAGTTATATAAGGCTGATCCATTTGCAAACTACGCTGAATTAAGACCAGGTACAGCATCAAAGGTTGCTGATATCGAGAATTTCAAATGGTCAGATACTACATGGCTTACACAGAGAAAAGAAAAAGACGTTTTCAAGGAGCCTATGGCAGTTTATGAGTGTCATGTGGGTTCATGGATGAGACATCCGATTCCAGAAAATGACGGATTCTATTCATATAGAGAATTTGCAGACAGAATTGTAAAGTATCTTAAGGAATTAAAATATACTCATATTGAACTTATGGGTATTGCAGAGCATCCATTTGACGGGTCCTGGGGCTATCAGGTAACTGGTTACTATGCTCCTACTTCCAGATATGGAACACCTGAGGATTTCCAGTATCTTGTAAATACACTTCATAAGAATGGTATTGGTGTAATTCTTGACTGGGTACCAGCTCATTTCCCAAGAGATGCACACGGCCTTGCAACATTTGATGGCACATGCCTTTTTGAACATCCAGACCCAAGACTTGGAGAACATCCAGACTGGGGAACAAAAATATTTAATTATAGCAAAAAGGAAGTAACTAATTTCCTTATTGCAAACGCATTATTCTGGATTAGAGAATATCATATCGACGGATTGAGAGTAGATGCAGTAGCTTCAATGCTCTATCTTGACTATGGTAAGAAGGATGGCGGTTGGGTAGCTAACAAGTATGGTGGAAACGAGAATCTTGAAGCTATCGAATTCTTTAAACATTTAAATTCAATTATTAGAAAAGAATATCCTGGAGTTTGTACAATAGCAGAAGAGTCAACAGCCTGGCCTAAGGTTACAGCGGCTCCTGAAGATGGTGGACTTGGATTTACATTTAAATGGAACATGGGATGGATGCACGATTTCTGCGAATACATGAAGCTTGATCCATATTTCCGTAAGAATAATCACCATAAGCTTACATTTGCTATGAGTTATAATTCGAGCGAGAATTATATTATGCCTCTTTCACATGATGAGGTTGTACATCTTAAGTGCTCAATGGTAAATAAGATGCCAGGATACCAGATTGATAAATATGCAAACCTCAGAGTAGGTTATACATATATGTTTACTCATGAAGGAAAGAAGCTTCTCTTTATGGGCCAGGAATTTGGTCAGGAAAGAGAGTGGAGCGAGGATAGAGAACTCGACTGGTTCCTCCTTGAGAATCACTTAAATCGTGGAATGCTTGATTTTGTTCAGGAGCTTCTTAAGATTTATAGAAAGTATCCTGCATTATACGAAATCGACTCAAGCTGGGACGGATTTGAATGGATTGATGCAGATGATGCAGACAGAAGTATCTATTCTTATATAAGAAAGAATTCAAGTAACAAGAATAATATAATTGTAGTATTAAATATGACACCAATGAGAAGAACTAACTTCTGGCTTGGTGTTCCAAATAAAGGTAAATACAAATTACTTCTTAACAGTGATGATAAGAGATTTGGTGGTAATGGTGGAGAAATACCAGCAACGCTTACAGCAATTGAAGGCGAATGCAATAAGAAACCATACCATATTGAATTTGATTTACCTGCATATGGTGCAGCAATATTTTCATATTAAATTAATGACACTTTCCCTGTTTGATAATAAGGAAAGTGTCTTACATTTTAACGGAGGCTAGAATGATTTTTTATTTTTCAGGAACAGGAAACAGCGAATACGTTGCCAGATTGCTTGGAGAAAGAACCAAAGAAGAGGTTATTAACATAGCAGACTGTGTTAATAAATCACGATATTTCTTTCAATTAAAAAAAGGCGAAAGACTTGGCTTTGTATATCCAGTATATTTCTGGGGACTTCCTTCTATTGTTAAGGAATTTATAAAAGAAACAACTTTTGCTAAATATGGTAAACATTTTGTATATTCAGTAGCTACATGCGGTGTAATGACAGGATCTGCAGATGAAGATTTGTCTAAACTTCTCAAAGTCAAAAAGGTTGGTTTGAATGCAACATTTGGCATCAGAATGGTGGATAACTATACCGTTGTATTTAATGTTAAAAATGAAGAGAAAAACAATAATAAGAATCAGAAGGCTCAGGATACAATTAATGATATGCTTTTCCTCGTTGATAACAAAATCGGTGGATACTATAACCATATAAGAGGATTCTGGCCAGCTTCTCCAATTGCACATGCAAGCTACAATTTAACAAGAAGAACAGTTTTATTTAAAGCATCAAAGGATTGCGTATCCTGCGGAAAATGTGTGAAGGGATGTCCTAGCAAGGCTATTACATTAGAGAATGGCAAGCCTGTATGGACTAAAAAGAAATGTACAATGTGCTTGAGCTGCTTACATCATTGTCCAGTAAATGCAATCAGCTACGGACCTACAACAAAGCACAATGGCCAGTATGTAAATAATGAAGTTGATGCTTCAAAAGAAAAATAGATGAGGAATATAAAATGCGTGAAGTAGATTTACAAGTAATCACTGATACTATCAGGGAGATGTGTATTGAAGTTAATCACAATTTATCTCCAGATATGAAAAAAGCTTTAGATGATGCTACTAATAAGGAAGAGTCTGAGCTTGGAAAGAAGATTCTCGGACAACTCCAGGAGAATCTTGTTATTGCAAAAGAAGAAATGATACCTATTTGCCAGGATACAGGAATGGCAGTTATTTTCATTGAAATCGGTCAGGATGTTCATTTTGTAAATGGCAATCTTGAGGATGCTATTAATGAAGGTGTAAGAAGAGGCTATGTGGATGGCTATCTTAGAAAATCTGTAGTTGATGATCCTGTAATCAGAAATAATACGAAGGACAATACTCCTGCAGTTATTCATTATTCAATTGTTCCAGGTGAAAATGTAAAGATTACATTGGCACCTAAGGGGTTTGGTAGTGAGAATATGAGCAAAGTATATATGCTCAAACCAGCTGACGGTATCGAAGGAATTAAAGCTTCTATTATTAGCGCTGTAAAAGATGCAGGACCTAATGCATGTCCTCCTATTGTAGTTGGTGTAGGCGTTGGTGGTACTTTTGAAAAGTGCGCTATTATGTCAAAGAAAGCTCTTACTCGTGAAGTAGGAGTTCATTCAGAGATTCCTTATGTTAAGGATCTTGAAATCGAAATGCTTGAAAAGATTAACGAACTTGGCATCGGACCAGGAGGTCTTGGTGGTAAGGTTACAGCTCTTGCAGTAAATGTAGAGACATATCCTACACATATCGCAGGAATGCCAATGGCAGTTAATATCTGTTGTCACGTAAACAGACATATAGTAAGAGAAGTATAGTGGGAGAATAAGAGATGACAAAATATCTGACAGCACCATTAAGTAAAGAAGATTGCGCTGATTTAAGAATTGGCGATTATGTATATTTAACAGGTACTATGTATACAGCAAGAGATGCTGCGCATAAAAGAATGATAGAGACTCTTGATCGTGGAGAAGAGCTTCCAGTAGATATCAAAGGCCAGCTTATATATTACATGGGACCTTCACCAGCGAGAGAAGGCAGACCTATTGGCTCAGCAGGACCAACAACAGCAGGAAGAATGGATAAATATGCACCAACACTTCTTGATCTTGGACTTGGAGGAATGATTGGTAAAGGAAAAAGAACACAGGCTGTATCTGATGCTATAGTAAGAAACAATAGCGTTTATTTTGCTGCAGTAGGTGGTGCTGGAGCTTTATTATCAAAATCTATCACAGCAAGTGAAGTAGTGGCATATGATGATCTTGGAACTGAGGCTATAAGAAAATTGACAGTGGAAAATTTCCCTGTAATTGTTGTAATTGATTCGAAAGGTGATAATTTATATGCAACAATCTGAGGAAGAAATTGAAAGAAAAATGCTACTATATAAAACCATGAGTTTGCCTAAAAGATTTTTTGGGCATCTTGGTACTGTTTTAAAGCATAAGAAATATGTAAGAAAAGCATGTTTTAAAATGGGACTATATAGACAGGGCATTTTTCATGATATGAGTAAATTCTCTCCAACAGAATTTGGACTTAGTGTTAAATACTACTCTGGTAAATTGTCTCCGAACGCAGTAGACAAACATTTAAATGGTAGTTCCAGATCCTGGTTGCATCATAAAGGAAGAAATAAACACCATTATGAGTATTGGATTGATTATAATGTAAAACTCGAGAAATATACATTTGCGGCTAAAATGCCAATGAGATATGTAGCAGAAATGGTAGGCGACAGATATGCGGCCTGCGTTAGCTACAATGGAAGCGAGTATTCAAGTGGAGATCCTTGGGATTATTATCTTCGAGGAAGAGGAAAGATAACAATTCATGAAGATACTGAGGCGGTATTAGAGAAAGCTCTTATTACGATGAGAGACGAAGGAGAAGATGCTGCATTTAAGTATATGAAGGGATTATTAAAAATAACAAAAGGCACAGATTATACTAAAGAAAAATTAGGTTTGTAGTTAATAGATTATTTTGTTGACAAATACAGACTACATTATTATAATAATCATTGCGTCACTAATGACGGGAACTGCATATTGGTAAGTGTGTAACTGCAGACTTTGGAGAAATACTCAAGAGGCTGAAGAGGCGCCCCTGCTAAGGGTGTAGGTCGGGC
>JAKSSD010000055.1 GCA_024403275.1 Lachnospiraceae bacterium
TCTCCGTACTCCACCACCTACACCAAACAAGTTGTACGGAGATTTTTGGCTTTTCATCAATTTCCTCCGTACCAGCACCTCTCTGGCACCCTCCACGTACGGAGGAATATCTCTTTTCCTGATTCTCTCCGTACTCCACCACCTACATTAAACAAGTTGTACGGAGATTTTTGGCTTTTCATCAATTTCCTCCGTACCCACACCTCTCTGGCGCCCACCACGTACGGAGGAATCCCTATTTTCCCGATTCTCTCCGTACTCCACTACCTACATTAAACAAGTTGTACGGAGATTTCGGCTTTTCTCCCATTTCCTCCGTACCGGCACCTCTCTGGCGCCCACCACGTACGGAGGAATATCTCTTTTCCCGTTTTTCTCCGTACTCCACCACCTACACCAAACAAGTTGTACGGAGATTTCGGCTTTTCTCTCATTTCCTCCGTACCGGCACCTCTCTGACACCCACCACGTACGGAGGAATATTTCTTTTTTCGTTTCTCTCCGTACATAAAAAGCCTGCCAGAAATTCAATTTCTGGCAGGCTTTGATGTTCTTAATATTGACAAAACCCATTATCTATCCAATCCAATATTTCTTGAGTTTAGTTTATAAACTAATATATCTTCCCAAACATAATCTTTTCTGTCATTTCATCATAGGCCACAATATTGAGATGTCCCATTCCGTTAAGGCAACAACTCTTATTAAGCATAAGATTACTTGGCTCATACAAGTCATAATATCCAACACGAAGGATATCATTTCTTCCAAGATTCATGAAGTATTCTTCAGAGCCAACTTCCATATTGCAGACCTTTGTCAGAGTACCCTCATAGTATATCCAGGTTCCGCCCTGAGCGAACGAATCATAATCCATTCCAAAGACCTGAAGCATTTCGAAATAATTTTCGTTAGCATCTGTGAAATCTCCATCGAGATTTATAATTGTGTACACCTGATTAAGACTAGCCAAAGTCGTAACATCGAACATTCTATCCTGATAATCAACAAGAAGCTTTTCGGCCTTTTGATGTCTCATATATTCACTATTTAAATCCCACTGATAATACTTATCATCTCCCCTGTGATCCGCAAGATTATAAGGCGACAACATACTGTTATAAATATAATCTGTAAGCTTAATCGCACCATTAGCATTTAAATGTCCTGAATCAATAAAATCAGTTGCTTCATTTATTCCTATTTCATCAATGAGCTTATTGAAATCTGTATATGAACCGCCCTTTGAAATCACATATTCACCTACAGTATTATAAGCTATCTGATCATGAAGATTAGCTTCATAAGGAATAAGAACAAATTTAAGATCAAATCCTTCATCCTCAGCAAGCTTCATGAATTTATCAATCCATTCCTTTGTTGTTTCAGGAAGTTCTCCTGTTTCAGTAGAATTCAAAACCTCACGATTAAGACTTCTTGAAGAAACTACATTCCCATATGCCTCGCCGCGCTGGAATTCATTTGGTATAAAATAATCAAAATCAAAAGTATCTAACTCTCGATATCTTGTGTGAATAATTGGAAATCTTGCAAGAAAATCAGACTTTTCTTCCTTGCTTAAGCTATAGTTCAAAACCATCTGAATTGAATTGAGTGATGGCTTCATAGATAAATAATTTCTGTAATCATTTCCAATATCATCTGGTCTTTCAAATGACAATGAATAAATATCAACTACTACCACCTTAGGCTTCTGTGTTTTAAGAAGTTCTCTCACATAATAGTAAGAAGAATTTCTGTCCTGACCTGATGTGGCCATATCGAAAGATGCTACACCATGCTCATTCCAAAGTTCAGATGGATAAATACCGCAATAGCAATGACTTGAGCCCACAAAAACGACATCCATAAGATTGTCGCCAGTAGCATACAACTGTTTCGTAGTAGAAACATAATTGCCATTTGTATCTTTCCATGCAAGCACGTTATAGGTAACAACCACAACTAGCGCAACAAGAAGAGCAAAAGCTATTATTCTGATTATTTTCAAACTTTTTTTCATAACCTTTACCTTTTAGAAATCAAAATATATAAATTGATTTGAGTCAAAATCAACACCATACTCACCATAAACGAGTACGCATACAATAAGTGCTATAAGAACAATCCATCTGAACACGAGATTTTGTTCTGATAAAAATACTCCAATGTTTTTATTGTATTTATGTCTGATTATATCAACGATTACCAAAGCAATAATGGCAACCATAAGGATTCCAACTTCTCTTCTGTCTAAACCAAAAGTAAAGAGACTTTCGTCAAATAATACCCATGGATTAAATTTCACGAACATATTTTTAATATAAAGAATTGCTTGTGAAATTGAACCTGCCCTAAAGAAAATCCATGCAAATGTAGTAAGCGCAAATGTAATGCAAATCTGTCCTAATTTATAACTAAATACATCTGTTTTAACATGTAATTTCTCATTTATCTTTGCAACTACTGGCTTGAGTAAATCTTCCACAATCTGATAAATACCATGAATTCCACCCCAAATGATGAAATTCCAGGCAGCGCCATGCCAAAGACCGCTCACAAGGAATGTAATCATAAGATTTCTGTACTTCTTAATCTTGGAGCATCTGCTACCGCCAAGTGGAATATATAAATATTCTCTGAACCAGGTACTAAGTGAAATGTGCCATCTTCTCCAGAAATCAGCAATACCTGTAGCAAAATATGGCGTGTTGAAATTCTCCATAAGATCAAATCCCATAACCTTTGCGGCACCTATAGCTATCGCTGAATATCCAGCAAAATCGCAGTAAATCTGAAGTGCAAATCCAATTGCACCAAACACTGCTTCAACAGTTCCAATCATATATGTGTAGGCAAATACACCGTCTACAAAAAGAGCTACTCTATCTGCAATAACCATCTTCATAAACAAGCCCCACATCATCATGGCGAAGCCCTGAGAAACACCCTCAAACGACATAAGATTTCTCTTGCCCATTTCTTCTAACTGTCCAAGAAGATTCTTGCTTCTTTCAATAGGACCAGCAACTAATTGTGGGAAGAAGGACACATACAAAGCATATCTAAAGAAATTTTTCTGTGCCTTGCACTCTCCTCTGTAAACATCCACCATATATCCCAAAGCCTGGAAAGTATAGAAAGAAATACCAACAGGAAGAAGAATATCAAATGGATTACTTACTGCATTTATATGTACGATATTTAGGACTTTATTTACATTGTTAAGAACAAAATCAAAATACTTGAAAAAGAAAAGAATTCCAAGATTAACAGCAAAACCTCCTGCCATAATCCATGTTCTCAAAGCTTTATCCTTAACCTTTTCTACGAAAATGGCTGCCAAATATGTAATGATCGTCGATATGGCGATAAGCGATGCATACTTTGGATTCCAGCACATGTAGAAATAATAACTGGCAGCAAGCAACCATAAATATTTAATTTTCTTAGGAATAATTCCATAGATTAGAGTTACTATCGGGAAAAAGATTAGAAACTCTGTTGAATTAAAAATCATATCTGTAATTCTCCCAGTCTGTTAAATACACCTTTCCTGTATAATCACTCTTCAGTATTCCATCCTCTAACATTTCATCAACAAGTCTTTCTGTATCTGTTTCTGAAAATGCAAGACCAAACTGAAAAGCTTTGCCTTTTTCATATTTCACACAAGTATCGCTCTTTTTTTGGAAAGTAATCATCTCTCCATAAATTCGCTGTTTTCTATAATAATCAAATACTGGATCATGTGGAACTGCAATTCCTGCTCTGTCACAATAATCTTCCATCAAACTATACTGAGCAAATCCTTCTGCACTTCCCCAGCTTCCTACAACTGTGTTGTACTCTTTAACGGACACATAGTTTGTATTTATAAATCTTGAAATCTCATCTGTTGATTTCTTATCTGCAAGCATTTTCTCAGCTTCATCAAGCATCATTCTGAATTCTGCAAATTCTTTAATCTCTTCTAAATGAGGTCTTATCATTGAAAGAAGCTCTGTAACACTTATAGAAAGAGGGATTGAATTCGTTTCTATATTGGCATCAATCATCTCATCAAGAATAGGAATCGCCGCATCGCATCTGTCAGCAATTTCTTTTGCAGGATATGCTTCTGACATAAGAATATGCTCATCATATCCATTTTTGAATTCTTCAAAACTCTCACCTGATCTTGCATCCTGAATAATATCAAGAATCTCAAACAATTCCTTTGAATATTCTTCGCCAACTACTCCATCACAAATCTCCATAAGAACTTCATCTGGATTCTTATCAGGACTATTTAACATCTGACCTGCACAATATAAAGAGAATACATTTACCATATGATAAGAGTCCATTTCACTCCAATACTCTGGCTTATATCTATCATCAAGAAGTGAATTTCTACCATATACATCAGCAATAATCTTAGCATTTACATTCATCTCTGCAAGCTGATCAATTTCCATCTCGCAAAGATTCCAGGACCATACTCCCATTGCTAATTCATTATTTTTTGCATATTCTCTAAACTTTCCAACTGCTTCAAAATCAGCATCAGATTTGGAGGTTCCACTATAAACAGTGAAGTCCCCATCTATGTATTCCTTCAAAGCTCCAAGGTCAATCTGATATGTATAACAACTAACACCAAAATCTATATCTGGATTCTTCTCTATGCATTTCTCCTTAAATCTTGCTGCATAGTATCCTATATCGCTTGAATCTGACAGATTACCAGGATCATTAAAATGCATTATCACTCTGTCACTGCAGTCTGCTAATCTGGCATATATATCATAATATTTATCAAAACTAGCCTGAACTTTAGGATTCTCTCTGGCCCACATTCCGTCTCCATTATAAACCACAGAATCATCCGTCCAGCCATATCCTGTAAATTCTGAGCCCCATACCCATAAAGTAAATTTCATATCCAGAGAATGCGCAGCATCTGCCATAAATCTGATTCTTTGCTGAACAAATTCATAGCCTCCATACTGAGCCCAGGTTGAACACATATCAGTAACCTGAATTCCATTAAATCCGCAGTATTTCATCATTTTTACATAATTGTAAAGCTGATCATCAGAATAGGACATCAACTCACTCTTAAGTGAAACATTTGGATTCTGATAAATTCCTCTTACGGCATTAGTTTTCCAAAGACAGATTATCGGTTCTCTTTGCTCCATCCATGGTTCATCTACCCACTCCTTGTTAGCTGGAATATTGATGTAATCTGTATTCTCAAGAATGTGTTCTCTGCTTTCACCTGCAAATGCGTATCCTAAATACGAATTTGCAAATATTTTCACCTGCTTCAAAAGACTAGCCTGGCTTTTAGCGCTAATAACTATATTGCCATCTTTAATCTCTGTCTTTTCCAGCGACTTATTAACATCTAACTTAATATAACAATCTGAAGGCTTTATCATTGAAATTCTTAATTTCTTACCTGATATACCATATATGTAATCACGTAAATCAGTTGCTGCTCTTCTATTTCCTGCCTCATAGACAATGACATAATCAGCAATAGATTTATCCCCAATCCTTACTTCTACGGGATTGCTTACACTATTAAATGTCATATTTTCAATTGTTTTATCATTAATCATTTTTCTTGTGCAGAGTACACATACCAGACTAGTGCAAATCAAAAGCACGCATACCGCAAGAATCATAACAATATTTATTTTTCTATTCTTCATTCTCTTTGGTCTCTTCTGACATTTGAGCAGTCAGTTCTCTCATTTTCATAAGATCTTCTTCAAGACTACGTTTCTTCCTGAATTTCTTAGGATTTTGTGATTTGAATGTGTCCAATTTATCGGTCATATCCTTGTACATGTCAGGGCGTTTTTCTTTAGTTCTCTCAAGCGCTTTTGCAGTTCTCCATTTTGCTATTTCCTTGTGGTTACCACTTAGAAGTACATCAGGTACTCTCTTACCCATCCATTCTTCAGGACGTGTATATTGAGGATATTCTAACAAACCATCAGAGAAGCTTTCATCCACTGCAGATTCCTCACTTCCGAGGACACCTGGAACAAGTCTTGATATACAATCTATCATTACCATAGAAGCCAGTTCTCCACCAGTAAGAACAAAATCTCCAAGTGAAACTTCATCTGTTACTATCTCTTCAATAACTCTTTCATCTATGCCTTCATAATGTCCGCATAAGAATATCAAATCTTCTTCCTTGGATAATTCCTCTGCAAATTTCTGATCAAATCTTCTGCCCTGAGGTGTCATAAACAAAACTCTCGGTTTTCTATTATCCATATTCTTTTCTAATGCCTTGTAAGCATCAAAAACAGGCTGTGCCTGCATAAGCATACCGGCACCGCCTCCATAAGGATAATCATCCACCTTTTTATGTTTATCAAGAGTATAATCGCGAATATCTGTAGCTTTAATTGTAATAAATCCACCTTCAATCGCTCTCTTTAAAATGCTTGTGTTTAACCCTGCTTCCACCATTTCAGGAAACAGAGTCAGAATATGAAAATTCACAAAACACCTCTCTTAATCTAATAAGCCATCAAGAATATGAACAGTAACAACTTCTTCATCAAGGTCAATATCAAGAATGCACTCTTCAGTAACTGGAAGTAATACTTCTTTGCCCTCCTTAGTCTCTACCACATAAACGTCATTGGCATTTGGAAGGAATAAAACATCTGTTAATTCACCGAAATCTTCTCCCTCGTCCGTTACCACTTTAAGACCAATAAGATCAGCTACAAAATACTCATCCTCCTCAAGTTCAACAGCATGTTCCCTGTCTACATAGAGGTTCTTTCCCTTGTATGGTTCTATCTCATTTATATCCTTGAACTCTTTAAATTTAACAATTACAAACTGCTTGAAGTATTTAACATTTTCAACATGTAAAAGCATCAATTCCTTACCTGTATCAAGGAAAACTTCTTCAAGATAATCATATCTTTGTGGGTCATCTGTTGTAGGGAAAACCTTAACCTCTCCCTTAATGCCATGAGTTGAAGTAATTGCTCCAACCTGAAGATATTCGTCTGTATTAATCTCCATATTTTTCTCCTAAGAATCTAGAATTTTTATCCAACCTATTCAGTATACAAACTAATTCAGTATTCAACCCATTTCTGTATCCAACTTAAATTAGTATTTCGAATTTATAACTTATTTATTAGTCTTCTTTTTTGATTTAAAAATTTTACTTCTAAATAAAATGATATTTAATACAACAAAGTAGACGAAAATAATTCCCATAATAATATATGTACTCATATCACTCATTGGACATCTTGTAGCAAGAATCATCATTGGGAAGCCCAATAAAATAGCTGGGAAATTCTGGTATACTGCATTTTCTGAAGCAGGTGTTTCAAACTGCGGGTCAATTTCTCTCAAAAGAATAACTCCTGTTGAAGCTGTACCAGTAAGCATTCCATACATAAGCATAAACTGCTCGTGAGCATATTCTGGGAACAACTTGAAGGATACAAATTTCATATAAAGGAAAGTTCCAATTACACCTACTACTGCAAGGATAATTAATACTCCCCAGTAATCCTTAATAAGGTCTACCTGAATAGCACCGATACCTGCAACAATCATAATATCAAAAGCAAATCCTGCAATTCTGTTAAGAAGGAAATTATTAAGATAATCTCTCTTCATAATTTTTGCTTTCTGCAAAAGTCCTATTACTGCCTTGAGAAGTACAGCTGATAATGCACCGAAAAGGAAGTTGAATCCAAAAATTGTTGTGATAAGTCCTGCTCCAACAACCTTACCTAACAAAAACATAATTCCATAAGTTAATGCATAGCAAATTGATACAAGAGCAAGCTGTAAAGTAAGCTTATCAATGGAATCTACCATTGGAACTTCACCCTCTTCTTCAACGATTTCGCTATTAAGATCTGAAACCTTCTGACGAATGAGAATGTCACCTTTTTTCTTATGATAGTTAAGATAAATTACGCCACCAATGCTGGCTGCGAGGAATCCCATAGCCGCAATTGTAAGACCGAATGATTTACCACCTGAGAATCCATATGTTGTCTCATAAATAGAGCCAAAATTAAGAGCCTGACCTGTACCCTGTCCAAAACCAAAGCAAAGAATAATACCACTTGCTTTAATCAACTTAGGTACTATAAATGAAGCAATTACTGTAACTGTAAGTCCTAAGAATGCCTGAACAAGATAAGTGCTAACTGTTGTAATACCTGTATTAATTACTTCATTAACTCTCTTGCTGCCCTTAGCTTTGCCTTTTGATTTACGAAGTGTCATTGCGATAAATCCTATAGCAAGGCAGTGATAAGTTAATACTTCAAGCATTTCAATACCTGTCATAGAACAACCTTCACTAAAATATGAAAGGTTAAATAAATACTCTCCTGTAGTCGCTTTTACGATAGATGAAACAATAAGCAATACAATTCCACCTATAACAGATACAGGAATCAGAGATTTTCTAAGAAATGGGATAAATCTCTTAAGAGTATTTCCTACAAGCAATGAACCAAATATCAAAGCTAAGAAACATACTACCGGCCAAACCGTTGTATCTGCAAATGATAAACCACTAGACATAACAATCCTCCTAATCTAAACCAAGCCTATCCAGTTTAAGTTCTCTTTGTATCTTTTAGTATTTTTAATTTTCTTTATATCTTTTTATAAGCAGAGTATACAAATACCCTGGAAATCTATGTTTTTTATTATTTATTTCATAATATTTCTTATTTTTAGTCATAATTAAGACGTATCCGTGAAGGAAAATATCATATCCACTTATTTCATCAAAAGGAATTCTTGTATTTCCTACAGTAATAGCCTTATTCGTTATTATAACATCTCCGGTATCAATTGTTACATCTTTATGGCCTTTTACAATTTCATTAAGCTTCTGACCTGGATGTCTTACTAATTCCTTTTCTCCTTCAATATCCGGAAGATTAGCAATCATTTCCTTTTCCCAGGCATCCCACTCAGTAATTGTCGTAAAATCAAAATCCCCATGAATATAGCCATATTCATCATATTGTCCATTCATACCGCAAGGACACATAAATTTATCGCCCTTAGAAGTTATTGTACCAAGTTTTTGGCATTTTGGACACACTACAAGCTCATATTCTATGCCTTCAGCTGCTTTTTTACTCTTATATTTGATCTTTCTGTCCTTGTTATATTCGTATGCATCCTCAAATATATCATTATTCAAGGCTTCATCTATCTCTTTTACACTCATACTTTTG
Source organism: Lachnospiraceae bacterium (assembly GCA_024403275.1). Taxonomy (GTDB): domain Bacteria; phylum Bacillota; class Clostridia; order Lachnospirales; family Lachnospiraceae; genus UBA3766. Next base: position 9,255 of record JAKSSD010000055.1, read on the forward strand.
AGTTTTTCAGGCGAATAGATATTAACCACCTCGCTGGTCATCATTCCTTTTCTTATATCATGTGACCATCTTGGGGAAGTTAAGAAGCCTCCATGAAGCTTACAGGTTATAACCATAAATCCAAGTTTCTTAACAACCGCCGCTGTCGACTCTACCATTCTAAATGAAATTCCATTTGAACTTCTCAAGCCCTCTGCAAATATGCAAACATTGTGTCCAGCCTGCAAATGCTTCTTCATTTCCACAACTGTAGAGAGTCCAATAGTCGCTTTTTCTCTTACAATAGGATGAAAAACTTTATTTAAGGCAAATCCACCCAGTCCGCTTCTAACAACATGCTCACTAGAAACAAAATACATATGCTCTCTGATAGTATCCGCCATCCATACCATATCAAGGTTCGTTACATGATTACAAATAACCAAAAACGGACCTTCAGGTGCCTTAAATCCAAGATTCTGTTCAAAATTAAATCTTGATTTAATCACAGGTGCTACTGTCTTAAGAAGGAACTTATATACTTTTTTGTCTCTCTCGTAATTACTCATGCTGTCACTCTCTTTTATTCAAATTAAGCGGAGAAAACAGGTTCAAAAACTCTTTTCTCCGCTTTGATCCATCCTATTTTGCCAAAACACAACATATTGTGTTTAAAGTAAATGGCCTTTTTATTTCAGTCTTTCAAAATTAGTTAAATGCAGATTTAATATCTTCCTTCATATCAAGAACTGCAGCACGTGAAGCATCTGCGAATTCCTGTTCACTGAATTTAGCATATTTTTCGTTCTGGTATGCCGCAATAATTCCTCTTGAAGAGTTAATAATTGCTCCAAGACCATCTTTATTAAAGAAATGAACAAGGTCTGCACCCTTACCGCCCTGTGCTCCGTAACCTGGAACAAGGATAAATGTCTTAGACATTTTCTCTCTTAAAATCTTGCCCTGCTCTGGATATGTAGCTCCAACTACCGCACCAACATTGCTGTATTCTCCATCCATTGACATTGCTCCCCACTCATTTACCTTATCAGCTACATGCTCATAAAGTGGCTTGCCATCAATAATTCTATCCTGGAATTCGCCTGAACTTGGATTAGATGTCTTAACAAGTACGAAAATACCCTTATCTGCTTCGTTACATACATCTACGAAAGGCTTTACACCATCTGTACCAAGGTATGGGTTAACTGTAGCATAATCTTCACTAAATGGAGCATATGTCTTACTTCCTACCTTAACTATTCCAAGGTGTCCTACTGCATATGCTGTAGATGTTGATCCGATATCGCCTCTCTTAATGTCACCGATTACGATAAGTCCCTTAGACTGACAATATTCAACTGTTCTCTTGAATACTTCAACACCTTCTACGCCAAACTGCTCATACATAGCAATCTGTGGCTTTACTGCTGGAATTAAATCATATGTAGCATCTATAATGCCTTTATTGAACTGCCAGATAGCCTCTGCAGCACCTTTAAGTGTTTCTCCATACTCTTCAAAACATGCCTTCTGGATGTACTGAGGTACGAATTTGAGTGTTGGATCAAGTCCAACAACGATAGGAGCATCTGTTTTTACAATGTTGTTAATAAGTTTTTGAACCATTTTCATTAAATTCCTTTCAATTCTTTTATACAAAAAATCAGCCCCTCGCCTTAGCCGCGCATTTTTCATACCGGAGAAAGCGCAAGGGGTTGATTTCTATAACATATTAAGCAAATACACTCTTTTGTTCTTCCACATACTTCTTAATCTCAGAAGCTCGAACATATTTAACTACTGTATCACCATTATCTACAACAAGTGTTGGAGCCATCTGAACGCCGTATTTTCTTGATAATTCAGGCTGTTCAAGTGCATCTATAAGCTTGTATGGTAAATCTCCAAGATATTCCTTAGCAATAGCACAGTTAGGGCAAGTCTTAGTTGTAAATAGCATTACTGAAGGATCGTTCTTACCAATATCGATGCTTTCAATAACTACACCTGGCTTTTCTTCTACTACTGGAGACTCTTCTACTTCAAATGCTGACTTTGTAAATAACGCCTCATATCTTGATGTATCTACATTTGTATCAGCTGTTGCATTTACTGTTTCTTTAGCAGTATTTTCAACAGGAGCAACTATTTTTTCTTCTGTAATCATTTCTGCAATACTCTTATTTTCTGAGTAATCAGTTGCTTTTTGCAAAGAAGTAGCTATTGAATATTCCTTACGATTCTGGAATTCCTGTAATTTACCATCATTCCAGTTCTGTACTGGTCTATAATAACCTGTAATACGGCTATAAACCTCTGTCTTGCATCCACAATCAGGACATGTGTTCTGCTCTCCTGCAAGATAACCATGTGTCTTACAAATAGAGTATGTAGGAGACATTGTATAGTATGGAAGCTTGTAATTCTCAGCAATTGTTCTTACGAGCTTAGCTGATGCCTTCCAGTCTGGAAGTTTCTCACCAAGGAATGTATGGAAAACAGTACCTGATGTGTATAAAGTCTGTAATTCATCCTGAATATCAAGTGCTTCAAAGATATCCTCAGTGAAATCTACAGGTAAATGTGATGAGTTTGTATAGTAAGGTGTATCACCCTCTTTACCTGCTGTCTTGATATCTGGCCACTGCTTACGGTCATGTTTTGCAAGACGATAAGAAGTTGATTCTGCTGGAGTAGCCTCAAGGTTATAAAGATCACCATAGAGTTCCTGGTAATCTGATAAACGATTACGCATGTGATTAAGAACATCCTTTGTGAACTCCTGAGTCTCTTTATGTGTCATATCCTGTCCAAGCCATTTAGCATTAAGACCAACTTCATTCATACCAACAAGTCCGATTGTTGAGAAATGATTATCGAAGTTTCCAAGATATCTCTTTGTATATGGATATAATCCTTCATCAAGAAGCTTTGAGATAACTCCACGCTTAATCTTTAATGATCTAGCTGAAATATCCATCATTTTATCAAGTCTCTTGTAGAAATCTTCTGCATCAGTTGCTACATAAGCAATTCTTGGCATATTGATTGTAACTACACCTACTGATCCTGTTGACTCACCAGAACCGAAGAAACCACCAGATTTCTTACGAAGTTCTCTAAGGTCAAGACGAAGTCTGCAGCACATTGAACGAACGTCTGAAGGCTCCATATCTGAATTAATATAGTTTGAGAAATATGGTGTACCATATTTACTTGTCATCTCGAAAAGAAGCTTGTTATTCTCTGTTTCTGACCAGTCGAAATCTCTTGTAATTGAGTATGTTGGAATTGGATACTGGAATCCTCTTCCGTTTGCATCACCTTCAATCATGATTTCAAGGAATGCACGATTAATCATATCCATTTCAGCCTTGCAATCGCCATATGTGAAATCCATTTCTTTTCCACCAACAATTGCATTAGCATTCTTAAGGTCATTAGGAACAGTCCAGTCAAGCGTGATATTAGTGAAAGGTGCCTGTGTACCCCATCTTGAAGGAGTATTTACACCATAAATAAATGACTCAATACACTTCTTAACATCATTGTAAGCTAAATTATCAACCTTAATGAATGGTGCGAGATAGGTATCAAATGATGAGAATGCCTGAGCACCTGCCCATTCATTCTGCATAATTCCAAGGAAGTTAACCATCTGGTTGCAAAGTACTGA
>JAKSSD010000056.1 GCA_024403275.1 Lachnospiraceae bacterium
AATCGGTATAGCCTGTAATGAAAATGATAGATATGTTATTATATCTGTTCTTAAGGTTAATGGCTTCGGTGATTCCGTTGGCATCCTTAAGTTTGATGTCTAACAAAATGAGGATGTGAGCCCCAATGTTATTACTTACAAATGTATTCAATTCGACTTCGTTTGAGAATGTATAAATCTTGTCCTCGAAATCAGGAAATAACTTAATAATAGAATTTTTTAACTTATTTTGAATAGATGTGTTGTCATCGCAAATTGCAATCTTGTTACATTTCATATTAGTCAATATTCTCCTCGATTATATTTGTATTAGAGATGAGCTGATCGTAGAAATCTTTGATTTCTTTGGGAGTATTCTCATCATTTATATTGATATCAGCGATACTTTTTTGAATATCATTTCGTATATCGTTGAGTATTTGATTATCCATTTCTATTAGTTTCTTAGCTTCTTCAAGATTGTTCTTCAAAATGGCCTGATTTTTAGTCATCGACTTAATCTGAAAATGATTGGCGGAAATAATGTAAAATACGATAACTGTAATTAGTGTTAACGATAAAAAAGAAAGAAATACATAAGGCCATCCACCAGGCTCCTGTCGGAATAACATGCTATTGTTATAGATATGAATAACGATCATCAATATAACTAATGCAAAATCAATACCAGCTACAGATGTCATAAAGTGTCTTTTAGAATGAAACATTTTGAAATCCTTATTGATAAGCAAAACAAATGTTAGTAAAGAAAGAATAATAGACACAATAAACATACTAGTAAAAGCATATGAAACGCTTTCGTAATCATAGATGATATTACCCGACAAAGGAGAAAAAAGACTTACCAAAATATAGAAAGCCAAAATGAATAAAATGAGGCTAAAAATACAAAATGAAATTGAACAAATTTTAATAATTAAATCACGTTTATTCCTCATAAAAATCCCCTTAATAATAGTATAAAAAATTGAGAAAAAAATGGAATAGAAAAAAAGAAATAACATAGCAGATAGTTACAATATAGACGCACGTTTTTACAACGGCGCTAATAAGCAATGAAAAAGAATAATGGACACAAAAAAGATAGTCGATAAAAACAATAATATTGTTTTGGAGGCACGGAAATGAAGAAGAGATTATTGATTTCGATTGTAATAGCATTGTTTATGAGTGTAGCGATTATGTTACTACCTGGTGTTGGAACTATGAAAGCAAAGGCTTGGAATGGATTGGGGGCTGGTACAAAAGAGGATCCATGGAAGGTTGGTCGTTCTACTTTAAAGGAGGTAATTGCATACTTTGATAATGATACAGGGACTTTGTATATAGAAGGAGATGGGGAAGATTATTGCGATTCTTTTGATGGATATAATCATAATGCTTTTGAGAATATTAGAAGTCAAGTAAGAACTATTAGTATAAGCGGAGTGAAGGGGATAGAGTATAACCAATATTATTCTTATGGTTACATTTATGATGGTGCATTTGATAATATGAGTAATCTTGAAGAAGTGATTATAATCGATTCGGATGATGTATTATATGTAGCTCCTTACACGTTTAATAATTGTAAAAAACTAAAAACTATTAAAAATACACAGGGTAAATTGACATTGTCTGTAGGAGAGCATGCTTTTTACAATTGCGAGTCTTTATCAACTGATATAGAGATAAGTTCGAGGCAAATTAGCATTGGATCTTATACATTTTATAATTGTAAAAATATGACTAAAATAGTTATTCCAGATAATGTAACTAAAATAGGTGTTAGCGCTTTTAAGGGATGTTCAAATCTTAAAGAAGTTAGTTTGCCAGAATCTGTATGTACTATTGATGAATCTGCATTTAGGGATTGTGCATCGTTAGAAAAATTGGTAATTCCGAATACTAAATATACAATTAATAGTCAGGCGTTTGAAGGTTGTACCTCTTTGAAAGAAGTAAGATTAAGTGAAAAATCAACAACTATTAATAGTTGCGTTTTTGAAGATTGTGTTAGTCTTGAAAAGATAGTGATTCCAAACACTTACACAAGTGTAGCGGAAGATGCTTTTCGAAATTGTACAAATCTTAAAGAAGTGACGATAGGAAATGGAGTAAAAACAATAGGAAATTATGCTTTTTATAATTGTAAAGCTCTAGAGACAGTCTCATTTCCTACAGGCTTGAATGCTATTGGAATTTATGCATTTGGAGAAGATAATAAAATTACAGAAATCGATTTGTCAAATTCATTAAGTTTAACGGAGATTGGTGATAATGCCTTTTATAATTGCTCAAGTATTAATAAAATTAAACTTCCACAAGGCGCGAATATGTTTATTGGAAGTTCAGCATTTAGATATGCAACATCACTTAAATCAATAACATTTCCTTCTAATATTACGTCGATAGGTATGTATGCTTTTTCAAATCGTAATAATTTGACTTCAATAACATTTGAAGGAACAGATACTATCATGTCTGATTATGCTTTGGGAAGTGGAATAGAAGCTAATTTTAATGTTCCTATTGGTTCAGAGGAGACTTATAAGGATAGATTATTAAAGGCTGGTATTATCAGATCAGATGGTAATAGTATTATTAATAATCATCAGCATATGTTTGACCAGGAAATCGAAAACGCGGCGTTCCTTAAGACCAATGCAACATGTACTCAGGCAGCAGTATATTATAAGTCTTGTGGTTGTGGTGAATATGATAGTACTCAAACATTTGTATATGGAACAGCGCTTCCCCATGATTGGGATGAAGGAAAAGTGATTCTTGAATCTACAGAAGATATGGAAGGAGTTATGTTCTTCTATTGTCAGAGAAAAGGATGCCATGAGACTAAAACTGAGAAGATAGATAAGAAAGAACATGTTCATAATTTCAGTATCCAGAAGGTAGATAAGCAATATCTTAAGAGCACAGCCAACTGTGTGTCAGCAGCAGTATATTTCAAGTCTTGCAAATGTGGACAGGCAAGTAGTAGTGATGTATTTACAAGTGGAAGCAAGACTAATACGCATACATGGGATAAAGGAACTGTTACTAAAAAAGCAACAACAAAGGCTGAAGGTGTAAAAACTTATAAATGTACAGTTGCTGGATGTACTGCAAGCAAAACTGAAGCTATTCCAAAACTTAAAGAAACTGATACTAAACCTACAGAACCTAATAAGCCTTCAGAACCAGGCAAAGTAGAATTGTTTGTCAGAAGAATTTACACAGACTGCTTGGGAAGAAATCCTGAAGAAGATGGTGTTAAGTACTGGTCAGCTGAATTAATTAATGGTAATAAAGATGGCGCATCCGTAGGTGCTGGATTTGTATTCAGTGAAGAATACATGAATAAAGGCACAAGCAAACAGGATTACGTTAAGATGCTTTATAAAGTATTTATGGGACGTGAAGCTGATGAAGGTGGATTGAAATACTGGCTTGATAGCATGAATAATGGAATGACTCGAGAGGAAGTATTTAAGGGATTTGTAGATTCGAAAGAATATACACAGATATGCTCAGATTACGGAATCATAAGAGGAGATTATTCTATTCAGGGTATTCCTGATCCAACAGTAACAAATGGCACAGTGACAAAGGCTATGACTGATTTTGTTGAGAGAATTTACGTCAAAGCACTTAATCGTGATAGCGATCCTGAAGGTATTAAATATTGGGCTCAGGAGATTGCTAATGAATCAAAAAGTCCAGTAGAAGTAGCAGAATTATTTATCTTCTCAGAAGAATTCGAAAGTAAGAAACTTGATGATACAGAATATATCAAGGTATTATATAGAACATTTATGGGAAGAGAATTTGATAAGGATGGTTTGAATTACTGGCTTGGTCAGATAGCAGCAGGTCAAACAAGAAAAGATGTTCTTGAAGCATTTGCAGGCTGTCAGGAGTTCCAGGATATTGTAAAATCTTTTGGATTATAAGAAGTTTTTGGGTGGAGTCTTATTTATAAGGCTCCACTTTTTAGAAAAAGAGTAGGAAAGCAGATAAGGACTTAATATATTCCAAAAATTACTGCCTTTGCATCGTAATCAATAATTTATCGTGGGAAAATATGAAAATTGTAGGTGGAAATTATATTTGCATAAGTGTAATATAATATACGTGATAAAAGGGATATTTTCTATTTGCGGCTTTGGTATGGTTGTAGATGAAAATAATGATTTATTCACATTGCATAAAGTAAATAGATCTTATGTAGGAGGAAGAAATGAAAAAGTTTTTAATGAAAACATCTGCTATGGTTGTTTCAGCAATTATGGCAGCGTCATTATTCTTCGTGCCTGTAATGGCTGAAGAAGGTGACTTAGCAGCAGAGGTTACAGAGGTAGTTGAATTTGACAGTGTAATCGATGTTGAAGAGACAACAGAAGTAGAAGAGATTGTAGAGGAAGATGAAACTACAGAAGTTGAAGAAGTTGTTGAAGTTGTAGAAGATAACGAGGCAGCAGAACCAACAGATGATGAGTTTGTTTCATACTTAACAGACTTCGTATTAACAGGTGTTGCAGAGTCAACAAAGGATCTCTTATATGCTGATTTTGATGAGGATGTTGAGATTGAAGATATCGAAGGTGATTTTACTGTAGAAGATCCAGCATTAGCAGCAACAGTTGTAGATAATTTAACTACAATTAAAAATTATGTTAAGGCTAATGGTAAAGCTAATTCCACTGGTACTACTTATACTTATGATATGACAATTAGTGACGGTATCGCAGTATTTACCTATTTCACAAGCTCAGATCGTTTACAGTTTAACTTTATAACAATTAAAGAAGATGGAACGGCTTATGAAGCAGCTTTCTATTTAAACTGCAAAAATGGTGTAATTGTTTCAAATACTTCACAGGTATGGTATTATCCAGATCCTAAAAAGAGCTATGTGAATGTTGCTGGTAGAACAAAAGCTTTCAATAATGCAGCATATAAGTCTAATACAACACTTACAGATTTTACAGAGTACAGCAATTCTAACAAAATTGAATACAATGTTAATGAAATGAATGAAAATTATAATATGCAGATTCATAGAACAGTATCTGGTTTAAATGCTGTATTGAAGAAACAATTTAATATGACAGTTAAGGATGTTGGATTCTCAGTTTATACAGAACCAAACAAGAGTAAGATCAAATCTTTCGTTAAGAGAATTTATACAGACTGTCTTAACAGAACTCCAGAAGCAGCAGGTGTTGAATACTGGACAGAGCAGTTAATGTATGGTAAGAAAGACGGTGCTTCAGTAGGTGCTGGTTTCGTATTTAGTGCAGAGTACTGGAATAAGGGCGTAACAAGAAAAGAATATGTTAAGATGCTTTACAAGGTATTCATGGGACGTGAAGCTGATGAAGCAGGTTTAGCATACTGGCTTGATAACATGGCAAATGGTATGACTCGTGAGCAGGTATTCAAGGGATTCGTTGATTCAGCAGAGTATACAAGCATTTGTAAGAGCTATGGTATCACAAGAGGTAACTATAAGCTTCAGGGTATTAAAGATCCTGCAGTTAAGAATAAGAAGGTTACAACTTCAACAAAGAAGTTCGTTGAGAGAATCTATACAAAGGCTCTTGGTCGTGCAGGTGATGCAAGTGGTATCAACTACTGGGCTCAGGAAATCGCAAATGAGAACAGAACACCAGTACAGGTTGCAGAGAGCTTCATCTTCTCAGCTGAGTTTACAAATAAGAAGTTAAGTAATACAGATTATATCAAAGTTCTTTACAGAACATTTATGGGACGTGAGGCAGATAAGGCTGGTCTTAACTACTGGCTTGGAAGAATGAAGGCTGGTGATGACAGAAAGACAGTTCTTGAAGCATTCGCAGCATGTGATGAATTTAAGACTATTGTTAAATCATTCGGTTTATAATTGAATAAAATTAGACAAGCAAGGTCTAAAATTTTGATATCTACCCTCTTTGCTGGACGTAATTGTTCAGTAAAGAGGGTTATTTTTATAATAATCTATAATTTGTCGTGATAAAAAGTGAAAATTATCGGTGGTTTTGTTTTGCGTTTAAAGATAATATAGTATATGTGTAAAAGGCAAACCTTCGGAAACGGATGGGCGCAAAACTAGAAGCCTAAGACAGCTAAAAGGGGAAAGAATAGTTGTTAGGGTAGTTCGGTTGCAGTTTTTTTGACTGCAACCTTTTTTTTGCTTGTGTATAAGAGACTAAAGAAAGAGGAGAAAAGATGAGAAAAACGGCTGGAATTATTAACGTTGTTGCTTTGTTACTGTTTGCATTTATACTGACAGTTCCATTTACAGTTAAAGCAGAAGACACAGAGTGGGGTAGAACGACTCTCACAGAAGATACTGTGGTAGAAGGTAATCTTTTGGTAAATGGGGACTTGTATCTGAACAATCACACATTGACAGTAAAAGGTGATTTGATACAGGAAAGCGGAGATATAGACGCAAATAAATCTTCATTGATTGTAGAAGGAAATCTTATTTCAAAGAAGGACGATTTTAATTTAAGAGATGCCAATGTTACAGTTGCAGGTGATTTTTGTTTTAGCGATTTTGACAGTGATGGTAATCCAGTTAGACAGAGTAAGGGAAATCTATATACTAATTCTTCAACAACTATAAGTGTTGATGGTTCATTACTTCTAAATAATTATAGTACTAGTACATCTATTTATGGTAAATGGAATCTCAAAGGTGACTTAACAGATAAAGTAGGTATGAAATGGGATAATTCCAAAGGACTTATTCTTGTTGGAAGCGAAACACAGAAACTTGATTTGGCAAAAGCATCCAAGATTGTTGTTAGCTCAACAAATCCTAATATTAAGTTAGGAAAATATTTTGGTGGTGAGTTAAAAAGTAATTTGATCACTACATCAGATGAAGAAAATACATATATTACAGATAGTAAATTGGATTTAAAAGGATACAAATTACAGGTTTCTAACAATTTGGTTGTTACCTCAGATACTTTAGCGGAAATCTTTTTAAATGGTGGAACATTAGAGGTTGGAGGTAATATAGATTTTAAGGGAAGAACTTATAATTATTTTTTGCAATGTGACTCCGCTAATCTTATTGTTCATGGGGATTGCCTGATTAGAACGGGAACCGTTTATTGGAGATATGCTACAATTACTATAGATGGTAAGCTTATTGCTTCTGATTATGATAATAACGGAAAACCAGTTGCAACTAAAGGCGGAATCAATACAAATGCAGAAACAGTAGTAAATGTTAAAGATGTATATTTTAATTGCGAGAGTAGTTATTCAGTGTCAGGAACATGGAATGTTACAGGCGATTATGTTGATGATAAAATGATGTCCTTTGGGGATGCTGGTGTTTTAAATATGTGTGGTGAGGGCACACAAAAACTATTCCTGGCAGAGATTTCAAAGGTTAGAGTTAAGACAGATAATACTAATATTAAGTTAGGCAAATATTTTGCTGGTGAGTTGTTAAGTGATTTGATTACAACTTCAGATGAAGAAACAACATATGTAGCAGCTATCACTTATTTAAATGGTCATAAGTTGAAAGTAAGCAATAATCTTCACATTGAGAGATATGATTTCGAGGCGAGAGACGGAAGTCTTGAGGTAGGAGGAAATTTAACATTTAAAGGAACTGGAGCTGGATATTATCTAGATTGTAGTAATGGTAATTTGGATGTTGCAGGTAACTATTATCATAAAAATGGTGTTTTCAATTGTCAAAATGCCCAGGTTAATATAGGTGGCAATCTAATCATGTGCAATTATGATGAAAACGGCGATGAAATAGCTATACAAGGTCAGGTATCAAGTAGTAAAGATACTATTGTTAATGTTAACAGTCTTGTAACTTATTTTGGAACAAACACTGCTATTTATGGTACATGGAATGTAAAGGGAGATTATGTAGATTTAAATGGTAATAGCTGGTCTTCTGATTCTGTACTTAATATGTGTGGTGAAAAGCAGCAATTGCTTGATTTGAAAGAAAATTCATATATCAGAATTAGTGCTACTAATGAGAATCTTAAGTTGGGTAAATATTTTGCTGGTGATGTAATGAGTGATATATCATTTACCTCTGATGAAGATATTGTCTATATTAGGAAGGCAAGCAATCTTAATGGACACAAATTAAAAATTACGACCAATAAAGTGCTATTGGAAAAAGTTGATGTTTATTTGAACAGAGGTATTTTAGAGATTGATGGAGATTTGCAGTATGCGGGTTTGATTACATCATATGAGCTCTCAGGTAATTATTCACAAATAATAGTATCAGGTGATTTTATTCATTCATCAGGAACACTTCGAATTGAAGGATCTTTATTAGATGTTGGCGGAGATATAAAAGTCGTAGACTATGATGCTGACGGAAATGAAAAGAAACCTGCGGTAAGCTATTCATTTAATGATGCTACTACAATTAAGGCAGGTGGAGATTTCTATTATACTTATAATCAGAATTTATACGGAAATGTTTATGTAGGCGGAAATTATACAACAACAAGTTCAGGGACCAGCATCAATGGTACTTTGCATCTTTGTGGTGATGCTGATATTAATAATAAACAGGTTGTTAAAACTAATTCAGGTGCTGTAACTAAAATTGTTTTATCTAAATGTAGAGATGCTTATGTTATTCCAGATGGAGTAAGCGGTGATATTACAGCTCCTAAGCATAACTATGTAGATGTAGTAACAAAGATAGCTACAGCTACAAAAATCGGTGAGAGAACTTATACATGTAGCTTATGTAAGGATTCATACACAGAGGAGATTCCAAAGCTTGAAGTTGGTGAACACGAGCACGTTCGTGAGAATATTGTTGTTAAGAAGGACTCTACAATCGAGGAAGAGGGACTTAGAGAATACACATGTGCAATCTGTAAAGATACATTTGAAGAAGCAATTCCTAAGAAGGAACATACTCATAAATGGGATGCAGGTGTAGTTGTTAAGAAAGCGACTGAGAAAGAAAAAGGTATAAAGACTCACACTTGTACTGTTAAGAATTGTAATGAAACATATAATGAGGAAATTCCTAAGTTAGAGCATGTTCATAAGTGGGATTCTGGTGTAGTTACCAAGGAACCTTCAGTAAGTCAGACAGGTATTAGGAAATACACATGTACATCGTGTAAGAAAACATACGAAGAAAAATTGCCTAAGTTACCAGCACCAACAGAAAGAGAACTTATTGAGCAGTTCGTGTCAAGAATGTATACTAAGGCTCTTAATCGAGCTGCAGAAGAAGCAGGCAAGACATACTGGTCAGATGAACTTGAAAAACAGAATACAGATGGTGCAAATGTTGCATTTGGATTTATATTCTCGGAGGAATTTAAGAATAACAATCTCAATGATGAGGAATTTATAAATGTAATGTATGCTACATTCTTTGATAGAACAGCAGATGAGGGCGGAAAAAATTACTGGCTTGGACTTTTAAGTCAGGGCAAGACAAGAGAAATGGTATTTGCAGGATTTGTAAATTCACCAGAATTCGAGAAGCTTTGCTCTGAGGCAGGAATTGAAAAAGGCCTTGTAATGGATGATGGCAGAGTAGTAAATGCAGGAATTTATCAGTTCGTTAAGCGTCAGTATACATGCTGTCTCTCAAGAGATGGTGAAAGAGCAGGTATGGATTATTGGGCTACTCAGATTGCAACACGTACTGTATCTGCAGATGATGTAGCAAGAAAATTCTTCTATTCAGAAGAATTTGTAAATAAGAATTATAGTAACGCGGAATATATAAGTGTTCTATACACAACATTTATGGGAAGACCTTCTGATCAGGGTGGACTTAATTACTGGGAAGAGCAGATGGCTGGTGGAATGAGCAGAGAAGAAGTTCTTGATAGTTTCGTTGCATCAGAAGAATTCCAGGGAATACTTGCTAAATACGGACTTAAGTAGTTGCATAAATTTTGGTGTAGTTGATTTTATACTTGAGTAAAGTATAGATTAAGTTAAGAATAGACTGAGGAAAGGGAATTTACAAATGAATTACGAGAAGTCATTACTAGTTAATTGGAAACAATTTATTAAAAAAGTGATACCTGCTATTTTGGCAATTGTTATGTTTGCTTCTATTATCAATACGAGTATTGATGTAAAGGCAGCAAATAAGGTAGAAGATTTTGTTGTCAGAATGTATAAGGTATGCCTTGATCGTGAAGCTGATTCAAGTGGTAAAAAATACTGGTGCGATCAGTTAAAGAATCAGAAAGATACAGGTGTATCAGCAGCTTATGGATTTATCTTCAGCAAAGAATTTCAGAGCAAAAAATGTACTAACGAGCAATATGTTAAATATATGTATGACGCATTCTTTGGAAGAAAAGCTGATTCAGAAGGCTTAAAATACTGGGTTGCAAAGATGGATGGCGGAATGAGCAGAGAAGAAGTATTTGCTGGATTTGCCAACTCTGAAGAATTCAATAAATTATGTAAAAGCTATGGAATTAAGAGTGGATGTTATATTCCAGGTTATTCTACTACTCAGTTAAATCAGGTCAGTGCATTTGTTGACAGATTATATGATACTATCTTAAAGAGAAGCTGTGATACAAATGGTATTGTATATTGGACAGAGCAGCTTTGCTCTCAGAAACAGTCTGGTTCACAGGTTGCAGGTGGATTTGTATTCTCTCAGGAATTTAAAGATTTACATTTATGCGATGATCATTATATTGAAGTTTTATATGTTGCATTTATGGGAAGAGAATTTGATGAGGCAGGCAAAACATACTGGAAGAAACAGTGTGATTCAGGTATGTCAAGAGAAGAAGTATTTAATGGATTTGCATCATCAAATGAATTCAAAGGAATCTGTAAAAATTACGGAATTGTAAGTGGTACATATGCATACCAGGGAGCAGGAACATACAGAAATGGAACATGTAGCGTGTGTGGCGTACATTCATCTGAGCCAGAAAAACTTGATACAAGTGCTGGATGGTATGAGATGTCTGGTTATAGATTATATCGCGATCCAGTAACAGGTGAGCAGGCAATCGGCTTCAAGAAGATTGGCGGTTATACTTACCATTTTGATGATTATGGCATTATGGATATTAACTGGGTAAATATAGATGGCAAGAAATATTATTTTGGCTATGATGGTAAAATGAGAACAGGATGGGCGGATATTAGTGACAGTCATTATTATTTCAATGCAGATGGTTCCTTGTATCATGGATTCCTTACAGAAAACGGCAAATTGTACCATATAAATGAAACGGGATATATGGATACCAAGCTTCGTACAATTGATGGTAAGAAGTACTATTTTGATCCAGTTACAGGTGTTGCTCAAAAGGGTTGGGTTAAATACTATGATTTATGGTATTACTTCGATACAAAAACATATCAGTCAAAGACAGGCTGGTTAACTGTTAAGGATTCAAGTGGTGTAGATCAGACATATTATTTAGACCTCACAGGGGTTATGGTTACAGGCGATAAATATATTAGTGGTAACTATTACAGATTTAAAAAGAGTGGTGAGCTAGTAAAGGGATGGTATCAGGATTCTTCAACACAATACTGGTATTTCTATAATAGAACTACAGGTGTAGCGCAGGCTAAGGGATGGTTTAAGGATAATAGTAAATGGTATTATTCGAAAAATATTTATGGCCTGGTTGCTATAAATGAAATCGTTACTACTGACAAAGGCAGAAGTATTGTTGGAACTGATGGCACCTGCAAATATGGCTGGATTGAATTTAATAATAGATGGTATTATGCGGATAAGAGTACTGGTTATTTATACGAAGATGGCATCTATACAATTGGTACAAAAGTGTATTTCTTCCAGGCTGGAGTAATGCAGAAAAATGTAAGCTACGGTGGCTATCACTTTGGTTCTGATGGTGCTGGAACAAAACAATAAGATGTAAACTAATTAAAAAATTGACAGAAGAGAAAATCCTTCATACAATATTTGTATGGAGGATTTTTTAAGTGAAAAACGAAAGAAATGCAGGAAGAAAAGCGGTAATTGACATAGAGACAATTGATGTTATCAGGCATAGAATCGAGGCCGGGGAGAGAATCTCATTTATTGCTAAGGAATATGGAATATCAAGACAGGCTTTGTATAAAAGGTTAAAGAATGTTGAACCTGAAATAACAAGGGTTGATTATATAGTAAATGGAAAGATTACCACTTGTATTGAGGTTGATTCGAATAATGAAGAGATTCATGTAATAAACTATGCAAATAAATTGTCACAAACAGCTTTTGGGGCTAATGAGAATCCTGGTTGGGAGGATTTTATCAAGCTTTTAGAGAAGGTGTATGTTAACTCTTCAAGTGATAATATCAGGCAATTTATATGCCAAAATTATAAAGAGGAGAAGATATCTTTAGAACTAGTAGAAAAGTGTTCTTCAGATAGTGATATTAAGATTAAGTGCGCTAAAGAGAATGGAAAGATTCCAGAATTTACATTTGATAAAACAAATATAATTTATGCCAGAAGCAATACAGATGGATATCAGCTAAAAGCAGTTTCAGGGGATAAAAGATACTTCATTAAATCCCAGGCAATTATTGCAGGTGTTCCAATGAGAGACTGGATGGTTG
>JAKSSD010000057.1 GCA_024403275.1 Lachnospiraceae bacterium
CAAATTGCATGCGATGATCCAGTGGCGAGGGGAGCGTGCAATAGGTAACACCATACTCAGAGTAGAGACGAAACACCTAATTATTACAACTTAGAAAACGGAGGAAAAATTTATGAATTTATTTTCTTTAATTGGACTTAACTTAAACAACAAGGCTACTAAGGAACAGATTGATTTACTTAGTAAGTACAACATTTACACAGATTTAACCAATGACAAGCAGGCGGTTAAGAAAACATTTACCGTAGCTGATACAAACAGAATTCTTAATTCAATTGTAAGAAGCTCATGGATGGATGAGAAAACATTAATAAGACTTGATGATTACTTATTTGACATGAAATATGTATGCAACCCTGAATTAGATACAGAGCATATCGACAGAATCGCTCTTGCTAATGAATTAACCAAGAATGAGAAATACATGCAGATGTTAAAGAAGAACAAACGTATGCATTCACCAGAGAGGGCCAGGACAGTTGGCCTTTTGAAAAATGTCAAAACAGAAACTGATTTGGAGATGACTAAGATAGAAATCTCAAGATCCTTCGAGAAGATAATCAAAGGCGAAACAGATGACAGATATTTAGTTAAGGTTTGGACCAAATTCCTTAATACCTATGGTCAGTATTACACAGGATTGCCAAGTGCATTACTTGAATTCGTGAATGAAGACAACTATAAGACAGTATCAGTTTTCATGAGAAACTACCTGGCAAGTGTAGAACATAGTAGAAAAGAAGATGGAATTAAAAGAGCTAAGAGAAATGCCAAAGAGGTATATGAATATATCACTAACAAGATAGATGAATATGATGTGCCTGCATTGTTGTGGCTTAGCAGCTATTACAAGGACAATGGGGAGGCAGATAAGGCTGAGGAGAAATTAATCAAAGCTTCCGAAAAGGATATCACAGGAAAGGCAACAACTGCTCTTGTTAATCTCTATGAGAGAAGATTAAAAGAGATAGGTAAATCAAGAAAAAAAGAGGATTTAGAGATGATTGAAAGCCTCAAAGATAAGATTGAAAGAATTTACGAAGAAGCTATTGATACACTCAAGGATTTAATTGCTAAAGAAGATACGGAAAAGCTTGATAGTGAAATTCTCACGAAGTACGTAACATTTATATCCATGGCAGCCAGATTTGAAAAGAACATTGGTAACTTCGATATCGCTAAGGACCTCTTAGATGAAGTAGATGAGAGTTTTCCAGAGTATTACAGAGTCCTGGTTGAGCTTGGAATGATATATCAGTGTCCTAGTCCTAAGAACAGCAACTACAATCTTAAGAAATCAGCCAAGGCTTTAAGAAGAGCATATGCATTAGTCATCAGCGAAAATTATAAGAAAAATGAAAGGATAAAACACATCAAGTACTGCCTGGTTCCATTAGCTAACACATTGTATTACATGAAGTCCTATGAGGAAGCTAAATATGTATGCAATCAGATTCTTGAACTTGATGGAGAGGAGGTAAATGTCAGAAAGCTTTTGAAGAAATTAAACGAGGTTAAGAAGACAGCGTAAATGAAGCATTGAAAGGAGTGACAATTATGAATATGGATTTAATTAGAAGTTTATTAGGTTGGGATGATATGCGTGACGATGATGTGGTTTATGAAGAAAGGGAGAACAAAAATATGATGAATATTGAAAAAGAATTAAGACAACATTACGAAGCAGGATATAAAAAGCCGTATGTTTACATCAATCAGATGGAGGCTACCGTGGAGGCAGCGAAGATTGCCAAGGTGCTAGCAACTGGTGAATTGAACCTGGCAGAGCTTGTGGTAGAAATGGGAGAAGCAGGAAGATATGTTGGAGCAATACAAAATGAGGCGATTCGCACAAGACTTGATGACCTCTTTAGAAGAAGCTTTACAGGCTGCCTGGTATTTAGCGTTGATGAGCTTAAATTCCTGAATGCAGCAGAAAGGGGTGAATTTAACACAAGATACTTACACTAAATGATAACTATTCTCCCGATTGCGATTGTAATCGGGAGGGGATTTATAAATATAGATAAGAATTGATAGAAAGGAAGATATATTATGGGATTATTTTCATGTGATTATTTAGATGACAGAGGTTCAATA
Source organism: Lachnospiraceae bacterium (assembly GCA_024403275.1). Taxonomy (GTDB): domain Bacteria; phylum Bacillota; class Clostridia; order Lachnospirales; family Lachnospiraceae; genus UBA3766. Next base: position 2,101 of record JAKSSD010000057.1, read on the forward strand.
TTTGGTACTGATTATGTTTGCAATCTGACAATGCAAAGTGTAGATCGTTATACGGCAAACTCCTTGTGCTTATGTTCAAAATATGTGGATTGCATTCATTACAAGCGTAAATACAGCTGGTTCTTCATAGTGAATGCTACATACAAGGCACTAGGCAAGGGTGATTCTAAGGAAATAAAGCAATTCGGTGAATGGAAATGTGAATTTATAGTCCTTAATCATCCAGAATTCCTCAAAGAATATTATAACTTTGGTCCTCAGATAGTGGAGGCCATTGATGAGAGCGATAAGCCCTTGAAAGTGTACCAAGCTATTGAGGAGAACTACTTATCTAAATGCCTTGAGCTAATCAAAGAAGGAAGCGATGAGAAGGCGTTTAAGATCTATCAAGCAATGTATACTGAGCTTAAGAAAAAGTGGCTGTAAGAATTATTAACCATAAATATAGTGTCGCAAATCAGGAAAAATCTTGATTTGTGGCACTTATTTTTTATAAACTATTATTTAATAAGAACCTATATAATACATATGTTAAGTTTATAGTTATCATTTGTAATTAGTTACTTATTATCAATGAAAAAATGATATAATTACATTACGTTTAATATAAGCGTTTGAATAAAGAGGAGGTCATTTAAGATGGCAGAGATTAAAGCATTGATTTGTCCAAGTTGTGGAGGTCAATTACAGGATTTTAAGCAGGGGATAGCTTGCTGTCCATATTGTGGAGCAAATGTAAAGGAGTTAGTAGATAACTATTATATTACTATCAACAAGAATATTAATATTGAAAATGCCACTATAGTTTACGATTCAGATATCGAACTCAAGAAGGGACTTGAGAATGTTAAGGATTATTTGGATGTTCATAAGGATTATGATAGGGCAACCAAAGTACTTGAAGGTATCGAGAAATATGCAGCTAACAGCTCAGAATACTGGTGGTTAAATGCAAAAAATATAAGCAAGAATTTTAGTGAATTAGATGATTCTGTATTTATTGACACCAATGAGCAAATGCACAAGTATTTATTATTGGCTCAAAGAAATAATGAGGTCGATGCTAATAATATTGAGGCATATACTGTTTATTTGAATAGTATGTATTATGCAGTGTCAGCGAAAAAAGACAGCTCCTTAGAGACTATTGCTGCAAAAGAAAAGATTGTAAGTGCTAAGAAGTCTAATGATTCCAAGATTAAATTGCTTAAGGTATTAAATGTATTAGTACCTATTATTGGAGTTATACTTGGTCTGATTACATCTGTTATAACCTTTGTTTTGGCTCGTTTTATTACACCTCATGAAATAAGAGGTTTGTTGGTAGATTCTATTGTTATTTTGACTACTTTAATAATATTCTTTGTGGTATTCCTGATAATAACGATTATTATTAGTAAATTAAAGAAAGTAGCTATTAAAAAGAGCGAAACGGGTCTTAAGTATAGTGCTGACGTAGCAATTAATGCAATTAAGGCTGAGAAAAATAATATTGTTCAGTATGATAATATGATTAATTTAATAAAGAATGAGATTCAAAATTGCAAGAATGTTCTGAATTAATATAAGGATCAAGGTGAATTATGAAAGCTTTTCTAAAAAACACATTGGTGATATTCTTGCTATCATTAGTAATGATTGCATCAATTATACCAGCATTTTCAATTGAATCAAAAGCTGCAACGGGCGTTGATGATTTCGTAACACGCTGCTATCGAGTTGCATTTCAAAGAACACCAGACCCAGGTGGATTTGAATTCTGGAAAGCTAAGATTAACGATGGTAAATTAGTTGGCTCAACGGTAGTATATGAATTTATTTTTTCTAAGGAATATATTGCTCAAAACAGGACAGATAAGGAATTTGTAAATGATTTGTATACCATGTTTATGGGCAGAGTAGCAGATCAGGAAGGCTATAATTACTGGTGTGGCAAGATAAATGAAGGAATGAGCAGAGAAGAAGTATTTGCAGGCTTTGCTAATTCTGTCGAGTTCTATGAGATTTGTTACGGCTATGGAATTACGGCTGGATATTATAGCAATGATTATGACATTGGTCAGGTGAATAACATCAATCTGTTTGTTGAAAGATTATATAAGACTTGCCTCGGTCGATTAGGTGACAGAGAAGGTCAGAATTACTGGGTTGAGGGTATGCTTACAGGAAAGCTCTCAGGAACAGATTGTGCAGCAAACTACATTAAGAGTGCAGAGTATGAATCTTTAGGGTTATCCGATGAACAGTATGTAGAGAATCTTTATACTGCATTTATGGGAAGAGAATCTGATGAAGCAGGTAAGAATGGCTGGGTAGGTCAGTTAAATACTAATGCACTAAGCAGAGACCAGGTATTCGAAGGTTTTGCTAATTCGCCTGAGTTTAAAGGTATTTGCTCAGGTTATGGAATTGTAAGTGGCGAGTATCACGCTAAGGATTGTTATATTGTTAATAAGAACAATGGGAAGCTTCATTATTACACATGCGCGAGCCTTCCACTTGAGCGTAACAGAATTTATTTCCCTACCAAACAGTCTGCGAATAATGCAGGTTATACAGATGAGCATAGAGAGTGTATGCAAGGAAAATAAACCATAAATGGAATACTTTATTTCGTATACTAATTAATGACATTTACATATGATTTAGGAGGATAAGGTATTGAAAAAATCAAAAATAATAGGAGTCATAAGCGCTGTTTGCTTGGTATTAATAGCAATTATTGCTGCTTGTTTGATTATAATATTTAAGCCATGGAGTGGTAGTATAATCGGAGGAGGGCAAGAAGCTGAAATACCAGAAGCATTTATGGTTAGATCACTATGCAAGGAGAATAATATAACTTATTGTCTATACGGAGTGAATGGCGATTTTATGGTGTATGATGTTTCATACGATAAGGATTATACGGTAGAAGATCTAGTTAGAGAATATGAATCGGGACAGCTCATTAACAAGGTTGACGTATATAAGCAAATTAGCAATACAGAAGATTTAGACAAGACAGTGAAGAAGTACAAGAAAGCGCTAAAGGGCGATCTTGAGCTTGAGAGCTGGGCAGATGAGTATTCGCTATGTATGGAATATCCTGTACGAAGCACTAGCTACTATGGACTTTTCTATGATGACAACCATATTATAGAGAGTGTTCTGCTGGATGCTTATTTTAACGAGAGTGGAAGGTACCTAAAGAATAATAAGCAGATGGATGAAGTCATTGATTGGCTTAAAAATAGCGTACAATTCGAAGAAGAAATCATCGAGAAAAGAAATATAAATATTACATCCAAGGAAGATATGTTGAATATTTCGGATGAAGACTTAATTTATCTTGCTAAAAATATTAAGGATTTTAAAACAAGAGATTTGGTGGCTGATTTCACTGGCTTAGAGATTGAGGATTTTGGCATTCCATTAGAGGAAGATGCAGATTATAGTGAGAGATACGAGCCATATTTACTTAATCCAGGCGTGACACGTTCTGAACTCGACATTAATAAGCAGTTACCTAGAGAGGAATTCCAGAAACTAGTAGATGATTTCTCAGACAATTTAATAGATTCCAATGATGGTATTAAGAATAGATGCGAAGCTATCTACTGCGGTGAGACAGATCAGTATGTAGAGTATAAATATACAATAGTCAGTAAATATACTACTAATGGTGAGGAAACAGAGACTACATATCATTCAAGAAGGTGCTTCTATCGAAATATATTTATGGTGGAATCAGATGATCATAAATCTGCAGGTTCTCTATATATAGGCGAGGTAACTCCTGACAAAATCTGTGAAATGGAAGATTATTTATTTGCTAATTTTGGCGAAGTATTGATATATAGGGAAGTGGAAGAATCAGAACAGGCTGTTACCTACATAGCATATATCCCAGAGATTGAACATGTGGAGAGTTCAGAAGATACCAAGGTTGTAATTATTAAAAGAGAAATTGCTTATGATAAAGAAACTCATGAGCAGACTGTTAAAGAATCGATTGTTAAGTCAGTTGATTTGCATAAATAATGTGATTGAATTGGAGGCGTGACTAAGCAGACGATATATCATTGAAAGCATGGTTGGAAATTAGGGTAAGAAAAATTATATAAATAAACATAAGGAAAGATTCGGCTTGTTGGTCGAATCTTTTTTTTGTGATAATATATGCTGATAGCATATATTATTATATTTTGTATTTTCGTATATGCTAAAAGTATATACAATAAAAATATATCAAAATAATTATGGATGAAATAAGATGAATCCTATATAGGAGGTATTCAAATGAATTATAAAAATGCAACTAACGAACAAATAGGTACTTATTTAAAGAGCTTAATCGATAAACAGTATACTTCTGCCAGACAGTTTGGGATTGATTGTTTGAAACTTGAAGGTCATTCTGTCGAAAATGATGATATAGCAAGAATGAGTAATAGACTAACTCAGATTACTAAAGGTAACAAAAGTATCCAATTAGATGATCTGCCAGTGTTCTCTAAACTATTAGGAGTTTCATATGAGGAAATATTAAGTGCGGGGAAATATATTGTGCCGACAAAGAATCATATGAGTAATTATCTGATTGCAAGTGAGACAGATGAAAAAGAGTGGGAGAAATTATTTAATCGATTGGATAATATCTTTTTGAACAGAGATGAATATAACAAAACGGTGTTGGATTATGCTATTGAATTCAATAATTTAAAACTTATCAAGTTTCTGATAAACAAAGGCAATTTATGGCTTTCAAGTGGTCAGATAGACAAACAATCCTATAATCCTTATGGTGCAGGAACTAATTTTAATAGAAGGACCGGAATAGGTGATATAGATGTAGATTTGGATATTCAGGTGAAATATGAAGATAGAATTCGAACAGATATTATTGCTTTAGCAATTGATAATGGAGATTTTGTTTTTCTAGAACAGAATCATGCAAAGGAAATGCCATATTTGTATGGAATAGATTCATATGGGATTACAGCAATGGACATAAGTAAGTATAAAAATAGCAGATTAACAGAAGCTATAGCGCATGGAGATAAAACGATAATAGAGTACTATGCTAAAGAGTATGAATATGAGGATTGCCACAATAATAAACATCGTATTGTATATCCATTTATTGGAGATATCATTGATAGGATGATAGATGATGGTATGCCTTCGGAGTTAATAGATGTTCTTCTGGATAAGGCAATTGAGGTTAATAAGAATACATATAAAAGAATTAGTAAAGCATCAGAGATTGAGTATTCAAAGAGACTTGAGGGAAATCTTATAAAAGAAGAACGAAAGTGGGATGAAATTCAGGATCTGCTTGATGATGAACATAAGATTAGGGCTAAGATGATCGAGGAATATAATGAAGCAATGCGAAACAACATTAGGGAAATGATTCGAGATAGCATAAGAATAAATGTGGATAATTGTCTGGTTTCATGTCCTTTTAAATATGATAATGAAAATGGATTAGTAGCTAACATTATTAAAGTGAATTCAAAATCTGATTCTCGAAAAATCGTTAAAAAAGTGGAACAGTTAAATGATGTTTACAAGCAAATTTTAGAGATAGGAAACGTTGTAGACAATAAATAACGTATGGATTAATGAGAACAATTTATTTATAAATCAATTAAGGAATAAGATAATGAACACATTATTTAAATCAATCAAAAAAGTAAATATAAAATTATATTTGGCCCTACTGGTAATGGGTTTATGTCCTGCCATTTATACTACTTTGAGAACTTATTTTCTAGGACAGCTTCCAGGGGAATGGTCGTACTCAATAGCGGGACAATTATCATGGGTTAACCTTATCTATGAAATTGTAAATGAAGCAATTATTTTGCCTTTGTTTTACTTTATGGGAGAAAGCGTAAATGATAATAAAGAGTTTACTAACAGAATTAAAACAGGCTTGCTTGCTTCAGTTTCAGTATATGCGGTTTTATCGATTCTGATTGTGATATTTATAAGACCATTACTTGGATTTATGGCGGCTTCAACAGATATATTGGAAGAATCCGCATCATATATAAGAATTGAAGCCGTTGCTAATATTTTCGGAATAATGTATAGCTTTATCTGTGTTGCTCTTGTTACGATTGGAAAGGATAAATGGGTATATCTGTTAACAGGAGTTAAGCTGATACTCAGTATAATATTTGATACATTATTTATATCCTCCTTTCCAATATCATTAAATTTGGGTGTTAATGGTATAGGCTATAGCAATATTATCGTTAGCGCAGTTTTGACAATAATTGTTTTAGTTATAATTTCATCTGAAGGATATAATTTGACTAAATTGGAAAGATTATCATTTGCCTGGATGAAGAATTTTATAAAGATTGGAAGCATTTCAGGACTCGAATCATTTGTAAGAAATATCGCATACATGCTAATGGTTTCAAGAATGGTTAATATGGTCGGTGAACAGGGAACATATTGGGTTGCAAATAACTTCATTTGGGGATGGATGTTACTTCCGGTTAGTCAGTTGGGAGAGCTGATAAAGCAGGAAGTGGCCAAGGACAAACAAGCTGTCAAGGATAATACGCCAGGATACTTTGCAATTAGTGGAATTACAATATTATTGTGGATAGTGCTTATCCCTGCATATAAACCCTTTATGCAATATGTTTTGGGCTTCTCTGAAGTTGATAAATTGTTTAAGCTAGTTATGATTCTGTTTGGATTCTATATTCTATATGCTATTCAGAATGTTTTCGATGCAACGTTTTATGGCCGAGGTAAAACAGGCTATATGTTGTTTGAATCGGTTGTTACTAATTCGATTTATTATGGTGGCTTCTTTATCGCATACCTTACAGGAATCTGGGTTCCGACTCTTACGGGAATCGCGTTAATGTTTGGAATAGGCAACGCATTTGATACAGTAGTATCTGGACTTGCATATGTATTATTTAGAATAAAAGATAAATCTCTATCGACAATTGAAAATATAAGTGCGAAAATATAGTAAATTCAGTGAAAGTAGGTATTGATATGAGTTTTGACAGAAAAAAATACATGGAAGAATATAGAGAAAAAAATAAAGAAAGATTAATACAGTATAGAAAAGAGTACTACAGCAAGAATGCTGAAATATGCAGAGAGAAAAAAGCTAAATATTATCGTGCGCACAAAGAGGAAAAGGCTGCTTATGATAAGATTTATATGCAGGTGCATAAGGAAGAACTTGCAGCTAAAAAGAAGATTTACAAACAAAAGGTTGCTAGAAAGCTTGGATTTGTTGATTCAAATCACTATACTAGATATAACAAATATTGCCATCGAAATGGCATAGTTGTTTCTATGAAAAGTGAAATCTATCTTAATAATATTCCTGTCTATATTAAAAATATTGATGATGGCACAAAAGGAAGGAAAAAGCCTAACATAGAGGGATAGATGTAAGGAGAAAATATATGTTATTAAGTATTGCGCTTATATTACTTATAGGTATGGCGCTTGGAGGTATTTGTCAGAAATTAAAACTACCTGCTTTACTGGGAATGTTAATCACAGGAGTATTGATAGGCCCATATGTATTAAACCTGTTGGATGGTAATCTCCTGGCAATATCAGCCGATTTAAGAAAGATAGCACTTGTGATTATTCTTACAAGGGCAGGGCTTGGATTAAATGTATCAGATCTTAAGAAGATAGGTAGACCAGCATTACTTATGTGCTTTATACCAGCATCCTTTGAAATTGCAGGGATGATTTTATTGGCACCAAAACTTTTGGGATTATCAGTATTAGAGGCAGCTTTGATGGGGGCAGTACTGGCAGCTGTATCACCAGCAGTCGTTGTACCTAGAATGGTGAAACTAATGGATGAAGGGTATGGTACCAAGCAGGGAATTCCGCAGTTGATCATTGCAGGTGCATCAGTAGACGATGTATATGTTATAGTGCTGTTTTCTACTTTTGTAGGTATGATGCAAGGAGAGAGCGCGTCTATTATTAGCTTTATAAACATTCCGGTTTCTATTATATTAGGTGTTGTGATTGGTTTAGCCCTGGGGTATTTATTTGCATTATTTTTCAAAAAGGTTCATATAAGAGATACTGCCAAAGTATTTATTATTTTAGGAGTTTCGTTGCTTTTAGTAGTAGGAGAAGAGGCTCTACCTACACCTATCACCTTTTCAGCTTTGATAGCGATTATGTTTATTGGAGTAGGATTACAAAAAAGAAAAGAAAATGTTGCCAAGAGACTTTCCGTAAAGTATGGAAAAATTTGGGTTGGCGCAGAAGTAATGTTATTTGTATTGGTAGGAGCAACTGTGAATATTAGCTACCTTGGTAATGTAGGACTTAAGGCTTTAGTGGTTATTGTGGCTGCACTAATATTTAGAATGATAGGTGTGTTTGTGTGCTTGCTGGGTACAGACATAAGCTTGAAAGAAAGACTCTTTACCATGCTTGCATATACGCCAAAGGCGACAGTTCAGGCTGCGATAGGTGGAATTCCACTTGCGCTGGGATTTGCATGTGGTGATATGGTTTTGGCTGTAGCAGTGCTTGCAATTGTGCTTACCGCGCCGTTAGGAGCGTTTGCTATCGACTTATCTTATAAAAAAATGCTGGTAAAAGAAACAAATGACAATTAAAATATATCTTGGCGGAGGAAGTATTCATGACAATCCAGGAAAAAACAGAACTGATTGCCAAAGATATTAAAAAGGAAGAGGGGACTAACCCTGTTCGAATTTTTAAGAATATAGCCCATAAGGAATATATTAGTATGCATGGTCCAGAACATCATATATTAGATGGTGCCAGCATTTTAGTGGCATATAAAAATGCAGGTGGTAATATTGATATTGATAATGCACTAAATAAGTTGATGGCAGAAGGTCTTAGAATGCCAGGAGCAATGTGTGGCTTATGGGGAATCTGTGGTGCAATCACCTCAATTGGTGCAGCACTTGCAATCATCGATGGAACAGGACCGTTATCAACTGATGGAACTTGGGGCGACCACATGCAGTTTACTTCAGCTGCAATAAGTGAGCTTGGTAAGATTAATGGACCAAGATGCTGTAAGAGAGATGCAATGATTGCTTTTAAGAACGGCATTGATTATGTGAATAGTCATTATGGTGTGACACTAGAATATGAGCAAATGAAATGTGAATTCTCTGCTGTTAACATGCAGTGCATCAAAGATAGATGTCCATTTTATTAAAATAATATATATGAGGAATAAAAAGATGAGAAGAGAAAATTTAATGAAAAAAAGCATAATGCTTGCAGGAGTATTTATGGCGACTATATTGGTCGGCTGTGGAAGTGTTGGTGGGGCGTCCATACCAGGGCTTTCGGCAGAAGAGAAGGAAGCTATTGCTGCTGTAGATTCACTTATGGAAGCTTTTGAGTCTCAGGATGTAGAGAGTATCAATAAGATATTGTTTGTCCCTGAAAATTATGAAGACAGAAACGAAAAGATACAGAATAGTATCGAAACATTTTCACATTGTTCTTATATAGACAAAGAAAGAGAAAAGGTTGATATAATTTCTGTTCACAGAGGATTTGTTAATGCATACCCGATGTTCCTTAGCGGACCAGCATATCTATCTGCTATTGATTATATGAAATTTGATTTTAATGGCGAGTATGTTGGTAATGAATTAATTCGAATGGATAAAGAAGATTTGCAAATCAATCAGGAATACTTAAGAATAGTACCTGTAGATGAGTGTATGCTTTACTACAAAAAAGGACTTCAGAAAGTTCCTACAACTGTGGCTGAGTATGCACATGTAGATGATGAAAATGCAATTGAGTGTGCATATGCCATTGAGGTGGATTATGATTATTACTGGGGTAAGGATTTATTAGGTTTTAACATAGAAGAGATGCAGTCTGTGTTAGGTGAACATAGCTCAATTGATGTTCAAAAAGAATTTGATCGTTTCAATGACTTTACTAAAAGAAATGTAGTAGCATATAAATATAATGGTCAGTGGTATGTTTTAATCGATTACAATAACAATAACGTAGGAGCAATTGATGTCGAGTGGGGCGATCAGACTGAAGAGGAATAAAGATAAAAGGATTCGATTTTTATAGTCGAATCCATTTTTATAAAAAATTTTTTTATGATGTCACGGTCTTTTTATAGTCTGACGTTTATAATGTGCACATAAGATGTAACAAAGCATTAAGGTTATAGGAAGGTATAAATATGAAAAAAGTATTTAGAATTATATTACTTTCATTAA
>JAKSSD010000058.1 GCA_024403275.1 Lachnospiraceae bacterium
CGGCTTTTGAATAGCCATCATATGTTTTAATTATATCATTTATTATTTCAGTTCCGTAATTATTCAACATATCTAATTACAAATATGTTAAAATATAAAAGTATGAATTTATTATTAAATATATTTAAATAATTCACTAACGAGGAGACAAAAATGAGGGAAGCAATTAAGAAAAGCGCGATGAGCATTTTGCTTGCGACAATACTTGTAATAGCTATTGTTCCACAGATGAAAATCAAAGCAAATGCAGCTAGTGGAGTTGAAGACTTCGTAAGAAGATGCTACAAGGTTTCGTTCCAAAGAGAAGCAGATCAGGGTGGCTTAAATTATTGGGTAGGCGAGATTGAAGGCAAGAAAAGAACAGGTGTAGATGTTGTCTATAACTTTATCTTTTCTAAGGAATATGAATCACAAAAAACTTCTGATAAGCAGTTTGTAAAAGATTTATATACAATGTTTATGGGCAGAGAACCAGACCAGGGTGGATATGATTACTGGTGTGGTCAGTTGGCTGAAGGCAAGGAGAGAAAAGATATTTTTACAGGCTTTGCCAATTCACTTGAGTTTTACAAAACTTGTAATAGCTATGGCATCACTTCTGGTTACTATACAGATGAAATTCCTCTTAATCAGTTAAGCCAAATTAATCTTTTTGTTGCAAGAATGTATGAAACTACACTTGGACGAGTAGGCGATCCAGAAGGTCAGAAATATTGGGTTGAAGGCCTTGCTAAAGGTGATTTGACTGGTATTGGTTGTGCAGTTAATTTCATCAAGAGTAATGAATTTGAATCTCAGCAATTGTCTCAGGAAGAGTATTTGGATAGATGCTATGAGGCATTTATGGGAAGAGAGGCAGACGAGGCTGGTAAACAGTATTGGCTTGATCAGATGAAGTCAGGAGAGAAGAGTAGAGACCAGGTATTCGAAGGATTTGCCAAATCTAATGAGTTCCAGACTATTTGTAAGGATTACAATATTGAAAGCGGCGATTATACTGCAACAATTAAAGATGATAAGCATAAATATGATGATATTCCATCAAAAGAAGAGAAGCCAGTTGTTAGAGAAGAAAGAATAAATGATGCTTTTGGTGGTGGTTATTCGATCAAAAAGTATGAGAATGATGTTCTTGTATCTTGGGTTAACTACTATTCGAATGGTGACAAGTACTACGATACAGAAATTAAAGATGGTGTAGTGGTTAAAACTACATATTATGAGCATTCAGGAGAGGTGGATTATTACCAGACTCACACATATTTCAGTAACGGATTAATTAAGCAGATTATCAAATATGATACAAGTAACAGAGTGACATCTAAACTAGATTTCTTTGAGAATGGTGCTAAGAGTGTAAAGAAAGAAACAAAATATAATGAAGCTGGCAAAATAACTGGTGAAATAGAGTATTACGAAAGTGGCTATATCAAAAAGAAGATAGACTATTTCGCAACAGGCGATAAGAATGTTTTTGATTACAATACAAAACAGAAGTGTGTAAAAGAAACATATATTAAAAAATCAGGTAAAATTGCAAGTACAAGAACATATACATACGATGCTAATGGAAGATGCCTTACAGATAAGTCTTATGATGGAGATGAGGAGAAACCAACAGCATGGACTTTGAATGAATATTATAGTAATGGCCAAATCAAAAAGGTTACATATTTGATGTGTGGCATATTACAGAACATATATGAATATGATTCAACAGGAACACTTATTAGATTTACAGATAATACTAGAATGAATGATATATTTAAAACTGTATCAGAATACTATTCTAATATGGGGTTGAAAAAGCGTACTCACCTTGATAAATCAGACAACGTTGTCTATGTTGAAGAATTTGATGAAGAGGGTATTTTAAAGGTTACTCCAAATCAAGAGCTGATAGATGAAGAAGCTGGTTATTTTTCTGTTAAAAAATATAATAAGGGCCTTTTGATTTCATGGATTGGATACTGTAATAGTGGTAGAAAACATTATGAATATGAAATAAATAGTCTTGGTAAGATTACTAAGAAAAACTATTACGATGAATTTAGTGACAATCCAGCTATTGTTAGGGTAATTGAATATAATGAAGATGAAAGGGAAGTCAAAGATTCATTATATGATACAGATGGTAATTCACGTGGTTACATTACATATGAATATGAAAATGGTAAATTAAAGTATAAAAAAATTCATAATATAGATGATACCTTATACTCTTTAACTGAGTATTATGACAATGAGTCTGTTAAAAAAGAAATCATCTATGATCATGATGTTGAAATGTACTATAAAGAATATAATACAGCGGGAAGTGAAACACTAAATATTATATATGAGGATGGAATTATCCGCCATAAATTTGTAACTAGCTACTACGATAACAATAATAAGCAAGAAGAAACTCACTTTTATGGTGATGTACTTGACTATAAAATAGAATATAACGAAAGTGGATATAGGGTAACTAGGACAGAGTATAGTATTTCAAGTGATTCTAGTATTTATACCATTTATGAATATTCGGGTACTAGTCAAGAAAATATATTATTTACGTATATATATGAAAATAATAAATTGACCTTAAAGAGTGATCATTACGAAAACGGCAACACAAAGACCAGAACATACTATGATTCTTTAGGAAATGTAATTGAAATTGATGAATGTAATGAGGATGGAAATAACGTCAAAATGACTTGCTATTATGAAGACGGTACAATTAAAAGTGTAACGGATTGTTACGATAATGGAAATCGTAAAAAGTACGTATCATATTATGCTGATGGAGTAATGGAATATGAGTCGTTTTATAACGAAAATGGTGTTCTTATTAATGAAAAAATATATAGTCCAACAGGCAAAATAACAATAGTTAATGATTATACGGAGGATGGAGTTAGTAAAAAACGTACTTACTATGAAGAAGCTGGTTATATTTCATCAGTGTTGAATTTCGATGACAATGGCAATCAAGCTGAAGAGATTTATTACGATGAAATGGGAGACCTAGTGTGTAAATTCGTATTTGAATGTTATGAAAGTGGAGAAGTAAAGAAATCAACAAAATTTAATTACGCAGGTAAGATAGTATCGGTTTCAGAATATTATGAAAATGGTAATTTAAAAATATCGATACAATATGATAGTGATGGTAATGTTACAGCATTCTATGAATATGATGAAGATGGTATCTTAATCGAATAACAATATTACCAATATAATAAGGGCTCATGGTTAATCCATGAGCCCTTTAATCATCATCTAAATATAAATGAAGCTTATTTGAAGTATCTGTCTAAAAGACCTTTAAGAGCCTTGCCGTGTCTAGCCTCATCACGTGCCATTTCATGAACTGTATCATGAATTGCATCAAGGTTAAGAGCCTTAGCTCTGTTAGCAAGATCAGTTTTACCTGCTGTAGCTCCGTTCTCAGCATCAACTCTCATCTGAAGATTCTTCTTTGTAGAATCTGTAACTACTTCACCAAGTAATTCTGCGAATTTAGCAGCATGCTCAGCTTCTTCAAAAGCAGCCTTTTCCCAGTAGAGACCGATTTCTGGATAGCCTTCTCTGAATGCTACTCTTGACATTGCAAGATACATACCAACCTCTGAACACTCACCATTAAAGTTAGCACGAAGATCGTTAAGGATATCTTCTGGAGCACCCTGTGCTACACCAACTACATGTTCAGCAGCCCAAGCCATCTCTTCACTCTGTGCGGCAAATTTTGATGATGGAACACCACACTGAGGACACTTCTCAGGAGCAACATCACCTTCGTGAACATAACCACAAACCTGACATACAAATTTCATTTTTAATACCTCCGTAAATGTTTATGTTTTTTAATTATTAACAGTAACAAGTATACTATATCTTATGTTTTTTATCAAAAGATGAACGAAAACCAATTTCTTCCTTTTTTAATATTCTTTTGAAGTTTGGTAAATGCTTGATGAAAATACATATTAAACTTACTGAAAGAATAAGAGGATTGATAATGCTGTGAGTCATAATACCAACTGTAATAGGATAAAGAATTATAGTTGTGAGAGTAGCAAGTACTATATAATCACTTATAACCGTGATAGCAATGATTAAAACTGCTGCAACTAATCCGACTCTCCAGTCAAAACCAAAAATACATCCGACAAGTGAGGCAAAACCTTTACCACCTTTGAATTTAAGGTAGAATGGAAAAATATGTCCAATAATAACTGCACTAGTAACGATATAAGGAAGATATGCGTAATCACTTAAAATATATTTTGAAATAAGCACCAAAACGAAACCTTTTAAAATGTCAACAAGTCCGACAAATAAACCCCATTTGAATCCTAAAAGAATAGCTGTGTTTGAAGCTCCAAGATTACCAGAACCACCACTTCTTAAGTTCTTCTTTTTAAGAGTTGCTACGATAAAAGCAGTATTAATGGAACCTACCAGGTAGGCAATAACTGCACCTAAAATATATACAGCCATAAGCTCTCCTTTAATTAAACGTATAACTAAATAGTACAATTATTTGACTCATAATTCAATGATAATAACACAAATGGCAAGATTTGTTGTATACTTTATCTATATGCGCAAAAGGGAGAATGTTTAATGAAAATAAATATTAGAAGAACTATGCTTGCTGGTTTGGCATTTATGACAATCTCAAGTTTCTGGGCGGTGTATGATGCAGTAACTCCACTTATTCTCAAAAACACTTTTCACCTGAATGAAGTTTTAAACGGTGCAGTTATGGCAATGGACAATGTTCTGGCTTTGTTTTTGCTACCAGTTTTTGGAATGATATCAGATAAAACAAATACTAAATTGGGCAAAAGAATTCCTTATATTATTGCAGGAACCATACTGGCATCGATGGCTATGATATTTATGCCTTTTGCAGACAATGTCCAAAGCCTTCCATTGTTTTTCGTGGCTACGGGATTAGTTTTATTATTTATGTCATTTTATAGAACACCTGCAGTTGCACTTACACCAGATATAACACCAAGACAGCTTAGAAGTAAGGCAAACGCAGTGGTTATGCTTATGGGAACCTTTGGTGTTGTTTATGCTTTAGTAGTTGTTAAATTCTTGGTTAAAGATGGCGCTGATGGAAGACCTAACTATATGCCACTTTTCATTTCGATTGTGGCGTTTATGATAGTGGGATTAGTAGTACAGGTAGCTACAGTCAGAGAGAATAAATGGACGGAAATAGCTAAGGAGCAGGACAAAGACTTTGTTGAAGATACTCCTAATAATGAAGGCAAAAAACTTGATAAGGCCAAAATGAAGAGCTTGATTTTCCTTTTGTTCTCAGTAGCGTTTTGGTTTATGGCATATAATGCAGTCAATTCTGCTTTTTCAAGATATTCGATGGTAGTGCTTAATTTCGAAAATGGTGAGTATGCGACATATATTTTGGTTGCTACACTTGCTGCAGTTGCCAGCTACGTGCCTATTGGATTTTTCTCACAGAGATTCGGAAGAAAGAAATGTATTCTTGCGGGAGTATTAGGACTTATCATTGCGTTTGGTGTCAGTGTATTCTTCAAAGAGGGGGGCTTCTTATTTAAGATAGTATTTGCACTTGTTGGAATCTCTTGGGCATCGATTAACGTTAACTCATATCCTATGGTAGTTGAGATTGCTTCAGATGGAGATGTTGGTAAGTATTCTGGATATTACTATACATTCTCTATGGCAGCACAGGTTGTCACACCGATTTTATCAGGTGTATTTCTTCAGTATGTGTCATATAAATCACTCTTCCCATACGGATTTGTATTTTCCGTTCTTGCCTTTATCACAATGACACAGGTAAGACATGGCGATATTGTTACAGATAAAAAGAAATCAATTCTTGAACATCTTGATGTAGATTAAAGAGGCTAATATGAATATAAGAAAAGCATTATTGTTTTTAATATCATTTACAACTTTGGGATTCATAGCTTGTGGAGCTCCCAAAGAAGAAGTATATATAGAAGATCCTATTCCTGTAGTAGAGACAATAGATATACCGGAGGGAGAAGAGGGTGCCAAGCTTACTCCTGATATTATTGAAGAAGTCGAAAATGATGAAAATATTGAGGAAGAAATAGAAGAAGTAGCAGAAGAAGTGGTAGTAGAAATTCCTGCTGGGACTCCTTTGGAAATTCATGGAAAGCTTTCAGTTGTAGGAACAGATATCGTGGATTCCAATGGAAAGAAATTTCAATTATGTGGCGTATCAACACATGGCCTTGGCTGGTTTCCTGAGTATGTAAATGAGGATTCATTTAGGTCATTAAGAGATGATATGGGTGCAAATGTCGTAAGACTGGCTATGTATACAGCAGAAGGTGCAGGCTATTGCACAGGCGGAAACAGGGATAATTTAAAGAAGACTGTAAATGATGGCGTAGAATTTGCTACCAGAAATGGAATGTATGTAATTATCGACTGGCATATTCTTCACGATTTGGATCCTAATGTCTATAAAGAAGATGCGAAAGATTTCTTTAATGAAATGTCAGCGAAGTATGCTGATTATGATAATGTAATTTATGAAATCTGCAATGAGCCTAATGGTGGAACTAACTGGAATAGCGTTAAGAATTATGCCAATGAGATTATTCCAGTGATTAGAGCGAATGATTCTGATGCGATTATTATTGTAGGTACACCAAACTGGTCTCAGGATGTTGACGAGGCTGCTAAGGATCCAATAACAGGATATGACAATATTATGTATGCTGTTCATTTCTATGCAGATACACATAAGGAGTGGCTCAGAGACAAGATAGATGTGGCTCTAAAGAAGGGCCTTCCAGTATTTATTTCGGAATTCAGTATATGTGATGCTTCAGGTAATGGTAACAACAATATTGATGAAGCAAATAGATGGATTAAATATTTAGACAAGAAGAATATAAGCTTTGTTGCATGGAATCTATCTAACAAGAATGAATCCAGTTCGCTTATATCAGCTGGATGTCAGAAAAAATCCGGATGGTCTTATAATGAGTTGTCAGAATCAGGTAAATGGCTTGCAGATGTTTTGAATACTCATTCAGATCAGGGTAGTGCACTTGTGAGAAATCCTGGTAATACATCATCTGAAACACCAGATACGGACAAAGCTTCAAATGATAAAGAACAGGATAAAAATAGTAATAATGACCAGAATGATAAAAAACAAACAGCGTCTACTGATTCAAATGGAGCTTTTGAATCAAGCATTGCAGAAAGCAATAGCTGGGAATCAGGAGATTTAACATGCACTCAGTATACAATCACTTTGAATAACAAGAGTGACAAGGATGTTAATGGATGGAAGCTTGAAATTGAGTTTGACAGAGATATAGAAATAGATCAGATTTGGTGCTCTATAGGAGAGGTGAATGGTAAGAAGCTTATTATTACTCCTGAAAGTTATAATTCTACTATTTCAGCTGGACAGTCTACTAGTGATATAGGATTCATCATTAAGAGCAAGGGCAAGACAGGAAATCCTAAAATTCAATTTAAATAGGAGGATTAGTTGTGGATAGTATAGGCGTAATATTAAATTACATATTTTATGATCTCTTTGGCCATATTGATGAGGGAACTTGGATGCTGATTTTATATGCATTCATAATTTTTTCAGAAGTTACAGTTTCGGCAGTGATTATATTTACTGATTATATTATTACTTCTTTTGCAGTATATACTATGGCTTATAAGGCGGGATATGATAAACCATTAATTGCATTTATACCCTTTGTATCTGTTTATTTAATGCATATAATTCCTGTGAAAGAATATTCCTATTTAGGAATGTATAAAAGTTATCAAAGATCGAAGGGCTTCTGGCTATATGTTGTAGTTGCATATATAATACCAATAGTTTTGCCTATGATATTCATGCCATTTGCAATGCTCCCTTTAGTAAGCTTTATTGCAGTAATAGTGCTTGATGTTATAAATATAGTAGTGGTTATTGCGAAATTCATAGGAAAGGGTATTTATAGAATTGATTTATATGAAGTGTATATGAAAGAAAACAAGGGACTTGCAATGGCTCTTGGAATCATATCTATATTTGTGCCACCAGTTAATCTGGTTACATTACTGGTTATATGCAGAAGAGAACCAGAATTTGGATATGGAAACTTCTATAAACCAATTAGTACACAGGTTGAAGAATAATTGTACATTAAATGAGAAAACCATCTTTACGGGATATGCGATAAAGATGGTTTCTTTTTATAATAAATCATTTAGTATTAACTGAGCTTTTTCATAACCTTCGAATACAAAGGCGTGCATCCCAAGTTTCTTGGCGGCTTCTATATTGACAGGTCTGTCATCGAAGAATACTGATTCTTCAGGTTTGATATTATATCTGTTGAATAAAATCTCATAGATTTCCTTCTCAGGTTTCCTGAATTTTTCTCTGGATGAAACAACTTCACCATCTACATAAGGATAGAAAGGGAAACGATGTTCAACAGATTTCTTAAAGAAAGAATCTGGATAATTGGTTAATAAATAAACCTTTAACCCTTTTTCCTTTAGCGAGATAATCCAAGGCTTAGAATATTCATAAGGCTCAATAGATAAAAGATTATTTTCCCAGAACAAACGGATTTCCTTTTCGTACTGAGGGTTCTGCTTGCAGGTTAAATCAATGATTTCTTCCTCTGTGTGACGGCCTCTGTCCATTAAATCCCATAATTCATTATTAATGAAATTTTTATCGAGTGTATCAATTGCTTCTTCTGAGAAACCAAGCTCAACCATTGCTTCCTTCCAGGCAAAGTACACTAGAACATTTCCTATATCAAATACGATGTTTTTAATCATAAGTATTCTCCATTAGTACTATTATTGATTATATTCATTTAATTTTTCCGCAAGTAACTCGAGAGTTTCTTCGATGGATAAGTCATTCTCTTCTATAATAATATCAGCGTATTTTTCATATAATACCACGCGCTCGTTATAAAGACCTTCGAGAGTCTGACCTTCTTCGATAACAACGCCTCTGTTTTTGATGTTGTTAAGTCGTTTATCAAGAACAGGAAATTCTGCTTTCAGATAAACGATTGTTGAAATCTCCTTGAAGTGTTCCATCGCTTCTTCTCCATAAACAACACTTCCACCTGTAGCGATAACAGTTTTAGTAGGAGAAAGACTGGCATTTATTCTGTTTTCAACTTCGAGAAAGCCTTTGGTGCCTTTTTCTTCAATGATATCCTTTAACAATTTGCCTTCAGTTTCCTGGATAACAAGATCAGAATCCATAAATCTGTAACCGATGACCTTGGCTAAAATAACACCAATTGTGCTTTTGCCAACACCTGGCATACCGATTAATACAATGTTTTCTTTCATAAATTCATACTCCTTAAGAGAATATTTTAATTGGTTGTAAGATTTTTAATCCACTTTTCTTTGGAAAGCCAGATTTGCGCAAGTGTAATCTTGATGAAATCCACGCATTTAACAAGCATATACATGGCTACTGGTCCAAGAGGAGTGAATATAGTCATAATAAACATTCCTGGAATGATGAGAAGAAGTGTTGTAGTACCATCAACAACCATACCCATCAATGTGTCGCCACCTGCTCTTGATACAGCAAACTGAGTATTAACATATACCCATACAGGCATAAATATGGACATACCCCAAACCATGTTTCTACAGATAAGCTGGGAAGCGTGGCTTAAGTTTCCGAATACGAGCGGTATGAGTAAAGAAGTGAGGAATCCGAAAAAAGTCATACCTACACCGAATATAATCGCGGATGTAAGAAGCCAGTTTTTCTTGGTTCTTGCTTCATCGTATTTACCCTGTCCAAGTGTTTTGCCAAGTATAACACCAGTGGCAGTAGTGATTCCACCGAAAGCAACAAAGAAAAGGTTGGCAATCGCGAAGCTTGAAGCCATTCCGGATACTACGTCTGCACCACCTCGACTATTATAAAGAGCTGTTGTAACGGTTTCTGAGATGACCCATAAAAGTTCTGAAAACAAGACCATAAGACTCTTTTTTAACATTTTAAAGAAAAGCTTAAAGTCTATATGCAAGAAGTCTGTAATAGAAATGATAAATGGAGGCTTCTTTATATTTATATATATAATGAATGCGATCATCTGCAGGGAAGTAGCGATAATTGTAGCAATAGCAGCACCTTTTACTTCGAGAGCAGGAAGACCGAATCTGCCATAAATAAGAACCCAGTCAAGGAAAGTGTTAACTAAGGTAGCGCTTACAGCGATAATAAGTGGTGGTTTAACGATACCGATTTCTCTTAATGAAGAAGCGAGAATATTGGCTATTGCAAATGGGAGTCCCATAAAAGCCATAATCTTAATATACTGAGTTCCGTAGAAAAGAATCTCTGTAGCGTCCTTATTATTATGAACCATTAATGATAGAAGCTGCTCAGGAATAACGAGGCATCCAAACATAAATAATCCAATTCCGATAATTCCAAGAAGAATCTTGAAAATAAGGGCCTGCTTCATACCCTTTTTGTCTTCAGCACCGAAAAACTGAGACATGAAAATTCCGCCAGAGCTACAAATAGTATTAATCAGTACCATATAGACGAAGGCCATCTGACCTGCAATATTTACGCCCGACATCTTAATATCGCCAAGACCTGCAACCATGAAATTATCCACTAAAGATACCAGATTCTGAATAAGCATCTGTAGCATAACAGGTAAAGCAATTGCTATAACTTCCTTATAAAATGTTTTAGGTCCGAAAAATTTAGCCTTAAAAGTTGTGTTCATAATAGTCCTTCAAAATAGATATTACTAGTTAAATGGAACGTACATATTATTGCATATTAAATGAAAATATTAAAGAGAAAAACTGACAGAAAAATATAAATAAATGCGTGAATTTAAGGCAATTTGGCTTTATTGACACTGTTTTTAAAATGATATATTATGAATAAGTTATTTCGGGGTGTGGCTCAGATGGTAGAGCGCTGCGTTCGGGACGCAGAGGCCGCGCGTTCGAATCGCGTCACCCCGATAAAAAAATACAATCCCATTGGGATTGTATTTTTTTATTTGAATGTTGATATTCGAACGCGAGGTTTCAATAGAATCAAACGCTTCGGGCGCAGAGGGCGAACGAGGTCCGGTGGACCTCGGGTTTGAGCCGACCGTAGCGAAGCGGAGACCGCGCGTTCGAATATCAAATATCTCAAAATCCGACCGCGCGACCTCAATAGAATCAAACGCTTCGGGCGCAGAGGGCGAACAAGGTCCGGTGGACCTTGGGTTTGAGCCGACCGGAGCGAAGCGGAGACCGAACAAGGTCCGGTGGACCTCGGGTTTGAGCCGACCGGAGCGAAGCGGAGACCGAACAAGGTCCGGTGGACCTTGGGTTTGAGCCGACCGGAGCGAAGCGGAGACCG
>JAKSSD010000059.1 GCA_024403275.1 Lachnospiraceae bacterium
TGCTGGCCCTGAGGTCCCTGATAGAAAGGATCCTGAACATAAGGTTGAAGTTTATTTTGAGTCTCATCAATTGTAGACTGACTTATCTGACCATTCTGATTAATTTCATTTTGCATCTTGTCAGCTAAATCTTTTAATTCTTCATCCTGATTCTTTTCTGCAAGTTTATCAAGAGCTTCCGCTATATTTTCCTGAGATTCAATGCTTTGTTTACCATCATTAACTTTTTCAAGAGCATTTTCGATTGCCATAGCATCTCTTTGATTATTAGATGGTGCCTGCTCTCCAGCAAGGTCATACATCTTATTTTCAAAACGCTCTTTAACCTTTTCAATCTCTGTAGCATTTTCACATTCTTGCAACTCAGTTTTAGCTTCTTCAAGAAGCTCATCAATCTTTTTAAGTTCACTTTCTGTGAATTCATGCTTGATTTCAAGCTCTTCAGCTAAATCTTCGAGTTCTTCTTCTGCCTGTCTGATTTCCTGCTTTACAATATGAATTTCCTGTGCAAGATCCTTTGATTTTGCTGGCATAAGGCCTGTTGATACTACAAGCATCAAAGAAAGGAATAACATTACAAAAAATCTTCCTTTAATTCTTACCGGAAATGCTTTTTTCAAAGAAATCTTCTGCGCTCTGGCATAAGCATCATTTTTCTGAAGCATTGAAAAAGTATCTTTCTTGCCTTTAAGACCAAGTGATGTTGTAATTCTCTCATCAAGTCCTTTTGAATCAAGCTGAAGTGCAGCCTGCTTCTTAGAAGGATTTCTTATAATGGTAACAATTACACCTACCAGAATTACAAGCATACAAGCTAATATTCCGAACACTGTAGCCCCGTAAAATGGAACAAACAATGATATTATCTGGAATATTCCCCATATTGTAAGCCCTATAATCATAATTGGAATTATGGCTTTTAGAAACTTAACTGTGCATATTCTGTTCCTGGCTTTTTTTACAATTTTTTCAATCCTTGAATCAATTTCCATATTTTATTTCCTTTTTTTGTTTTTCTTCGCCTTAACTGGGTTAAGGAACACTGCTGAAATTTTAAGTAAAATAAATGTAACTACTAACTGGAACACCATACTAATTGGAGTAAACATACGGAAAACAATATTCTTATCTGATGTATGAGGTAATATCTCACCTAAAGAATTAACTCCCTGAATACCTATGCCCTCTATTGAATAACCAATTGTATGACCAATTGAATCAAATATCGCATAGAAAGGATTACCAATTCCAAGCATAATGAAATAATCAGAAGGAATTAAATGTTGATCTGTAATAAAGTTAAAATACTTATGATCCTCGTAAATCATTAAATTAACTAATTCAATTCCGCCAACTACTATCCATGGGAGCACCGCAGTAAATACCAAATATGATAATGTAAATATATAAGTTAATACGACTGAAGCAACTGTATTTTTGGTAAGGGCAGAGAAAAATACACCAAAACTTGCAATCATAGCGATATATACATATAAAACTATGAATACATAAATCATCTGCCAAATACCAATACCACCATAAATAAATACAAGTGACATCATAGGCATTGTAGAAAGAACAAGTAATACAATTGTTAAATAACTAGAAAAATATTTACCCTTAATAATCTCCCATGTTGTAAGTCTTGTTGTAAGAAGAACATCCAATGTCTGTCTCTCTTTCTCAAGAGAAACACTTCCTGCTGTTACTGCTGGAACTATAAATGCTATAATACCTGCTTCTGTAAACATCATCGCAATAAAATAGTTAGCAAGAATACGATAACCTAATTCACCAGAATTTCCTTGTATATAGATTGCTAAAAAGAAGCCCAATACAACAGGAATAAGCAACATATTAATAAGGAGCATTATTATAAGAATTTTAGGTTTTTTCATATCTACAGTCATTTCTTTAAATAAGACTGCATTTCTTTTTGTTTTTTTCATATTAATTCTCCTTAACTGAACCACCATTAACTACCTGCATAAACAGGCTCTCAAGTGAACCTTCCTGTCTATGGAAGCCTTTAATCATAACACCACTTGTTACCATATCTGAAAGAAGCTGTGATTCTGCATCCTGATCTCCAGTAAATACAACACTTAAAATATTGCCCTGTGCTGTAACCTTTTGTACAAAAAGGTTATTCTGAAGTACATCAAATGCCTTATCAATATGATCTTCTGCAACTGTAATCATTAATGGAGATGACATTGCTGCAGCTCTATGAATCTCATCAATTGTACCCTTTAATACCAAATGACCTTTATTGATAATAGCTACTGTAGTACACATTTCTGCAAGTTCTGGAAGAATATGTGAACTGATTACAATAGTTTTACCCATAGACGAAAGATTCTTAAGAATCTCCTTTAATTCATATCTTGCTTTAGGATCAAGACCACTGGCAGGCTCATCAAGGAATAAAATATCTGGATTATGAACAAGACCTCTTGCCAAACATAATCTTTGTTTCATACCACGGCTTAAACCATTAACGTCTGTGTCCTTCTTATTCTTAAGATTAACGAGTTCAAGAAGTTCATCACAAAGAACATCTGCCTCTTTACCATATATTCCATATGCACCAGCATAGAAATGAAGATATTCAGATGCAGTCAAGCTCTTATATACACCAAAATAGTCAGGTACATATCCAACCTTCTCTGCAAGTGCACGATGGTCATTTAAAAGATTCTTACCATCAATAAGAACTTCTCCTCCATCAGCCTGTAAAAGACCTACACATATTCTCATTGTAGTTGTTTTACCAGCACCATTGGAGCCTACAAATCCTAAAAGTTCTCCCTGTTCAATATCAAGTGAAAAATCGTTTAAGGCTAAGAAACGACCATATCTTTTGTATAAATTTTTAATCTCTATCATATGCTCGTCCCTCCTTAATTATTCTTCTTACTGTTATATTCATCTGCAAGATCGTCGTAATTAGGATTAAGCACAATAGCTTCATATCTTGAAATCTTACAATTCTTCTGGTCTACAACTTTACTTCCTATTGAAGTCTTAGGGAAAGCTATTACAAGCATATGATCAGAATCAGTATTCACTGAATCATCTTCTACTACATATGATACAATCTGTTTTCTCTTATTGTATTTTCTAAAATCTTTTGAAAGATCACCTAATATAAGTCCAGATAATGATGCAAATGTCTTCTTAGTTGAATAACTTGAATTTAATCCATATGCACCATAGCTAGAAGCATATTCATACTTGCCCTCTGAATAATTAGTTCCAGTAGAAGCAATCTTTGATTCACCAGCTTTTATATCATTAAAAATATAATTGATACATTGATTATTCTTATTCCATAAAGTAATAAGAACATCTTCCATATCAGTAGAATAATTATTGGTAATCCTAATTGATGAAGCATCTATTCCTACAATAGAAGGATCAGCGACAAATTCAACATTCAAGCCTCCCTGAGTAGGATAAATAGCATCTGTTATAAACTCCTCTGTTCCAAGTGCAGGTTTATTATTAATAATACCCTGAACTGATTCGTAATTCTCTCTATACGAAATAGTATACTTATCATAATCAATCGCGTCTGATTTATTAAATGTGAAATATCCATCATCTTCTATTGTTTTATTTAATGTTACTTCCTTAGAGAAGTTAACTGCATACTCTTTATCCTTTGGAATTGTTGCTGCAATATAATCTTTTTCAATAGTAACACCCATCTGAGGCTTAATGATTGAAACAATATTTACATTTAGTCTCAAAAGTCTGGTTGAAAATCCAAGGCTGAATATTGTTAAAACTAAAATAACAATCATTATTGGATAAAACTTCCAAAGTGAAAATGTTTTATTCTTAGCTCTAAATATAATGTAAAATACCAAAACAGCTATAAGATACACTAATATGGTAATCGCATATACAAATAATGGTGGAACTGGAGCTGAAGCTACCGCTTGCATCAATTCATGTTCTGGATCATGGTAAGACCAGCCTTTACTATATGAATAATAATATGAAGACAAGCTATTATTATAATCCTGTGAAGTCTGAGCAAAATCTACACCAATTAATCTCTCTATTAGATTTCTGAACATATCCCCAGAGCCTGTTGATTTAGGAATAGGATTCTTAGTAAAATCAACTGCACTTATTACAATTTTACCATTTCCTCTTGGAATAATCTGAAAGAGTGGGAATACATCTCCACCCTTAGTATCTCCATCGAGAACTTCTTCAACACCATACACATTATATTCTGTTGTATCTACAACTATATAATTATATTCATTCTGAAATTTGCTATTATCTTCACTAACACTATAATCTGGAAGCATATCCTGATTATAGTAAGCATAATAGTAATAAACATTGAAGAAATGTCTCTTAAATTCAATATAGTCATCTCCAAAAATCTGATTAAACTTTTCATCTACTTCGCTCTGGTCAGCACAATCGAACTGATCATAAATGAAAAATTTAGGGTCAAAGCCATATACACGACAATACTCTTCAAAACAAATACTGTCGTAATAATCATCATGCTGAATTGCAGCATATTCGATAAAATCAACTATATCAGTATCTGAATCATTGACCCTACCATATCTTTCATCATAATACTTATAATGAATTGTATTTGAAAGATTATCTACATATGTAGAATTTTCATAATCGAATAAATATTCATATTCTTTAGCTACTGGATAATCATATGAATCATAGAACTGTCCCTCAGAATCATAGTATCCTTTATAGTTACCAATGATTGCATCATTAATACCATCTCCGTCATCATCACTATAAGTGTTAGCATAGTAATCATAATCACCTACGTAATAATACTGATAAAACATAGCATCGAGATACATAATTCTGTCATAATCCATTGTATCTACATTACTTGTAATCTTATTAACGAAGCTATAATCCTCAATTAAAAGACCTAATGTTGTTTCGCGGTCTCCCTTATCTACAACTGTTGCATTTATAATAGAACCATTAAGTCCATTCATAACCTTATTAGCTGTTGAACCTGTTCCAATCAAAAGAAGACCACCGTTTTGAACCCAAAGATTCAATGCGCTGATCTGTTCTTTAGTTAATAAGTCTGTGGAATAATCTGAGATAACTATAACATTCAATGATGAAAGTGACTGATAGTCTTCACTTAGAGTATCTTTGTCAAGTTCAATTAAAGATGTATAAAGATTGCTATCTGAGAGAAAATGCTGTCTATCCATATAAGCAAGAGCTGTAAAGTCATCAGACAAAACACCTACTCTCACTTCATTCATAGTTTTAGCATACTTAATTGGCTGAAGTTCTTCCCAGACAACTTTACCCTTTTTGTTAGTAACACGAACATTTACATAGTCTGATGGAATAACATAATTTGCATCAAATACGATATTCTTCTTCTCTCCGGCACCCAAAGAAAGTTCCTGTTCATACATAATATTATTATCGTTGAAGTTAGGAACTATAAGCTGAATATAGCCTTCAAAATTCTTATTATTCTGATTCTCTATACCAACGAAATATGGTATACCATAACCTACATATACATTATTGCCGTAACCTGCCTTCATTTTCGCGCTAAATTTATAATCGTCCTTAGCCTGAGCAAAGGTTACTGGAATTGTAGCAAGAGAAAGGCCTATAAGCAAAGTACCTAATGCCCCTGCTATGAATTTCTTTATATTCATATTTTCCTCCAAATTCCATTTTTACAAACTTGTATTATATTACAATTCTTAATCCTTGACAACAAATTCCCACCATTGAGCAATTGAGCCATCTGTTGACTGGAATATATTACAATTGTAAGCCTCTCCAACATTTATATTTTCAAACTCATTATTATAAACATGAGCAACAAGGCATTCGTTAACTAAGAAATCAAAATATCTGCCTTCTGATGTTTCAAAACATTCATCAGCCCTAGCTAACACCATTAACTCAACATTGATACCCTGTTCATTAGTATAGAAACCAGTAACAACAACCATAAGGTTAGTACATACAAGATCTGATGTAACAGCATCAAAATCTGTTGTATAGTCATATGTATGATTATAGATTTCTCCATGATTTTCATTCATATAATTAGAGATTATTTCATCCTTATTAAATTCAGCTACATATTTCTCGCGAGCGGGAGGAGTATTAAGTGTATACTCGCCTAATTCATAATAGTTATCAAAATGTACATTATTGCTATTGGTAAATGATCCTGATGCTGAAGAATTCTCATAAGCAGAATCTGCACCTAATATATCATTTAACGCTGACTCTAAATCCCCTGCTTCCTCTTCTACTTCCTGAGGAGCCATTCCAACTGCAGGTTCGCTAATATAATCATAATCATTTGTAGCGATAGTATCACAAGCTTCATCAAGCTCCTCTACTTTTGAAACACTTGTAAAATACATGGCCTCACTACTACTTGGTGCTAGAGATTTACTATCAATCATCATTCTGGCGCCGCCTAGTACAAGTGCAAGTGCTAAAGGAATAACTACAGCTATTGCAGCTACTGCTGTAATTACAGGGTAAATCCACATCAAGGATTTCTTCTTTTTCTTCTTAACTACTGTTTTGTTATCTGTCTTTGCTTCTGTATTTGTATTATTATCTACAACATCTTTTTCTATTTCTTCACTGTTTGTCTCTGCTTCATCAGTTGTCTGAATTGTCTGAATATCTGGAAGGGAAGCTTCAATTCTGCTCCAAAGGTCTGGAAGATCTGATAATATTTCGTTTTTGTATTCTTCTTCAAAATTCTTATTCATATCCTAACCTCCTTAACTTCTTAATTGCTTCCTGGTATCTCCAGGTAATTGTACCAAGCGGAGTTGCTAACGCATCCGCTATCTCCTGAAAAGTCATTTCAGACAGTATCTTCATGCTTACCACCTGTCTTTCTTTCTCTGACAGTGAATCAAGAGCTTCTTTAATCGTAATATCTCCTATTACTTCATCTTCAGGCTTCTGAGTCGCTACGGGCTCAATTCCAGCCTCTGTAAAATCATCAACCAAAGACATTCGGGAATGCTTTCTGATAAAATCAATAGCCATATTTCTAGCTATAGTAACAAGAAAAGATTTATGAGAGTCCTTAAGTTCCATAGTAGGAGCCATTGTATAAATCTTTACGAAGAATTCCTGTGTGAGATCTTCTGCATTTTCTCTCTGATTCACAACGCCGTATATTGTCGAATAAATCACGCCTAGATATTCATCATAAATATCTTTTAGGCCGTTTTGGTCACCACATCGTATACGTTCGATGCAGCTTTTGAATTGTTCCTGAGTCAAGTTTCCTCCTTGCTCCATTAATAATCACGATTTAATTTGTGTTATTTATGGAATTTACACATAATATTTTCAATTCTTTTATTATTTTTCTTTGCCACTAATAATCTTGCCATCATATCTGATAACTATATTTCCTACATCAGTATATGACCAATCATTAGATGTATTAATCTGTCCCCAATCAGATGGATGCAGAGCAAAATTAAGTACTAATTCTTCACCGTTATTCCATGTTATTGAATCAGGGAATGTAATTACACATTTTTTATCCTTATCCTTAATATCAACAATATTACCATTAACATTCTTGACTTCTGTATACGCGCCCTTATCACCATTTAGTGCACTGTGATATTTATCAAATACAAAAGCTGAAGAACCCTCCTGAGTAAAGAAATATGTTATGTCAACCTTGGATAAATCTAAGCTTCCATTTGAAACATTCTTAAGCTTAAGGCTTCCTGAAATACTATTTCCGCCATCACCTGTATATTCTATGCTAGCTTCAATGTTCTCATTTGTAGCAGTAAGTATAGGACTGCTGCCATTATTTCCATTTTTATTTGTGTTATCTTCATTTCCAAGATTTTTATCCTTAGAATCTGAATTATTACCTACTGTATTATTATTTGTTGTTGTAGGTATAATGCTTTGTCCTGCGTTTGTGCCACTTGCAGGTTCACTACCAAATACAAGCTTATCATCTTCATACAAAGCCATATTGTCAGCGCTAACTAAAGAGCCTTTTGAAAGGCCTAAGAAAGATGGATCATTAGAATCATCCCAAACGCCTTTTTCATTTCGCATTCTAACCTGAATCTCTTGTTTGTAATGCTCCTGTCCGCCTGGGTAAAGCTTCTTATCATCAAATACTACTGATAAATAATAGATATGATTCTCTTCATCCCAAACCTTAAGGCCTTCACTTCTTCCTGACTGCATATAATTAGTAGTAACTACTATGTCTGAAGCACTCTGCCCTTCATTATAAACCTCTGTAAGGTCTACAAAATATCTAAGTTCTAGTTTCTCAGGTGCCCTTGCTGGCCATGCTGATTCGTTATATACGAAAGCTTTTATCTCTACAAAATCATTGCCATCAACATTTATGCCGCCCTCTGCATAGAGTTCTTTACCAACCTGTTCTACCGCTCCAAAGTCTTTTAAAGTCTGACCTTTATATTTGGAATATAAATGTGCCAAAAGACCTGTAAATCCAGCATTATAATCACATGCAACTTCATTTGTATTGTAATTAGTTACTGTATCTGTATATCCGTCATTCGCATCAGGTCCACCTACCAATGCTCCATATAAAATATGTTTGCCTGGCGTTGGATCATTTAAGTTATTATTACTTGAACCTTGTGCAGTTCTATGATGAGGATTTACTGGGAAATCACTACCAAATCCTATCTCGTAAGAAAAACCTGTATCTCCTAAAGCATAATTAGCCTGGCTAAGCGCAAATTCTTCATAAGTCTTTTTCTTACTTGCACTACATTTATCTGATTCTGCGTAAATACTTGCTATGTAAGCAGTAGTAGTTGCATATCTTAGTGAACCCCATGAATCAAGCCAAGCAAGTCCTTTAGGTGAATATGTAATTCTCTCACCCTCTGATGTTCCAGTTGTCCACCAGTCTAAATGCTTCTCAACGGCATCTGAATATTTCTTATCACCTGTAATATCACTAAGTAAGACTGCTGCCCCTATATGAACATCATCCCAGCACATAGCCCATTTATAATCCTGGCTTGCCTTATCATAATCACTCTTTGCATTATTCAAATATGTTTCATCACCTGTTGCTATATAAAGCCATGCTCCAGACCATGCAAGTTCGTCGTAATAACCGCTCCAGGAATTATAGAAACCGTTAGCAGCTGTATATCCATCATCTGATAAGGTATCTCTGGAAAACTTGTAAAGGCTCTTAGCATGTTTTAAACAAAGTTCACTATATTCCTTATCCTTGTCCTTATAAAGAATTGAACATATAGCAAGTGATGCTGATGTCTCTCCTGTTACTGCAGAACCAGGATTAGTTTTGGTTACTGCATATGATGGTCTTTCCATCTGAACATCTAC
Organism: Lachnospiraceae bacterium; assembly: GCA_024403275.1. GTDB lineage: Bacteria > Bacillota > Clostridia > Lachnospirales > Lachnospiraceae > UBA3766. The sequence continues at coordinate 9,403 of JAKSSD010000059.1, forward strand.
CAGTTCTGCTGGTCCCCACCAAGAATGATCCTTATTACCATCACCTACCTGATAGTAATAAACTTCATCCGATGGATGACATTTGATGAAATAATCATTAGCCCACTTAATATTAGCTAATGCATAATCAAGCTGACCTGATTCTACGTATGCATCATAATCCTCATATATAGACCATCCAAGCATTGATGAAGAATATGACATTGGAAGGTTGAATTTAACATTATCTCCGGCATCATACCAGCCGCCTGACAAATCAAGATTTACATCTGATCCATCTGTAAGACATGAATCCCCTCTCCAGTTACATCTTACTTCTTCTGGCAAATCTCCACTTCTTTGAAGTTCATAAAAAAGAAGAGACTTTTGGAGTGCTTCACCGTAATTATATTTACCGCTCCCCTTGGTCCCTTCGTATCCATTGCCTTTTGCTGTCAGTTTTCCTGTATTAAGAACTGAAGACGTATTTAATACACCTGGTGTATTATCAGGTGTGCTATTAATTAAATCTATACTATCAGAAATATCCTTATCGATATTATCTTTGTTATCTATCTTCTCTGTTACTGTAATAGTTGTTTCCTTATTATCTCCATCCTTATTAAGCCTAATTTGTCTAAATCCAAGCACAAGACTAATAACGCCTGTAACCATTAAGGCCACAAACACAAGCAAAGCAACAACTATTGAAATAACTGTAATCTGTTTCTTACTAAGTTTCATGATAATCTCCATTAATAAATCATTAACCTTTATATTTTAACAGATTATTGATATGTTTTGTTACAAATTTTCTATAAATTCTTTTACCTGGCCTAAATCCTCAAAGATTTTAAATGCCTTTTCCCTCATTTCATCGTTAGGCTTAAGCAGGTCTGGAACCATAATTCCTTTCAAATTCGCAGCAAAAGCAGCCTTTATTCCATTATAGGAATCCTCAATAACATAAGTATTATCTCTGTCTGCATCAAGTTCTTCAAAAGCCTTAATAAATATATCCGGGTTAGGCTTTGACCTTGACACCATTTCTCCGCCTATTACTACCTGAAAATGATTAGCAATTCCAGCTTCCTCTATCTGCTTTATTACTGTTGAACTCTTAGTAGATGAAGCTATAGCGATTCTATATCCATTCTCAGTAAGAAACTCAAGCAACTCCTTAACATAAGGCTTCATTGGTAATCTTCCACCATCGAACTTCTCATGGTATCTTGCTGATATAATCTTCTTATACTCTCTGTATGGAAAATCCTCACCATATGCATCAAACAAAACCTTTTCAGTAGCATCTTCGTTTATCCCAATGCATTTCATAATGTTTTCTCTAATGTTTGGAATATTATGTTCTCTGGCCATTTCATCCCATAAATCAAGAATAGCCTGTTCCGAATCAAAAATAACTCCATCCATATCAAATATCACTGATTTATACATATTACATTCCCAATTCCTTTAAAAATCCTTCACAACCTTCAACTATCTGATCAAAGGTTGTCTCAAAATCTCCAGAATACCATGGATCAGCAATGCTTCTTCCTGGCTTATCAGAATAGTCGAGTAAAAGCCTAATCTTATCATCCTTGTCTCCACCTACTATTCTTTCAGTATTTCTAACATTATATGAATCTGCACATAACAGATAATCATAATGCTGATAATCCCCTCTATTGACCTGACGAGCCCTCTTGCCAGAGAAATTAGTATAAGCAGTCGTACCTATTCCTCTTGCCTTAAGTTCTCTTTGTGCAGGATTATAAATTGGATTACCTATTCCATTCCAGATTTCTTCTGTACTGGTAGCTGCTGAGGCTATCTCGAACTGATCCTTAATGCCTCTCTTCTCTACCATATCTTTTAAAATAAATTCTGCCATTGGTGATCGACAAATATTACCATG
>JAKSSD010000006.1 GCA_024403275.1 Lachnospiraceae bacterium
TCAACAAGCGAGAAGGTTATCATGATTGAAGCTGGTGCTAATGAAGTTCCAGAAGCTAAGATGATTGAAGCTATTTACAAGGCTCATGAAATCAACCAGACAATCATTGCATGGATTAACGATATCGTTAAGGAAGTTGGTAAGGCTAAGCATGAATATGAAAGCTGCGCTATTCCAGAAGAGTTATTCGCTAAGATGAAAGAAATCGTAACTCCAGAAGAAATGGAAGTTGCTGTATTTACAGATGAGAAGCAGAAGAGAGAAGAAAATATTCGTGAAATCACAGCTAAGCTTGAAGAAGCATTTGCTGAGAATGAAGAGTGGCTTGCTATCTTAGGCGAAGCTATTTATCAGTATGAGAAGAAGACAGTAAGAAAGATGATCTTAAAGGATCACAAGCGTCCAGATGGTCGTGAGATTACACAGATTCGTCCACTTGCTGCAGAAGTAGATATTATTCCTAGAGTTCATGGTTCAGCTATGTTCACTAGAGGACAGACACAGATTTGTGACGTATGTACACTTGCACCATTATCAGAGGTTCAGAAGATTGATGGTCTTGATGACAACGAAACATCTAAGAGATATATGCATCATTATAACTTCCCAGCTTACTCAGTTGGTGAGACAAAGGTTAGCCGTGGACCAGGACGTAGAGAGATTGGTCATGGTGCACTTGCAGAGAGAGCACTTGTTCCAGTTCTTCCTTCAGAAGAGGAATTCCCATATGCTATCAGATGCGTATCTGAAACATTTGAATCAAATGGTTCTACATCAATGGCTTCAACATGTGCATCATGTATGTCACTTATGGCTGCTGGTGTTCCAATTAAGAAGATGGTAGCTGGTATCAGCTGTGGTCTTGTAACTGGTGATACAGATGATGATTTCGTACTTCTTACAGATATCCAGGGTCTCGAAGATTTCTTCGGTGATATGGACTTCAAGGTAACAGGTACTAAGGATGGCATCACAGCTATTCAGATGGATATTAAGATTCATGGTCTTACACGTCCTATCGTTGAAGGTGCTATTGCAAGATGTCGTGAAGCTAGATTCTTCATTATGGACAACTGCATGAGCAAGGCTATTGCTGAGCCACGTAAGGATGTTAATGAATATGCTCCTAAGATTCTTCAGATTACAATTGATCCTGAGAAGATCGGTGATGTTGTAGGTCAGAAGGGTAAGACAATTAATGAGATTATCGCTCGTACAAATGTTAAGATTGATATTACAGACGATGGTAGAGTAAGCGTTTGCGGTACTGATTTAAATAAGATCAACGAAGCTATCGATATGATTAATACAATCGTTACAGATTATACAGAAGGTCAGATTCTTAAGGGCGAAGTAGTTTCAATCAAGGAATTTGGTGCATTCGTTGAATTTGCTCCTGGTAAGGAAGGTATGGTTCATATTTCTAAGATTGCTAAGCAGCGTATCGACCATGTTGAAGATGTACTTACACTTGGTGACAAGGTTACAGTAGTATGTCTTGGCAAGGATAAGATGGGCAGAATGAGCTTCTCAATCAAGGATGTTCCAGCACAGCAGTAATTTAAACATTTAATGATATAAGACATCACATAGACCTTAATTGGTTTATGTGATGTTTTGTTTAAGGGGGATAAAAATGGAAAATATGCTTAATGATCAGAAAAAGAATAATATAATTCCTAAATGGATTACTATTTTAAATTATGTATTTTCTGCATATTTATTGTTTTATGGTGTTAATGGAATTATTGTTGTCTTTTCCTGGGTAAAAACTTTACCCTATGGATTTTTTACATTTTTTCTATTAGGTATAATTCCAACTATCATCATTGTTACATTTGAGCATTTTTGCATTTTAAAGCACTACAAAGGGATTGTATTTTTGGTGTCAAGAATTGCATCTATAGTTTCAATAATAACGATTTTGGTTTTTGTTATTCAGATTATTATGATTTTCCATGGTTTATCGTCTATGGTAGGAATCTGGTAGTAGTAAAATAAGTTTAAATTTTAGTGCATTTTGTTATAATTAAATTAATATGGTTTTGTATTTATTATGGGGGTAAGTATGAAGAGAGTATTTTTAATTGTATTAGATAGCTTTGGCATTGGTTATGAACCAGATGCTGATTTATTTGGTGATATGGGTACTAATACCCTTAAATCATGTATGACTAGTCAGTTCTTTGATATGCCTAATATGAGAAGCTTAGGTTTATTTAATATTGATGGTGTAGAAACTGATTTGGCTGTTGATAAGCCTCAGGCAATGATTGCCAGAATGAGGGAGAAATCCATGGGAAAGGATACTACTATTGGACATTGGGAGATAGCAGGTATGGTATCGCCTAATCCTATGCCGACTTATCCAAATGGTTTCCCTAAAGAGGTTATTGAAGAGTTTGAAAGACTTACTGGTCGTAAAGCTATCGTAAATAAAACATATTCAGGTACACAGGTTATTAATGATTATGGTGATGAGCATGTAAATACTGGAGCTTTGATAGTATATACATCAGCAGATTCAGTATTTCAGATAGCGGCTCATGAGGAAATAGTTCCACTTGAGACTCTGTATGAGTATTGTAGAATTGCTCGTAAAATGTTAGTTGGAGAACATGGTGTAGGAAGAGTTATTGCCAGACCTTTCTTAGGAACAAGTGGTAACTATTATAGAACTCCACACAGACATGATTTTTCATTAGTACCACCCAAGGATACTATGCTTAATATTCTTAATGGGGCAGGTAAGGATGTATTATCTATTGGTAAAATATATGATATTTTCGCCGGTAGTGGAATTACTGAATATACATATACTTCTTCAAATGAGGATGGTATTAATAAGACGATAGAGTGGATGGATAAGGATTTTGAAGGTCTTTGTTTCACTAATTTAGTGGATTTTGATATGCTTTATGGTCATAGAAGAGATATTGATGGATATGCTAAGGCTCTTGCTTATTTTGACTTAAGACTTCCAGAGATACTCAGTAAATTAAAAGATGATGATTGTCTTATGATAACTGCAGATCATGGTTGTGATCCTGGATACACTAAGACAACAGATCATACAAGAGAATATATTCCTTTTGTAATTTATGGTAAAAATATAGAACCATGCAATATGGGTACCAGAGAGACCTTCGCAGATATTGGTGCTACTGTGCTTAAATTGTTAAATGTTGAAGGCAAGCTTGATGGAACCTCAATGGTTTAATCAATATAGAAAGTAGGATTTTAAAGTGGGACAATACGACAAAGAGATTAACAGAAGACGTACATTTGCTATTATTTCGCACCCTGATGCTGGTAAGACAACTCTTACAGAGAAATTTCTTCTCTATGGTGGAGCTATTAATCTTGCTGGTTCAGTTAAGGGTAAGGCTACAGCAAGACATGCGGTATCTGACTGGATGGAAATCGAGAAGGAAAGAGGTATTTCAGTAACTTCATCAGTTCTTCAGTTTGAATATGATGGCTTCTGTGTAAATATTCTTGATACACCTGGACACCAGGATTTCTCTGAGGATACATATAGAACACTTATGGCTGCAGACTCTGCAGTAATGGTTATTGATGCATCAAAGGGTGTTGAGGCACAGACTAGAAAGTTATTTAAGGTATGTGGAATGAGAGGTATTCCTATCTTCACATTTATTAACAAGCTTGATAGAGATGCTCTTGATACATTTGAACTTCTTGATCAGATTGAGAATGAACTTGGTATTGCCACCTGTCCTGTTAACTGGCCAATTGGCTCGGGTAAGGGATTTAAGGGTGTATATGATCGTAAAAATGAAAAGGTTGTTCTTTTCTCAGATACTGAAAAGGGTACTAAGGAAGGTACAACTACAGAGATTATGAAATCTGACACTGATGAGCTTACAAAGGTTATTGGTGAGGATGCATTATCTCAGCTTAATGATGAAATCGAGCTTCTCGATGGTGCAGCTGCAGAATTTAATCTTGATGAGGTTAGAGCAGGTAAATTGACTCCTGTATTCTTTGGTTCTGCTCTTACTAACTTTGGTGTTGAAATTTTCTTGAATAATTTCCTTCAAATGTCAACAACACCACTTCCAAGAAAGAGTGATGCTGGAATGATTGATCCATTGGAGAATGAGTTCTCAGCATTTGTATTTAAGATTCAGGCTAACATGAATAAGGCTCATAGAGATAGAATTGCATTTATGCGTATTTGCTCTGGTAAATTCGATGCAAGCAAGGAAGTTTATCATATGCAGGGTGGTAAATCAATGAGACTTTCACAGCCCCAGCAGATTATGGCTGATGATAGAAAGATTCTTGATACTGCATACGGTGGTGATATTATTGGTGTATTTGATCCAGGTATCTTCTCAATTGGTGATACACTTACTGTAGCTAATAATAAATTTAACTATGAAGGTATTCCTACATTCGCACCAGAACATTTTGCAAGAGTAAGACAGGTTGATACGATGAAGAGAAAACAGTTCATGAAGGGTATCACTCAGATTGCGCAGGAAGGTGCTATTCAGATTTTCCAGGAATTTAATACTGGTATGGAAGAAATCATTGTAGGTGTAGTTGGTGTACTTCAGTTTGAAGTTTTGAAATACAGACTTGAGAATGAATACAATGTTGAAATCAGAATGGATTCACTTCCATATGAACATATCAGATGGGTTGAGAGTAAGGATATTGATGTTTCTAAGATTATTGGTACATCAGATATGAAGAAGGTTAAAGACATGAAGGGTAATCCTTTGTTGTTATTTGTAAATTCATGGTCTGTAGGTATGACACTCGACAGAAATGAAGGTCTTGTACTTTCTGAATTCGGAAGGGAATAAATGAAGAATTTAAAATATATTGCAGCGGTTTTAGGACTGGTATTGGTCTTAGTAATAGTTGCAAGCCTTGTTTTAGATAAAAAACTTGAAGAGGATTCTACATTTGTTTCTGATATTGTTGATTTTGATAAATTAAATGTAACTTCTTCTAATAATGAATCTAATAAAAAGGATTTAAAACTTAGTGATAATACTGTATTTTCAGAGAATCCGGAGGACAATAGTGATTCTTCTGAGAATGGTATGTTCATGAAAGCTACACTTACTAGAGAAGAGTGGCAAAATAGAATAGATAATGGCATTAATTCATCAGGCCTTAGAGAAGCAGATATAAAGTGTAAGAAGCTTTATTATTATTCTCATCTTGATGATTTTAAGAAACAGCTTTATTTGGAGATTTATATTTGTCTTAGAGATTTAAAGACAGGTATTCCTCTTTGCTCAACTAGTACAGATGAGATAGATGAAGCTTTTAACTGCGTTATGTATGATCATCCTGAGATTTTCTATGCAGATGGATACCTTGTTACCAGATATTCATTAAATGATGAGATAGCTCTAATTGAGATTTCACCTGCATTTACGATGACTAAGGAAGAGATTAATGAACAACAAAAATATGTAGATGCTTATGCTAAAGCGTTTTTAGATAATCTTCCTAAAAATTCTTCAGAATATGAGAAGATAAAATTCGCTTATGAATTTGTTATTCTAACTACCGATTATGATACTAATGCAGTAGAAAATCAGAATATTATATCTGTTTGCAGGTATCAAAAATCAGTGTGTAAGGGCTATGCGAAAACCTTTCAGTATTTGACTTCTTTAGTTGGAGTAAAATCCACAGTGATTTCTGGTACAGTAGGCAATGGTGATGGTCATGCCTGGAATCTGGTTGTATGCAATGATCAGTATTATTATGTTGATTGCACATGGGGTGATTCTTCGTATATGGCCAATTATCAGAGTACTCATAACAGTGATGATATTAATTATGATTATTTAAATATTACAACAGTTGAGCTTCAAAAAACTCATACAATCTCAGATTTTGTTGAAGTTCCACTTTGTAATGCAACAAAGAATAATTACTATGTTAGGGAAGAATTGTATTTTACTTCTGTTGATGAAGAACAGCTAAAGAAAGCTTTTAAGTTCGCATCTTATTCAGACAGAAATACAGTTGAAATCAAATGTTCTAATCAGTCGGTCTACAACAAAATGGGACAGTATTTGTTTGATGAACAGAATGTATTTTATTATCTTCCTTCAAAAAGTAGTTCAATGAAGGTTTTTAAGAATCCTGATTTGCTTATTTATTCCATTCCTTTGGAATAAAAAGCCTATCTTGTTGAAGAATATAAATTATGTTATAATTCGATTTATGTGGAGGTATATATTATGAATTCTACTAATAATGAGAAAATCGGTTCTGTTAGAATTGCAACAGATGTAGTTCCTTTGATTGCTGCTTTAGCTGCACAGGATGTTGAAGGTGTTGCTCCTATTCAGGATAAGAAAAGTTCCGCATTTAAGATTAATACAAAGAGAACAACTAAAGGAATTAAGGTAGATATCAAGGGTAAGAAGGTTAAAGTTGATATGTCTATCGGTATTATTTATGGATACCAGGTTCCAGAAATTAGTGCAAAGGTTCAGACTTCAGTTAAGACTGCAATTGAAACAATGACAAATCTTGAAGTTACAGATGTTAATGTCAGAATTAATTCTGTAAATAATTTATAGGTGAAATATGAGCAGAAAATCTGAAAGAGAATTAACATTTAAATTACTTTATATGTCTAACTTTTATGAAGAGAAGGATTTGACAGAGGAATTATTATTATATTTCGATGCACCATATCCATATCCAGAGAGTGAAGATGATAATATTATCGATTTTTCATCTTTAAAGGATGCTCTTAATGATGTTGAGAGACAAAAAGTAGTTGCTAAATATGTTGAAGTACTTGAGAAAATTGCTGAAATCGATGAGAAGATTTCAGAGGTTTCCAAAGGTTGGACAATTGACAGAATGGGAAAAGTAGAGCTTGCTATATTGAGACTTGCAATATTTGAAATTCTGTATGATGACGAAGTTCCAACAGGAGTGGCTATTAATGAAGCGGTTGAACTTGCAAAGAAGTTTGGCCCTGATGAGTCATATGCCTTCGTCAATGGTGTTTTGGCTAAATTTGCGTAGGGTGTTTTGTGAAAAGCATTTATTCCGTATATCAGTTAAATACATATATTCATAATATGTTTGGAGAAGATATTTTGTTATCTGATGTTTCTGTATCAGGAGAGATTAGTAATTTAAAGTATCATTCCTCCGGACATATTTATTTTACCCTAAAAGACTCTCAGTCTGCTGTTTCTTGCGCCATTTTCCGTTCGTCCGCCAGCAAACTGAGTAAACCATTAAAGGATGGTGATAAGATTATCGCCACCGGATCTGTTAACAATTATATTCCCAATGGATCAATTACATTTAATGTTACGTCAGTTAAAGCTCAAGGAGTTGGTGAACTTACAGTTAAATTTGAGGAACTGAAAAATAAACTTAAGGAACAGGGACTTTTTGACCAGGAATTTAAACAACCTATTCCTAAATTCCCTAAGACTGTAGGAATTGTAACAGCACCTACTGGAGCAGCTATTAGAGATATTATTTCTGTTTCAAAGAGACGTAATCCATATATATCGCTGGTTCTTTATCCTGCAATAGTTCAGGGGGCTGATGCGGTACCTTCAATTGTTGCTGGCATTAATGCCTTAGAGGCATATGGTGTAGATGTTATTATTGTGGGCCGAGGCGGTGGAAGTATTGAGGATTTATGGGCATTTAATGAAGAAGAAGTTGCTTATGCAATTTTCCAATCCACAATACCAATAATTTCTGCTGTAGGACATGAAATTGATTTTACAATTGCGGATTTTGTTGCAGATATGAGAGCGGCTACGCCATCAGCAGCTGCAGAGCTTGCAGTTCCAGATATAGTTTCTGTTATAAATGACATAGATAAGCTTGATAAAAGATTAAATCAGGCCATTCTTAATAAACTTGATTTAAATAAGAGTAAGGTAAAGGTCTTAGAGGCTAAGCTTGATAAAGTATCGCCTGAAAATTCTCTTAAGAATAAAAAACTTCTTATTGAGAATTATGAGAAGAGACTTGATTATCTTATGAAAAATTCTATAGCGAATCAAAGACATAGGCTTGATAAGCTTAGTGAGAGATTAAAGGGTGTATCGCCTCTTGAGAGATTATCACAGGGTATGGCATATGTGACAGATATAAATGGTTTACGAATTTCAGGAGTGGCAAATCTTAATGCTAATGATGAATTAAAAGTCATTATGAAGGATGGTATTGCTACAGTTTCAGTTAAGAGTGTTCAGAAGGAGACTTATGATGGACAGTAATTCTTTAGAAGAGAAGTTTCAAAGTATTGAAACAATTATTGCGAATCTTGAAAAAGATGATATTCCACTCGAAACTGCTTTAGAAGATTATGCTAAAGCTAAAGTAATGATTGAAGAGTGTAAAAGTAAAATAGATATGGTTGAAAAAGAGGTATTAAAGCTTACTAAAGGAAATGATGTCGTAGCCTTTGATAATAGTGAGGATGAATTACCTTTTTAGGAGTTTAAATGGAATTTAAAGAAGAACTTAAGATTAAAATTGATGAAGTAATGAAGCTTATTACTCCATATATTCCAAAAGAATCAGGTTATCAGAAACTCGTTATGGAAGCTATGAATTATTCTTTTCTTGGCGGTGGTAAGAGATTAAGACCTATGTTTATTCTTGAAAGCTATCGCTTCTTTGGAGGCAAAAATCCAGAAGAAGTGGCTGTATTTATGGCAGCCCAGGAGATGATTCATACATATTCTCTTATTCATGATGATTTGCCAGCAATGGATAATGACGATTATAGAAGAGGAAGGTTAACCTGTCATAAGAGATTTGATGAGGCAACTGCAATTCTTGCAGGTGATGGTCTTCTTAATTATGCATTTGAAATTGTTGCTGACAAAATGGATAAGGAAGAAGACACTGACAGACTTAAGAGAATGGTTAAGGCCAATAAGATTTTATCAGCCAAAGCTGGTATAAATGGTATGATTGGTGGTCAGGTTGTTGATCTTATCAGTGAGAATAATCCTAATACAGATAAGGAAACACTTTTATTTATACATGAGTGTAAAACAGCTGCTCTCATTGAATCAGCTCTAATGATAGGTGCCATTATGGCAGGAGCCTCTGATGAAGAGGTTTCAAAGATTGAAAAGGTTGGATCAAATGTTGGTTTAGCATTTCAGATTCAGGATGACATCCTTGATGTCATTGGCACACAGGAAGAACTTGGCAAGCCTATTGGAAGCGATGCTAAGAATGAAAAGGTTACATATGTAACTATGGAAGGTCTTGAAAAAAGTAAAAAGGATCAGGAAGACCTTACTAAACAGGCAATCGAACTTCTTGATGGAATGAATCATAGTAATGAGTTTTTAAAAGAACTCTTGCTTGATCTTGTAACGAGGAAAAAATAATGTATCTTGAGAAAATTAATCATCCAAATGATATAAAAAAAGTACCAAGAGCTAAATTAAATGTACTTGCTCAGGAAATTAGAGAATTTCTTATTGAATCTATATCTGAAACAGGTGGACATCTTGGTGCAAATCTTGGAACTGTTGAACTTACGATGGCATTACATCTTTGTTTGGATTTCCCAGAAGATAAACTGATTTTTGATGTTGGACATCAGAGCTATACACATAAGATTTTAACAGGTAGAAGAGAAGAATTTCCTACTCTTAGAAAACATGGTGGAATTGCAGGATTCCCTAAAACTTCTGAGAGTGATTGTGATGCATTTAATACTGGACATTCTTCTACATCTATTTCTGCAGGACTTGGTATGGCTACTGCCAGAACCTTAAATGGTAAGAATAATACTGTTGTATCAGTAATTGGTGATGGAGCTCTTACTGGTGGTATGGCTTATGAAGCGTTAAATAATGCAGGTAAATCGAATACTAAATTTATCGTTGTTTTAAATGACAATAATATGTCTATTTCTGAAAATGTCGGTGGTGTTAGTCAGTATCTTGATAATGTCAGAACAACAGAAAAATACCTTGAATTAAAGGAAGGCGTTAAGGGTAAGCTTTCACATGTTCCAAGAGGAAATGAAATGATTTCAAGAATTCAGAAGGCTAAGGCTTCTCTTAAATCTTTTGTTATTCCTGGAATGTTTTTCGAGGAAATGGGACTTACTTATTTAGGCCCTATTGATGGACATGATATTTCCGCAATGGTTAAAGCTTTAAATGAAGCTAAAAGATGTAAAACTCCAGTTCTTGTACATGTGCTTACCAAAAAGGGCAAAGGATATCTTCCTGCTGAAAGACATCCTGCAAGATTCCATGGTGCAGAGCCATTTGAAATCGAAACAGGATTACCTAAATATAAAAGAGTTGACCCTAATTACACAGATGTTTTCTCAACAGTTATGTGTAAAATGGGAGAGAGAGATAAAGATGTATGTGCTATTACAGCTGCTATGCCTGATGGTACTGGTCTTAAAAGATTTAGAAGCATGTATCCTGATAGATTCTTTGATGTTGGTATTGCAGAAGAGCATGCGGTTACTTTTGCTGCAGGACTTGCAATGGGAGGTTTAAAGCCTATTGTATGTATTTATTCTTCATTCCTTCAAAGAGCTTATGATCAGATGATTCATGATGTTTGTATTCAGAATCTCCATGTTGTATTTGCAATAGACAGAGCTGGTATTGTTGGAAGTGATGGTGAAACTCATCAGGGTATATTTGATTTATCCTTCCTTTCTACAATTCCTAATATGTGTGTAATGGCTCCAAAGAATAAATGGGAACTTTCAGATATGATGAAATTTGCTGTTAATTATGATGGACCAGTTGCAATCAGATATCCTCGTGGTAAGGCTTATGATGGCTTAAGTGAATTCAGAGCGCCTATTGAATATGGTCAGGCTGAGTGGATTAATATGGAGTCTGATATATGTCTGCTTGCTGTTGGTAGTATGGTTAAGACAGCTGTTGAAGTCAGAGATAAATTAAAGGGAATGGGTAAAAATGTATCTATTCTCAATGTAAGATTTGTTAATCCTTTTGATAAAGAAATGATACTTGATGCTTTGAAAACTCATAAACACCTGGTTACTATGGAAGAGAATGTTAAGGCTGGTGGATTTGGTGAGAATATAGCTGAGTTTTTAAGTTCTCAGGGAAGATTTGCAAAGCTTACTAATATTTCTATTCCTGATATTTATGTTGAACATGGAAATGTTGATATATTGAAGAAAGAAATTGGCCTTGATGCTGATTCAATAGTTGATAAGATTTTAAAAGATGGAGAGGGACTTTCGTGAAAGAACGTCTTGATGTGCTACTCGTAAGTAAAGGCCTGGCACCTTCAAGAGAGAAGGCAAAGGCTTTGATTATGAGCGGTATTGTATATGTTGATGGACAAAAAGAAGATAAAGCTGGTTCTGTATTTGAAGATGATAAGCTTATTGAAGTAAGAGGTAATGTACTTCCATTTGTGTCCAGAGGTGGCTTAAAACTTGATAAGGCTGTTAGAGAGTATAATCTTAATTTCAAAGATATGATTTGCCTTGATATAGGAGCTTCCACAGGTGGATTTACAGATTGTATGCTTCAAAATGATGCATCAAAGGTCTATGCAGTTGACGTAGGTCATGGTCAGCTTGACTGGAAGCTTCGAAATGATGAAAAAGTTGTCTGCATGGAAAAATGTAATTTCAGATATGTTACTGAAAAAGAAATCCCAGAGAAAATTGATTTCGCAGCTACAGATGTATCATTTATTTCCTTAACTAAGATATTAATTCCTGCTTATAACCTATTAAAAAAGGACGCCTTGATGGTTTGTCTTATTAAACCTCAATTTGAAACAAGCAGAGAAAAGGTTGGTAAGAAGGGTGTTGTAAGAGAACCAAAGGTTCATGAAGAGGTAATTGAAAAAGTAATTTCGTTCTGTTTAGGTCTTGGTTTTGCTATTGAACATCTTAATTTTTCTCCTATCAGAGGACCTGAAGGAAATATTGAATATTTGCTTGTAATTAAGAAACTGGAAGATGATATTAAGACTATTGAAAGCTCTGAGGTAGTTAGTCAGAGCCTTTCGGATGAAATGATGAAATTAATTAAAGAGACTGTAAAATTGTCTCATGAAGATTTGGATAAATAGAGGATGCTATGAGAGTTCTTGTTTGTGTAAATGTACAAAAGGATAGAGAATTAAAGGCCTGTAATCGAATCTGTGATTATTTGGCATCACAGAATGTTGATTATGATAAGGAGATTCTTGTTAATAAGGACTCTGCTATAGATAAGGATAAGCTTTCAAAGGCTGATGCTGTTATAGTTCTTGGTGGTGATGGTACTTTGATGAGAGTATCAAAGAAGTCTTCTGTATATAATGTTCCAATTCTTGGTGTAAATACTGGACATCTTGGTTTCCTTGCTCAAACTGGTGTTGATGGATGCGAAGAGACACTTTCAAGACTTATTAAAGGTGATTACCTTCTTGAGAAAAGAATGATGGTTGCCGGAAGAGTACTTAGAGGCAATGAGGTTATTTATGAAGGTGAAGCTTTGAATGATATATGTATCAACAGAGCTGGAGTACTTCAGATTCTTAATTTCGATGTATGCGTTAATGAACAAAATCTTAAGTCATATTCTGCCGACGGTGTTATTATTTCTACACCTACTGGTTCAACGGGCTATAATCTTTCTGCAGGAGGCCCTATAGTAGAGCCATCAGCAGATATGATAGTATTAACACCGATTTGTGCTCATACATTTATGAACAGAAGTATTTTGTTTAAGGCTGAAGATGTTGTATCGATTATTATAGGCGAACCTCATGATGCTATTACAGGTCAGACAGTAACAGCAAGCTTTGATGGATTTGATAATATTGAACTTAAGAAGGGTGATATCGTTGAGATTACAAAATCTAATTCAATTGTTAGTTTTGTTCAGCTTAACAATGTTAATTTCCTTGAAACACTTAATAGAAAGTTACGAGAATACTAAAATTCTTTTGTGTTTGGGAAGGCACAAGAGGAGGATAAATGCTACTTAATTTACATGTTAAAAATTTTGCGCTAATAGATGAAGCGGATGTTGATTTTGATAAAGGATTAAACATTCTGACTGGTGAAACTGGAGCTGGTAAATCAATTATTCTTGGCTCTATGAATTTGGCTCTTGGTGCAAAAGCAGATAAAGATTCAATTAGAAATGGTGCAGAGTTCGCACTTGTTGAAATGACATTTTCGATAGAGAATGATATTCAAAAAGAAATTCTAAATTCCATGGATATTTATCCTGAAGATGGAATTCTTGTCATTCAAAGGAAGATTCTTCCAACAAGAAGCGTATTTAAAGTTAATGGTGAGACCGTAAATGCTTCTTTGGTTAAGGATATTGCAAATATTCTTATTGATGTTTATGGTCAGCATGATTATCAGTATCTTTTGAAGCCTCAAAAACATATAGAAATACTTGATTCTTATGCAGATGATTCCTTTACAAAATTACTTAAAGACTACAGGGATTTATACAAGGAATATCTGTCAGTTAAGGAAGAATTAAATGCTCCTGAGATTGATGAAGTAAAAAGAGAAAGAGAAGTGTCTCTTTTGAAATATCAGATTAATGAAATAGAATCTGCCTCGCTTAAGGAAGGAGAGGAAGAAGAGATTCAGGATAGATTAAAGGTTTTGGAAAATTCAGCAAAGATTCAAAGCACTTTAGGGAATATTAAGGAACTGCTATTTGAAATGAATTCATCTGCTTCAGAAAATGTCGATATGGCATTGAGAGAAAGTCTTCAGATTTCGAATGTAGATGATAGATTAGCAGGTCTTTCTGAAGAGATTGGAGATATATCCAATTCTCTGTCCGAGATTTCAAGAGAAATCAATGATTGCCTTGACGATTATACTCTTGATGAGGAAAGTCTTGATATTATGAGAGAAAGATATGAACTCATAAATGATTTAGAGAGAAAATATGGTAAGACAATAAAGGATATTAACATATATTATGAAGAAAAGGTTGCAGAACTTGAAGTGCTTCAGAATATGGATGAAAAGAAAGCCAGATTGACTAAAGAATTTGAAAGATTAGAAAAGCTTCTTAAAGATAAGGCTTCGAATATTACAAAAGCCAGAAATAAGAATGCGAAAGAGTTCGAGAAATCAATTATTAAGAGTCTTGCGGATTTGAATTTTAATCAGGCGGATTTCAAGGTTGAAATAAAAGAACTTCCTGAATTTGGAATTAATGGACTTGATAAAGTTGGCTTTACGATTTCAACTAATCCAGGTGAAACAAGAAAGCCACTTGAAAATGTAGCAAGTGGTGGTGAATTATCCAGAATTATGCTTGCTATTAAGGCTGTGGCTGCTAATAGTGAGCAGAAGGCCACACTTATATTTGATGAAATCGATGCAGGTATCTCGGGTGTAACTGCATGGAAGGTAGCTGAAAAATTGGCAAGCTTATCCTTTAATCATCAGGTTGTTTGTATTACTCACTTACAACAAATTGCTGCTATGGCTGACAGACATTTTGAGATTAAAAAATCAGTGTCTAATCAAAGAACTGAAACTTCAATATCAGTACTTGATGAGGAAGGTCAGATTAAAGAGATTATAAGAATGTTAGGAGATGAAACTTCTTCTGAAACATTTAGGGAAAATGCTCTTGAATTAAAGAAAAGAGCAAGTAATTACAAATTGCAAAAATAAGCAAAAATGTCTATAATATTCATATATTGACAATTGGAGGGTAATACAATGAAAAATATACTTTTTGTAGCTTCTGAAGGTGTTCCATTTATTAAAACAGGAGGTCTCGCCGATGTTGTTGGATCACTTCCTAAATGCATTGACAAGAGATATTTTGATGTCAGAGTAATGATTCCTAAATACACATGTATTAAGCAGGAATTAAAAGATAAAATGGTTTATAAAACCAGCTTCTATATGGATTTCCATTGGGGAAATGAGTACGTAGGAATTCTTGAAGCAGAAGTAGATGGTGTTAAGTATTATTTCATTGATAATGAATCAAAATTTGGTGGAGATCATCCATATAGTTCTAATGTATATGATGATATCGAGAGATTTGCTTTCTTCTCAAAGGCTGCCTTATCAGCCATGCCACTTCTTGATTTCAGACCTGATGTAATTCATTGCCATGACTGGCAGACAGGACTTATTCCTGTATATCTTAAAGAGCGTTTCCAGGGTAATGATTTCTTCCATGGAATCAAATCAGTTATGACTATTCATAACCTTAAGTTCCAGGGTAAATGGGATGTTCCTGCAGTACAGGATATTACAGGCCTTCCAGATTATTTCTTTACACCTGACAAGCTTGAGTCATATAAGAATGCTAACCTTTTAAAGGGTGGTCTTGTATACGCAGATGCTATTACAACTGTATCTGATACATATGCTAAGGAGATTATGACTGAATTCTATGGCGAGAGTCTTGATGGACTTATGCGTGCCAGAGAGAATGATTTAAGAGGTATTGTAAATGGTATCGACTATACTGATTACAATCCTACTACAGATAAGTATATTGATTATCCTTATACAGCTGCTAATTACAGAAAAGAAAAGATTAAAAATAAGAGAAAACTTCAGCAGGAACTTGGTCTTGAAGAGAACGATAAGATTATGATGATTGGTATTGTTTCAAGACTTACAGATCAGAAGGGATTTGATCTTATTGCATATATTATGGATGAACTTTGCCAGGATGCGGTACAGATTGTTGTGCTTGGTACTGGTGAAGAGAGATATGAAAATATGTTTAGACATTTTGACTGGAAATATAACAACAAAGTGTCAGCAAATATTTATTATTCAGAGGGATTGAGCCATAAGATTTATGCAGCATGTGATGCATTCCTTATGCCATCATTATTTGAGCCTTGCGGACTTAGTCAGCTTATGGCTTTAAGATATGGTACTATTCCAATTGTTCGTGAAACAGGTGGACTTAAGGATACAGTTGAACCATATAATGAATATGAATCAACAGGTACCGGTTTCAGCTTCACTAATTACAATGCTCATGAAATGCTTGCTACAATCCGTTATGCTGAGAAGATTTATTACGACAAGAAACGTGAATGGAACAAGATGATTGACAGAAGTATGGCTGTTGACTTCTCATGGGAAGTATCTGCTAATAAATACCAGGAAATGTATGACTGGTTGATTGGTTAATTACTGATTATAAATCTATTGATGGCGTCGTCTTGTTGCGACGCCTTTTTTATAGGATATGAGTAAGAAAAAGAATAAGAAAAAATATAAATTAAATAGTTTTGATAATTCTATTAATTCAAATGATCCTAAATATGCACCACAACTTGCTGATATGGAATTTAAAGAGAAAATAATAATTCCTTATATTATGTCTAATGATACCGGTGGATTTAGATTCTTTATGATTTTTATGTCGGTTTTGTTTTTGGTTACTGATATTGTAATGTTTTTTGTTTATGGAATTAAAGATTCATTTATTTTTGCTATAGGTTATTTAGGATTTATATTATTCTTAATTTTAGTAATAAAATTTGCGCCATTACTAAATGTTTGGCGTATTAGAAAGCAAAAAATATATTATAAAATAGTTGATTTTTGCTATTTTTCTTCAAATCATGTTCACACTACCAAATATGACTATAATGTTCCTGCAATGGTGGTTTATGAAAGATTTGATTATAAAGATGCGCAGATTATCAACTATGGATGTTCTTATAAGGATTCAAACTCCAAACTAGGTAATAAGTCTAGTAGGAAACTAAAAAAGAATGATAAGGTATATAAGATAACAAATGAAAAAGGTAAGGTGTTAATGCTTATTGGTGAGGGCACTGGTGATTTTAGTAAGGATAAATTCTCATTTAACAAGGTAAAATTAGTATTAATTAAAATGTTATTGTTTTTCATTAAGACGGAGATAGGCGTTTTATTATTACAAGCTTTGCTGACTCTATTATTTACTTTGTTTTCATGGATTCAAAGACCTGATTTGATGTTTAAGTACTTTGAGTGGTATTGTATTTTTGGCTCGGTTGATGGATTCTTGGAATTTATGATTTTTGGTTCTATATTACCATTTTTACTGACTCTTTTTTATCCATTATTTAATGTAAGGGATTTGAAATAATAATTTATAGGTGTTTTATTATGGCTTACGATGGTTTTTGTATAGGTAAAATAGTTAAAGAATATAAGGAATTACTTGTGGATGCAAAGATTTCAAAAATAATTGAACCTGCATCTCATGAGGTGATTCTTGTTATTAAAAGTTATAAGGGATCGTTTAATATTCTCTGTTCAGCTAATCCGGCTGTTCCATATACCTTTGTGGTTGAGGATAAGCCAGAGGCTCCAATGCAGGCACCTATGTTTTGCATGGTGCTTAGAAAATATATCTTAAATGGTAAGATCCTTGATGTGTATCAGACTGGAAATGAGAGAATTATTACCTTTGATATCGAGCATATGAATGAGATGGGAGATAAGTCTGTTAAAAAACTTATTCTTGAACTCATGGGTAAGTACAGTAATGTTATTCTTGTGGAAGAGGATGGTACGATAATTGATAGTATCAAGCATGTCAATGCTATAACAAGCTCTATTCGTGAGGTTGGTCCTGGAAAGAAATATTTTGTACCTGATGAGATTACAAGAATATCTCCTTACAACGAAGGTAAAATTGACGAAGCTTATTTAAAAGATAAATTAATATATATTAAAGATAATAATAAATCAAATTCTAATATTGTAAATGTTATCGCAAAAGAATTCGAAGGTGTCTCAAAGGTCACAGCAAAGGAAATAGTAAAAAGGTCTGAGATTGATTCTTTATTAACCTTTGCAGATTTAAATGAAGAGTCTTTGAATGATTTACTTAAGGGCTTTATTTCGCTCCTTAAAGATATGGAAAATGAGGAATTAGTTTATTTATACAAGGATGATGCAGGATTTGTTGAATATACTAATACGCCATATGAATCTCTTGAAGACTATTCTTATGTAACTGAGAATAGAATGATTTTTGCTCTGTCAAAATTCTATAAATCCAAGCAGGTAAGAACTACTAACAATCAAAAGAGTGGTGAACTTGCAAGATTTGTAAAGAATATTTTAGAGAAAGACAAAAATAAAATGCTTCTTTGGGAGAATGACCTTAAGGATTGTGAGAATAAGGAAGAGTTAAAGATTAAGGGAGAGCTTCTTAAGGCTTATGCTTATTCACTTACTAAGGGAAAGGAAGCAAAGGTATTAAACTATTATACAAATGAAGAAGAGATAATAGAACTTGATGAGAGACTAACTATAATCGAGAATTCAAATAAATATTTCAAACTATATAATAAAGCTAAAAGATGTGAAAATGCAGTCACAGAATTGATGCTTAAGACAGAAGATGAGATTGATTATTTAGAGGAAATTCTTTTGTTCTTATCACTTGCTGAAAATGCATCTGATATTGATGAGATTAAAGCCGAATTATCTCAAAAGGGATATTTAAGAAAGAAAAATATCAAAACATTAAAGAAGACTAAATCAAAGATTAAGCATTATTTATACAAGGATAATTATCATATTTATGTGGGTAAGAATAATGTTCAAAATGAGGAGATTTCATTTAAGAAGGCTGTAGGTAATGACTGGTGGTTCCATGCTAAAGGAATTCCTGGCTCTCATGTAATTGTTAAATCAGACTCAGATAATCCAGCTACAGAATGGGATATGCCGGATGATGTCTTCGAAGTTGCAGGAGCATTGGCGGCTGCGAATTCAAAGCATTCTGATATGACAAAGGTAGAGATTGATTATACTAGAAAGAAACATTTGAAGAGACCTGCAGACGGAAATATGGGTATGGTTATATATCATACTAATTATTCTTTGGTAGCGAGTCCTGACCTTTCAAGGTTTGAATTGACTACTATCAGCTGATGAAGTATAATTCTTATGTATGCAAAAAATTCAAAGGGTGGGAAATTATGGTTAAAAGTATGACTGGCTACGGCCGCTCGGAGAAGATTACTACTACGGGTAAATGTACAGTTGAAATTAAATCTGTAAATCACAGATATCTTGATTTATCAATTAAGCTTCCTCGTAAGTTTAATTGTTTTGAAAGTGAAATCAGAGAAATTCTTAAGGATTATATTCAAAGAGGCAAGGTTGATGTATATGTCTCATATGAAGATTATTCCAAGGACAGTGTAAATATTAAGTATAATTCACAGATTGCTGCTGAATATATGAAATATTTAAGAGAGATGGCAGACGAGTTTGATCTTGATGATGATATCAGAGTATCTACTATTTCAAGAATGCCAGATGTTCTTGTACTTGAGGATGAAAATATTAACGAAGATGAGGCTTGGAAACTTCTTAAAGAATGTTTACATGAGGCTTGTGATGTATTCGTTGTTTCAAGAATCAAGGAAGGTGAGAATCTTAAGAAAGATCTTATTGAGAAGCTTGAGGTTATTCGTTCTAATGTTGAATTTATCGAAGAGAAGAGCCCTCAGGTGATTGAAGATTATAAGAATCGTCTTACAAATAAGATTAAAGAAGTTTTAGAAGATCGTCAGATTGATGAAGCTAGAATCCTTACTGAAGTTTGTATTTATTCAGACAAGGTTTGTGTGGATGAAGAGATTGTAAGACTTAAGAGTCATATTGATACAACTATTGAAACTCTCAATAATGGTGGTGCAGTTGGCAAGAGACTTGATTTTGTTGCGCAGGAGCTTAATAGAGAAGCCAACACAACTTTATCAAAATCTAACAATATTGAGATATCAAATGTTGCTATCAGCATAAAGACAGATATTGAGAAAATCAGAGAGCAGATTCAGAATATTGAATAAGGAGTTCTTATGAACAATAATGGAATATTGGTTGTAATATCAGGATTTTCAGGAGCAGGCAAAGGTACTTTGGTTAAGAAGCTTCTTGCAGATTATGATAATTATGCGTTGAGCATATCAATGACAACGAGAAAAAGCCGAGAAGGTGAAGAAGATGGTGTACATTATTTCTTTGTAGACCATGAGAAATTTGAAAAGACTATCGCAGAAGATGGACTTCTTGAATACGCTTCATATTGTGGCAATTATTATGGCACACCAAAGGCTTATGTTGAGGAAATGATTTCTAAGGGAAAAGATGTAATTCTTGAAATTGAAGTTCAGGGAGCATTACAGATTAAGAAGAAATATCCTAATTCATTATTGTTATTCGTAACACCTCCGAGTGCTCAGAATCTGTATGACAGACTTAAAGGAAGAAATACAGAGACAGAGGAACAGATAAATAAGCGTATTTCAAGAGCTGTAGAGGAAGCAGACTGGATTGAAAAGTATGATTTCCTTGTAATAAATGACACGCTTGATGAATGTGTTAAGAATCTGAATGACATGATTACTGCTGCTCATTATTCACCAGATAGACAGCAGGAATTGATTCATAAATTAAAAGAAGATTTAGATTTAATATCGAAAGGAGAATAGAAATGTTACATCCGTCTTATACTGATTTGATGAACGTTGTTAACTATGATGCAGTGGAGGCAGGAGATTCACCTGTTGTTAATTCACGTTATTCAATTGTTATGGCAACATCACAGAGAGCTCGCCAGATTATTGATGGCGCTGAACCACTTGTTAATAATGCAAAAGAAAAGCCCTTATCTATAGCTGTTGAAGAATTAAACAGTTCTAAAATTAAAATTGTGGGCTAATATATGTGAAATTAAGCCCTTGAGTATCTCAAGGGCTTTTTTAGGAGTTATATGAAGATATATTTTGTATCCCTTGGATGTGATAAGAATCTTGTTGATTCTGAACATATGCTTGGAAGATTATCAAAAAAATATGAAATCATTAATGATCCGGAAGAAGCAGATATTGCTGTAGTAAATACCTGTGCTTTTATCAATGATGCCAAAGAAGAAAGTATAAATACAATTATTGAGCTTTCTGGTTTGAAGACAGAGAATTTAAAGCATTTATTTATTACAGGATGTCTTTCTCAAAGATATCATGAAGATCTGGAAGGTTTAATTCCGGAAATTGATGGATTTATTGGTATTAGTGCAATTGACAGGATCGTTGAAGATATAGACAGAGTAGTAGAAGGCGAGAAGGTTAAGGATTTTCCTGATATTAATGACCCTCAAAATATTACAGCTTTTAGATATATGACTCCGCCATATCATAGCTCTTATCTTAAGATTGCAGAAGGTTGTGATAAGAATTGTACTTATTGCTCGATTCCTTCTATCAGAGGAGCTTTTAGATCAATTCCTATGGAAGAGCTTGTTGATGAAGCTAAGTACCTTGCAGATAATGGTGTTTCAGAAATAATTTTAATTGCTCAGGAAACTACTGTTTATGGTACTGATTTGTATGGAAAGAAAAGTCTTGTTGAGCTTGTTGAAAAAATCTCAGAAATTGATGGAATTAAGTGGATTAGACTTATGTATTGCTATCCAGAAGAGATTGATGATGCTTTAATTGATCTTTTGGCTAAGAATAAAAAGGTTTGTCATTATCTTGATATTCCAATTCAACATTCTTCTGATTTGATTTTGCAAAGAATGGGAAGAAGAACTTCCAGAAAAGATTTAGTGGATATTATTACTAAGCTTAGAAATAAAGTTCCAGATATTTCTCTTCGTACTTCTTTAATTGCTGGTTTCCCAGGAGAAACACAAGAAGACTTTGAAGATTTATTAGCATTTGTAAAGGAAATTAAATTTGACAGACTTGGAGTATTTGCATATTCGAGAGAAGAAGGTACTCTTGCTTATAAGTTTAAGAATCAGGTTCCTCAAAAGATTAAGAAAGAGCGAAGAAATAAGATTATGGAAGAACAGTCAAAGATTTCTGAGTATAAAAATTCTTTGATGGTTGATAAAGTCTTTACGGCTATTATTGATGGTTTTGATCCTGAAAATGAAGTTTATGTTGGTCGTCTTTATAAGGATGCTCCAGATGTGGATGGAGTAGTATTTATTAAGGGAGATAGAAACCTTATGAGCGGTGATTATGTTGACGTATTAATTACTGACTATAATGAATATGATTTAATTGGAGAAATTAAAGAATGAATATAGCAAATAAACTTACACTTGGCAGAGCGATTGCAATTCCGTTTTTTATATTTTTTCTTATGACGGAATATGTGCCAGGAAGTAAATGGATTGCACTTGGATTATTTATAGTAGCATCATTTACAGATTTCCTTGATGGTTATATTGCCAGAAAATATAACATGGTATCTAATTTTGGTAAATTTATGGACCCTCTTGCAGATAAGCTTTTGGTTTGTTCAGCGCTTATTGGCTTATTAGCTCTTGGTAAAATTAACGTATATCTTGTAATTATAATTATTGCCAGAGATTTTATTATTTCAGGCTTTAGACTTATTGCTTCTGATAAGGGAGTTGTAATCGCGGCTAATATGCTCGGTAAGATTAAGACAACTTTGCAGATGGTTATGATTGGATTTATGATTGCTGATATTGCTTATATTAAGATTGTATCGATTATTCTTGCATGGGCAGTGCTTATAATGACGCTTGTATCGTTAGTTGATTATATTTATAAGAACAGAAGTGTTTTGAAAGATACTAAATAGTATATTGGAGAATTATTATGGTTATAGAATATATTGCTGTAGGAACTGAACTTATTCTTGGTGACATTAGTAATACAAATAGCGCTTTTCTTGGTGAACAATTTTCTAAAATAGGACTTAATTGTTATTACCATATAAATGTCGGAGATAATCGTGTAAGAATAGTAGAGTCTGTTGCACTTGCTGCTCAAAGAGCGGATATTATTCTTTTATCTGGTGGTATTGGACCTACTGCTGATGATCTTACTATTGAGGCTATTTCTGATTATACAGGATTAGAAATGATTAAGAACGAAGATGGTACTCAGAGCATAAAAGGGGCGATTCTTCTTAATAATGAGGTTGGAACTTCTCCAGGACAGATTGTAGAAGTAGATGATAAGAAAATTATTTTACTTCCAGGACAGCCTGCAGAACTTAA
Organism: Lachnospiraceae bacterium; assembly: GCA_024403275.1. Lineage (GTDB taxonomy): Bacteria > Bacillota > Clostridia > Lachnospirales > Lachnospiraceae > UBA3766. Next base: position 23,043 of record JAKSSD010000006.1, read on the forward strand.
GTCTATGTTCTTAAATCATGTTGTTGATTATCTTGATAAATTAACAGATTCAACAATTATTACACGTACAGTTAAGCTTGTAGGTATTACTAAATCAGAGCTTGAGGAAAGGATAGCTGTTTTATTAACTGAGTATTCTAATCCTTCGATAGCTATTTGTACTAAGATTGGTGAAATTCATATTCATGTTACAGCAAAGGCATCTGATGAAAAAGAATGTGAAAGACTTATTAAACCAATTATCAAGGAACTGAAAACTTTAGTAGGTGAATATATATTTACAACTGAGGATGATATTACGCTTGAACAGGCGGTTGTAGATTTACTTAAAGCTAATAATCTTACGGTTACTACTATTGAATCATGTACTGGTGGTATGGTTTGCTCAAGACTTATCAATGTACCTGGTGTATCAGAGGTAATTAGAACAGGATATATTACATATTCAGATAAGGCTAAGCATCGTCATCTTGGCGTTAAGCGTTCTACATTGTCAAAATATACTGCAGTTTCTGCTCAGGTTTGCGAGGAAATGGCACAGGCACTTGCTCTTTTATCTAAAGCTGATGTTATCTGTTCAGTAACAGGAATGGCTGGTCCCGATGGTGGTACAGAAGAAATACCTGTAGGTACTGTATTTATTGGCTGTAATGTAAAAGGGAAAATAAAAGTCAACGAATATCATTTTAAGGGTGACAGACAGGCAGTTAGAGAAGCTGCTACTACAGAAGCTATCAATCTTATGAGATTGTGTATCCTTAAGTATGTTAGCGAGACTACATTTGGAATGAAGGAGAAATAATATGAATTCTACACTTACTTTTTGTCCAAGGTGTGGAGCTGCTACTGAGCCTACAGTATGCAGTAATTGTGGTTATACCTTTCCAACGCTGGATTCTACTGAAACAAAAGAGGAAGAATTCCTTGTTGAACAAGAAGATAAAAGAGAAAATAAACATAATTTTGGCTGGATTATAGCAATCATACTCACAGTTCTTTTCCTATTGTTTTTATTGCTTGCTATTTTAGGCTTTGGAGGAATTGTTGGGTATTTGGTGTTTGCATCTAATAACGTAAATCCATCTACTAATACTCCTAATATTGTTAATAATAGTACACTTCATTTTGGGGATGATGACGAAGAAGATGATGAAGATGAAGATGAAAATGAAAATGAAAATGAAAATGATGGCGATAAAGATAATGATATAGAGCCGGATGAAGATAATAATAAGGTTCATGATGATTCTATTAAATTTTCATCGGGAGTAAGTCCATATACAGATTTGATTGTTGAGTATGATTATGATGTACTTGAGGATTATCTTGCTTCAGGTAATGAATATTATGATGAAGTAGCTAATTTTAAAAATGATATCTTCAAGCAGAAGAATTATTATTCATATATTGGTGCGACACATGATACATATGGAAGGGATAATTTCCCGACACCTTATTATGAGCCTATTCAGGATTCTATTGAATATGCTAAAAATTATGATATCGAAAGACGTATTGTTAAATACGAATCTGATGTAAATGGCATTCTTGTTAATATGTATTGTGCTTATTATCAGATTATTTCTGATGATGAAGATTTTTCTGAAGTAAATGATACATTACGCAATCAGTCTTTAATGTATGTAAATAATTTCATCAATGATTACAGTGCTAATTTAACTGATTATAGCTATGATATTTTCATAGATTCATTTGTTACTTATAATGACGAAGATATTGTTAGTGTTTTATACGATATAACATCATATAACGAGAGAAATGAACTTGATGAAATTCTTTTATTTAGTGTCAATGTAGATGTTAAAAACTGTGCAGTTATGGATAATACAAAAATTGTGAATATAGATAAAGATTTCGCAAACTTTTTTGTTGATCGTTGTACAGCCCAGATGGGTTCACATGTATATGTAAATAATTTATCGAATGAAGAAATTCAATATATGTTGACTAATGAAGATACTCTTATTGTATACTTTAGCCCACTTGGACTTGAAATTGGATATCAGTATCTTTACCAGGGCAGTAAGGGCTGGATAACATGTACAATTAATGATTTTGATGAATATATAACTGATGAGTATGATTATGATACAAGTTTTGGATTAGGATATGATGTATTTGAATATGAAAAATCCTATGGTACTTATGAAGAACAAAACGGAAAGATGAGTGATTATACTGAAATTGAATATGAGGATTCATTCTAATATATTTTAGAAAGGAGAAGCATTATGAAGGGTAAAGAAAAGTGTAAAGCATTAAAGGAAATCAGAAAAAAGATTGCAGACGAAAATGATATTCCATACGTGGTAGAAGAGTGTTCGCATAAAGGAGAATGCAAGGGTACTTGTCCAAAATGCGAAGCTGAGCTTAGATACCTTGAAAGAGAACTTGAAAGAAAAGAAAAAATAGGCAAAAAACTTGCTGTTGTGGGTGTTTCTATGGGTATTGCAGCTTCTTTTGCGGGCTGTGATTTCGATGATGCAATGGAAGTTATTACATATCCAGGAGTTGTTGCTATTGAAACAGTTGAGAATATATTTGGCTTGAATCAACCAACATTAGAAGGAGATGTTCAGTATGTTGATGGTGATATGGGTTATATAGATGTTCCTGAACTTGAAGGAGAGCCAACATATCCAGATTATGAAATTGGTGGAGATGTTGATTATATAGATGTTCCTGAACTTGAAGGAGAGCCAACAATACCAGATTATGAAATTGATGGAGATGTTGATTATATAGATGATGGTACAGATGGTTGTAAAGTTGAAGATGGAGATTTAGAAGAAGACAATACAGGCAATATAGAAGAAGATATAGAAGAAAATATTGATTTGGCTGAATAAGGATTATTAATGGAAAGTACGATAGAAATAGCTAATATCGGCAGAATAAGAACAGATACAGACGGCGAGGGTGTTACAACCCTCGTTGTTTCTATGGGATGTCCTTTAAGATGCGCTTACTGCCTTAATCCTTTTACCTGGGATGGTACAAAAATAAAAACACTTAAGATGAGTGTTGATGAATTATATAATGAACTTAAAATAGATCATTTGTATTTCATCTCGACAGGTGGTGGCATAGTATTTGGTGGCGGTGAACCACTTCTTAATTCTTCTTTTCTCAAAGAATTTATTTTAAAATACAAAAACACAGGTTGGAAGTTTTCGTTAGAAACATCGCTAAATGTTAATAGAGAAAATCTAAATGATGTTCTTAATCTGGTGGATAAATATATAATTGATGTTAAAGACATGAACAAAGCCAGATATGAAGCTTATACAAAAGCTGATTATGATAGGTTTTATGAAAATCTAATATATTTAAAGGATAAAGTTGATCAGGATAAGATTTTAATTAAGGTTCCAAAAATTTATGGCTTTCATAAAAATGATGAGTGGAAGGAAAGCATAAGAGTATTAAAGGAACTAGGCTTTAAGAATATAGCGCTATTTGAATATATTGATGTTAGTAAACATAAACAAATATCAGATATGGCTATTAAGAACAGAGATGAATTTGTTGAAAAATATATAAATTAATGTTATTATCAGTACATCCTTGTATCGAAGATAATCTACTTCGATTTTCCCCACATTGAAATAAATTGTGAATGGAGCTGATGTATTTGATTTGATGTTTTTTCTTTGTTTATTGTCAGAAATATTAATATATTTTATTGACAAGAACAAATGTTTGGGTTAATATATAAACAGAACAAATGTTTGAGTGGAGGTTTAAATGGAAAGAGAAGATAAGTTAAAAGCACTTGAAGCTGCTTTAGGACAGATTGAGAAGCAATTTGGTAAGGGAGCCGTAATGAAACTCGGTGATCCTTCAAGTCAGATGAATGTAGAAACAATTCCAACAGGATCTATTAGTCTTGATATTGCTCTTGGACTTGGTGGTATTCCAAAGGGAAGAATTGTAGAAATATATGGACCTGAATCATCAGGTAAAACAACTGTAACTCTTCATATGATTGCTGAGGTACAGAAGAGAGGTGGCATTTGTGGATTTATTGATGCAGAACATGCCCTTGATCCAGCTTATGCTAAGGCAATTGGTGTAGATGTAGATAATCTTTATATCTCTCAGCCAGATAATGGAGAACAGGCTCTTGAAATTACAGAAACTATGGTTAGATCAGGCGCCATTGATCTTGTTGTAGTTGACTCTGTTGCAGCATTAGTTCCTAAGGCTGAACTTGAAGGTGATATGGGTGATGCTCATGTAGGTCTTCAGGCTAGACTTATGTCACAGGCTCTTAGAAAACTTACAGGTGCAATTGGTAAGACTAATTGTACAGTTGTATTTATTAACCAGCTTCGTGAGAAGGTTGGTGTATTCTATGGTAATCCACAGGTTACTACAGGTGGTAATGCACTTAAGTTCTATTCTTCAGTTCGTATGGAGATTAGAAAGACAGATCAGATTAAGGTTAATGGCGAAATTGTTGGAAACAGAACTAAGGCTAAGATTGTTAAAAATAAGATTGCTCCTCCATTTAAGGAAGCAGAATTTGATATTATGTTTGGTGAAGGTATTTCTTATGTAGGAGATTTGCTTGACCTTGCAACAGAAGTTAATATTATTAATAAATCTGGCGCATGGTTTGCTTATGAAAGCAACAAGATTGGTCAGGGACGTGAGAATGCTAAGCAGTACCTTATTGATAATCCTGAAGTACTTGCTGAAGTTGAGAAGAAAGTTAGAGAGCATTACAATATTCAGGGAGAGTAATTATATAGGTTATGGAAGTATTAGAGATTAATAACTTCAAAACCAGCAGAGTAAAAGTAATATTAGATAATGGAATCGCCTTTGTTTTATACAAAGGCGATTTAATTAAATATGGAGTTTCTGTTGGTGAAGTAGATGATAAAGATATTAATTACATTTTAGAAGAAATATTGCCTAAAAGAGCAATTAATAGGTCTGTTAATATATTAGCTGAGAGAGATATGACTAAAGGTATGCTAAGAGATAAATTGACAGGTGATGGTTATCCGGAATTTATAATAGATAATACAATAGATAAACTTGAAGCAAACAGACTTATTAATGATGAAAGATTTATTAGAGGATATATTGAAGCCAAAAGTAATAAAAAGAGTAAGAATGATATTATGCGTGACCTGTCTTCAAAAGGCGTTGATATGGATCAGGTAGAAAGTATATATGAAGAACTTAAAAGCAATGATTTATTGAAAGATGAGAAAGAATTAATAGTTGAAATTTTGAATAAAAAGCATTTTGTCTTTGATGAGGCCGATGTTATTCAGATTAATAAAATGGTACAGTATCTGGCACGTAAAGGCTTTGCTTATGACTCTATTCGTAGTGCAATGAAGGAGCAATAATACTTTATTTAGTGGTTTTCAGTCTCTATGGTTTACAATAATTCTTGACATAGTATTGCAAACGATATATGATAGATATGTTGTAGTTTGATATATAGGGGATACCCTGTAAAAATATTGTACAATGATAACTTAATAAGGAGGTACGACTGTAAATGTTTGGAACAATTCCCGTTTTTGTACTTGTTCTAGCCATTGTTGTTTCTGTTATAGTTGCAGCCGTAATTTCTTGTTTGATTACTTGCTTTGTTTACAAGAAAAGAAGCGATAAGAAGATTGGTAATGCTGAAGAAGAAGCTAGAAAGATATTAGATAAGGCTTTTGAAGCAGCTGAAGCTAAAAAACGTGAAGGTTTACTTGAAATCAAAGAAGAATCCATTCGTTATAAGAATGAGATTGAAAAGGAAAACAAGGAAAGACGAGCAGAATTGCAGCGTTCAGAGAGACGTATCCAGCAGAAAGAAGAGAGTGTCGATAAGAAACTCGATCAGATCGAGAAGAGAGAACAGTCTCTTGCTGCAAAGGAAGATAATTTGGCTAAAGAAAAAGAAAACGTTGCTAAATTGAACGAGCAAAGATTACAGGAGCTTGAACGTATTTCAGGTTACACCTCTGAAGAAGCGAAAGAGTACTTATTAAAAATTGTTGAAGATGATGTAAAACATGAGAAGGCAGTCCGAATCAAAGAGATGGAAGCTCAGATTAAGGATGAAAGTTCTCAGAAAGCTAAGGAATGTGTTGTTAACGCTATTCAAAGATGTGCAGCTGATCATGTATCAGATGTAGCTATCTCTGTAGTTAACCTGCCTAATGATGATATGAAAGGACGTATCATTGGTAGAGAGGGTAGAAATATTAGAACTCTCGAACAGATGACAGGTGTTGAATTTATTATTGATGACACTCCAGAAGCTGTTGTATTATCTGGCTTTGATGCAGTTAGAAGAGAAGTTGCAAGAATTGCACTTGAAAAACTTATTCTTGATGGACGTATTCATCCAGCCAAGATTGAAGAATCTGTAGAAAAAGCTCAGAAAGAAGTTGAGAATATTATGAAAGAAGAAGGAGAGAATGCTGCACTTGAAGCTGGTGTACATGGTGTTTCTCCAGAACTCATAAAGATTCTTGGTAAATTACATTTCCGAACAAGTTTCGGACAGAATGCACTTAAACATTCAATTGAAGTTGCGCATATTGCAGGCTTATTAGCTAGTGAAATAGGTGTTGATCCTAAGATGGCTAAGAGAGCTGGTCTTCTTCATGATGTAGGCAAGGCAGTTGATCATGACCAGGAAGGTACACATGTTACACTTGGTACAGAACTTTGTAGAAAGTTCCATGAACCAGCTGTTGTTATTAATGCAGTTGAATCACATCATGGAGATGTAGAACCTACTTCACTTATTGCTCGTATTGTTCAGGCTGCTGATGCTATTTCAGCTGCAAGACCTGGTGCAAGAAGAGAAACATTAGGTGCTTATACTACAAGACTTACAGAACTCGAAGAGTTATCCAACAATTTTGAAGGTGTAGAAAAATCTTTTGCTATTCATGCAGGTAGAGAAATACGTGTTATGGTAATACCAGAGAAGATTTCAGATGATGATATGGTATTACTTGCTCATGACATTTCAAAGAAGATCGAGGATGAATTGAAATATCCTGGTCAGGTTAAAGTAAATGTTATTAGAGAAACAAGAGTAACTGATTACGCTAAGTAATATTAATCCCTTACGAATATATTTCGTAAGGGATTTTTAATGTAAATTAATAGCTTTTTCTTGAAGATTATTATAAATGGTATATAATAAAAATAATGTTTATATATAGAGGTTAATAAGATGAATAACTACGCGTCAATGTCAAAAGAAGAATTAAAAACATTAAAGGATTCTTTACAGAAAGAGTATGATTCTTTTAAAGCAAAGAATCTTAAGTTAAACATGGCAAGAGGATTACCTAGTAACGAACAGTTAGATATGGAAGCTGATTTCTTCAATACTTTATATCCAGATTCAGAATTTAAGTCTGAACTTGGTATCGATTGTAGAAACTACGGACAGCTTGATGGTATTAGCGAAGCTAGACAGCTTATGGGAGATATGATGGAAATCCCAGCTGAGAATGTAATAGTTTTTGGTAATTCAAGTCTTAATATTATGTATGACACAGTATGTCGTTCAATGATACTTGGCGTTTGTGGTTCTACACCATGGTGTAAACTTGATAAAATTAAGTTCTTATGTCCTGTTCCTGGATATGATAGACATTTTGCTATTACAGAACAGTTTGGTATTGAAATGATTAACATTCCTCTTAATGAAGATGGTCCGGATATGGATATGGTGGAGGAATATGTTAATAATGATCCAACAGTTAAGGGTATTTGGTGTGTTCCTAAATATTCAAATCCATCAGGTATTTCATATTCAGATGAGGTTGTTACTAGATTTGCTAAATTAAAGCCAGCTGCTGAAGATTTTAGAATTTTCTGGGATAATGCTTATACAATTCATCATTTATATGATGATAAACAGGATGAATTACTTGAGATTTTTGCTGAATGTCAAAAATATGGCAATGAAGATATGGTATATAAGTTCTGTTCAACATCAAAGGTTTCTTTCCCAGGTAGTGGTATAGCTGCATTTGGTGCATCAAAGAAGAATATTGATTTCGTTAAGAGTATTATTACAATTCAGACAATTGGTCATGATAAGCTTAATCAGTTAAGACATGTAAGATATTTCAAAGATATTAATGGTATGAAGGAACATATGAAAAAGCATGCTAATATCTTAAGACCTAAATTTGAACTTGTATTGAATAAACTTGATTCTGAGCTTTCTGGACTTGAAATTGGTACATGGACAAGACCTTATGGAGGATATTTCATTTCATTCAATGCAATGGAAGGCTGTGCTAAGAAGATAGTAGCATATTGTAAGGACGCTGGTGTTACACTAACAGGTGCTGGTGCTACTTATCCTTATAAGAATGATCCAATGGATTCAAATATTAGAATTGCTCCTACATTTCCACCAATAGATGAGTTAGCTCAGGCTATTGATATATTTGTACTTGCAGTAAAACTTGTTAGTGTTAATAAGCTTTTAGGTGAATAATTAATGGAAAAATTCGAAAGACTATCAAGAGAATTAAAGTTTAAAGGTTCTATTATAGATTTCTATCAGGATCAGATACAGATACCTAATGGGAATGTAGCCACATGGGATTTTATTGAGCATAAAGGAGCTGCAGGAGTTGTTCCAGTGCTTCCTGATGGAAGAATTGTTATGGTTAAACAGTATAGAAATGCTTTAAATAGATTTACTCTTGAGATTCCCGCTGGTGGAAGAGAGTCTGTAAATGAAGATTTTTATGATTGTGCTTATAGGGAACTCACTGAGGAGACAGGCTTTACCTGTGAGAGGCTTGAAAAACTTATAGAGATTAATACTACTGTAGCATTTTGCAATGAGATGATTCATGTATTTGTTGCACATGTTGATGCTAATCAGGGCTTGCAGCATTTGGACGAAGATGAGTATGTAAATGTAGAACTTGTTGAGCTTGATGATTTGCTTAAGATGATATATGATTGCAAAATTACAGATGGTAAGACAATTGCTTCTATTATGGCCTATAAGAATTTGATTAATAAATAATGACCTGTACGGTCAAAGAGATATTAATTGACATAAGTGTATTTTCAAATACATTTATGTCAATTTTTTTAATTTACATAATGAAGTGAATAATATATTATGTCTACATTTTGTGCTGAATATTTGTTCGTCCCCATATATAGACAGTGTATAAAAAAATGCCGAAAAATAGGCAATTTTTACTCTATTTATTTAATTAATTTAATTGATTTTTATATTAAGGTTTCGTATAATAACTATTGCAGTCAATGATTTACATAAATTGATTACGTATTATAATGTTTGGTAGGTTGTCAATGGAAGAGCAGATTCTACTCTTTATCGAGTATATTCATAATAATAAAAAAACATCAAATAATACTGAGATGTCATATAAGAGAGATTTGCTCAAAGCGGTTGATTATCTTAAGAGCAAAGGTGTAAAAGCCTGGGATAAAGTAACTTATGAAATGTTACAGGATTATATTCAGACTATGTTTGATAATAATTTTGCGAATTCATCTATTTCAAGAAGTATTGCTTCACTTAAGGCTTTATTTGGTTTCTTAACATTAACAAATGTTATTAGTGAAGATGTATCTAAGAATTTAAAGGCTCCAAAGATTGAAAAGAAAATGCCAAGCATTTTATCTAAGAATGAAGTTAGCCTACTTTTGTCTCAGCCTACAGGAAAGAATCCTAAGCAGGTTCGTGATAAGGCTATGCTTGAATTGCTTTATGCTACAGGTATTAGGGTAAGTGAGCTCATTTCACTTAAGGTTTCTGATATTAATCTTAATATGGATTTTATTAAGATTACAGATTCTAAGAAAGAAAGACTTATTCCATTTGGTACAAAGGCTCATAATGCTTTATCAGAATATATTTTAAATTCAAGAGATATTCTTCTTGAGAATAATCAATCCTCTTATTTTTTTGTCAATTGTTCAGGATCACAGATGAGCAGACAGGGATTTTGGAAGTTGATTAAGTCTTATACAAAGATGGCTGGTATTGAAGCGGATATTACTCCTCATACCTTACGCCATTCATTTGCTGCGCATTTAGTAGAAAATGGTGCAGAACTTAAGGCTGTTCAGGAAATGTTAGGACATTCAGATATTTCTACAACCCAGATTTATTTGAATAATTCACAAAATCATTTGAGAGAAGTTTATAATAAGGCTCATCCAAGAAGCTAATTAATTTATGGTTGGTAGTCGTCATGAAAAAAATTATTGGGGTTTGTTTGACGGAGACACGTTCCGAATATTCAAGAGAATTTATTAAATTCATATATAAACATAGTAAAATTAATGATGTAAAAGTCATTATTTATAATTCAATTTGCAATTTTTCCGCGGATAATTTACGTGGGGCAAGAGCAGTCTATTATAATATTCCATATGAAAAATTAGATGCAATAGTTATAGTTCACGAATGTTTCGCGGACTCTTCTTTGGTTGATAAGATTTTAAGATATGCTAAAGCGGCTAATACACCAGTTATTATGGCTGGTAAATATGATCCTCGTTGTTATTCAATCGTTGGTGATTACGAGGATGTTTATACTGATATGCTAAAAAAGATTATAAAGGATAGAAATGTATCTGAAAGTCTTTATATTGCTGGTCGTAATGAACCAGAAATTGATTTTGGTTCAAAAATTAGAATTCAATGCTATAAAAATGCTTTGGAAGAATGTGGATATGAATTTAAAGTAAAAAATGTCTATTTTTGTGGATATGATGAAGCAAAGGTACATCATCTAATTGATAAGATGATTAAAAATAATCAGGATATTCCGAGGGCTATCTTTTGTGCAAATGATCGAATGGCACAGACAGTAATGGATGTATTGAAGGAGCATGATTATAAAATACCTCAGGATTTTATTGTAGCGGGCTTTGATGGAATGGAATGCTTTAAATGCTCTGCTCCTAATTTATCTACCTGTCAGAATTCTTTGGATGATTTATGTTTAAAGATTTTTGATGCCTTTAATGAGCTTAAAGGAGAGGGCACATTAGATAATACATTTTATTATAACTATAATGCTATATTTTCTGAATCTTGCGGGTATTCTAAACCATCTGATTTGAATAATGATATTATGGTAAATGATTTGTATTCAACAATTAAGAGTATGGATATACAGATGCTAGAATCTAGCAGATGGTCAGGATTTATGCTTTACAAGGCCTCTCTTAATAAGTTTTATAGTCAGATTGATACATATTTGAAAGCAAATTTTCAGGTTGCCTTGACTCCTCTTGAAGTGGCAAAGGTTATAAATAAAAAATACCATGCCTTAGAGGATAGCATGGTATTATATTCTATAGATTCTGAAACAGGAATGCCAAAAACTGAGAATTATATTACAAAACAGATAGTTCCTAACTTAGAAGAGTGGATGGTAGATGACACAATGTATTTTGTAACTTCTCTTATGGTTGATGGCATTTGTTATGGTCTTATATACGAAAAAGGTTCAGGAAATGTTTCATCTACAGGTTATAGCGTAAATGACCATGCAGGAACCTTAATTAAGGTATTAACAGCCAGTGCTAATGAAGATTAATGAAAGCAGGTTTTCTTTTATCGAACACAGTTAGATATTTGAAACCTGCTTCTTTTAAAAGCTCATAGGCTTCGCTAGAGTGACTTGCAATACTAAGCGTATCGTGAGCGTCACTTCCGAAAGTGATGATTTCTCCACCCATTTCTTTGTATAATTTGATATATTCAAAAGATGGATTGAAAACTTTATTTTTCTTTCGCATTCCACCTGAATTGATTTCGATTCCTTTTCCATTATTAATAAGAATTTTAAAGATTTCCTCAATAATATCTCTGTAATTAGATAATGAAAGGTCTTCATTAGTAGCTTCTACATATCTTAAACAGTAATCGATATGCCCATAAACATCGAAATTATTGAAATTTTGAACGTTTGTAAGAATTTCTTTAAAATAAATTCTTGCTCCTTCGACAGGAGTGCGATTTAACCAAAAATCCGGATAATATGGATCAAGTTTATTAACAACGTGTGATGAACATATAATGAAATCAAATTCGTTACTATTAGTTATTTCCTTACATTTATCATATATTCCAGGATATACGCCAAGTTCCATACCGAATAAAACCTTAATTTTAGACTGAATTGAATCGTTGGATTTTATTGATTTAGCATATTCTAAATATTTAGGTAAATCCAAGTCAAACATCCCTTCTTCACCAGTTTTGTAGCAAGGAAAGAGTGGATCAAAATGCTCTGTGAAACATATTGTATTAAGCCCTTTATCAATGGAGGAATTAATCATATCCATTGTCGGAGCATCAGAATCACCTGAAAAATATGAATGCATATGGAAATCGCTTTTAATCATAATTTAACCTCGTTAATGTTATATTTATGTATTTTAGCATTATGATGGTTTTAAATCTATATTTATTGATTTTTTTGTATTTTGAAGTTATTATTTATTAGTTGAATTAAATTAAAAAGGAGAGTTTATAAATGGATAAATTAAGAACCAGATTTGCTCCTTCTCCAACAGGAAGAATGCATGTAGGTAATCTTAGAACAGCTTTATATGCATATCTTATTACAAAGCATGAAAATGGTGATTTTATTCTTAGAATAGAAGATACTGACCAGGAAAGATATGTTGAAGGCGCAGTAGATATTATCTATCGTACTATGGAGAAGACAGGTCTTATACATGATGAAGGTCCTGATAAGGATAAAGGTTACGGCCCTTATGTTCAGTCAGACAGACAAAAGAGCGGTATTTACCTTGAATATGCCAAGAAGCTTATTGAAAAAGGTGAAGCATATTATTGTTTCTGCGATAAAGAAAGACTGGCAACTCTTAACAGAGTAGAAGGCGGTAAAGAAATCAATGTTTATGACAAGCATTGTCTTTCTCTTTCAAAGGAAGAGGTTGAAGCTAATCTTGCTAAGGGCATGCCTTATGTAATTAGACAGAATAATCCTAATACAGGTACTACAACATTCCATGATGAGATTTACGGCGATATTACTGTAGATAATTCTGAGCTTGATGATATGATTCTTATTAAGTCAGATGGATTCCCTACATATAATTTTGCAAATGTTGTTGACGACCATCTTATGAAGATTACTCATGTTGTAAGAGGTAATGAATATCTTTCTTCATCACCTAAATATAATAGATTATATGAAGCATTTGGCTGGGAGGTTCCAGTTTATGTTCATTGTCCACTTATTACAGATGAGAATCATACTAAATTATCTAAGAGATGCGGACATTCTTCATATGAAGACCTTATAGATCAGGGATTTTTAACTGAAGCTGTAGTTAATTTCGTAGCATTATTAGGTTGGAGCCCTGAAAACAACCAGGAAATTATGTCCCTTGATGAGCTTATTGCTAATTTTGATTATAGACATATGTCAAAATCACCAGCTGTATTTGACTATACAAAGCTTAAGTGGATGAATGGTGAATACTTAAAGGCAATGGATGAAGATAAGTTCTATGAAATGGCTCTTCCTTACCTTAAAGAAGTTATTACTAAGGATTATGATCTTAAGAAGATTTCTAATATGGTAAAGACTAGAATTGAGATTTTCCCAGATATTAAGGATCATATTGATTTCTTTGAGAGTGTACCAGAATACTCAATTGAAATGTATACACATAAGAAGATGAAGACAGATGCACAGATTTCTCTTACTGTATTGAAAGAACTTCTTCCAGTACTTAAGGATTTTGACGCTGCTTCATATAATAATGATGCATTATATCAGCTTCTTGTTGATTTTGCTCAAACACATGAATTAAAGAACGGTACAGTTCTTTGGCCAATCCGTACTGCTTTATCAGGAAAGCAGATGACTCCTTGTGGAGCAACTGAAATTCTTGAAGTATTAGGAAAGGATGAGTCGCTTGCTAGAATTGAAGCGGCTATAGCTAAATTAGAGAGTGAGTCTTGATCAGAATCAGATTAAGGCTGTGGAGTTTGATAAAGGACCTGCACTAATAATTGCAGGTCCTGGCTCCGGTAAAACTACAGTATTAACAAAGAGAGTAGCTTATCTTATTGAGCAAAGGAATGTGTCTCCCCACAGGATTCTTGTTATTACATTTACCAAATCAGCAGCCCTTCAGATGAAGGAACGTTTTTTAAAAATAACAAATGGCTTTTATCCAGTGACTTTTTGTACCTTTCATTCGTTATTCTATTCGATAATCAGAGAGTCGGTTAATAATCGTTATTCAATTATTTCCCCAGAAGAAAAATTAAATATTATCAAAGAAAGTCTTTTATATAATGGCATAGATATTGATTTGGTTAATATTCAGGCTTTGGCTGATGAATTTTCTAAGATTAATAATAGTCATGTTAATTTGCATGAATTTATATCTTTATGCCTTCCAAAAGAAGACTTTATTAAGGTTTATGTATCCTATATAAAAGAAAAAAATAGTCTTATGAAAATAGATTATGATGATTTTGCATATCTGGCTTTAGATATTTTAAAGGATAGAAATACCTTAAATAGATGGAAAAATATGTATGATTATCTATTGATTGATGAATTTCAGGATATTAATTCGATTCAGTATGAATTGATTAAGACTATTTTTAATGAAAATATTTATGCAGTTGGAGATGAGGATCAATCTATATATGGCTTTAGGGGTTCGTCGCCAGAAATATGTTTTAGATTTGTAGATGAATTTAATGCGAAAAAGTTTTATCTGACCAATAATTATAGATCTTTTAGTGAAATTGTATCTATTGCATCTATGCTAATAAAGAATAATAAAAACCGCTTTGATAAGGATTTTAATGCGAATAAATTTGATAATAAAGAACATGTTTTTATAAGTAAATTTAATAATTATGAAAATATGTATAAGGAAATGGCACAAAAAATAAAAGAAAGTCTTAATAATAAAGAGTCGACAGTTATTCTTGCAAGAACTAATTCGATTACTCCTATATTTTTAAAAGAATTGGATAAATGTGGAATTGATATAGATAGAGATAATTGCAAGTGTACTGTAAATAAAGAGATTCTAAAAGATATTTGTACATATATGAAAATGGCTTTTGGTGAGCTTAATATTAGCAATTTATTAAGAATTTATAATAAACCTAACAGGTATATATCCAGAGCTTTTATTAATGATTTAAACATAATTGCCAATGAAGAATTTACCTTTACAAATGCATTAAAGGCAGCGAAAGGTAAAAATTACATTGTTAAGGCCTTGTTTGTTCTTGAAAAGAATTTAAGTCAGATTAAAGCTATGGATTCCTATCAGGCTCTTATTTTCATATTAAAGGTTATTGGATATGAGGATTATTTAAAGAAAACGAAAAAACAATATGATGAGGATATTAAAATAATTAAAGAATATGCCAGAGAATTTAAAGATATTAAAGATTTTATAGAAAATGTTGAACTAATAGATGGAATTGAAATAAAAGCAAGCAAGAAGAGATTAATGGTTGAGTATACAACTATGCACTCGTCTAAAGGCTTAGAGTGGGATAATGTATTTATAGCAGATTTGCAGGAGGGCATTATTCCTCATAAAAGATGTTCAACAATACATGAATTGGAAGAAGAAAGAAGGCTTTTATATGTAGCAATGACCAGGGCTAGAAAAAGATTGTGGCTAGGGTTTGTTGAAAATGAAAAGGCAGGGATTTTACCATCAATATTTATTGAGGAAATATCTTAAAAATAAGTCTATATTTATTGAAAGCTAAAAATAAGGGATGTATAATACTATGGTTGAAATAAAAATATTTTAAAAGGAGATAATAAAAAATGGCATTTGTAGACAGAATTAAAGAGAGAGCTAAAACAATGTGTAAGACAATTCTTCTTCCAGAGACAATGGACGACAGAACTTATTACGCAGCAGAGGGTGCAATCAAGGAAGGTCTTGCTAATATCGTATTAATCGGTAGTCAGGCTGAAATTGATGAGCATGTAAAAGCTACAGGAGTAGATATTTCTAAGGCTACAATCGTAGATCCTGCAACATATGAGAAGTTTAACGACTATGCTAATCTTTTATATGAGACACGTAAAGCTAAAGGTATGACAGAAGAGCAGGCTAAAGAGATTCTTTTAAAGGATACAATTACATTCGGTATTGTAATGCTTAAGGCTGGCGATGCTGATGGTCTTGTTGCTGGTGCTTGTCACTCAACAGCTGATACACTTCGTCCATCACTTCAGATTCTTAAAACTAAAGCAGGCAGCAAGCTTGTTTCTGCATTCTTCGTTATGGATGTTCCAAATTGTGAATATGGTGCAAACGGAACATTTATCTTTGCAGACTCTGGTCTTAACCAGGATCCAAATCCAGAAGAGCTCGCAGCTATCGCAGCTTCATCAGCAGAAAGCTTTGAAAGCCTCGTAGGAGAGAAAGCTATCTGTGCAATGCTTTCACATTCTACAGTTGGTTCAGCAAAGCATGCACTTGTTGACAAGATGGTTGAAGCTACAAGAATCGCTAAAGAGCAGTATCCAGACATTACAGTTGATGGTGAATTCCAGCTTGATGCAGCTATCGTTCCATCAGTAGCTAAATCAAAAGCTCCTAACTCAGAGGTTGCTGGTAAGGCTAACGTTCTTATCTTCCCTAACCTTGATGCTGGTAACATTGGTTACAAGCTTACTCAGAGACTTGCTAAGGCAGATGCTTATGGCCCTATCCTTCAGGGTATTGCTAAGCCAGTTAACGACCTTTCAAGAGGATGTTCATGGCAGGATATCGTTGGTGTTATTGCTATCACAGTATGCCAGGCAGCTAACAACTAATTTTTTTGATAGTATATTATTAAAGGCGTTCCTTTCGGAGCGCCTTTTTTGATATAAACTCTAGATATAATGAGAGAGTAGAGAAGCTAACATTTGGACAAAAAAATAGCGGGTAATTAATTACCCGCTAGAACATTAATCTTCAGATTTGATGATTTCTTTCTTATTGTAGCATCCACAAGCTTTGCATACTCTGTGAGGAACTGTTAAAGCACCGCACTTAGAACACTTAACTAATGTTGTGGCTCCCATCTTCCAATTTGCTCTTCTTTTATCTCTATGGCTTTTGGATGATTTGTTCTTAGGACAAATAGACATATCTTTACACCTCCAATTCCCTAAATCTTTATTAATCCGTACTTTTAAGAGTATATAGATAAAAAATAACTTTGTCAACAAAAACTTTTATATGTGGTTAAACTTGATTTTTGTCTTCGATTTTAGTATATTTAAAGTTGTATTTTTATGTAATTTTACATTAAATGTGAGGGATTTACAATGGCTGAATTAATTAAAGTAGCAGTTGATGCTCATGGTGGTGATAATGCTCCTACAGAGGTTGTTAAAGGAGTTGTTATGGCTTTGAATGAGCTTGATAATTTAAAAGTATATCTTGTAGGCATGGAAGATATTATTAATAAGGAACTTGAAGGAAAGACTTATGATAAGGATCGTCTTGAGATAGTAAATGCTACTGAGATTATTCAGATGGCTGAGCCTCCTGTAGCTGCTATTAGAAGAAAAAAAGATTCTTCTATAGTAAAAGGAATGCATCTTGTTAGAAATGGTGAAGCGGATGCTTTTGTTTCATGCGGTAGTACAGGTGCTGTTCTTGTTGGCGGCCAGGTCATTGTTGGCAGATTAAAAGGAGTTGAAAGACCACCTCTTGCTCCTCTTATTCCTACTGCAAAAGGATTTACTCTCTTAATAGATTGTGGTGCGAATGTAGATGCCAAGCCTTCAAACCTTGTTCAGTTCGCTAAAATGGGAACTGTATATATGAAGAAAATGATGGGAATAGAGAATCCTACAGTTGGTATTGTTAATATTGGAGCAGAGGAAGAAAAGGGTAATATGCTTGTTAAAGATACTTTTCCTATGCTTAAAAACTGCCCTGATATTAATTTTATCGGTAGTGTTGAAGCCAGAGACATTCCTTCTGGATATTGCGATATAGTAGTATGTGATGCGTTTGTAGGTAATGTTATTCTTAAATTATATGAAGGATTAAGCTCAATGCTTGTTTCTGAGATTAAGGGTGCAATGATGTCTAGTACAAGAAGCAAAATTGGTGGAGCATTAGTTAAGCCTGCAATCAAGAACAAAATGAAATCCTTTTCTTCATCTGAATATGGTGGAGCACCTCTTCTTGGCCTTAAAGGCCTTGTTGTTAAGGGACATGGTAGCTCTGATGATGTAGAGATTAAAAATGCGATTAGACAGGCTGTTCAGTATACTGAGAGCGGCATGTTGAATATTCTTAGTGAGAGTTTTGCTATCACTGAAGCGCAGGAGGAAGAGTAACATATAATGGTACTTGATGTTTTAAAAGAAAATATAGTAGAAATACTAAATGTTGATCCCAATGAAATAACAGAATCAACATCCTTTATAGGAGATTTATGTGCCGATTCTCTTGATTTATATCAGATTATTCTTGGTGTTGAGAGTAAACTTAATATTTCATTAAGAGATGAAGACTTTGAGCAGATTACCAATGTTGGTGATGCGGTTCAACTAATTGAAAAGGTTATGGGTCAGAAATAATGAACATAGAAGAAAAACTTACAGAATTACAAAAGGTTATTGGATTGTCATTCAATAATTTATCTAATCTAAAATGTGCAATTTCACATTCTTCCTATGTTAATGAATTAAAGGTTAATAAATGGGAGAATTATGAAAGATTGGAATTTCTTGGAGATGCAGTTCTCGAACTTATCACAAGTAATTTCCTTTATACAAATCATCCAGACATGCCTGAAGGTGAAATGTCAAAATTAAGAGCATCTTTAGTATGCGAGTCATCGCTTGCATTTACTGCTAAAAAGATGGAGATTGGTAAATATATTTTATTAGGTAAGGGAGAAGATTCCAGTGGTGGAAGAAATAGAAATTCTCTTTTATCAGATGTATTCGAAGCAATCATTGGTGCTGTTTACCTTGAATTTGGATTCGAAACTGCCAAGGAATATGTAGAAAGAGTTCTTCTTAATGATATTTCAGAAAATCAGATTTTCGTTGATTCTAAGAGCAGAATGCAGATTTACGTTCAGGCTCGTGGCGGAATGGAATTAGAGTATAGAGTAATTGAAGAAAAAGGTCCTGATCATGACAAGCACTTTGTTGTAGGTCTCTTTATCAATAAAGAAGAGTTTGGTCGTGGTGAAGGTCATAATAAGAAGGAAGCCGAGCAGATTGCTGCTTATAATGCAATTAAATTTCTTGAATTTAAAGGAAAAACAACATGTATTTAAAAAGTATTGAAGTGCAGGGATTTAAGTCTTTTGCGCAGAAAACTGTTTTACAATTTAATAATGGTATTACGGGTATTGTTGGTCCTAATGGTTCAGGTAAAAGTAATGTTGCGGATGCTGTAAGATGGGTTCTTGGCGAACAAAGAATCAAACAGCTTCGTGGTGCCTCCATGCAGGATGTTATTTTCTCGGGTACAGAACTTAGAAAACCTGTAGGAAGTGCATATGTAGCAATTACACTTGATAATTCAGATCATTCTTTAGCAATTGATTTTGATGAAGTTACTGTAGCTAGAAGAATTTATCGTTCTGGTGAGTCAGAATATCTTATAAATGGTACTGTTTGTCGTTTGAAGGACGTTAATGAGCTCTTCTATGATACTGGTATTGGTAAGGAAGGCTATTCTATCATAGGTCAAGGTCAGATCGATAAGATTCTTAGTTCTAAGCCAGAAGACAGACGTGAGCTTTTTGATGAAGCTGCAGGTATTGTTAAGTTTAAGAGAAGGAAAAATGAAACCTTAAAGAAACTTGAAAATGAAAGAGCAAATCTTTTGAGAGTTACAGATATTTTATCTGAGCTTGATAGACAGATTGGTCCTTTGGAGAAACAGTCGGAGAAGGCTAAGATTTATCTTTCTAAGAAAGAGGAATTAAAGAAACTCGATATTAATGTGTTCCTTCTTGATTCTCAGGTTATTGATAAGAAGATTAAGGAGCTTGCAGAAAAAGAAGCTATTGCTCGTAAAGATTTCGATGATACAACTTTGCTTTCAGAGAAATTAAAGCGTGATTATGAAGAAGTTGAGAATATTCTTGCTCATCTTGATGAGGAAATCGAAAAGAATCGTTCTATGCTTGCTAATACAGATGTATTAAGAGAAAAGCTTGAAGGTGAAATCAAAGTTATCAATGAGCAAATTCTTGCTGCTACTGATCATATTGAACATCTTAATGAGAGAATGAATAATCTTGATACTTCTATTTCTGGTAAGAAGGATGAAGCTGAGAAGGTTCTTGAATTAAAGAAGCAGATAGATACAGAGATTAATGATAAATTCCTTGTATTAGAAGCTTTGAAGGCAGAACTAGATAATGTTCAGTCTGATATAGAGACTGCATCAGCTACTGTTGAGAAGGGTAATAGTTATATCATTGAACTTCTTAATGAAAGAGCTGGTATTAAAGCTGATATTTCTGGTATTGATACTAATATTTCACAGAAGAATATCAGATTATCTGAAATAAATGCTAAACTTCTTGCTGCTAAATCTGTTGAACAGAAGCAGAATATGGAAGTTAAGAGACTTGAGGATGAGTTTAATCTTATTACAGAAGAGATTCAAAAACTCAATACTTATGGTAAAGAACTTGATAAAAAGACAGTTGCTTTCCATGAAGAACTTACAGTTTTAGATGATAAACTTAAGGAAGTTCAGACAAGTTTCCATAGAGAAAAATCAAAACTTGATGCTATTTCAAACCTTTCTGAAAGATATGATGGATTTAACTCATCTATTAAGAAGGTTATGGAGCATAAGGCTTCTGACAAGAAGATTCTTGGTGTAGTAGCAGATTTAATTAAGGTTGACTCAAAATATGAGACAGCCATTGAGATTGCTCTTGGTGGTAACATTCAAAATATTGTAACTGAGGATGAAGAGACAGCTAAAAAGCTTATTAATGTTCTGAAGACTGAAAAAGCTGGTAGAGCTACATTTCTTCCTCTTACATCACTTACTAATCCACAGGAATTTAAGCAGCCTGAATCTCTTGAAGAGAAGGGCGTGATTGGTATGGCTGATGAAATCGTTGAGTGTGATGATAAGTACAGACCAGTTGCTAAATCACTTCTTGGAAGAATCCTCGTGGTTGATAATGTGGACAATGCATTAAAGATTGCCAGAAAATATGAATATGGTATCAGAATGGTTACTCTTGAAGGTGAACTTTTAGTTCCAGGTGGTGCCATTAGTGGTGGTAATTTTAGGAATAACTCTAACCTTCTTGGTCGTCGTCGTGAAATTGATGAACTTGATAAAAAGGTTAAAGAGCTTATTAAAGAACAGGACAAGATTCTTGAAGATATTGAGAATGTTAAGCTTAAGAGAAATGAAAACAGAAATGAGATTATAAAGAATAAGGATAATCTTCAGGATGCATTTATCAGACAGAATTCAGCTAGAATTAACTGCCAGAATGCTAAGGAGAAGATGGGATCTACTTTATCAGATTTTGAAGCCTTAAGAGAAGAAGTAGATATTATCAAGTTGGATCTTGAGACTCTTGAGAAAGAAAAGACTGCCAAAGAAAATCTCTTCAAAGAATCAATCGAAAATGAAAAGAATGAAAAGAAGCTTATTGATACTAAACAGGCTGAACTTGTTTCATTAAGAAGTGTTGAGACAGGAAAGCTTGAAAATGTACAAAATGCTAATCTTGTTCTTGAAAAATTATATCAGAAGCAGGAATTTGAGCAGGCTAATCTTGATCGAATCAAGTCTGAAATTACCAGATTTGAAAATGATAAGAATGAAATTATTAATTCTCGTTCATTGTCAGATGATGAGATTGAGAGAAAGAAAGTTAATCTTGAAGAAATAAGAGAGACTATTAAAGCAAGCTTTACATCGCAGTCAGAAGCTGAAAAACAGCTTGAGGATGATGTTAAGAAGAGGGATGAACTCCTTACTAAACGTAAATCATATTTCGATGAAAGAGATTCTATT
This sequence comes from Lachnospiraceae bacterium, assembly GCA_024403275.1. GTDB lineage: Bacteria > Bacillota > Clostridia > Lachnospirales > Lachnospiraceae > UBA3766. The sequence continues at coordinate 45,126 of JAKSSD010000006.1, forward strand.
ACAAATAGAATCGCAGAATATGATAAGGAGTTATTCAGACTTAAGACCGCAAGAGAAAAGCAGGAAGAAAATCTTGCAGGCTTCTCATCATATATTTGGCAGGAATATGACATTACACTTCAGGATGCCAAGCAGTTTAGAGATGAAGAACTTAATGACTTAAGTGCTATGAAGAAGCAGGTTTCATCTATAAAGGATGATATTAAGAAGTTAGGTGATGTTAATGTAAATGCAATTGAAGAATATAAAGAAGTATTTACAAGACATTTCTTCTTATCAAGTCAGCATAAGGATTTACAGGATGCAGAAAGAGACCTTGTTAAGATTATTGATGAACTTGATAACAATATGAGAAAGCAGTTCGCTGAACAGTTTGGTCGTATTTCAAATGAGTTTGATAAGGTATTTAAGGAGTTGTTTGGTGGTGGTAAGGCTACTTTGGAGCTTCTTGATGATGAGGATATTCTTGAAGCAGGTATTAGAATTATTGCACAGCCTCCAGGAAAGAAGCTTCAGAATATGATGCAGCTTTCGGGTGGTGAAAAAGCATTAGCAGCTATTTCTCTTTTATTTGCTATTCAAAACCTCAAGCCTTCACCATTCTGTCTTCTTGATGAAATCGAAGCAGCCCTTGATGAAAGCAATGTAGATAGATTTGCCAAGTATCTTATCAAGATGACAAAGAATACTCAGTTCATTGTAATCACACATAGACGTGGTACTATGAACAAAGCTGATCAGCTTTATGGTATTACTATGCAGGAAAAGGGTGTATCTGCTCTTGTATCTGTAGATCTTATTGATAAAGAATTAGAAAAAGAAGAAAAAAAGACTAAGGAACGTAAATAAATGGAAAAGGAAAAATTGGGTTTCTTTTCGAAGCTTAAAAATGGCCTTAACAAAACAAGAATTAATCTTTTGGATGGTCTTGATAGTGTAATACATGGTTTTTCAGAAATTGATGATAGCTTTTACGAAGAACTTGAAGAAGTTTTAGTTATGGCTGACATTGGTGTATATACATCTGAGGAGATTATTGAAGAGCTTAAAACATCAGTAAAGATTGAGCATATTAAGAATCCAGAAGAATGTAAAAGCTTTCTTATTGATTCACTTTCTAAGAGATTATATGTTTCTGAAGATAATTATCAATTTGAAAATAAGCAGTCTATTATATTTGTAATTGGCGTTAATGGAGTAGGAAAGACAACAACGATAGGAAAACTTGCTTCTAATTTTAAGAATGACGGCAAGAGAGTTCTTATTGCTGCTGCTGATACATTTAGAGCTGCAGCTACTGAACAGCTTGAAGCCTGGGCTAATAGAGTTGGGGTTCAGATGATTGGTGCTTCTGAGGGCGCTGATCCTGCAAGTGTTATCTATGATGCTTTACAATCTGCTAAATCAAAGGATGTTGATATTCTTCTTTGTGATACAGCTGGAAGACTTCATAATAAGAAGAATCTTATGGAAGAACTCAAAAAGATGAATAGAATCATAGACAGAGAATTTCCTAATGCTCATAGAGAGAATTTCCTTGTATTAGATGCTTCAACTGGTCAGAATGCCCTGAATCAGGCCAAAGAATTTAAAGATGCCTGTGATATTACAGGTATAATTCTTACTAAAATGGATGGAACTGCCAAAGGTGGTATTGCAATAGCTATTCAGTCTGAGCTTGGAATTCCAGTTAAGTACATAGGTGTGGGTGAAGGAGTCGAAGATCTTCAGAAATTTGATCCAAAAGCCTTTGCAAAAGCTATTTTTGAATAATTTTAAGGGTGTCAAGATATTTTACTTGACACCTTATTTTTATTTTGGTATATTATGTACGTTGTGTTTTGTGAGGCGTATTATGGATAAAATTGTAGAAAGATCTCTTTTGTTTGATGTATATGGAGATTTACTTACAGAACATCAAAGAGAAATATATCAGAATCTTGTAGATAATGATTATTCTTTATCTGAAATTGCTGAAGAACTTGGTATTTCAAGACAGGGTGTTCATGATGCTATCAAACGAATTGACAAGATTCTTATTGATTATGAGGATAAGCTTCATTATGCAGCCAAATATCAGCTTAATATTAGTAAGATAGAATCAATTCTTTCTGAAATAGATGAGCTTAAGAAACAAAATGTTGACTGCAGCAGACTAGAAGCTTTAATTAAGAGTTTATCAGAGGATATATAAATGGCTTTTGAAAGCTTAACAGATAAATTAACCAATGTATTTAAGAAGTTAAAGTCAAAGGGTTTACTTACTGAAGCTGATGTTAAAGAGGCTTTAAAGGAAGTTAAATTTGCTTTACTTGAAGCAGACGTTAATTATAAGGTTGTTAAAAATTTCATAAAATCAGTTGAAGCCAGAGCTGTTGGTTCGGAAGTTTTAGAAGGTCTTAATCCAGGACAGGCGGTTATTAAGATTGTTAATGAAGAACTTACAAATGTTCTTGGTTCTGAAACTACAGAACTTAAATTTGAACCAGGTCAAGCCACTACAGTTATTATGCTTTGTGGTCTTCAGGGTGCTGGTAAAACAACAACAGCTGCTAAGCTTGCAGGTAAATTCATGCAAAAGGGTAAAACTCCGCTTCTTGTTGCTCTCGATGTTTACAGACCCGCTGCTATTAAACAGTTACAGGTAAATGGAGAGAAGCAGGGCGTTGAAGTATTTACAATGGGTGATTCAGTTAAGCCTGTTGATATTGCCAAAGCCAGTATTGAATATGCAAGTAAGAATAAGAAAAACGTTGTAATCTTTGATACCGCAGGTCGTTTACATGTTGATGAAGCATTGATGGATGAACTTGTAGAGATTAAGTCAAATATTAATGTAAATAAAACTATTCTTGTAGTTGATGCCATGACAGGTCAGGATTCAGTTAATGTAGCTACTGAATTCAATGAAAAGATTGGTGTTGATGGTCTTATCTTAAGTAAGATGGACGGCGATACAAGAGGTGGTGCAGCATTATCAATTAAAGCTGTTACTGGTGTTCCAATTCTTTATGTTGGTATGGGTGAGAAGCTTTCAGATCTTGAACAGTTCTATCCAGATCGTATGGCTAACAGAATTCTTGGAATGGGCGATGTTCTAACACTTATCGATAAGGTAATGGAAGAGAAGATCGACATCGACAAGGATAAAGAAAAGGATATGATGGCACGTCTCAAGAAAGGTAAGTTTGATTTCAATGACTATCTTGAGAGCATGCAGCAAATGAAAAAGATGGGTGGTCTTGGTTCATTACTTGGACTTATGCCAAATCTTGGAATCTCAAAGGATGATCTTGAAGGTGCTGTTGATGAGAAACAGTTAAAGCAGATGGAAGCAATCGTTCTTTCGATGACTAAGAAGGAGAGAACTAATCCTAAGATTCTTAATCCACAGAGAAAACATCGTATTGCAAAGGGTGCCGGTGTTGATATAGCTGTTGTAAACAGATTTATCAAACAGTTTGAACAGACACAGAAGATGATGAAACAAATGCCTGGACTTATGGGAGGCAAGAAACACAGAGGCTTTGGCGGCCTTGGCGGATTCGGTGGTAAGTTTCCGTTTTAAACAAGTCAATATCTTCCTTTCGGAAGCTTTTGAATATAAATTTAAATTAATATATTTATTTATGGAGGAATTAAAAATGTCAGTTAAAATCAGATTAAGCAGAATGGGTTATAAGAGAAATCCTATTTACAGAATCGTAGTTTCAGATTCACGTACAGCTAGAAATGGTGGTTGCATCGCAGAAATCGGAACATATGATCCAAACAAGAACCCATCAGAGTTCAAGGTTGATGCAGAAAGCGCTAAGAAGTGGTTAAATAATGGTGCTCAGCCTACAGAAACTGTTGCTAAGATTTTCAAACTTGCTGGTATTGAGAAATAATTGATTGATACACAGGAGGTGGATTCATGAAAGAATTAGTTGAAGTAATCGCTAAAGCTCTTGTGGATCATCCTGATGAAGTAGTTGTTACCGAAACGGTTAACGGCAAAAATGTTGAAGTAAATCTTCACGTTGCTCAGTCAGATATGGGCAAGGTAATCGGAAAGCAGGGCCGCATTGCAAAGGCTATTCGTCTTGTAATAAAGGCAGCATCCGTTAAGGATGATTTGCAGGTTGATGTAAATATCGAATAAAAAAAGCGGCGAATATTCGCCGTTTTTTAACGAGATTATTAATCTTCTTCGAGAATCTGTATTTCCAAATAATCAAACTCTATTGATTCGATAAAAGAATCTTTGTTGAATCTGGTTTTGGAGACAGATTTAAACTCGTGTATATTTTTATCGAGCCAGATTGGAACTGTTATATCAAATTCAGAACAGGCTTTTTCTAAAGAAGAAAAGATTTTATGGGTTCTTGTTTCTGATGAAGAATCGGAAATAGTAGTGTCCATTATTAAATGATTGTCTTTGATTTCTTTAACCCAAAGTCTAAACATATCTGTACCTCGATAAAACGGAATATTATGATTTTATCATATTATTATAAGAATTTACATTAAATATACTGATTACAATAAAATTTCTTAAATCTATTGCAAATCTTGTATATTTATGTTAATTTATACTAGTTGCGTGTAAAGAGATGGTCCGCTGGGTAGTTAACTTAAGAACATCCGATGAAAACAAAAGGAGAAATACAATGAACGAAATCATTAAAGAAATCGAAGCTGCTCAGTTAAAAGAGTCAGTACCTGCATTTGAAGTTGGTGATACAGTTAAGGTTCACAACCTCATTCAGGAAGGTAACAAGTCAAGAATTCAGATCTTTGAAGGTACTGTAATTAAAGTACAGGGTGGTTCAAACCGTCAGACATTCACAGTTCGTAAGATTTCAAACGGATGTGGTGTTGAAAAGACTTGGCCAATTCACTCACCTAACGTAGTAAACGTTGAAGTTGTTCGTAAGGGTAAAGTAAGAAGAGCTAAATTATTCTACTTAAGAGACAGAGTTGGTAAGAAAGCTAAGGTTAAAGAAAGAATTTAATGCTTCAAGGGACAGGATGAAAATCTTGTCCCTTTTTGTAATTTATAGTTTATTGTAATTAATGGTAAATTTATGGGTAAAAAGAAACAACATGAATTAACATTTTATCAAAAAGAAAAGAAAATAAAGCCTAAACATTTTAAGTCCCTTTTCTGGATTATGTTTTCCATGGTAGCTGCTTCTTTTATTGCATTTGTTATTGTGCTTGTTTTTGGTACAAGAACAACAGTTATAGGAGAAGGTATGGAACCAACCTTATATAATTCGCAGATGGTACTTATTAATAAGGCTTCATATATATTGTTTCCACCTAAATCGGGAGATATAGTTGCATTTTATCCAAATGGTAACAAAAAGGCTCATTATTATTTAAAAAGAGTTGTTGCTGTTCCTGGTGACCGAGTGGTTATTAAAGATGGACATTTATATGTAAATGATGAAATTTATAAGGATGAAGCCCAATATGATTATATTGAATTTGCTGGATTGGCTCAAAATGAGCTTACTCTTCAGAAGAATGAATTTTTTATATTAGGTGATAACAGGAATTCATCAGAAGATTCCAGAGATGGTAATATAGGTCCTGTAAATAAGAATCAAATTGATGGCAGAGTTTGGTTTCATTTTAAATGCGAACAGGCTGATATGGGTTTTAATTAGAGGTAAAATATATGCAGATTCAGTGGTATCCAGGTCATATGACCAAGGCCAGAAGAATGATGGAAGAGAATATCAAGCTTATTGATTTGGTTATTGAGCTTATTGATGCAAGAGCACCACTTTCAACAAGAAATCCAGATATTGATACTCTCGCAAAAAATAAATTCAGATTAATTCTTCTTAACAAATCAGATATGTCTGATAAGGCAGCTAATAAAGAATGGATTGAATATTTTAAAAATTTAAATATTACTTGTATAGAGATTAATTCAAGAAATGGTAATGGTGTTAAGAATCTTGATAAAACCATTCGTGAAGTGTGCAAGGAAAAAATCGAAAGAGATTTAAGAAGAGGCATTAAGAATCGTCCTATAAGATGTATGGTTGTAGGTATTCCAAATGTTGGTAAATCGACTTTTATTAATGCACTTGCAGGTAAAGCCTGTACAAAGACAGGAAATAAACCTGGTGTTACTAAAGGTAAACAATGGATTTCTATAAAAAAAGATCTTGAACTTCTCGATACTCCTGGTATTTTATGGCCAAAATTTGAGGATGAGGAAATAGGAATTAAACTTGCTATTATTGGTTCTGTAAATGATGAGATTTTGGATATTTCAGAGCTTGCAGTTAATCTCATAAGACTCCTTAAGGTTAAATATCCTGGTATTATTAACGATAAATATGGTATTGATGAGAACAATAGCGATTATGAGATTCTTGAAAATTATGCATCTGTTAGAAATCTGTTAAAGGCGGGTGGAGAATTTGATATTAACAGAGCTTCTAAGATGCTCGTAGATGATTTTAGAAATAATCGAATTGGTTATCTTACTTTGGATTAGAGGTATTGTAAATGAATGATAAATTAAAGGAAGTTCTTAAAATGAGCATCTACCTTTTAGTAGTTCTTCTTCTCTCATTGTTTATTGTTACATTTATTGGACAGCGAACAATTGTAGATGGACCTAGCATGGAGGATACACTTTTTAATAATGATAATCTGGTAGTTGATAAGCTTACTTATAGATTTAAAGCTCCTAAGAGATTTGATGTTATTGTATTTCCTTATCAAAATGCAAAGAGAACATATTTTATTAAAAGAATTATTGCCCTTCCTGGTGAAACTATATATATCGATGGTGATGGAAATATTTTCATTGATGGTGAATTGTTAGAAGAAGAATATGGTACAGAAGTAACTAATTATGCAGGAAGAGCAGCTACTCCAATTACTTTAGGAGAAGATGAATACTTTGTTATGGGTGATAATCGTAATAATTCTACTGATTCTAGATTTGAAAGTGTTGGTAATATTAAGAAAAATAATATTATTGGCCGAGCATTTATAAGATTGTATCCATTTAATAAGATAGGTTTTGTTAAGAATATTAAATAAATGGTGATTGTATGAGAGAATTGAAGGGCGAAAAGCTTGAAGCTGAATTAAAAAGGCTTGATGCCATGCATGAATATGAAAGAATGTATAGTGAGTATTCATATATTGGCGGAATAGATGAGGTTGGAAGAGGACCTTTTGCTGGACCTGTAGTTGCAGCATGCGTAATAATGCCGAAGGATTGCAACATTTTATATGTTAATGACTCTAAGAAAGTATCCGAAAAAAGAAGAGAAGAGTTATTTGATATAATAATGGATAAGGCAATTGCCGTTGGAATTGGTATCAAAGACAATGAGAGAATTGATGAAATCAATATTCTTCAGGCAACTTATGAAGCTATGCAGGATGCCATTAAGAAAATGGATATTAAACCTGATATTCTTTTAAATGATGCGGTTACTATTCCAAAGGTTGAAATCAAGCAGGTGCCTATTATTAAAGGAGATGCCAAAAGCTTTACAATTGCCTGCGCAAGTATTGTAGCCAAGGTTACAAGAGACAGGATGATGTGTGAATATGACGCTATTTATCCTGGTTATGATTTTGCAAGCAATAAAGGATATGGTTCACAAAGACATATTGCTGGTTTAAAAGAATTAGGACCAACACCAATACATAGAAAAACGTTTATACATAATTATATTTAGGAAAATTCATGAGGAGGCTTTATGGATAACATAAATTTAAATGTTCAAAACGTAAATGCCAACTCATTTCCTGGCAATTTACAATATTCGAATATTTCTAATCTCGATAATGCGGGATTGGATCTCTTAAAACAGATGGCTAACGGAGAAACTCTTCGTGGCACTGTTTCTGACATTTCTAATCAGGTCGCAACTATTTCTGTTGGCGACACAGTTATTAATGCTCGAATTAATCCAGATGTCAATTTAAATATAGGTCAGACTGTTGTATTTGAAGTTAGTAAGGATGGCTCTGATGAAATAGCTTTAAGAGCTTTATTTACGAACCTTGCTTCTGAAAATATAGCGAATAATGCCATTTCTCAGGCTGGAATTCCAACTAATAATACTTCACTTGCACTTGTTTCAACACTAATGCAAGAGGGTATGAGTATTGATAAGGAATCTCTTTCTGCTGTTTATAGACAGATAATGGCGAATCCTAATATAGAACCAAGTGAGATTATTAATATGCAAAAGCTTGGACTTGAATTAAGTGCTGATAATATTGCAAGATTTGATGCAGTTCTTAATTTTGAGAACAAATTATCAGATTCTATCGAAACTCTTATTAAGCAATTGCCTATGGAACTAAGTAATATGGCGGATTCTGATTTATCAGCATCCATTGATATGGCTAAGGATTTTATAGGTTCTTCTTTGGAAGGTGAAACAGGCGTATTTATTTCTCTAGGAAATAATGGATTAGATAATGAGAATCTCATGGGTAATGAAGAGGGCGAGCTTTTAAATGAAAATGCTAATCCTGAGGGTAATGGTACAAGTCAGCTTTCCTCTGAAAACGCCCCAATTGCAGATAGTATTATTAAGGAAATAGCAGATGGAAACCTTTTAGATGGAGAACAGATTCAAATCGAAGTTCCAAAGCATCATTTAAGCGATGAAATAACTCTTACGAATAAGGATTTTGACTTTATTAATGGTCTTACTTCAAAAGATAATGAAATCGCCAATTCTTTGATTGATAAATTATCAGATGGTCAGAAGGTTGATCTAGAAGATATTTTAAAGACTTTTGATTCTATTCTAAAAGACCCTGATATATCAGATCAGGATAAAGGCGCATTGATTAAATCAGCCTTGTTTAAAAATCTTCTTACAGATAAATTTAGTGAGAAGTGGCTTTTAGAGCCAGAAGAAATTAAGGATCCTGGAAAAATAAGTGATCATTACAATAAGCTTATTAACAATACAAATGATATTCTTGATTCTATGAGCAATGTCGTAAAGGGAAGTGATAATCTCACTAATTCCATTAATGGCTTCAGAGAAAATGTTCAGTTTTTACAGAATTTAAATGACTTAACCCCTTATGTACAGCTTCCTATGATGCTAAATAATCAGTCTAATACTGGGGATTTATATGTATATGCCAATAAGAAAAATCTTTTGGCTCATAAGGATAATATATCAGCGGTTTTAAGACTTGATATGCAAGCTCTTGGAATGATGGAAGTGTATATTAGATTAAATAATTCAACTAATGTTTCAACAGATTTTACCTTTGAAGATGAGGATGCTTTGAAATTTATTGAATTAAATATTGATAAATTAAATTCTAAATTAGAAAAATTAGGATACAATGTTACAAATAGCTTTAATACGAAGAGTTTTGCACCAGCTATGTTTTCAGGCGAAGATGAGAATAATGATAAAGGTGATGCTATTAGTTTTTACAGATTTGATGTGAGGGCATAATATGAAACAGGTTAAAAGAAGACAGGCTATAGCCCTTGAATATGATCCAAATGAAGATAATGCGCCAAAGGTAATAGCTTCAGGAAAAGGAGCTTTGGCTGATAGAATTATAGATATGGCAAAGGATAATAAGATTCCCGTTCATAAGGATTCTAAGCTTGCTAATACTTTATCACGCCTTGAAATCGGCCAGGAGATTCCACCTGAATTATATGAAGTTGTGGCTGAGATTCTTGTATTTGTTGATGCTATGGATAAGATTAGGGCCAAGCAGAAATAAGAGGTGTATATATTAATAAAAGATCTATTGGAAGAGAATACGAAAATACTGCAAAAGAATATTTAATAGATAATGGTGTTAGAATAGTTGAACAAAATTTCTATTCTAAAAAAGGAGAGATTGACCTAATAGGATGGGACGATAAATATCTTGTGTTTTTTGAGGTTAAATTTCGAAGCAGTAATGAATATGGTTTAGCATATGAAGCCGTTAATTATAAGAAAATAAAAAACATATGCAGAGTATCAGATTATTACAGATTAAAAAATAATATCAGGGAAGATGTATTTATAAGATATGATGTTATCTCAATAGAAGGAGAGAGGATTGACTGGATAAAAAATGCGTTTGATTATACGAGATAAAAAAATAAGCATCCTTTTTGGAATGCTTATTTTTTATATTAGAATAATTTAAATACGTCCTTAAGAAATGCATCCATCTTTTCATCGGAGATGGTTTGTTCATAATTGATATTGTTATCAGTTTTAGGAAGTCTTGATACAATCTTGTCTTCCTTGGCAGATACCAAAGAGAAATCATCGAGTACTTCAGGCTCCTTACTGTTTAATACACCAATAGGAGTATATCTGCTATATGTAGCTGAAACAGGCTTGTTGGTAGAATTAGATATTGTAAGTGAATCAACAGGACCTTCCTTAACAGGCTGGATCTCTTTAAGTTTACTAGCTTCTACAACCTTATCTGCCTGCTTAATTGTATCTGCAGATAATCTTGAATACATATTAAATTGTGAACTTAAATTATAAGCACCAATTTTCATATTAATTACCTCACATGATATATATCGAGTATTATAGCACAATCTTTAGTGATTTCCACTATTTTATTGACATGATTTTTTTTCATTGTGTATAATATTAACATCTGGAGGGAATTATTATGAATGAGAGACGTAAAACAAAGAGAATTGAACTTGATGCTAAGTTATTTGTAAATAGACTGGATAAGCATGAAGAGGAAGAAGTAAATATAGATGTATATGATGTTTCTGTATCAGGTATCGGATTTAACTGTGATGAAGCTCTTACTATTGGAGCTGTATATGATGCAGATTTGACACTTTGGACTAAAGATGTAATTCATGCATTTATTGAGATTGTTCGTATTATTAAGGTAGATGATACATTCCAGTATGGTGGTGTATTTATTGGTATGCCTGAGATGGATTTGAAGAGAATTGAAATTTACGATACAGTAGAAACACTTAGTAAATAGTTATTATTGTAAATATATACAATGAAATATACATAATATTGTATTTTTGTACAAATGTAACATAGAATCTTGTATAGTCAACCCGTATTTAGTAAAATATACTAAATGGGGTTGATTTTTTATTTTGTTTTACAAAGTATTGGGGCTATTCGACTTCAAATAACAAATTCGGAGGGTTACAACATGAATATTTACACAACTGACAAAATACGAAACGTGTGTCTGTTAGGACATGGTGGTGCTGGTAAAACTTCACTTGCAGAGGCTATGGCATATCTTGCAGGACTTACATCTCGTATGGGTAAAGTTACTGATGGAAACACAGTAAGTGATTTTGGTAAAGAAGAGATTAAGAGACAGATTTCTGTTTCTACATCAATGATTCCGCTCGAGTGGAATGGATGCAAGATAAATATACTTGATACTCCTGGATTTTTTGATTTTGTAGGTGAAGCAGAGGAAGCTGCTTCAGCAGCGGATGCAGCTATTATCGTTGTTTCAGGTAAAGCCGGAGTAGAAGTTGGTACTGAAAAGGCATGGGATATATGTGAGAAGTATAAACTTCCAAGAATGTTCTTTGTTACTGATATGGATATTGATAATGCATCATATAGACAGGTTGTTGAAGATCTTACTGCTATGTATGGTAAGAAAATTGCTCCTTTCCATTTACCAATAAGAGAGAATGAGAAATTTGTCGGATATATTAATGTAATTGCAGAACAAGGTTACAGATGGGAAGGCAAGGAAGTTAAGGAATGTGAGATTCCTGAAGCTAATAAGGAATATCTTGAAAATTATAGAGAAACACTTATGGAAGCTGTTGCTGAATCAAGTGAAGATCTTATGGAAAGATATTTTGGTGGAGAGAAATTCTCTGAGAATGAAATTCGTCAGGCTTTAAGAGTATCTGTTAATGATGGAAGCATTATTCCTATTTCTATGGGTTCAAATATTCTCTGTCAGGGTATTTATACACTTATGGATGATATTGTTAAATACCTTCCAGGACCAGATTCAAGACAGGTTGCTGGTATTGATTTGAAGACAAATGATATTTTTGAAGCTAATTATGATTTTGCAAAGACTAAATCAGCTTATATCTTTAAGACAATTGTTGATCCATTTATTGGTAAATACTCAATGATTAAGGTTATGTCAGGTGTTCTTAAGACTGATGACCTTATGTTTAACGATGAGAAGCAGGTTGAAGAGAAGATTGGTAAGATTTATCTCTTACAGGGTAATAAACCAATTGAAGTATCTGAGCTTCATGCTGGTGATATTGGTGCTTTAGCTAAGATTACTGCGGCAAGAACTGGTAATACATTATCAACTAAGTCTCATATTATCAGATATGGTAAGGTTGATTTACCTAAGCCATATACATATAAGAGATATCATGCAGTTAATAAGGGCGATGTAGATAAGATTGCTCAGTCATTACAGAAGATGATGCATGAGGATCAGACTCTTAAGGTAGTAAATGATGTTGAGAACAAGCAGACTCTTATTTATGGTATGGGAGATATGCATCTAGAACTTGTTCAGTCAAGACTTGAAAATGAGTATAAAGTTAAGATTGATTTGACTAAGCCAAAGGTAGCTTTCAGAGAAACTGTTAAGAAGAAATCAGATGTTGAATATAAGTATAAGAAACAGTCTGGTGGTCATGGTCAGTATGGTCATGTAAAGATGAGATTTGAAAATTCAGGAAATCTTGAGGCTCCATATACATTTGAAGAAGAGGTTGTTGGTGGTGCAGTACCTAAGAACTATTTCCCAGCTGTTGAAAAAGGTCTTCAGGAATCAGTTCTCAGAGGACCACTTGCTGCATATCCAGTTGTTGGTATTAAGGCAACTTTATACGATGGTTCATATCATCCAGTAGATTCTTCTGAAATGGCATTTAAGATGGCAACAATTCAGGCCTTCAAGAAAGGTATTATGGAAGCATCTCCAATTCTTCTTGAGCCAATCGAAACTCTTAAGGTTACTGTACCAGATAAGTATACAGGTGATATTATGGGTGACCTTAACAAGAGAAGAGGTCGTGTACTTGGAATGAATCCTACAGCTAATGGTAAGACAGTTATTGAAGCAGAGATTCCTATGTTAAGCCTCTATGGATACTGTACAGATTTAAGATCTATGACTGGTGGACGTGGTGATTTTGAATATGAATTTGTAAGATACGAACAGACACCATCAGATATCCAGGATGCTCAGGTTAAGGAAAGAGCAGAAAAGGTTGCTGAAAATAATATAGAATAAAGTACTTGAAAGCTTAGTCTCTTAAGATGCTTTTCTGTTAGATTTTCGTATTTGTTTTTTTATCCATTTTAGTTAAATTTATACCGATTGCTTTCTTTTTGAAGGCAATCGGTTTTTAATTACACTGAACTAAAGACTATTTGCCCATAATCATTGACTTTTTAATATATGCTTATTAAAATTAATGGGTATGATTTTTTATTGGAGGCTAATATGAATAAAACATATAATCATCGCGAGATAGAAGCGAAATGGCAGAAATACTGGGAGGAGAATGAGACATTTAAGACAGATGTTTGGGATTTTTCAAAACCTAAATTCTATGCTCTTGATATGTTCCCATATCCATCAGGTGTAGGACTTCATGCAGGTCATCCTGAAGGATACACAGCAACAGATATTTCTTCACGTATGAAGAGAATGCAGGGATATAATGTACTTCATCCAATGGGATATGATTCATTTGGTCTTCCTGCTGAGCAGTATGCTGTAAATACAGGTAATAATCCTAATGGTTTTACACAGAAGAATATTGAGACATTTACAAAGCAGTTAAAGGAACTTGGCTTTGATTATGACTGGTCAAAGATGATTGCTACATCAGACCCTTCATTCTATAAATGGACTCAGTGGATTTTCAAGAAATTATATGAAAAAGGATATGCAAAGCTTGTAGATATGCCTGTTAACTGGTGTGAGGAGCTTGGTACAGTACTTTCAAATGATGAAGTTATTGATGGTAAGTCAGAGCGTGGTGGTTTCCCTGTTGTTCGTAAAAATATGAAACAGTGGGTAATTGATCAGGTAGCATTTGCAGATCAGCTTCTTGATGGTCTTAATGAGATTAACTGGCCAGAATCAACTAAGGATATGCAAAGACACTGGATTGGTCGTTCTGAAGGTGTTGAAGTTAAATTCCAGATTGTTGGTGGTGGAGAATTCTCAATTTATACAACATGTATTGAAACAATCTATGGTATTACATTTATGGTTCTTGCTCCAGATGGAGAAATCGTTAAGAACTTGATGCCAAGAATTGAAAATAAAGAAGAGGTTCAGGCTTATATCGATGAAACAATTAAGAAGAATGATATGGATCGTACTGAACTTAATAAGACTAAGTCTGGATGTGAATTAAAGGGTGTAACATGTATTAACCCTGTTAATGGTAAGGAAGTACGTATGTTTATCGGTGATTTCGTACTTGCTAACTATGGTACAGGTGCTGTTATGGCTGTACCTTCACATGATCAGAGAGACTTCGAATATGCTATTGTACATAATATTGATATGATTCAGGTTATCGAAGGTGCTGATGTATCAGAAAAAGCATTTGAGAAATATGATTACCTTGGTAAAGGATTTAAGCTTATTAATTCTGAAGAATTCAATGGCTTAACAGTTGAAGAGGCTAAGGAAGCTATTACAGTTAAACTTGAAGGAATGGGAGTAGCAAAGAGAACAGTTAATTATCATTTCAGAGAGTGGATTTTTGCTCGTCAGCGTTACTGGGGTGAACCAGTTCCTGTATGGTATGATGAAGAAGGTAATGTACATGTTCTTGCTGATGAAGAATTACCACTTGTTCTTCCAGAACTTGAGGATTATAAGGGCAAGAATGGACAGGCACCTCTTGAAAATGCTACAGAATGGAAAGTATACAATAAGGACGGCGTAAAGGGTAAGAGAGAAACTTCTACAATGCCTGGTTCAGCTGGCTCTTCATGGTATTACATGAGATATATTGATCCTAACAATGATAAAGAGTTAGCAGATCCAGAACTTCTTAAGCATTGGCTTCCTGTTGACCTTTATATTGGTGGCCCTGAGCATGCAGTTGGTCATCTTATGTATTCAAGAATATGGAACAAATTCCTTTATAATGAAGGTATTTCACCAGTTAGTGAGCCATTTAAGAAACTCGTTCATCAGGGTATGATTCTTGGTGAAAATGGAATTAAGATGGGTAAGAGATTCCCTGAATTTGTAATTAATCCTTCAGACATTGTAAGAGATTATGGTGCTGACACACTTAGATTATATGAAATGTTTATGGGACCACTTGAGGTTTCTAAACCATGGAGCTCATCAGGTGTAGAAGGTGCTCGTAAATTTATAGGTCGTGTATGGAATTACTTCACAAATGAAGAGAACATTGTTGATACAGATGATGGAAGACTTACAAAGCTTTATCATCAGACAGTAAAGAAGATTACTTCTGACTTTGAAACACTTGGCTTTAATACAGCTATTGCTCAGATGATGATTTTCATGAATGAGGCAACAAAGGGCAAATGTCCTAAGGAATTCGCTGAAGGCTTTGTAAAGATGATTTCTTGTATTACACCTCATGTTGGTGAAGAAATCTGGCAGATTCTTGGACATGATAATACTATTGCTTATGAAGCATGGCCAGTATTTGATCCTGAAGCAATCAAAGAGAATGAAATCGAGATTGGTGTTCAGGTAAATGGTAAGGTTAAAGGCCTTGTTGTTCTTGGTGTTAACGAAGATAAGGATTCTGCTCTTGCCAAGGCTAAGGAAGTTGATGGTGTTAAGAGAGCAATGGAAGGTAAAACAGTCGTTAAGGAGATTTATGTTCCTGGAAAGATTGTTAATATTGTAGTTAAATAATATAAGTTATAATTTTTTGAAATAGGTCTCAGTAAATGAGGCCTATTTTTTATGTGAAATTTAGTAAATTATTATCCTAAAATAATAAGATATATTAGTATATTTTTCTAATTATGAGATGTTTAATATTTAGATTTTTGATATAATTATTTTGTTCGATAATTTTTAATAGAAAAGGGAATAAATTATGGCGGTATTTAAGTGTAAAATGTGTGGAGCAAATCTGAATGTTGATTCAGATAAAAAGGTTTGTACTTGCGAATATTGTGGAAGTACACAAACTGTTCCTTCTGTTCATTCAGACAGAATTGAAGGAATGTATGAAAGAGCTAATCAGTTCAGAATTAATTATGAATTTGATAAGGCTTTAAGTATTTATGAATTGATACTTGAAGAAGAAAATGGTGATGCTGATATTTACTGGTCAGTATTCCTTTGCAAATACGGTGTTAATTATGTTGAGGATGCTTTAAGTGGAAAGAGAATTCCTACAATAAATAGATTCCAGTATGCTTCTGTGTATTCTGATCTTGACTATAAGGCAGCTATTGAGAAGGCTACAGATGAGCAAAGAGCTGTATATGAAGAAGAGGTTAAGAGAATTGCTGAAATCCAGAAAACATTTATGGAGATTTCAGAGAAGGAAGAACCATTTGATGTATTTATCTGTTACAAGGAAACAGATGATATGGGAAGAAGAGCTGTAGATAGTGTTCTTGCAAATGAGATTTACCATGCTCTCGATAAAAAAGGTATTAAAACATTTTTCTCTAGAATTACACTTGAAGATAAGCTTGGTGTAGATTATGAACCATATATATTTGCTGCTTTGAATTCTGCTAAGATTATGATTGTTCTTGGCACAAAACCTGAATTTTTCCAGGCAGTTTGGGTTAAGAATGAATGGGCAAGATTTATTTCTCTTATTAAAAATGGTGCAGAAAAGACACTGATTCCTGCTTTTAAAGGAATGGATCCATACAGCCTTCCAGAAGAATTTGCACACCTTCAGGCTCTTGATATGTCAAAGCTTGGCTTTATGCAAGATCTTATTCGTGGTGTAGAGAAGATTTTAGGTAAAGATAAAATAGTTAATGAAGAAGTTCAACCTGTTCAAAGCCAGTCACCTCAAGGTGTAGAGGCTGTTAATTTGATGGCATACAATTTCCTTGTTTTAGGAACATATGAGAAAGCTAATGAATTGTACGAACAGATATTAAATTATGATAGTTCAAATTTAGATGCTTATTTAGGCGAAATATATGTTAAGTATCAGGTTAAAAATATGGAAGAGCTTGAACAGAAGCTAATTAGTACAACTGACAAAATTATTGCCGAAAAAGAAAAGATTCCTACATATGCATGTGATGATAAAAGTTATCAGCTTGCAAATCAGTACTTTGTTGAAGGGTATTATTCAAAAGAAGATATTGTTAAAACCTTACAGTTCAACAGAGCTTACGAGCAAAAGATCGATGATATTGAATTGTATATTAAAGAACTTGAGCAGTATGAAAAGACAGTATTTAAATATTATTTAAAGTTTGCTTCAGATGAAAAGAAATCAGAAATTCATGACATGATGGACAGAGTAATTGATGAAGTTAAAAAGATTTACGATAATCGTGTTGAATATGAGAAAGAACTGATTGAAGGAAGAACTAAAGCTTACAATGTATTTATTGATAATAAGTTTAATGACATTGTTAAGAAAAATCAACAAGCTTTAAATACACGTAATGTTGATTATTTAGGTGCTGTTCGTACAATAAAGACATCAATAAGTGTTTATGAATTAAACAGCGCAGTGAATACTCTTAAAAACATGGGTGATTATGAACAGTCTGGCTTATACATTATAAAGGGTGAAGAGAAGATGAATACTATTGGAAATGTTCAAAGCTTTGTGGCTGGTGTTTCAGAAGAGTTACTTAAAAGCAATCGTTATTAATAAGGGGATTAAAAATGATAAATTATACTTGTAAGATGTGCGCTGGCACACTTGAAATAGAAGATAATAAAAAAATCTGTACTTGTAAATTCTGTGGTACATCTCAGACAGTTCCTAATCTTTCTAATGAAAAAAGAGCAAGACTTTATGAAAGAGCTGAACATTTAAGAAAGAATAATGAATATGACAAGGCAATTGCTGTTATTGATGAAATTTTAAATGAGGATATTACTGATTCAGAAGCTTATTGGCTTAGAACTTTATGTTCTTATGGTATTGAGTATGTTGATGATACTAAGACTACTAAGAAGGTTCCTACAGTAAATAGAACTCAGTATAAATCTATTTTCTCAAATGAAGATTATAAATCTGCTATTAAGTATGCTGCAACTGAGCAGATTGATATTTACCAGCAGGAAGCAAAGAATATTGATTATATTCAAAAGGGTATTCTTAGAATAGCAGAGAAGGAAAAGCCTTTTGATGTATTTATCAGTTATAAGAGTAGTGATGAAAATGGTAACAGAACAAATGATAGTGTTCTTGCTAATGATCTTTATCATCAGTTAGTTCAGGAAGGCTTTAATGTATTCTTTTCTGAAATTACTCTTGAAAACAAATTAGGTAAGGATTATGAACCATATATTTTTGCTGCATTAAATAGTGCTAAGGTAATGATCGTTCTTGGTACTAAGATTGAGTATTTTAACGCTGTATGGGTTAAGAATGAATGGAGCAGATTCATTAATATTATGGCTGAAAAAGGTGACAGACTTCTTATTCCTTGTTATAAGAATGTTGATCCTATTAATCTTCCTGATGAATTTGCTCATCTTCAATTACAGGATATGAATAAGCTTGGTTTTGTTACAGATCTTATTAGAGGTATTAAAAAGATTGTTAATAAACCAAAGGCTATTGACGCTGTTAATCCTGCTATGCTTGCTCAAATGCAGACAGTATATCTTTCTCCTAAGTATGAAGAAGTATTTAAAAGAGGTTTACTTGCTCTTGAATTCGAAGAGTATAATAAGGCCTGTGAGTTCTTTAGATTTGCACAGAATATTGATTCTAAGGAGATTAATCCGCATGTTTACGAAGTAATGGCCAATATGCAGTATAAAAATATAGATCAATATGAGGAGTATTATAAAAGACTTATAGATAAAGAAAATAAGACTCCTGATAATAGTATAATGAATATTACAAAGTATTTTAATGAGCTTCGTACACAATATGAATCAGATAATTACTTTAATATAAATGCTTTGAGTGAGGAATTTATAGATACAATTCATCTTTGGCTGTTAAAACCTTATAAGGAGAAAGTTTTAAAAGAATTACAATCTCAAAAATGGGTTAAGTTAATTGAGGGATATCCTGAAAAGGAACCAGAATTGACTGAATTTTATAATAGATTAAAAGATTATTGTAATGATAAGATTGCCGAAGCTGAAATAGAAGATAAAAATGCCCTTGAGGCCTACAATAAAGCTTATGAAAAGAAAGTAGAGATTCTTAAGGAAAAAATTAAAGAAATGCAGGCAGAAGCAGACGAAAGAAAAGAGAAGGATTATATTGCTGCCAAGAATAAACTTAAATCCTTATGGGTTAGAAAGGTATCTGAATCAAAAGGCAATTTTAAATTTATCGGTGAATACAAAGATGCACCAAAGCTTTATTATAAAGCTCAGTTTAAAGAGAGACTATTGTATGCCATTACAATTGCGGTACCTATATTGATTGCAATTGCTGCGATTATTACAATTATAATTGTTTGGGGTTAATTATTTAAATCCATGTATTAGAAATTAATACATGGATTTTTCTTTTGTAAATTTACTGAATATTGAAATAAATCTTGATAAATCCACAAGATATTGTACAATAGAATAGAGTAGATATGTAAGGTGGAGAAGAATGAGTTCAGAGTGGACTGTTAATGGCCAAAGAGCACGTTCACAAAGTGAATATGAGGCTTTTTTAAGAGATGCCAGGAAGATTGAAGCTATCAAAAAAAAGATAGATATAAATGATTATAAACAATTAGAAAAATTATATTCTTCCCTTTGTGTTGGAACTGTTAAATTTGAATCCAGGCTTGGATTTGATTTTGAAGATGAAATTTCAGAAATCTATAATGACAGGACTAATAAAATACCTTCAAATAGAAGATCTTCCATTAAAGTAAAGGAAGAGAGATTTGAAAAGGTTGAAGAAACAGAAGATTCTGTCGATAAAGATTTAGTGAAGTATTATATGGAGAAGCAGGCTAAACAAAAAGCGCTTCTTAAATATATTATAGTAATTGGCTGCGTATTTTTGATTATTACATCTCTGTTTTTCGTTGTATCCAGAATCATATCTGATTCTGATAAGGAAGCAGAAATGGAAGAGATTAAACAGGCTATGGCTGATGATGCTTTTATTTTTACTACAATAAAGCCTACATATAACACTTCGATTACTTATGATACCTATGAGATTCCTGATATTTTATATAAATTTAAAGATCTTCATGATCAAAATAATGATTTAATAGGCTGGATTAAGATTGAAGATACTAATATAGATTATCCGGTTATGGCAGGAAAGGATAATGCATATTATCTTTCACATAGCTTTAATGGAAAACAGAATGCTAATGGATGCATTTTTATGGATATGAATTGTAGTATCTTTCCGAGAAGTAAAAATGTGATTTTATATGGACATCATATGAAATCTGGCAAAATGTTCGCCAACTTAGAAAAATACGACAGTTACGATTTTTATACTTCTCATAAAACTTTTATTTTTGACAGTATTTACGAAGAAGCCGAATATGAAGTGGCTTTTGTATTTAGAGATTATGTCCATGCATCAGATGATACAGGATTTAAATATTATGAATTTGTAAATGTTGATTCTGAGACTGAATTTGAATCATATATCAATGAATTAAAAAATAAATCTATGTACGATACAAATGTGGAAGTTGGCTTTGATGATGAACTTCTTACATTGTCCACCTGTGATTATGCACAGGAAAATGGTCGTTTTGTAGTTATGGCCAAGAAAATTAAACACCCGGAGGGTACAAATGAGTAAGTCTAAGAAAAGATTATCAAAAAAATTCAAAAGACTCGTTGGATTTAGTGCAGCTGGATTATTTCTTGTATCTGCACTTCTTGTTGCACTTATTCCTCAAAGAAGCGTAAAAGCTGGTCCAGAGCCACTCAAGTCAACACTTCTTCCAACAGAGAATCAGGTTCCTGTAATTCAGGATACCGATAAGATTTATACAACAGGTGATGGTATGTTCCAGTTTGCTTATATTACTAAGCAGAGTGGTTCTAATAGAGTTGCAGTTATTTGTGGTTATGATTTTGAAAGATCTTTATCAGGTGGTAATCTTACAATTCCTGATACAGTAGATGCTTATACTAAGTATACAGATTCACAGGGTACTTCAGGTGGTTATGTTGCTGTATCTAAAAATGACGAACCTCTATATTATCCTGTATATGCTATTTCATCAGTTTATATAGGAGATGATGAAGATGGTAATCCACAGTATGAGGATCAGAATCTTCCTACAGGCGATTATTTACCATGCTACTACAATACTATTGATAAATGGATTGTAGATGAAAATGGAGTAGAGCGTATTCCAGAGAAATATTATTACAATGCTGGTACACTTGCTGCACCTGATTATAAGGAATGCCTTGATGAGGTTCATAAGAGAATTACAAATGCAACAGTTAATTATATTGCTAATCAGAATGTTGTAAAAACTAATAGTGGATGGGAATTATCATCAGCAGAGAGTGATGGTATTTTCTCTAAAGCTAAGAACATTGTAAATGTATATTTCGGTGACCAGATGCTTGGTATTGGTAACTATGCATTTGCAAATTGTTCTAACCTTTCAAGTGTTACTTTTAATGATGGTGTAAATACACTTGGTAACTATTCATTTGCTGAATGTCATAACCTTAAAGCAGTTAATATACCAGAAAATGCTGCAATTAGTGTTATTGGTGATCACGCATTTTATAATTGTCAGGGCTTGAAGAGCTTTGTTTTACCTACTGGTGTAGATAAGGTTGGCGATTCCTGCTTTGAAGGCTGTGTATCAATGACAAGCTGTGTTATTGATATTCCAGACAAGAATATGTCTTTGGCAGATCTTGGTAAGAATGTATTTAAGAATTGTTCTTCACTTGAAGAATTAGAGTTCCCTGTATTCTTTAATGAAGATCAGGATATTGCCTGGTATGAAGGTTGTAGAAGTCTTAAGCATATTACTATTCCAAATGCTTTGATGACTATCACAGATTCTTCTGAATATACTTTTGAACAGTTCCAGGCTATTCTTCCTCAGGAATTTTATCTTGAAGGTCAAAAAGATCAGAAGCTTCATCAGACATCAACTGCTAATTCTTTTGCCTTTAAGTATCTTGATGATGAAGTATATGAGAAGGTATTTACAGCTACAGGAGATGCTGGTTCAGGTAAGACAGTATTCCAGGTAAATAATCAGAATCAGCTTATTTTCTTTAATATGGATCCAACAGTTCTTAAGGTTCAGATTCCAGATACTATTGGACCTTACCAGATTACAAAAATCGGCAAGGATTCATTTAAGGATAATCATACACTTACACAGATTACAATCCCTTCGAGTATTATTGAGATTGAATCTGAAGCCTTTAAGGGTTGTCATGAACTTACAGATGTAATTTTTAAAGAACCAATTAATTTAACTTATATTGGTGATGGAGCATTTGATACTCAGGATGTTAATACATTATTAGATACATGTACACTTTCAAATACACCAGTTCTTACTTTTACTGGTACAGCAAAGAAGGATTCTGCTCCATTTAAATATGCTATGGATGCTCAGAATAATATAAATAATGAAAATCAGGTTAAGTCGTATATTAAGTTCTATACAGGATGGCCAACTAATTTAACAGTTCAGTATAATCCTGATACTTTTGAAAATGAGCTTATTGATTGTCCTACACTTAATACACTTGCAACAATTGGTACTGACACATTCCCATATATTACAACAGATATGGCAAATGCTGCTCATACAGCAAAGGCTGCTTTGGATGCAGGTGCTAGTCTTACAGATAATCAGAAGGCTATTATCAATTCTGCCTTAAATATTACGTTACCAGATGGTATTACAGATATTAAGGAAGGCCTTTTCTCAGGAAAGGATGCAGCTGGTAATGTTATTGGTACTCCTAATACAGATATTGTTACAATTACTGTTGAAGGTCTTAAGAGCATTGATAATAATGAATTTGCCGGATGTTCAAGTCTTCAGGGTGCATATATTAATGGACCTACAAGTAGATTAGGAGATTATGCATTTGATGGATGTTCAAATCTTGTAGATGTTGATATTTATTCGGATTTACAGGAATTTGGTCAGGCACCATTTAAGGGTGCTCCTTTGCTTACTTCTGTAGATTTTGGCACAAATAAGAATTTTGAATGTCGAGATGCAGTAATTTATGGCAAGGTAAATGATAATCTTGAGAATCTATTAGAAGTACTTCCTGCAAGAGGTATTAACTATGGTACTGGTAGTATTAATGCTTCAGAATTTGCTAGTGTTAAAACAGTAGCAAAGTCAGCATTTGAAGGATGTAATGATGTATTGAGCGTTGATTTCACACAAAGTGGAGTAACTACAATTCCTGAAAAATGCTTTAAGGATACAGCTAATCTTTACTCAGTAGTATTGAAGGATGGCACAACAAGTATTGGACCTGAGGCTTTTGCAAACAGTAATATCAGATATGTAGAGATTCCAAATTCTTGTTCAGTTATTGATAATTCTGCATTTGCAAATGATCCACAGCTTATTACTTTCTATTGCCAGGATACAGCTCCTGCTAAATATTTTGCGGATAATTATAGTAATATCATTGTTTCTGAGAAGCCTATTGAATATCATGTATATTTCTATGATGATGATACAACAACACTTCTTGATACTAAGACTGTAAAAGCTGGTCAGGATGCTATTTCTTATGTGACTCCAACAAAGACAGGATATGTATTTGTTGGTTGGTATCCAGAACCTAAAAATGTTACAGCTGAAATGAAAACATATGCTAAATATGAGAAGGAAAATGAAGAAGAATTTTTAGTTAAATTTATTGACTGGGATGAAACTCTTCTTTATACACAGACTGTTAAGAAGGGCGCGGATTGTTTACCATATAAGGAGCCAGAAAGAGAAGGCTATAAGTTTATAGGTTGGAGACCAGGTACTACAAATATTCAGGAACCTACTACATG
>JAKSSD010000060.1 GCA_024403275.1 Lachnospiraceae bacterium
GGAGTATAAAGCTCATTTTATATGGGTCTTTATAATATTCCAGACAAAACAGTGCTGCATATACTTTAAGCTGTTCAGGGTGTACTTTCCCTGTTCCAGTTTTAAGATCATGTATACGTAACACTCTTTCTTTTTCGAAATAACGTATAGCATCAGCTGTGCCATAAAAGTTATCCGAATGATACAGAACAACCTCTGGAGACATGTCATATTTAATAGCATCATTAATATGCATGCATAAAGTCTTCTCGCAGTTAGGCTGTCTCTGTTTAAGTCTTATAGCCTGCTCTGCATAGTTGTGTAAGTCTGTACCACGTGTAGCAGCTGTCGCACGCCAGTATGCATCTTTAAATCCATCTTCACTATAATTGAGCCAAGACGGTTTAGATGCTGTGAATATGGCATGTTTACCAGCTAATGACTTATGGTTGTTAAACTTCATTCGAACCAGTCCTCCATTTCTTTTAGTATATCCTCTTCATTTTCGGGATATACAAATCTTGCAAAGCCACCAGCGTTATTTATGTTATTAACATAATAATCCTGGTTGGGTCTGTGCTTAGCAGTAGCGCTTCTTTTGCATTCTAGTAGAGCGCATGTGCTCTTGTGGTAGACTGTCAAATCGGGGAAACCCTGAACACTGTGACAGTCGTTTTTAAGTATGATACAACCTGGGAACTTGCCTTCGATTTTCTTCTTTAATTTTGCTTGGAATTTACTTTCTAATTCTGACATATTATTTCCTTTCTTTCTCTGAGGCAACACAAAGAGGGGTCAGTGGTTAAACCGCCCCTCATTATGTTACTAGGAGAATCATTATGAATTTTAGATAATATCGAAAGCTTAAAAGGACAGTTCACAATCGAATTCACTTACGTCTAAGTGCAATTGTGACTAACCCCTAAACTCTAATGAGTTTGAGTTACTCTATCCTTCCATAATAGCCCACGAATTTTATGCGAATGACTTTTTTTCGTTTTATCCTTCATAACTTTATTTTTATTTTTCGTGAAAAATTAATTTTTAACAATCTTCGTCATCCCATGGATCCACAACCTTGCCACGAAAAGTTAGTTTACTTTCGAACGGTCTAGTTATTCCATGACGTATTACTTTTACACACTGATGGTCTGGGTCATCTGGATTAATGTAATAGTCTGGGAATATACTTCCGTTCTCCAGCTGAACATAATTAATACCTGGTCTATCATTCAGTGCGTCGAACATTTCTTCGTTGTTCATTTTGTAGAGACGTTCATATTCTTTTATTTCAGCTATACGTTTAGCTTCATCCTGTTCGCGTCGCACGCGCATGTACTCTTCGTATTTCTGTCTTTCATATTCTGTCTTTGCCTCACGTAATTCTTGAATGCGTCTCTGTTCAGCAAGTTTGGCTTCTCTAGCTTTATCGCGTTCTATTTTTCTTTGTGTCTTTTCTTCTTCAAGCTGTCGCTTTCGTTCGGCTCGTTCTTCTCTTCGCTGAGCTACGCCTCTATCATACTCTTCTTTTTCTTTGAGACGTATTTCTTTTTGCTGTAAGCGTTCTTCTCTTCGCTGAGCTACGCCTCTATCATACTCTTCTTTTTCTTTGAGACGTATTTCTTTTTGCTGTAAGCGTTCTTCTCTTCTCTGTTCTTTTTCTTCTTCAAGCTGACGCTTTCGTTCAGCTCGTTCTTCTTTTCTCTGTTCTACGCCTTTAGCATATTCTTCTTTCTCTTTCCTACGTAATTCACGTTCCATATCTTTTCGTAGCTTAGTACTTTCGGCGAGTCTGGATTTTTCCTCACGTTGTAGTCTACGTTCTGCAACTCCCGCTGCAAAAGCAGCTTTAGATTTATTATACTCGTCTTCATATTCACGATCCCTTTCTAACGTATAATCTTCCAGAGGTCTTCCTGTATTTATAGCATAACGTATTTGTGGTGGTGTGAATCCAAGTTCTTCACTACACTCTGCTACGCTATTATAATAATATATCTGTCCAGTCTTTGATGTTGCCACAATTCGTGTCATTGTAATCTATCTCCTTTGTTATAATAAAATAATATTTTCTTTTAAATGATGGATCATTAAAACCATATAATGGATCTACAGCTTTAAACGAACTGCCATCTTTGTGGCGTCTTATAGTCGCATAACCAACTTCCAAATATTTAGATGCCACAAATAAATTAGGAAAGACATGAGTATAACCCGTTTCGGTATTAATAGCTATTATACTATTCCTATAACGTTCGTTTTTTCCAATAGTTATTGTCTTCTTTTCATTACCGACGTAAATGGTCTTATTCCTAGTAACTTTTAAGTTAGTGAATCTGTTATCGCTTATATCACCGTTTATATGAATAACATTTTTATTTTCGACATCTTCGTTAGCATATAATTGTAATACTATTTCATCGATGAAGAACTTTTTACGATTTAGATATACTACCTTCCTTTCTTTTTCATTCGGATCATTTTCTATCGTTTTATAACGTATTAAACTATATGGGGCTATTACTGGTTGATAGCTTTTTGGTTCAAACTTAGAGTCTCCATTATATATCCAGCCATCAAAACGTAACGGCTTCTTGCTATCATCAATATATACAGAACAATTAGCTTCGTCGAACTGTTCCATATTATTAACCAATAGGTCTAAATGATTATACCATCTAGTTGATCCATTATAACAGTAGAGCTCGTATATATCGACCCCACCAGTATTGGGATCATAATACATGAAAAATCTATCCCATTTTTCCCCATACATACGACATGGAATAGCAGTACACACTTTCCATATCTCATATCTATTATCAAGCATCACATATGCACCAGCGTCCTGATAATAATTATGCGCATAAAATATTTCGAACGATCTCATTCTTCTCTCATAAAACCCATTGGGCTTTTCGATTTCATACATATCGTCTGGATTCTTAACATAGCAACTCATTCTGGAATAATTATATAGCATAGTATCATACGTATCGCTAGTGATCTCATATAATGTTCGACCATAATCTGTTTTTACTTTGGGTATGAGAGAGCATATTTGTGGTTGCCTAAAGTATTGATTTATAGTCATGCACATTTTATCCCAACCACTAAGCGCGTTTATGTCTTCCAATTCATACCATTCTTTCTTTTCTTCAAAGATGGGTAGAACGTTTCCGACATAGTTTAGTCCATGATCTGGTAACGTGTTAGAACACGGGCACCAATAATGTTCATTATTTACTTCCCATGGATAATTTATCATTTCTTCTTTTTCTTCTTCTGTAGGTGTTGACGTGGTGACATAGTATATTAGTTCTGGATAGTTCTCTATAACGTTCTTTCTATAGAGATGAGCTAGACTCCATTCGTCATTCCATGGTGTCATACCCCATTTAATTTTGGTTTCAAATTGTATATCGAAGTGTTTCGTTATCATTTAGCATTTTATCCTCCTTGTAAAAAGTATACCCATTTAAAAAACTTTCTAGAAAAATTTTGACCCTAACATATACTCTAAGGTCAATTATTTTCTATAACTTTTTTAATATATATAAAAATAGCTAAAAATAGGGGTTTTTACCCCCAAAATGAGCACATAAGGGCTTAGGGTCGTCAAAAACCTTAAAAATTGAGCTTAAAAAATGAGCACATCGTGAGCACATAAGGGGGTATTTTAATAGCCTTATCTGCTCACTATCTGCTCAAAAATTCACTCTGAATCCTCTTCCTCAAACTCTTCCTCGCATTCATCTTACTCATCATCACCCAATCTTATAACTCTCAACGTACTATTTCCAGTCTCTAAAGCCGTTTTCCACTGGTTAAGTTGGTCTCCAAGATAGTCTTCAACGTCCTCTCCCAACTCATTTTCCTGTATCACAGCAGCTATTTTACCGTCCAACATCTTAAAATAATCCTTATTATGGAGTAATTCATGCTCGCACATGTCATAAGTATCTCTTATAAACGTCGGTAACGCCTTAGCTAAAGTGCTATATATAACCTGATTGAGGTCAGGACGCACCGAATTATCTATAATTTCCTCTCCTTTAGCCGCTGCAGGACTATATTCCTCTATCTCCTCTATCTTTTCGCACACTTCATTGTTTAACATAGTAACCATCCCAACCACTATAGCGTTAAAATCGAACGTAATACCCTTAACTTCTCCACCAAAATTATCTTTCCAGCTATTATTCATGATAATTACCTCCACATACTTCTTCAGCTTTCTTCATTATATAATAAAAATCACTATAAAACCCCATACTAGGCTCAAATTTCTTGCAAATTGACCCATTTTTGTACGTATAGTTCTCATCATTGAAACGACACTTTCCACAATCTCCACCATCCCATATACTATTATAACACCAAAACTTACAATCTCCACACTGAAATACCATTATTCACCACTCCCAATATACAATATCGTTACAAGTTATAATTCTACCGCACGATTTACACATCATATCAAGTTCCCCTTCTTCATAAAATATGGATCCAGGAACCCTAGGAATCGTTACAAATGTTTTACCGCCGCAACATCTACAATGTCCATACCTCGTCCCTTTAACATCGTCTTTGCTTTCCACTGGCTCTGGCAGCTTATTACCAATTTCAAAATAGAATGTCCAGTACAGTCTACCAGTACTTGTTGTCCTTACTTCATAATTGTAAAACTTTCCATTCTTTTTAATGGCTCTTATAGCATTTTCCCCGTCTTCCTTAGAGACAATAGCTATTGCTTTATGATTGATATCTATCTCATACGATACAACATTCCCGCAAAGATCACGAATCTCTATTATACTATAAATTAATTTCTCTTTCATTATCTAAATCCTCCCTTATGACCTTTCTTCTTCATAACAAATTCCTTATACTTGAGATACGATTCTCTTTCCCGCTCCTTCTTCTCTTCAGCTGTCTCATCCGCCTCTACTCCAAAAGCCTTATTAAGCGCCTTCTTAGTAGCCAGGATATCATACTCACAATATACCATCGACTCAGGATACATTTCTCTCATATCATTTTCCGACACATGCATGAACTCATCAAACATCACACCTTGGATCATATCACACAACTCCTTCATACTCATTGTAGTCTTTGCATTACTTCTAGCTATATGTGTGAGCGGAATGCCGTTAACAAGAAACATATTATCGATTGTCTTTTCTGTTATAGGTGCCTTTTCTCCGTACATTACTTCCATTTCTAATCTGTTCATAATATCAACCTCCAAATTACTTTACTTTAATACCGAGACTCTTAAGTTCTTTCTTAAGTTCTTTCTTCTGTTTTCTCATATAACCGATTCTCTCGTCATCAATTTCTATAGTCTTACTAAAGCTCTTAATATACTCATCAAGAACATACATCTCATCAGCTGAAGTACTGCTGTTAAACTCGTCGATATACTTTCTAACCATCAATTCAGCTGCACGTCTAGATGCGATAGATAACTCTATTTCTGCCTTCAACTCATAAAATTCCTTAACCATTTCGCTTTCTCTAAATACTAAATGCATCATAATGATTACCTCCTAAAATTCACAAACTCAAAACTCACCACTTAAACTTCGGAAGAATACATCTCAGCTTCTCTCTAACAATTAACAAATCCTCATTAGTCAGATACTCTGGAAGTGTATATCCATCTTCTCTAACTACATCATAAGACCTATAGTATATCTCTTCACCTCTAAAGTATATACTAATATAGCCCATACCGCCATCCCTATTCTCCTGGTTTGTCATCCTAATAGTTATATATGACCCCTGCTTAGCCATCTCTTCCTTTTTCCAAGCATCCTGTGACCATACAACCGCTCCATAAACTGCTCCCTTATCAAGATCTCCTGTAAGTTCCTTTGTGTAAATATACTGTGTCATAGATTGACTCCTCCTTTAAATATAAACTGTTAACAAAACTAAAAGGACTAAGAGCCCTACACATTTTTGTGTAAGACCCTATAGTCCTTAGAATAAGTCGTCTTCATCCCTCTGCCATAAAGGTTTGTGGTTTTTAATTACGTTTGTTACTGCTTCAACTGCTGCCACAAATATTTTTATGTCCTCCCATCTAGCTTCTATCTGAACTGAGCCAGTATTGAAACCATATCCATTAGTTATGATATAACGAATTTCGTTCGTCGTATCAACTTCTGTTAATGCTTTTTCAACCTCTATCAGTTCCTTACCGCTGATTCCTCCAACATAAAAAATGTGTGTTGAGTTTAAATCTTTGTTATTCATAATTATTTCCTCCTAAATTTTAAATAAATGATTAAAGATTATTCTTCATTATAGCCCTAGAAAAAATCGCGAACAAAACTAAAAGGACTAAGAGCCTCATACATTTCTGTACAAGACTCCATAATAGTCCTTAGAATAATTTTCTTTTCATTTCATTTATGTCTTCTTCAATTTCGTTTATGACTTTTTCATACGATTCCTGTGAAAGTACACTAACTCCGACATTTACCGTTATTGTGTTTAATATGCCATAAGTTACTATACCGACTGGTACAGCTACCATATTGAACAAACCGAACAGTAATGCTGATATACCTATAAGTATACCAAACATAATACATGCTCGTTCTTCAAATATTGCTAACTGTATAAAGTCCGTAGTATCCATGTCACACCACATCATGATGTCTTCTACTGCACCTTTACATAAATTCTTAACTGTTTTCATAACTAATTCCTCCATAAAATATAAATTGAATAAAATATTCTTCATAATAGCCCTGGAATAATCCACGCCCGATAACAAAAAAAAAAGAAAAGCCCCAGAATTTCTTCCGAGACTCTCTTTTGAGATCCGCTAATAAATTATAAATTTGCCATTGCCATTACTTTTCCTCTTAAAGCTCCTTTGATCTTTCCTGATGCCAGTAACTCATTCATGGTCATCCACTCTGTATCATCATACTCCTTAAAATTGTGAGTACTGTTCATTGCCTTGTGAATAGCCGTATGTGTCCTTGCTGTCATCATACCTGTTACATAAAGTTCCTTAACTGTTTTCATAATATCATTTCCTTTCAAATTATAAAATTTATGAGATTATTTCTCATAATAGCCAAGGAAATTTTCGCGAATATTAATATATAGCGTAACGTGTGAAGGCAGTATTATCGTCAAGATAGTCAGCTCTTATATCCTTAATCTTAGTGCCGTAAGAAGCTACGCCGCCTCCCATCATGTCTCTAAAGGATGAACCAGCAACACTACCTGTCCAAAGATATTTATCAGTATACGCTGTAACTGCATAACCATCTACTGGCACACCATTAATAGTATACTGGCTCCATATTACTGTTACATCTTTGTAGTAGCTATTCCAGAAGTCAAGATGAATACTAGCTGAAGCAGATGTAGGAGCAGCACAAGTAGTAGTGCAGAGTGTAGCAGCGATCATAGCGGATGCGAGTAAAGACTTAATGTTAAACTTTTTCATATTAATATACCTCTTTCTTTTTATAAAAAATTAAATAAATTTTAAATTAATGATAAACGTACTAAATAAGAACAAATCAAATCACAAGCAATGGCAACAGTCCTTTCAATGGAATCTATTTATTCGTCGTCGTTAAAACCTTCCAATGCTATTAATAACAGCACGAGAAGTAATACTCCTATAACCAATGTAGCCGATAATTCCATCAGTCGTCTCCTTTCAGAATCGCTTTAAATAACATAATTACTAAAGCTATAGCTAATACTCTCTTTATGCCAAGGAACGGTATTCCGATTAACGCGCATACTACCCATACTACAAAATGTGTAACGGCGAACCATAATATAAACTCTAAAAGACAAGCTATTAATGTAGCGATGATAGTTCCTATAACTAATTTCTTCATAAGCTATTCACCTTTCTTTTTCGAATTAAAATGTTTTCCGCAAGTATAAGTCGTATATACTGCCCAGAAACTACCCTTCATACAATAACTCATAGCAGTTGAAAAGTCCACAAATGGAATCCCGAATATAGTATATACCAGATGTTCCGCTCCGATAATACATAATGAAACGATAACACTAATAAGGATAGAAGCTAAAATTTCATAGATAAAGTTTTTCATATTACATTTCCTCCTCATTCAACACAAAATGATTAATGCCATAAATTTTACATACATATTTCTCTATTGTACATCCTTTAGCATTTCTATAGTTAGGATGGAATGCTATAAGTTCACAATCTGCCATCTTCTTAATAGCTTCTCCCAGACAATACGGTCTCATATGCTGAACTTCTTTTTCAGGACTAAAATAATAGTTTGTTATGAATTCGACCTTACCGTTCTTACAGCCGTGTTCATTAAGTTTTGCTATTACCGCTTTTTCCATTTTGTCTATCATTTCTGTTACTTCTCTAGTGTTATGACCATGTATCGGTAAACTTAAAAATACTTTAATCATTATCTATTCTCCCTTCTATTTCTAACCTTAATACCCATAGTACCGTCAGCTGTCTTAGCCCAGTGACGTTCAACGTATTCCTCTTCTTTCTCAGGGTGCTGGGACTCTACATGCCTAGTAATGTAGTATATCCCTTCCGCCTCATTAATAACATTAAGACTAAGTTCACAAAAGGGACATTTAACTTTCTTCATACTAATCCTCCTTAACAATATCTGTAAATTTTAACGCCGATACATACCAACCAGTAATACGATCCTCCTTAAGGTTGAGAGGTTTCCACTGTGGCATCTGATAAGTAGCCATCTGATTGATAAATGTTATAAGTGGAATCTTTCTTTTATTTCCTTTTAGTGTTATCCAGAACTTGAATTCGCTTTCATCATTATACTCTATAGTGAATCCCGCTGCAGGAATGATAATATCAATATCTTTACGTTTGGTAACGCTAACGGTAAAACGCAGTGCATCATCACCCTTATCTTTTTCGTAGACTTCTTTCATGATCTTGCCACTACTAGCCTGTCCTTCAGTATAATATCCAACAAAAGTAGCCCAACTAAGCTGTATATCACGTTCGCCTTTAAACATAGCACTTCTATAATACTTTGTATACTTCATAACGATTCCTCCTTAAAATTTAACCAATAACACCAAGAAATGCAAGTACGTATAATATACCAATAGCAGCAAATATAAATCGTGCTATAAACTCTCCGCTGGTCATACGTTCCCATTTCTCTTTCTTAAGTCTCTTCTTCTCCTGCTTAGAATACTCCTCAGGCATAAAGAACTTCCAGAAGAGCACACAACCAATAACTTCTAATGCTAAAATTATCCATTCTTTCATACTGTTTCCTCCTCAATATCTTCTACCCAGTTAGATCTCACTTCATAACCGTCATCTGCATTTTCGATCGAATCAAGCATAACCTTAAGCGGCATTTCCTCATATACTTCGATAAAAGGCTTATCATATTCGTCAGGGAACTTACGAACGAAATTACGAATGAATATGTGTGCATCATTCTCATTAAGTGTTACATATAATACACATCTGTCATAAGAACCATCCATTACTAAATAAATCATTACACATTCTCCTTTACTATTTCATCGATATTAATTCCAAGTTCTTCCATTTTATGTCTAGCAAGATACGGCTTGTCTTTGTTTTCAAGACAATACCATTCTGCCAGTTTGTCGATCCGCTCATGATACTTAGTAGCGAACTTAAGGAGTCTAGTCTTGCCAAAACCAAACTCCTCGTTAAGAACATAAAGAACCAGAGCCATAAGGTCCGCCTCTTCATTCTTTATGGCTATAGACATTTCTTCATCAACCATTTTCTTAATCTGTTTTGTCGTTAGAGGCGAACTTACTACTCTGCTCTTCATATATTACTCTCCTTCACTATAACCAAGTGCTCCGATCTGCATCCAGTAGTCGAAGTTTACTTTAGAATATCCGTCATCACATATACCAAAAGATTCCCAGGTCGTTTCTTTGCATGGACTATCAGAAAGATAACTAATCCTAGCAGCGTATCCTTTAGTACATGGAACTATAATGCAATTCAAATCAACATCCCAGTTCTTATTGTGAAAATAGAATTCGATATAGTCTTCATCTTCCTCATGCCATTCATCATCATGACAATATGGATCTATTTCCATACCAACGAATATATAGTCACCGATGTCGCCGTGTAATTTCTTTAACATATCATAAGCTCTCTGAAATATCTTCATATATCAAAACTCCTCCTCTACTTCGCCAACTGTTACATTAATCCAATCCCACGTATCGTCCGCTGCAGATTTAAAAGCGTAGACAACTTTCTTTTCTTTGTCTATCACTATTTGTTTAGAATCTATAACGTCACCAACATGAGTCTCCAACTGTTTAGCACTTCTATATAGTTTTATCATATCAGGCAGAGGTGTAAACTTAAATAGGAATATGCCTAGTAACCCAAGTAATACAATAAA
Organism: Lachnospiraceae bacterium; assembly: GCA_024403275.1. GTDB lineage: Bacteria > Bacillota > Clostridia > Lachnospirales > Lachnospiraceae > UBA3766. The sequence goes on from JAKSSD010000060.1 coordinate 10,419, forward strand.
CCCAATAACCTTACCTATAAATCTTTTTGCTAACCATCTTAACATATTATTTACCTCCAAAAGAAATATAAGTATGTCGTGCATTTAACGTCCTGAAAGACTAAGAGCCTTAAACATTTCTGCTTAAGACCCTAGTCTTGAAGTTTTTTACTGTAATTTTTCCTTATCAAGAAATACGTATTTACCAGCTCTACTTATTTTCATAGCTTCCTTTTCGATTTCCTTCAGATTGCTTTCCCATGTTACGCTGGACTGTGAATATATTTTACCATCACGTTCCACAACGAACACAAAGTTAAATCCTTCTTTTCTCATTTCGTTTGCCATTTCAATAAATTTTTCTGATGTCATAATGAATTCCTCCTAAATTGAATATAATTAAAGTTTCCTTCATTATAGGGTAGGAATTTTCCGCGACTATTCTATAATGTCGACATCATGATAAGAATCCCTAGGAACCTCTTCATTGAGTCTAACCACATCAGTACCTATATTAGTCTGCTTATACCAAATAATAGTTTTGTCAACATTAGTTATAACCGCATAGACATTGTTAATAACTTTAGCATCTTCTCCTAATTTCTTAATTATTGCCGTCATATTTATTTCTCCTCTCCATCAACAAATACAAAATTGTTTAACACGTTATAGTATGTCCACATCTCATCTTGTGTAGGTAAATCCTTTTCCTCATACTTAAAGAGCGGACTTGTCATAATATCTCTTGCAGTAATGCAGCCACTATACATAAACATATTACGATGACAAACAGGACACTCCATAACAGGC
>JAKSSD010000061.1 GCA_024403275.1 Lachnospiraceae bacterium
CCCTTTGCTTTGCTAATGGTCAGATAGAAGTAGGTATATACCATAATTGTGTCTATTGATCCGCCATTATCATTATAAATCTCTACACAAATATCTCGTTTATCTGAAGGAAAATATACTCCCTGGTTATCTAATACGTAATCAGCTGTGACAACATCAATGAATTTACAGCCAACGCCAGGTCTTGGATCGTTGGTTGTAAAATTATACTCTATGGGCTGTCCGAACTCAATTGTGTCACCACCAAGCTCAAAATTATATGTATATGTATATACATAAGTAAGATCCAGGTTATAACTTTGTTGTGTTAATCCATCATCAACAACCATTGTTAATACAGCACTGTTATTACCCACATTCATTGGAGCATAATCCTTGAGGTTTAAATGTGTTTCTAATGACGGATCACAGTTAACAGCTGTAGGTGGTTCTAATAACGAACCTGAGCTAATCGAAGCTGTATATGTATTTGGTGGATAATCATTCTCAATAAGTATCGCGATAACCGGATTATCCGCCTCCTCAAGAGTTCCGAAATCTATACTTGTTATCTGATTAAAGGTGTTGGCAAATTTACCAGTGGCTGAGTCAAAATAAACATAGTACATTATATCCGAAGCCTTTGCTTTCTTGGTAAAACTAGGCATTGGCATACATTCGGCAACCAATATTGCACATGCAATTACTGCGATAACCTTGAATAAAATATTTTTGATATTTTTTAATTCTTTCATATGCCTCCTCCTTTATTTCCAATTTATTTCTGTTTCACCATCAACAGGCTTACTAAAATCATAATCCCAACTTCCTGAATCTGCAGGTTGAAGTATCGGAGCTTTTACTTTATCGCCAGTCATTACGGTCTGTGTCGCAAATACTTGGCCTTTATACATAAATAACACTTCTACTTCTCCTTCAACTTCTTCCTCTGGTTCATCTTTCACAAGCCACTTGGATAAGCCATCTCTTGAATTAAGATCTGCCTCATGAGCAATATTGATTATTTTTTCAAACTGCTTTTTCAACTCCTCCGGTATTTCATCAATGGTAATCTCTCTAACATCACCAAGAAAATCTGTAATTGTATCATCTGCATATACAGTAACAGTCTGACCTGATAATAATTCCACTGACTTTTCTATAGGTTCTCCATCAAGTGTTTTAAGCTTAATCACAACTTTTCCTTCAAATACCTGATAGTCTGTGTAATATACTCCATCTTTCTTATAAACAATTATACGAGGCACCGTTCCTCTTACGGACATTGTTGAATTTGGAGTATTTATTTCATAGTATGACTCATCATTAAGCTTGTTTTGAATATCATTGGTCAATGTACCCTCTACAAGATTAATGGTAGTTTTGCTGTTTGCTGCACTGCCACTTACTAGAAGTTCAAATTCCGTATTTTCGTCAGCATATACGTATTTATCATCATCCAGTTTGAGTGTAAGCAGTCCTTTGCCAACCTTAACATAGTCCCCTGTTTCAAGCACCATATTGTCATATGCATTTATTGCGCCAGTCTTCTCTCTAGAAACTATTACATCACCCTGAGTCTGATAGACTTTTACTATTCTGTATTCTTCTTTTTTATTGGATACCAACAGAACAACAGCTATAATAACACCTACTAAAGCCACTACTGCAACTGCTATGGGAATAATGATTTTCTTACCTTTCATACTATGCCCTCATATTCTTCCTAATAACAAATTAATGGCTTCCAAAATTTTGAAAACCATTAATATTATCATACCTATACTATCATTTCAATAGTAAATTTATTTTTATCTAATTTCTTCTCCGGGTTTCTTTTTCATCTTCTTATCTTCGTACATCAATTCATCTGCACGCTTGAAAATTTCCGCATAATCATAAGGCTTTTCAGCGTAGACAACGCCTACCGCAATAACACACTCAATTCCATCATTTACTGAATTAAGTCTCTTAAGTTCGGCTTCCCAGTTAGCTTTAATATTATTTACTTCAGCCTCTGTTACATTCATGGCAATCATAAGATATTCATCGCCACCCATTCTAAAGCCATAGATTTTTTGATTGGTTACCGCTCTAATACTATCTGCTGCCTTAATAAGAAGCTTATCTCCTGCTTCATGTCCAAATGTATCATTCAATTTCTTAAGGTTATTAACGTCCATATTGAAGATTCCGATTGAATCAAGATTTGGAAATGTTTCCTTAAGCATTGATAAATATTTACCCTTATTATATAGACCTGTTAACTGATCATGTTCACTCTCATAAATGATTGCATTTCGCTCTGTAACAAGCTGTGTCGTCTTCTTATAAAGCATGTTAAGAAGCACACCAAGAATTTTTCTGTTACTGTTGGCGATATCATAGAAATCATCCTTGGCAATATTGGCGCAAACAACTTCTTCGCTTGCGGATACCGTTGCTTTTCTTACATCTTCATTGATAAGGGCAAGCTCCCCAATAATATCTCCTTCATGAAGTTCACTTATTAACTCGCCCTCTTTGTTATACACATTGGCAGAACCACTGACTATAATATACATTCCATCATCCGGCTCTTTACCATAGCTTACAATGACCTCACCAGCTGCATACTTTTTCTCCACCATGGCCTCAAGAAAAGCTCTTGTTCCATCTGTGAGAACACCACTTTCATCTATGTCAAAAAATCTTCTTACCGTGGTTAGTTTGGTTAATTCTTCTATCTGCATAATTTCCCCTCCAAATATACATTTACCCTTTTTCTAATGATAATAAAAAACGCCTAAACTTTCAACAATTTGACCATTTACTCTTCGTCAAAATCAAACCTCATAACAGTACAATTTGGCACCCCATAGGCACTATACTCATCATTGGTCATTTCATCGAAATACGATTTAACAACTCTTGCTATTCCATTGTGAGCAACAATCATATATATCTTATCATCGTTCTTAAGTTCATCAAGCACATTGTAGATTCTTTGAGCTAAATGAAGCATTGATTCTCCACCTTCATATCTTTTGACAAACTGCTTCTTATCTGCCTGAAAAGCCTCGGCACTTCTTGGTGAAGTACCTTCCCATTTGCCAAAATCCTGCTCGATTATTCTTGGTTCCACTCTGGCTGGAATTCCTGTCATCTCAGATATATGCCTGGCTGTATCTGCTGCTCTTTGTAAAGGTGAATAAATAATCTGATCAACCTTTATTCCCTCTTCAAGAATCTTCTTACCAGTTTCTATTGCCTGCTCATGGCCTTTCTTTGTCAAAGGAATATCTGTTTTGCCACAAATTCTATCTGCCACATTCCACTCGCTTTGACCATGTCTTACAAAATATAACGCTTTCATTTACTGTCCTCTTTTTTCAGTGATTACTTTCTTAAGATACTGATTCTTAAGTTCTATTTCTTCCTTAAGTCTTGAAATTTCTGTCTCTAAATGTTCCACATATTCTCTGGTAAGCTTCACGCCTCCTCTTACTGCAATATCTTCATGTTTAGACATTTCATCTAACCACTGGTCCAAAGATTTTGCTCTGATTTCATTGTATGTATTATCTTCTTTTATAAACATATTCTTCTCCTGCATTCAATATATATTAATTATACCATCTTTCTTAGACATATTTACAATTTCACCTTTTTTTCTCTCATCTTTATAACTTGACCATATCATATAATAAGTTGTTTAATATACTCATATTAATTAAAAAGGAGATTTATTATGCCTCATTCATCTGGTGGTGGTTCACATGGCGGTGGTTCACATGGCGGGTCACATGGTGGTTCTGGTGGTAGTCCAAGCGGAATTAGCAACAAATACTATCCTGGTTCCAAAAGATATGTTTATTATACCAATCACAAACCCGAATATATTTACTCAAATTCAGACCCAACAAAAGTCAATATTAATACTCTGATTGGAGCAATACTCACAATAGCTATGATGGTACTAATTGCACCATTTATGATTATTGCCACTTTGGGAACTATGGGCAAACCTATTTCTGATTCATATTCGGACAAGGGAGTTGCTATTATCGATAATGCTGGTGTTTTGACTGATAGCGCTGAACTTGAAGAAGAATTAAATGTTTTTTACGAAAAAACCCATATATCGCCTACATTAGTTACCGTTAACAACGAAGACTGGCAGTCGCATTACACATCTCTCGAAAACTATGCTTATGAATGGTATGTAACCCATTACGATGATGAGAGTCACTGGGTAATCATTTATTCCCAACCTGTCAACCCTCTTCCTAGTTTTAATGAATGGTATTTCGAAGGAATGCAAGGCGACGATACTGATAGAATTCTCACCTCAACAATTACTGGCAAATTCAACGATGAGGTATACACTCATCTTTTGGATACCAAGGATTATTCAATAGCAGATTCCTTTGGTGCAGCCTTACATAATCAGGTTAATGAAAAGGTTCTAAATCCTTTTGCCTCTTTTATGCAAAGTGTTTTTGTTATTATATCATTCTTGCTATTTGAAGGCATTTTCATTGCATTTTTAATATATATGACTTTACCTAAAAAGAAATATAAAAATGCTATGGAATGTCCTCTTGAAGTTACCGAGGAAACTTGTGATTATTGTGGCGGAATTTACATCGTTGGATTCTATACTACCTGCCCACATTGCGGCGGCGTAATCAAACCTCATAAGTATATCATTGATGAAAATGGTAACAAAAAAGTAATCCAATAGTCATTTGCACTTGAATCATAGTTTAAAACCTTTTATTATAAAAGAGTTCTATTACATCAAATAAGAAAGGATGGGTATCAAAATGAAACCTATTAAAGAAGGAAAAGTACGTGAAATCTATGACAATGGCGACAACTTAATCATGGTAGCAACAGACAGAATCAGCTGTTTCGATGTTATCCTTAACAATGTTGTAACCAAGAAAGGAACTGTACTCACACAGATGTCAAAGTTCTGGTTTGATTTAACAAAGGATATTCTTCCAAACCATATGATTTCTGTAGATGTTAAAGATATGCCTGAATATTTCCAAAACCCTCAGTTTGATGGTAATAGTATGATGTGTAAGAAGCTTACAATGCTTCCAGTTGAATGTATCGTTAGAGGATACATCACAGGTAGTGGCTGGGCTAGCTATAAGAAAGATGGTACAGTTTGCGGTATCACTCTTCCAGAAGGTCTTAAAGAATCAGACAAGCTTCCTGAGCCAATCTACACACCTTCTACTAAAGCCGAAATCGGTGATCATGATGAGAATATCTCATACGAGCAGAGCATTGAATACCTTGAGAAACAGTTCCCAGGTAAAGGAAAAGAATATGCTGAGAAGCTTCGTGATTACACAATTGCTCTTTACAAGAAATGTGCTGATTACGCACTTGAGAGAGGTATCATCATTGCAGATACTAAATTCGAGTTCGGTCTTGATGAGAATGGCAACATCGTAATTGGTGATGAAATGCTTACTCCAGACAGCTCACGTTTCTGGCCAGCAGAAGGTTATGAACCAGGTCATGGTCAGCCATCATTTGACAAGCAGTTCGCACGTGACTGGTTAAAGAATCCTGCAAATGAAGGTCACAACTGGACACTTCCACAGGATATCGTTGATAAGACAATCGAGAAATACCTTCAGGGTTATGAATTAATCACTGGTACTAAATTACAGTAATTAATCAAAGCATATAAAAACAATAGGTCACTCTTCTGAGTGGCCTATTACTATTTTAAAAACATATTAGTTATTATTTCTTATACTGTTTGGAGAGATCCTTTATCATGGCCCTTACGCCTTCAACAACTTCATCTGGACCAACTATTTCCACACCTTCCCCCATTGCCATTACCCAAGCATAGAACTGCTTGCTGACAGCTACTCTTACATGGACTTTAAAATGATCTTTATCAGTAGGATGAATCATTACATCTTTACCAAATCTGTCGATTATTACACCTGCAAAATTATTCTGGCATAAAAGTGTTACATCCATTTCATTACCATCATACATTCTGAAGCGCTTCTTGGCATATTCAGCTATATCAAAATTTCTAAATTCTTCTTTTCCTTCTCGCGCTTCACCTGTCACCTTGATGTTTTTCATCTTGTCTACACGGAAATATTTAATTCCAAATGGTTCCGCCTTATCATAACAAACAAGATAATAATTTTCTTCCGCCAAGGTCATAGCCCATGGGCTTTGCTCATAGAGTTTTCCATCATGTCTTAATACTTCATTCTTATTCACATCCCAGTTAAAATACTGAAATGTAATCTTTGAGTTGCTTGAGATTGCTTTATGTATCGCATCAATGTTATAGAGTATCTTTTCATTCATACTCTTAACACGTTCAGTAACAAACACCTGGTGTTGAAGTTCTTTGGCTTCATATTCTGATGTAAGGCCTTCAATCTTCTTGATTAAATCGTTGGATTTTTTCTCTGTAATAAATCTTGCAGACTGAACTGAATCTACCAAAAGTTTAAGTTCTGCTAGTTCAAAAGGTCTGGTAAGAACACGATAATGATAATTCTTATTCTTTTGAAACATATCTATATCAAGTCCGTAGTCTTTAAGATGGTCTATATCGCTATATATACTCTTTCTCTCCGCTTCAATTCCCATCTTTCTAAGCTCACTAAGAATATCCGCCATTGTAAGACTATGTTCTTCATCAGTCTTCTTAAGTAAAATATCATTAAGATATAAAATCTTAAGTTTTGAGTTCCTTTCCGCCATAAAAAAACCTCCATTCCCAATATGATAATATTCTATCATACCAGAAATGAAGGAGTCCATATTTTCGTACTTAATTACAAATTACGTGTAAATTTACACTGTGGATAACTTGTGCATCCAAGGAATTTACCATACATTCCAGTCCTTTCTTTCATAGGACTTCCACACTTTTCGCAGAGAATCCTGGAAGACTTCTGAATGGCGTTTACCACTTCTTTCCCAAGCTTTTCAAACACCTGCTGATTCATTCTACAATCATTTAAGGCTCTATGCGCACCCTCTGTAGAAAGATTATAATAATTAGCCAAGTCAACTAACTTATGATTACTTAACTGTGGAAGACAGTTTCTCGCAAGAAACAACGTATCCACATACTCATTATCTATGTTTTTGCCATAAATACTCATTGTTTCTCTGTATATAAATTTCATATCGAAATTATGAATATTATGACCTACCAGAATATCATTCCCTATAAATCCAAGGAACTCACCAAGCGCCAATTCAATAGCTGGACTGTTTTTCACCATATCATCAGTTATATTATTAACTGCCGTTGCATAATAAGGAATTGGAATACCTGGATTAACCAAAGTAGAGAATTCCTCTGTAACCTTTCCGGCTCTTACTTTAACTGCTGATATCTCAATGATTTTATCTTTCTTTACGGAAATACCCGTAGTTTCAAGATCGTACAAAACATAATCAGGTACATATTTATTCAGTCTTTTTCCTGTTGATGAAGAAAGCATATCGTACCCCTATTCATTAATCTTGTATTCTGCATTATTACAAAATGCAGCATTGCATTCAGCTATTTCCTTTTTGCCATCAATGTAATCTCTGTACATTTCCCAGATATCCACATCATTTGAATCCATTACTTCATCTTCTGGCTGCCATGAACGAATAAGTTCAATCCGCTCCTGCTTGCTTGTATTTTTGATACTGTAATCTACCATTTCATTTACCTCTTATATAAGTTCAAAATGCTTAAGTGCATTATATAATCCATCTTTATGAATATGATCAGTAACATAATCTGATACTTCTTTTAGACTATTAGAGCCATTGCCCATGGCGATTCCTGTTCCTACGCATTTAATCATTTCTATATCATTAGCACTGTCCCCTAATGCATAGGTATCCTTCATATCCACCTTTAAATAATCACAGAGCTTTTTAATACCTTTTTCCTTGCTAGTTCCTGGAATTACTGCTTCAAAAACCATACTGATTTCCTTACTGTCAGCGATTTCCTTTACTTCACATACAAATTCGTGTTCAATAAAACTCAAATCCTTCTCTATTTCAGCTTTGAATTTCTTATAATCAGAATCTTTAAGCACATCTCCAGCAAACTTGTTGACCTTCATATCCTCTGTATAACCATGAAGAGTAACTGCGTTATCTCCCATTACCTCATACATTCTAGCCACAAAATCATCAAGTTCAAATCCATGTGCAGAAATCCATTGCTTTACTGGTCCTTCAAGAACTATAGGAACATTACATTCTTCTGACAGATCAATAATCTTTTTAACTAAATCTGCCTCTAAAAACTGTTCATCTATTATCTGACCTTCATACTCCACATGTTCGCCACAAGCCGCAATAATACCTGCAAAACCCATATCTAAAAGCTTAGGCTCAACTATGTGTCCTTTAGAACGTCCACTACAAAGAATTGGAATATGTCCATTCTCTTTTAGCTTCTTTATAGCTACGATTGTGCTGTCAGGGATATCACCATTCCAGTCCCACAATGTTCCATCTATATCAAAAAATACTAATTTACTACTCATCTCTCACCTTTATTATGTCTTCTTTACTTGTATATTTTATCAATATATACCATCCATTAACAAGTACTAATATAAAAATGCCCTCTTCACTGTTATACAGCAAAGAGGGCTCTTAATTATTTTGTATCCTATTATAATTTCAATCTTTTATAGTCAGATTACTGAGCATTCTTGATTTCATCAATTGAGAATACGATTTCGCAAAGTTCCATACCTTCGTATGTTTCATAAATGAAACCATAGTACTCTGGTTCGATACCTGTGTTGCTCTTAATTACACTAACATCATACTTGCAGATACCTGCTGTAACGTTCTGCTTAAGATTCTCTTCTAATGTTTCAACGAATCCTGCTTCAAGGATCTCATCTGTAATTGTGCCCTGCTCAAACTGGAATGTAACATATACATCATTGTCTTCACAGATAATATAGATGTCACTGTATCCGTCCTGTACTCCGCCAACTCCTAATGCATTTAAAAGGATATCTTCATTTCCTGCTGCTTCATCAAGCCAATCTTCGATTGTTGGTTCTTCTTCTACAACTGTTGTATTAACTACTGGGTCAACTGATGGTACTGTTGTAGTTGTTGTAGTTGTTGATGTCTTACCCTTTCCACAACCAAGAATTACTAATGTTGTAGCAACTACTGGAATAAGTACTGTTAAAATTTTCTTCTTCATATTCATTTCCTCCAAAAAACCTTTCGTTTAGTTGTAACATTTTCACAAATAAAAGTCAAGTTATTTTTTTA
>JAKSSD010000062.1 GCA_024403275.1 Lachnospiraceae bacterium
TAACTCAGAAGGCTTCATCAAGGCAATCGCTGAAACACTTGATAAAATGATGTAACTATAAAAATAAAGTTAGAAGGTGAAAAGGTGGCATTTTTAAATTATGAATATAAAATGATTATCAATTATTCGGAGCCTGTAGAGAAATGTTATTTCACTATCAAATCAATTCCGGCAAATGATTTTAGACAGCGAAGCATATCCTATGAGATAGAGATGACTCCAAATACAAGATATTCAGAAAGTACAGATTCATTTGGAAATATACAAATAATCGGGAATGTGGCGAGACCACATTCCTCTTATGAATATGTGATAAAAGGATTAGTTGAAACTAATGAAGCTTTGGTAACTGGTGGTGTAAATGAAGCATTGGTTGGTATGTATAAATATCCGCATGGCAAATGTGTTCCAGGAACCAAGATAAAGGAATTTGCAGAAAGTATAAAAGAAGAAATCGATAGCATAGAATCTTATAAAGATAAATGTTTGCATATTATGCAACATTTATATGGCAAGATGAAATATGAAAAGGGCTATACAGAAATAGAAACAGGTGCAGAAGAGGCATTTGCTGGTGAAAAAGGTGTATGTCAGGATTTTGCACATGTTTTTATATGCTTACTTAGATTATTTGGAATTCCTGCAAGGTATGTATGTGGCCTTATTGTTGGAGAAGGTGAAAGTCATGCCTGGGTTGAGGCTGTGATTGGAGGTCAGTATGTTGCATTTGATCCAACATATAATATTGAGATCACAGATGAGTATATTAAGCTTGGAACAGGAAGAGATGCCACAGATTGTGCCATTAACAGAGGCGTAATGTGGGGTGGAGGAGCTCAGACACAGGAAATCAAAGTTCTTGTAAATAAATATTATTCATAGAGGGGATAGATAAATGGTAGAAGTAGTTACATCAGTAGGTCTTCCTATAGATGAAAAATTAATTATTAAAAAGAATAGAATTTTGCCTTTCAATAAAGACTTTACTGATATGAAGCGTATTAGTGTAGTTACAGGCATTCATGGAGATGAACTTGAAGGTCAGTATGTATGCTATGAGCTTCAAAGAAGAATTGATCTTGAAAAAGATAAGCTTAAAGGAATTGTTGATATTTATCCAGCTATGAATCCACTTGGAATTGATTCTATTACCAGAGGAATTCCTGCATTTGACCTTGATATGAATAGATTATTTCCAGGTAATAAGGATGGAAATATGACAGAATATTTAGCTGCAGGAATAATTGAGGATGTAAAAGGGTCTGATTGTGTTGTAGATATTCACGCAAGCAATATTTATTTAACAGAGATTCCTCAGATAAGAATTAATGAGCTTCATGAGGATATATTAGTTCCATTAGCCAAGGAAGCTAATGTGGATTTTATATGGGTTCACGGAGCCAGTACTGTTTTGGAATCAACATTTGCACATAGCTTAAATAGTATTGGAACACCTGTACTTGTTGTAGAGATGGGTGTTGGAATGCGTTTAACTAAAGAGTACGGAAATCAGATGGTTGAAGGGATTTTAAATCTTATGAAAAATTTAGGCATCTGGGAAGGGGAGGTAGGTAAGATTAAAAAGCCTATGATTTCAAGAGACCCTGATGATGTAAGTTATTTGAATGCTACAGCAAGTGGCTTATTCGTTCCAGATGTTAAGCATGGTAAGAGATTAGCTAAGGGCGAACTTATAGGAAAGATTGTAGATCCTTTGTGCGGCAAAGTTTTAGATGAAGTAAGATCTCCTCAGGCAGGTTTATTATTTACAATAAGAGATTATCCAATTGTAGATGAAGGATCTCTGATGGGAAGAGTCTTAAATGAGGAGGTCTGCATTTATGAATAAGAAAATTATTTATGAAATAAAGGGTATGTACAGAGATGATTTTAGAATAACGGGATATGAGTTCGGAGAAGGCGAAAAGTCTGTATGTATCATAGGTAATTCAAGAGGTAATGAGGTTCAACAGACTTATTGCTGCTCACAGCTTGTTAAGAAAATGAAACAGTTAGAGGAAGAAGGAAGAATTAAGATAGGACATAAGATTCTAATCATTCCTTCAATTAACCCATATTCAATGAATATACAAAAGAGATTTTGGCCAACTGATAATACTGATATAAACAGAATGTTTCCAGGATATGATCTGGGTGAAACAACTCAAAGAATCGCAGATGGTGTATTTAGTGAAATTAAAGATTATGAATATGGAATTCAATTTACATCCTTCTATATGCCAGGGGATTTTGTGCCACATGTAAGATACATGAAAGAGGGTTATACAACAGAAGACGATGCACAAAAATTTGGTATGAAATATATTGTAGAAAGAACAGTAAGACCATATGATACAGCTACATTAAATTATAACTGGCAGGTATGGGATACTAAGGCATTTTCTTTGTATACTAATACAACATCTAACATAAGCAAAACTGGTGCAGGCCAGGCGGTTATGTCTATAATGAATTTCCTTGCTAATACAGGAATCATTAAATATGACGCCATAGTTAAGAAGAAGGCTAGAGTATTAAATGATACAGAATTGGTATCTGTTAGAACAGCTAAATCAGGCTTTTATGAAGCTTTGGTTAAAGCAGGAGATAAGGTGGAGGCAGGAACTCCTCTTGCAAATATTGTCAATCCTTATGATGGAGATGTTTTAGAAACTTTATATGCCCCAATTGATGGAGTTATATTCTTTATACATAATGAGCCGCTTACATATGCCAATACTGCAGTTATTAAGATTCTTGGAGATGATTAAAATTGAAGAATAAAAAATATAAATTGCCAGGAATTGGGATGCGTATAATTAAGTCAGCTATAGCAGTTTCTTTATGCGTACTGATTAATCTATTGCGTGGCGATGATGGTATGGTTTTTTATTCAATGCTGGCAGCGCTTTGGTGTATACAGATGTATCGCACTAATACATTGAATAATGCATATCAAAGAACAATTGGAACTGTTGTTGGTGCGGTATATGGGCTTATATATTTATTGTTATTTCCAACTAAGATTAATGTTCAATCAATAGGAATTATAATAGAGATATTAAGTATATTCCTTGGTATTGTTTTGGTCATTTATACTACAGTACTAATACATAAGAATCAGGCCTCTTATTTTTCCTGCGTGGTTTTTTTAAGTATCGTTGTGAATCATTTAAATGATGCTAATCCATATTTATTTGTTTGGAATAGATTTTTGGATACCATGATAGGCATACTGATTGGTGTATGTGTAAATAATATAAGGATATTTAGGAAAATAGACCGAAAGACATTATTTGTATCAGGTGTTGATGGAATCCTAGTTGATAAAAATAATAAAATCAGTGCTTTTTCGAAGGTCGAACTAAATAGAATGATAGATGATGGACTTAAATTCACGCTTTCGACAATGCGAACACCAGCATCTCTTATAGAACCTTTATCAGATATTCATTTTAAATATCCAGTGATTGTTATGGATGGGGCAGCATTATACGATGTCAAGAAAAGTGAGTATGTAAAGGAATATGTGATTTCAGGAGAATCTTCTACAGAATTGATTAAACTGATGAAGCTAAATGAGATGCATCCTCACATTAATGTAATAATCGATGATACGTTACTTATCTACTACGATGATATGGAAGATAAAATTAATAATGATTTAATTAATAAACTGCGTATGTCACCATACAGAAACTATATTAAAAGAGAGTTTCCAGGTGATGAAAATGTGGTTTATTTTATGCTGTTAGATCATAGCGTAAAAATAGATAAGTTTGATTTGCTTCTAAAGACTAATGGCTATTATGAAAGATTCAAAATCCTTAAGTATCAATCAGAAGAGTATGAAGGATATTCCTATATTAAGATATATAATAAAAATGCTTCTAAAGACAGGATGTTGAAATATTTAAGGGATAAATATGAGATAGACAATGTATTAACCTTTGGAACGGTGGAAGGTAAGTACGATATTAATATAAAGGAAAATGATTTTAATAAGATGGTTCGATTGCTAAGGAGCAAATACGAGCATATGTAGTGGGCAAAAGAACCGTCCCCATATCGCGATATCGCGTCCCTACAGTACAATAGATTTCTTGATTGCCTCGAAGCTAACGTCACTTAAAGCATGCTCTAACTGACAGGCATCTTTTCTTGCGAGATCTTCGTCAACACCAAGACTGATTAACCACTTGGAGAACCATTCGTGGCGTTCGTAGATTGATTCAGCAAGGGCAAGACCAGTGCTTGTTAAATAAATATATCCATGAATTTCGACAGTGATATAACCTTTTTCTTTAAGATTTTTGAGTGCATTGCTTATACTTGATTTACTATATCCTAATTCCTCGACGATATCGACAGCGCGAACTACTGGAAGTTTCTTGTTAAGTAATAGAATTGTCTCTAAATAATCCTCTGTAGATTCATTAATAATTCCCATATAAATCCCCTTCAATACTAAGATATTTCATATTATAACATAGAGAAGTTAGATGATAAAGAAAAAAGTAATTGACAACTAACAAAAGTAAGTATATCATAACTGATGAAAGTTAGTTAACGCGAACTGCAATTATCCACACAGAACTAAAACTGAAAGGAGATACCTATGACATTAGCAAATGCAGAATTGGAAACGGAATATTACGTGAGAGAGATTAGTGCAGATGATGAAATTACGAGATTTTTGTTTTCGCTTGGGTGTTATTCTGGGGAACCAGTTACGGTAGTAGCTAGGAAGAAAAACAATATGGTGATATCTGTCAAAGATGCCAGATATAATATTGATATGGAATTAGCAAAAACGATAATGGTGTAAAGAACATTCCTGGGGGTGTTTTGTTTTTTTTTAGCAGTTGGTTAGCCACCACGAACAAAAATTCAGATTAACGAACAAGAAAGGGTAAAAAATGAGAATAGCATTAACAGGTAATCCCAATAGTGGAAAAACGACTATGTACAATGCATTAACTGGTCGAAATGAAAAGATTGGAAACTGGGCAGGTGTAACAGTTGAACGTAAGGAAAGCTCTATTAAAAAGGCATATTATAATGGACCACTTGATCTTATAGCCGTTGATCTTCCGGGAGCATACTCTATGTCGCCGTTTACTTCAGAAGAGAGTATTACAAGTGAGTATGTCAGAAAAGAAAAACCAGATGTAATTATTAATATTGTGGATGCTACTAATCTTAGTAGAAGTTTATTCTTTACAACACAGTTGCTAGAGCTAAGTATCCCAGTGGTAGTTGCGCTTAACAAAAGTGACATTAATGAAAAAAAAGGGACAAAGATTCAGACTGATAAGTTATCAGAAAAGCTTGGATGTCCTGTAATAGAAACCATATCAACTTCATCAGATGGTTTAATAGAGGTAGTAGCAAAAGCGGTAGAATTAATTGGCCAAAAACAGCTAGCGCCTTACTCTCAAGGCGATATCAATTTACATGATAAGGTGGAAGTTGAGAAGGCTGATAGAAAGAGATTTGAGTTTGTAAACACAATCGTTAGAGAGGTAGAAACAAGAAAAATTCTTACAAAAGAAAAAAATGCAGGAGATAAGATTGATGCGATTCTTACTCATCCAGTTTTGGGACTAATAATATTTGCGGTGATTATGTTTGGAGTATTCTTTATTTCTCAGTCAACCGTGGGAACCTGGCTGGCAGATTTACTTGTAGGATGGATTGAAGCCTTTCAGGAATGGGTAGGTGGATTGATGGAAAATGCAAATCCACTTCTTTATGCCCTTTTAGTAGACGGTATTATTGGTGGTGTTGGTGCGGTAGTAGGTTTCCTTCCATTAGTAATGGTTATGTATTTTCTTATTGCACTTTTGGAGGATTGTGGATATATGTCAAGAGCAACGGTTGTTCTTGATCCAATATTCAAGAGAGTAGGTCTTTCAGGCAAAACAGTTATTCCTATGATATTAGGTACAGGTTGCGGTATTCCTGCAATTATGTCTTGTAGAACCATCAAAAATGAAAGAGAAAGAAGAACTTCTGCTATGCTTGCAACATATATGCCATGTGGAGCAAAGCTTCCGGTTATCGCTCTTTTTGCGGGCGCATTTTTCTCAGATGCAGTATGGGTTGGACCTCTTATGTATTTTGTAGGTATTGTACTTATACTTCTTGGCGCATTGCTCGTAAAGGCGGTCAATGGTATGAAGTACAGAAAGTCTTTCTTTATTATTGAATTACCTGAATATAAGGTGCCTAGTCTTAAGTTTGCACTCGGTTCGATGCTTGAGAGAGGCAAGGCATATATAATTAAAGCTGGAACAATTATTTTAGTTTGTAATACAGTAGTGCAGATTATGCAGTCATTTGATACACACTTTAGAGTAGTAGAAGAGGGTATGGAAAATACATCGATTCTTGCAACAATTGCAACACCATTTTCATATCTTTTGGTACCAATTGTGGGAATTGCTGCTTGGCAGTTAGCAGCAGCTGCAATTACAGGATTTATTGCAAAGGAAAATGTAGTAGGAACACTTGCAGTATGCTATGCAATTACAAACTTTATTGACACAGAGGAACTTGAACTTGTGGGAGGTGGCAACGAAGTAGCGATGGTTATGGGGCTTACTAAAGTTGCAGCGCTTGCATACTTAATGTTTAACCTTTATACACCACCATGCTTTGCTGCTATCGGCGCACTTAACTCAGAACTTAAGAGCTTTAAGTGGCTTCTTGGGGCGATCGGTTTACAACTTGCAACAGGATTTACAGTAGGATTCCTTGTATATCAGATTGGAACATTAATTACTACAGGAAGCCTTGGAGCAGGTTTTGTAGGAGGACTTATTGCTGTACTTGCTTTTGTATGTATTGCAGTGGTGCTCATTTTATTGGCAAATAGAAAACTAGATCGTAATTATGCACTTAATAAGGCATAGATATATTAAAGATAAAAAAAGGCGGCCTTCAAGCGGGTCGCCTTTTTATAAAGGAGGATGAAAATGGAAAATATCATAATAATAGCAATTATAGTATTGGTAGTTGGTGCAGCTGTGTTTTATATATGCAGAGCAAAAAAGAAAGGGAAAAAATGTATCGGATGCCCATATTCAGGATCTGCATCGTGCCATTGTAAAAAGTAATTATCTGGTCTTTATGAGTACAAAATATAAGTGTAGAAGAAGGTGATTTAATGCAAGTTTTGTCGCAGTTTCATGATTTGATTTTGTGTATTATTTCTGCTCTTGAAGCAAGAGACAGGTATACCAGTCATCATTCATCAAGAGTTGCTGAGATGACAGAAAAAATCTGCGAGCTTATTGGTTTAGATGAAGATGAAAAAGAAATATATCACATTGCTGCTCATTTGCATGATATTGGAAAAATAGGCATTAGAGATAATGTTTTGCTGAAAGAAGGTAAATTGAATGATGATGAGTGGGAGATTATGAAATCTCATTCAGAACAGGGTTATAACATTCTAATGAATGCTAGTTAGTGCTTAAGGGGTTTGAGAAATAAATTAAATAAGGACTGGATAACTTAACAGTTATTCAGTCCTCTCGTATGCTAAATATATTAATACTTTTAAGTCCTAGTTTCTTTTTAAACAATGCTGTTTTAATATTTCAAATGTTTCTTCACTGATATCATGCTCGATCCTGCATGCATCTTCTTTTGCAGTTTTTTCACTTACTCCAAGATATATGAGCCAATCTGATAATACAGTGTGGCGTTCAAGTACTTTTTCAGCTATTTCAATACCTTCCTTGGTCAATGTGATATATCCAAACTCATCCATTGTAATTAGACCTTTTTCGCGAAGACCTTTCATGGCTATACTTACACTTGGCTTTGAGTATCCAAGCTCGCTTACAATATCAATAGAACGAACCTTATTGTTTTTATTATGTAGCAAGAGAATTGTCTCTAAGTAATCTTCCATTGATTCTTCTGATTTATGTTTAATGTAAGTCATATGTCAAAAATCTCCTATTAGTTTTCTATAAAATACTATAACAAGTTTTGTTAGATAAGACAAACTAATAATTATAAATCTATGGTAATGAGGAAAATGAAATGTCAGATAAAATTAGTATAATATTAAACGGAGCCGCTGAAACAATGCTTCAGAGCTTTTATGCAAGAGCGCAGTACTCGAAATCAAAAAAACACAAGTTTTATGACGCGAAAGCGGTGGAGCTGGTGGAGCGTATCGATTATGATTTTTCATCGGCAGAAAAAGATACTACTATGGGTACGGGTGTTATTGCCAGAACTATTGTATTTGATGAACTTGTGAAGGATTTTATAGATAAAAATCCAGATTGCACAGTGGTGAATATAGCATGTGGTCTTGATACAAGATTTTACCGCATGGATAACGGAAGGATTACCTGGTATAACCTTGATTTGCCGGAGACCATTGCAGTACGTGATCAGATTTATAACGAATCAGGACGTGTTTCTACCAT
>JAKSSD010000063.1 GCA_024403275.1 Lachnospiraceae bacterium
AGGAGGAAGTAAATGAAATTCATACATTTGTCAGATTTGCATCTTGGAAAGCGTGTAAATGAGTTTTCCATGATTGAGGATCAGGAATATATTTTGACTAAGATTATAAATGTTATTGATGAGGAAGAACCAGATGGCGTTCTTATAGCGGGGGATGTTTATGACAGAACAATACCTTCTGAGGATGCGATGAAGCTTTGGGATAATTTCCTTATAAAGCTGGCTAAGAGAAAGGTGCCAGTTTATGCCATTAGTGGTAATCATGATTCTGCAGTTAGATTTGCAGATCATAGTAAATTAGTGGAGACTACAGGTATTCATCTTGCGCCAGTTTTTAATGGTGAGGTTGAAATGGTAAGCGTGGAAGATAAGGATGGAAAAGTCAATATTTATATGCTTCCATTTGTTAAGCCAGTAGTTGTCAGACAGTTCTTCCCAGAAGAAGAGATAAAAGATTATACAGATGCTTGCAGAGTAGTTGTAGAACATATGAATGTAAATGAGAAGGAGAGAAATATCCTTATAGCGCATCAGTTTGTAACGGGTGCAGCAAGGTGCGAGTCCGAAGAAGTGGTAGTTGGAGGACTTGATAATGTGGATGTAAGCGTATTTGATGTATTTGATTATGTGGCGCTTGGGCATATTCACGGCAAGCAAAGTATAGGCAGAGAGACAGTGAGATATTGTGGTACTCCGCTTAAGTATTCTTTCTCGGAGAAGGATCATCAAAAGAGCGTAAGTGTTGTGGAGATTGGCAAGAAGGGTGAGGTTGCAATAAGAGAGATTCCACTTGTGCCAAAGCACGATCTTCGCGAGATAAAAGGCACTTATGAAGAACTTACCTGCAAGAAAAATTATGACGGCACACCGGTAGATGATTATATTCATGCGGTGCTTACAGATGAGGATGATATTCCTGATGCAATGGGCAAGTTACAGATTATTTATCCAAATCTTATGAAGCTTAGTTATGACAATAAGCGTACAAGAGAGAACAGGAAGATTGAAGACATTCAGGACATTGAGAAGAAATCAGAACTTGAGTTGTTTGAAGAATTCTATGAGATGCAAAACAACCAGGAAATGAGTGAGGAACAAAGAGCATTCGCTTCTGATTTGATTCAGAGTATATGGGGGTATTAGAATATGAGACCACTTAATTTAACTATATCAGCATTCGGTCCTTATGCAGGAGTTGTAAATATTCCAATGGACGAGCTTGGAAATAAAGGTTTGTATCTTATTACAGGTGATACAGGCGCAGGAAAGACTACTGTTTTTGATGCGATTTGCTTCGCACTTTTTGGTGAGGCCAGCGGCCCAAACAGAGAGAGTGGAATGTTTAGATCCAAATACGCAGAAGCAGATACACCAACAGAGGTTGAATTAGTATTCAGCCATAATGGCAAGGAATATAAAATCAGAAGAAATCCTGAGTATCAAAGACCAGCTAAGAGGGGCGAAGGAATGACTAAGCAGGCAGCTGAGGCTGAGCTTACATATCCAGACGGCCGAGTTGTTACTAAAACAAAGGATGTAACGGCAGCAGTAGAGGAGCTTCTTGGAATTAATAAGAATCAGTTCTCACAGATTGCGATGCTTGCGCAGGGAGATTTCATGAAGCTTTTGTTGGCTGAGACTAAGCAGCGTCAGGAGATTTTCAGAGAGTTATTTAAGACTGGCTACTATTTGAGATTGCAAAATGAATTGTCTGAGAAGAAAAAAGAAGTCGAAACTCAAGTTGAAAAGAGCAGAAATAGTATAGACCAGTTTATTGGAGGCATTCTCGTTGAGGAAGATAATGTCTTAGCAACAGAGGTTATGAAGGCTAAGAATAAGCTTATGACCACTGAGGATGTTATCGAGCTTCTTGATAAGCTTATTGCAGAAGATGAAGAAGTGGCTAAAAAGAGTGACGAGGCTTTGGTTAAGATAAATGCAGATTTGGCCAAGGTAAATGAAAATATCGGTGGTGCGGAAGCTTTAGAGAATACTAAAAATGCTTTGGCAGAAGCAAAGGTAAAACTTGAAAAAGAGACTCCAAAGGAAGAGGCACTTAAGGAAATATTTGAAAAGGCTAAGGAAGAACTTAAGGCTAAGGATGATTTGAATGCCAAGGCAACAAAGATTGGCGAAGAAATCAAGAAATATGCTGATATCGAAGACATCAGTGGAAAAATTGCCAAAGATGAAAAGGCTCATGCAAAGAATGTATCTATGCTCGAAGAGGGCGAGGAAGAAAAGATACAGATGAATGATGAGTTAAAGAAGCTTAAAGGTAAGCAGGAAAGCCTTAAGGATGTAGGTGAAAATGTAGCCAAGCTCACAAATGATCAGGCTAAGGCAAATGAGAAGCTTGATGATATTGATGAGTTAAATAAAGAATATGGCGCATACCTTAAAGAAGTCGAAAAGCAGGAAAAAGTGCTTAATAAATATCTTGCGGATGATGAAGCATTTAAAGAAAAACAAAGTAAGTATGAAGAAATGGATCAAAACTTCAGAGATGGCCAGGCAGGCATACTTGCAGAGAGGCTGACCGAAGGAGTCAAATGTCCTGTATGTGGCTCTACTACGCATCCAGAGAAGGCTAAGAGGTCAGAAAATATTCCTACTGAAGCAGAACTTAAAGAGGCTAAGGCAGCGGCTGACAAAGCAAGAGAAATCGCTACAAAAAGCTCTAATGAGGTTAGCTCTCAGAATGAGAAGGTCAATGGCAAGAAGTCTGAGATTGAGAGAAAGGCTTCTAAGCTTATTGGCGTTAAGAGTATAGATGGCCTTAAGGAAATCATCGTAGAGGAATATAAGAAGGCTGAGGAAGTATTTGAAAAGATTTCAACTTTGCTTTTAGAAGAGAATGAGAAGGTTAAGGAAAAAGAAAAGATAGAAAAAAGAATACCTTCACTTGAAAAAGATATAGCTGAGCTTGCTGAGAAACTCGAAAAGATTAAGGTCGATGATGCCAGTATTCAGACTACGATTAAGAATAATACTACTCAGTTAGAAGATCTTAAGAAAAGTCTTGAATTTGCTAACAAATCAGAGGCTATGGCTATGCAGGCTAAATTATCTGAAAAGGCTATGAACCTTCAGAAATCTTATGATAAAGCTGATTCTGATTATAAGAAAAAGAAGGAAGATGTAGCAGGAATTAAGGCTTCGATTGATAGCTATAAGAATGCAATTGAAGGCGCTAAGGAGATTGATTTAGAGGCTGAGAGATTTAAGAAGAGCGAGTTAGATGAGAAACGAAGCAAGAATAGCTTAATAAGCAGCAAGGCAAATCATAGAGCTGATAGCAATAGGTCTATTAGAGAAAATGTTGCTAATAAGGTTTCAGATATAGTTGAGATTGAAAAGAAGCTTCAGTGGCTTGGTTCTTTGGCGGATACTGCAAATGGTAAGCTTAGGGGTAAAGACAAGATTATGCTCGAGACTTACATTCAGACTACGTATTTTGACAGAATTATTAACAGAGCCAACCTTAGATTCATGACTATGTCAGGTGGTCAGTATGAGCTTAAGAGACAGACAGAAGCGGATAATGCTAGGAGCCAGAGTGGTTTGGAATTATCAGTAATTGACCACTATAACGGTACAGAAAGAAGTGTTAAGACTTTGTCTGGCGGCGAGTCATTTATGGCTTCATTATCATTGGCACTTGGCCTCTCAGATGAAGTTACTTCATCAGCTGGTGGAATCAAGATTGACACAATGTTTGTAGACGAGGGATTTGGCTCACTCGATGCAGATTCACTTGATCAGGCATTTAAGGCACTTGTGGGACTTACAGAAGGCAACAGACTAGTAGGTATTATTTCCCATGTGGCTGAGCTTAAAACTAAGATTGATAAACAGATTGTCGTTAGAAAGGAGAAGAGCGGCGGTAGTTTCGTAAATGTAGTTGTTTAAAGACAAAAAAGGAAAAGATTATATGGAAGAAAAATTTAATAATGATTCTCATCTGCCTGAGGCGTTTGAAGAGCAACTCAACAGGATCAAAGAAGAGAGATTGGAGAAGGAACGCAAGGGCCAGATGAAGATTATGGTGGCGGTGATTGTATTCATAGTGCTGTATGCTATTTGCTGCATTGCATTCCTTATAGGGGTGCTGATGGCAAGCGTGGCTTAAGCTAAGTTTGCGAGTATTTACATATAACAAATTGAATTTCACGATGGAGGAGTGCAAATGTATACTTTTGTGGAAAAAAGAATAGAAAAAGATGAAGCAGAACTGGCCTCCTGGTATCAAAAGCAAGAGGAGAAAAACATTTTTCCTACTGATGTAATCTTGGAAAGAGATATACCATATATGAACGATGGTGTAAGAACTCATGAAATGGATATTTACAGACCCAAGAAGGTGACAGGCAAGTTTCCTGTTATTATGGATTTCCATGGTGGTGGACTCATAACTGGAGACAGAAGGTTGAATAAGTGGTTTGCGGGTGAGATGGCAAGCAGAGGATTTATTGTATGCTCCATTGGATATCCGCTGGTTCCACAAAGAGATATTTGTGGACTTTTGAGGGACTCCTATCAGGGCGTTGTAACTGCAATTGAAATGTTAGGAGAATTTGCTGGTGATCCTGACAGAATATATATGTGTGGGGATAGTGCTGGTGGATTTGTTGCTACCTATCTTACTGCAATTCAAAACAATGCGAAAATTGCAAAGAGTGCTGGGATAGAAACTAAAGAGTTTCAGATTAAAGCCTTAGGGACAATTAGTGGATTGTTTTATACAGGACGAATTGATAAGCATGGATTTGTGATTCTAAGAAAATATTATTATGGCGATAAATTCAGGAAGAATCCTTTCTGGAAATATGTGAATCCAGAAAACAGAGAGGTTATGGAAGGTCTCCCAGCAATTTTTGGAGTGACGTCCAAAGCAGATTTCTTAAATGATAATACTTTAAAATATAATAAAGCCTTGGAAAAGGCAGGCAAAAGTATGAAGCTTTTTTACTATGGCGATAAGGATGAACTGACACACGATTTCGTAATAATGAAACCTGAATTACCTGAAACTAAGGAAGTATTGGACAATTTGGCAAGGTTTTTTAATGAAAATTATTAAAAATTTCATTAATATAACAATAAAATTTCTTATTTTGTTTCGTATACTAGGTAAAAATCGTTCCCAATATATATTGAAGCAAATCAATTATTTATTGTTTGGAGCGATAAGAGAAGAAATAATTAAGAACTTATTAGTAATAGGAGAAAACAATATGAGAAATAAGATTTTTAGAAAAGTAATGACCTTAGTAACAATGGTAGCAGCTGCAGGAACAGTAATGATGGCAGCTGCTTGTTCAACGTCAAATACTATAGATGCAGAAGGTACTACAGTTTCTTCTTACGAGCATGCTATTGATATTCTGAATGCAGTATGGGATAAGAGTACACACGACTTCCCTGCTTATGGTGGTAATTTTGAGAAAAATGTGGACAATGCACCTGGAGAAATTCCATTAACAGATAAGGATACAATGACAAGTACACTTCTTATTCCAGAAGATGTACAGGCACATGTTTCAGAAGTAGCTACTATTTTCCATATGATGAACACTAATACACTTACAGGCGCATCACTTAAGCTTGATGGAAATATCAGTTCTGATGAAGTATCAGGAAAGATTAAGGATTCCTTCAAGAATAATCAGTTCATGTGTGGAATTCCTGAAGAAATTGTAATTTACACAGTTGGAGATAATGAACTTGTATATTTCTATGGATCTGTAGAGATTATTGATGGTCTTCAGACTGGTGCTGACGGACTTGATGGAGCAAAACTTGCAGTTAAAGAGAATTACTAGAATTTAGCAGGAGTGGAAGGGATAAGATATGCTGTTTTCCAGTATTAGTTTTTTGTTTTATTACCTGCCTATTGTTTTGATTCTTTACTTGGCAGTTCCCCAAAAGGCGAAAAATTATGTGCTGCTTGTTAGCAGCATTTTTTTCTATGCCTGGGGCGAGCCAAGATATATCGTACTAATGGTGGTTACCATTTTGCTGGGCTATGGTTCAGGCCTTATTATTGAGAGATTAAAGAACCTGAATGGAAAGAAAGCCGTTTTGATTGTATCTGTATGCTTATGCCTGGGAATTTTAGGATTTTTTAAGTATACAGATTTTCTTGTTGATACATTTAATTCAGTGACCAGAATGAATATTCCTCTTCTTAGGCTGACGCTTCCTATAGGTATTAGTTTCTATACATTTCAGTTAATAAGCTACATAATCGATGTTTACAGAGGAACTACCGAAGCTCAGAAGAATCCAGTCAAACTGGCAGTATATATTTCCATGTTTCCACAACTTATTGCCGGACCAATTGTTCGTTATATAGATATAAAAGAGCAGCTTTTAGTAAGAAAGATTTCATGGGAGAAGTTTTCTTATGGAGTTACCAGATTCTGCATGGGTTTCGGAAAGAAGATATTGCTTGCAAATACACTTGGAGAATTAACAAATGTGTATAAGAACCAGGATACACCAACAGTGGTATTTACATGGATGTATGCAATAGCGACCATGCTTCAGATTTATTTTGATTTCTCGGGATATAGTGATATGGCTATTGGACTTGGAAGTATTTTGGGCTTTGATTTTCCAGAGAATTTCAAGCATCCATTTATGTCAAAGAATGCTACAGAATTCTGGAGACGCTGGCATATTACTCTGGGCAGCTGGTTTAGAGATTACCTCTATTTCCCAATGGGTGGCAGCAGAGTAAAGAGAGCCAGACATTTCCTGAATTTATTTGTAGTATGGATGGCTACAGGCTTATGGCACGGAGCTAACTGG
Organism: Lachnospiraceae bacterium; assembly: GCA_024403275.1. GTDB lineage: Bacteria > Bacillota > Clostridia > Lachnospirales > Lachnospiraceae > UBA3766. The sequence goes on from JAKSSD010000063.1 coordinate 6,817, forward strand.
AACTTTGTTTTATGGGGACTATTCTTCGCTGCGATTCTTATTATTGAAAAATATGGACTTTTAAAGGTTCTTGCAAAATCGGACATTGTGGGACATATATATTGTTTATTAGTAGTAATGATCAGTTTCATTATATTTGATAACACAATAATAACCGAGGGATTTACAAGAATTGGATATCTGATTGGAATAGGAGATGTGAGATTCTGCTCAGGTAATACACTTTTTTACCTTAAGGACTATGCGGTAGTGCTGATAATTGCTGCGATTGGATCAACGGAATTTCCTATGTGGCTTGTTGGTAAATTAAAGGCTGGTAAAGCTGGATGTGTTATTAATATTTTGGAACCTGTATTCAATCTGGCGCTACTGATTATAGGAACAGCATTTCTTATAAATGGATCATTTAATCCGTTTTTGTATTTTAGATTTTAGGAGGTCGTATGAAAGATAATTTGAAATTCAAGATAAATACGATACTCTTTGCAGGGCTGATACTGCTTGTGTTTGTATTTAGTGTGCTTTTACCTAAAAAAGATATTTCTTCTACAGAAAGAAGAAAACTAAAGCAAATGCCTAAGTTAACAGTAGAAGCTGTATTCACCAAGAAAGGTTCGAGTTCATTTATGGATGAGTTTGAACTGTATGCTAAGGATCAGTTTCCAATGCGTGAGGTATTCAGAAGTATAAATGCAACTACTGGCAGATATCTGTTGGGACGCCAGGAAATTAATAATCTTTATGTATATGATGGTTATATCTCCAAAATGGAGGAGAGTTTAAGCGAGGAAGATTATGTATGGTCGGTCTCGAGAATAGAAAGTATAATCGATAAATATGTAGATGATAATAAAGTTTATATGTCAATTATTCCGGACAAGAACTATTATGCTGCACCAGAGGCTGGATATCCTTATATCGATATGGATGAGTTTGAAAGAAAGTATAAGGAAAGGCTTTTGGGAAAGGTTTATTTCATTGATATTAAGGATAAGCTGAAATTAAGTGATTATTATAGAACGGATACTCATTGGAGACAAGAACAGATTACAGATATTTCCGAATATATTCTTGCTGAGATGGGCAAAGAAGTGACAGCGGAGTATGAAAGCAATGCTTTGGATGGCGACTTTTATGGTGTTTATTATGGACAGGCTGCGCTTCCAATGAAAGCAGAAAAACTGAATTATATTTCCTGGGATGGAATGGAAAATATCAGAGTTTATAATTATGAATCAGGAAGTCCTGTAGAGATTAGTATGTATGATTACGACGCTGTAGAAGGAATGGATCCGTATGAATTATATCTGTATGGTTCCAAATCGTTACTGACAATAGAAAATGACGATGCAGAAGATGGTGAACTTATAATTTTTAGAGATTCGTTTGGCAGTAGTATTGCTCCGTTAATGTCTCTAGGATATAAGAAGATTACATTAGTGGATATTCGTTATATCAGTCCATCAATGTTAGACCGATTTGTTGATTTCGAAAATGCGGATATCTTATTCTTATATAGTACTACTGTCTTGAATAATAGCGTGGGACAGTTTATTAAGTAAGATGGGAAACGAAACAAAGGTAATAAAATGCATAATTTG
>JAKSSD010000064.1 GCA_024403275.1 Lachnospiraceae bacterium
GCAACCTCAGTGAGTTTTTTCTTTCTTAAAATAAGTAAACAAAGTGATGTAATAAGAATTACGAAGCAAACATCAACGCTTATACTTGTTACCATCATCTGCATTTCTGTTTTTCCTTCAAGCATTCCCTGTGCTACAAATAAGAATAAATCAACTGATGCGTGCATAAGAGCACATGGCCAAATTGATCTTGTTCTTAAATAAGTTCCGCCTAAAATATAACCAGCAGGAATATTGATGATGCACTGTGCAATACATAAAAAGATTGCAAGAAAACTATTAATGTTAGCAAGATGGAATAAACCAAACATAACCGCACTAACTATTAAAGCTTTAAAAATCTTTTTTTCATCATCCTTACCATAGTAATCAAGTAATGTATTAAGTAATGCTCCTCTGAAGAATGCCTCTTCACATATTCCTATAAGGAGCATCATAATAACAATATAGATTACTTCACTTCCTGGAAGAGCAATAGCATCACTTGTTAAATAGATAGCAAATGCAATTACGATAAATGCACCAATGATAAGTGAAATACAATTTTTCTTATCTTTTTTGCATCTAGCCAAATACTCACTAAAGTTAAACTTAAACACTTTCTTATAGCCAAGAGCTATACAGACAATAACTGAAAAGACAGCAGCATAAGCTTGATTTAAAACTGATATTTGACCAGGTGTCTTAGCAATAAGTGGTGTAACATATCTTGCAAGTATTCCTGTAACAAAAAGTGTAACAATTGCTGATACAAATGCTATTACAATTCTAGTAATCTTTCTTTTTTCTGTCATAAGTTTTTCTCCTTATAAATAAAACCATTTATATTTGTTAATACTTATTTAGTACTTATTTAAAATAAGCAAAATATTATTTGTTAAGCATGATTTTATTACAAAACCGCTATATTTGTCAATACAATTATTTATTTATTCATTTACTTATTCATATATTTATTTATTCATATATTCATTCATTTATTTTTTTGCACGAAAATAGGGAGCCGAAGCTCCCTATTCCCGTAGTTTAGTTTAATTTTATTTTATCTTAGTTTATTTACTCTTCGTCTTCTTTCTTTCTTGCGATAAAAAGAACACTAAAGCCACCAAATACAAGTGCGAGTCCGCAAACGATTGGTGCCCAAAGGCTTGAGATTAAACCACCTGTCTGAGGTAATTTAGCTACTGCCTGTGGAGGAGTCTGTGTAACTACAACTGGAGTCTTTGGAGATGGTGTTGGTTCTGGATCCTTTGGATCATCCTTAGGGTCATCCTTTGGATCTGGATCAGGATCATTTCTTGTATATCTAAAGACAATCTTGTAACTGTTCTTTTCGATAACAAAGTTATATGACTTCTTGATTTCAGAAACCTTTTCGTCATTTACCTTAACCCATGCAAGTTTATAATCACTCTTGCCTGCGTACTTTGTAAGAGTATCCTCTGTCCATTCGTCCTTAAGCTTGAATGTCTTATTTCTTGTCTCAACACTACCAACCAATTTACCATTGCTGTAGTACTCATGAACTACTGTACCTGTTAAATCAGGACCGTAGAATTCATAGTTGATTTCGATTGCAAAATCCTTACTAAATTCATATGACTTGCTATCTGCTGTAAATTCACTATCCTTTACACCATCAACAATTACATTAATCATTTCATAAGTATCGCCATCATAAACCTTCTTAAGTGAAACGTTTCTCTTAAGTGAATCTATGAATAAGTCTGGATCTTCATCAACTGTATATGTCTTTCCGTCCCAGAGATTCTTATATATATGCTTAACTGTTCCCTTAAGTACTGGAACTGTAAGTTCATAATAGTAATCTACTGTTGTATTAGCTTCGTAAGTATCAGCGTAATTCTTAAGTGTACTTAAGTCTACTGTTACCTTTTTGCCATTTACTTCAATGGCTGTGAGCTTGTATGTTCTACCGTTGTATTCAGGAATGATATCTTCAGAGTAGCTAAAGCTTCTCTTAAAGTTATTATCTATTCCATCAACTGTGTTCTTGTCTGTTCCAAGTACACCCTTATTAAGTGTGTAGTGGTGGAATGACTTAACATTGAGGTCTTCTGTACTAAGCTCGTAGAAGTACTGAATATGTACATCCTTATCACCCTTGTTAATAGGATCAAATGTGTACTCATCAAGTAACTTTGGTGCATCTGTTGCATTGCCTTCGGCATCAACAAATTTAACAGCTACTAACTTATAAACATTACCATCATCAGGGCAAGTTGTGATTGCTTTAGATGTCTTAAGACTAAAGTATTCTTCCTTTGTACCCTTATGGTCATACTGCTTATTAAAGTCAACATCCTTATAGAAGTGATCTTCTACAAAGTTGTATCTTGGATAACTTGCTACATATTTATATGTAATTTCGATGTCACCATCTTTAACTGCATTAAATGTGTAGCTATCTTCCTTTGATACTTCTTCATTGTTAACTTCAACCTTTACAAGTTCCCATTCAATTCCATTAAAGTTAGGTCTTGAATAAGATGTGTAATCATATGTGTATGATTTTGTTGGAACTTCATCCTTGCCTGATAATTCAGCTGGATTATCAAGATGTGTATAGATGAATTTCTCTGTAATGTTTGCCTTCTTAGCTGCATAATAGTAATTAATAGTTACATCTTTATCATCTTCACAGAAGAAGCTATAAGACTCGTCATAAACCTTTGAAGGTTCTGTTTCATCAGCCTTTGTAAGCATTACATAACTAAAGTCGAAAGGTACACCGTTAAGTTCAGGAATACTCTTTGAATCCTGCTCTTTATAACTCTTGCTAATTGTCTTAGCTGTATCTTCAACCATGTTACCATTTGCATCTTCATAGAAGTGCTTTTCTGTGAAATTGTAAGGTTTCCAGCTTGCTGTATAGTAGTAATCAACAACAACATCTCCATCTGTATAAGCATCGAAAATCTTGCTATCAAATTTTTCTACTTTCTTGCCATTAACCTTAACTTCGGTAAGTTCAAATACTACATTCTTATATTCAGGTTTTGACTTTGACTCAATATCAAACTGATAATCAATTGCCTTACCAAGAATATTTCCATCTAATGAATCATCATCTGTATGATTATAATAATGGTTTTCTGTGAATGAGTACTTAGGTGCATCGTAATAGAATTTAACTGTTACATCATGTGATTTTTCACTCTCGAATGTATATGATGTATCATATTTTTCTCCGCTAATTGTATCACTTGTGATATCAGCTTTTTCAAATGTATATGTTAATCCGTTATAAGATGTATTAGCATCAGTTGTGTAAGTTCCCTTATACTTCTCGCTTACGCTCTTACTTGGATCAATCACATAATCAACAACGCCGTTTTCTTTAACTTTATAATAATGCTCTACATTTACATTGTACATTGGCCATTCAGCCACGTAGTTGTAAGTAATAATAACATCATCTTTATAGTCAGAAGCTAAAATCTTATATGCTTCTTCAACTGGCATTGTCTTCTTGTTTATTGTTACAGATACAAGAGTAAATGTTACACCCTTATAAACAGGCTTAGACTTTGATGTGTAATCAAAACTAAATTCAGTTGGTCCGAATTTAACTTCACCTGGCTTACTATCTAATGTATCATCATCTAAATGATCATAGTTATAAACCTCTGTAATCTTATAAACAGGTGCATTGTAATAGTAATTTACAACAAAGTCTTTATCATCATCACTGAAGAATGAGAACTCTGTCTTATCACTATTTGTTAATACGTTACTTGTCTTAGCTGACTTATACTCTGATTTCTCAAATGTATATGTCTCACCATTATAACTAAAGTTTGGAGCTGTATCCTTTGTGCCCTGGTATGTGCCATCTTCGCTGTTAGCTTCAACGTACTTACCATCGCTTACTTCATAGAAATGATGAATTTCATAATTACATTTTGCCCATGATGCTACATAGTTATAAACGATTGTTACATCGCCCTTATAATCTGAAGCAAGAATCTTGTAAGATTTTTCTGGAGTTACGTCATTACCATTAATAGTTACACTATCAAGAGTAAATGTTACGCCCTTAAATTCAGGTTTGTAATTTGATGTATAATCAAACTTAAACTCTGTTGGACCAAACTTAACTTCATTTTCCTTACTATCCTTACTATCATCATTTAAGTGATCGTAGTTATGGATTTCTGTAATGTTATGAACTGGTGCAGTATAGTAGAACTTAATAACTGCGTCCTTATCATCATCACTATAAATTTCATATGACTCATTTAAGCCTTTCTTAAATTCGTTACCAGTTTTAGCTGACTTGAATTCTGACTTTTCAAAATCATATGTGATTCCATTGTATACATTGTTTGAACTGATCTTATCTGTTCCCTTGTAAGTATCAGACTTTGTGTTAGCCTTTGTGTACTCTCCAGGTGCAGTTTCATAGTAGTGTTCTACTAAGTATGTGCATTCATCAAAATCAATTTCATATGTATAAACAATCTTAACGTCTCCGTCAACAAATGAACTGAATGTGTAAACATCTTTCCAATTCTTTTCATCAACTTTGTTTCCGTTAATAGTTACAGATACAAGCTTATAAGTTTTTCCGTTATAAGTATACTTAGGACTTGATTTCTTATCGTATGTATAATCTGATGGATTATTATCAATCTGTCCATTAAGTAATGGATCACTAATATGGTTATAGAAATGATCTTCCTCAAATGTATGCTTTGGTGCAGTATAATAGAAGTTAACTACAAAGTCATTATCAGTTTCGGCTTCAAATTTATAAGAAGATTCGTTCTTCTCATTCTTTTGTGGCTCAAGTGTTGATGTATAATCTGAACTCTTAAGCACATATGTCTTGCCGTTGTACTTATATATTGCTTTTGCAGTCTTATCATTCTTGTAGCTTCCCATATCTACAGGCAGGCTTTCCTCAAATTTACCAGACTCTACTTCATAGAAGTGATGAATCTCATAATTGAAATATGGATTTTCTGCGCTGTAGTAGAATACTACATCTACCTTACCATCCTTTACATCCTTGTCAGTAATCTTTACAAGATCGCTAAGTGTAATCTCCTCGCCATTTACTGTTACCTTATCAAGTGTGAAAGTTTCATTTTTATACTCTTTCTTTGATTTAGCTTCAGCAGTAAACTTAAAGTCGATTGGATCCTCTTCTACTGTTCCATCCTTTGCATCGTTTTCATGATCATATACATGCTTAACGTTAAACTTAAAGATTGGAGCATTGAAGTAATACTCGATAGCTACATCACCATCTACATCACTATTGAAATTAAATTCTTTAGTTGTATTTGGATATGTATTCTTTCCTTCTTCTGAGAACTTTGACTCTCTAAAAGTATAAACCTTGCCGTCATAAATGTAATCGCTGTCTGTAAGGTTAACTTTCTTGTCTCCCTTATATGACTGATTATTAGCCTTAGATGTATCTTCAATGTCACCATTTTCTGTTTCATAGAAGTACTTTACGCTATAATTACATTCATTGTAATCTGCTTCATAATAGAAATCAATTTCAACATCCTTATCATAAGCTCCTTCAAACTCATAATGAGTTCCAGGATAAATATTTCTTGCAGGATTTGAAGCAAAATTGAAAATTCCCATCTCTGAATCGTATCTTACTTTAACAAGTTTCCAAACAATACCGTTATGGTCTGTTACTGCATCTGCAGATGTCTTAACCTTATAATCAGTTGCTGTTCCAAGTACTTCATCATCAAGTGCTGTTCCTGTTAAGAAATCATAATGATGATTAATTGTAATCTTGTGTACTGGCGCTTTATGATAATAGCTTACTACAACATTTCCGTCCTCATCGCTGAAGAACTTCTGCTCTGAAGTTATATCCTTAGCTGTTTCTGGATCTCCATCATTTGTAGAAATCTTTACATCAACTAATGTATAATCTTCACCATCATGACTAGGTGTATCATTTGTTGTAAGGTTACCCTTATACTCTTTATGATCAACTGTAGTTACTGGTACATAATCACCGTTCTCATCTTCGTAGTAATTAATTACTGTGTAAGTATATGTCTTATAGTCAGCTTCGTAGTAATACTTAATATCAACATTACCATCTTTCTGTGCTTCAAACATATATGACTGAGCAAAACCTGTTTCGCCCTTCTTATATTCCTTACCATTAATAACTACTTTGACAAGATCAAAGAGTACATTATTATATGTAGTTTCAGCAATAGACTGCTTTGTAAACTTATAAGATGTGTCAACCTTGTTAGGGAAATCCTTTGAAAGGTTTGAATCACCCTTATGTGTATAATAGTGTGACTCTGTGAATTTATATTCTGGAGCGTTATAGTAATACTGTACTTCAACCTTACCGTCTTTGCTTGCAGTGAATGTCATATTCTGATCATCACCTGTAACAAATTCGCCGCCGTTTCTTGAAACTTTGCTTTCAGCAAAAGTATAAGTTACGCCGTCTTTAACGTTATCGATCTCAGTATCATATGTTGTCTTATAAGAATCTTTGATCATCTTAGATGTATCTTCAACATAGTTCTTATTTGAACCTGTTTCGAAGAAATGTCTAACAACGATATCATATTCTGGATATACAGCCTTATAGATGTATGTAATTTCTACATTTTTATTTGTACCCGAGAAGAATGAATATTCATCTTCGATTAAAGCGCCCTTATGTGATACTCCATTAACTGGATTACCAGTAGCATCTTTAATGATTACTTCATCAAGTACCCAATCAGCTGCATGTTCTGCATAACTATCATTTGGCTTAGATTTTCTTTCAAATTTATATGTTCCGTCGTATGTAACCTTACTTGAATCTAATGCATCATCTTCATGATCATAGATGTAAGTTTCCTTAAAGTTATAAAGTTTAGCCTTATACTTGTAAGTTACAACGAAATCGCCATCGTCCTTTGAATTGAATAACTGAAGATCTTCTGTAGGTCTATCGATAGGATCACCTGTAGTTTTCTTTTCAATTACTTCTACAAGTTCGTAAAGATCTTTATCAACAAGTGGATCACCAATTGTTTTGATAGTCTTATTATAACTACCTTCATCACCTGTTTTTGTTGATGTTGTTCCATCTTCTTCTTCGTACTCGTAAACAACCTTATAGCTGTAAGCATCCTTTGTGTAATAGTATGTTACTACTACATTCTTGTTAGGATTTGCTTTAAAGTTGAATGATCTACCTAACTGCTTTACACCACTTGGCTTATCTGCTGTTTCAGTAATAGCATAACTAAATGTATAATCATTTTCTTTATGCTCTCTAGTTGCTGGTGCTGTACTAGAAGTTTTGATTGTATACTTCTCGTTTCTTATATCTTCCTTGTCAGTTTCGTTTGTACCATCGAGATATACATAAAACTCTTTGATATTAAACTCTCTAGCTTTGTACTTATAAGTTACTGTGAAGTCACCATCATCATCCGAATTGAAATCCTGTGTGCTCTTTGTAGGTCTATCTTCTGGGTCTTTGCCATCCTTCTTTTCTGTAACTTTTTCAAGTTCATAGTACTCATCGGCATCTGGGTCACCTGTTGTGGTAACTGTTGTCTTGTATGTACCAGGATGTTCTTCAGGATCCTTATCTGGATACTCATAAATAACTGTATACTTGTAATCCTTTAAGTTATAATAGAATCTTACGCTGCTATCTTTATCTTTTGCAGCAGTTAATGTTACGCTTGTTACCTTACCTTTATCAACAAAGTTAGTATCGTTACTTGTCTTTACTTTTGTATTGTAAAGAACATAACCATCTTTATCCTTTGATGATACTGTCTGTGATGTACTGTATTTACCACTATCAGCTAACTTAGTATCTTCAATGTATGTTCCAAGATGATCAGGATCTTCGTAATAATACTTAGCATCCCAATTGTACTTTGGAAGTTCATATACATATGTATACTTAACTACAACATTACCGTCCTTATCAGCTGTAAATGTATGATTAGTTGCTGCTGCATCCTTATCATTAATTGTACATGATGTAAGAACGTATGGATCTTCAGTTCTTGGCTGTGATGTCTTTGTCTCACTATTCTTGTAATACTCAACATCGCCCTTTACTGTATGACTCTTTGAAGAATCTTCCTTATTAACATATTCATGTATTACCTGGAATGAATACTCATCGAGTTCATAATAGAAATCATACTTTGCATCTTTATCTGTAGTTGTGTAACTGTCTTCGATATTTACTTCTTTACCATCACATGTTACTTTAGTAAGTTTATAGTTTACTCCGTTGTAAGTTGGAATAGGTTTAGCTTC
>JAKSSD010000065.1 GCA_024403275.1 Lachnospiraceae bacterium
CATGTGGTACCTTAAGTGAAGTATCTCTAACTTCTCTTGCCTTCTCACCAAAGATTGCTCTAAGAAGTCTCTCTTCTGGTGTAAGCTCTGTTTCTCCCTTAGGAGTAACCTTACCAACAAGGATATCACCTGCACGAACCTCAGCACCGATACGAATGATACCATTTTCATCAAGATCCTTACGAGCCTCATCACCAACGCCTGGTAAATCACGAGTGATTTCTTCTGGTCCAAGTTTTGTATCTCTTGCTTCTGTTTCGTATTCTTCAATATGTACTGATGTATAAACATCTTCTTTTACAAGTCTTTCACTAAGAAGAACAGCATCCTCGTAGTTGTAACCTTCCCATGTCATGAAACCAATAAGTGGGTTCTTACCAAGACCAAGTTCACCCTGAGCTGTTGAAGGACCATCGGCAATTACCTGTCCTGCAGCAACATGATCACCCTTAAATACGATTGGCTTCTGATTGTAGCAGTTACTCTGGTTACTACGTGTGAACTTAGAAAGCTTAATATCTTCCTTTGTTCCATCATCGTATGCCATCTTAATTAACTTAGATGAAACATACTCAACTGTACCAGCCTTCTTAGCAACCTTACATACACCTGAGTCTACAGCTGCTTTTGCTTCCATACCTGTACCAACTACAGGAGCTTCTGTGAAAAGAAGTGGAACTGCCTGACGCTGCATGTTAGATCCCATGAGGGCACGGTTAGCATCGTCGTTCTCAAGGAAAGGAATAAGAGCTGTAGCAACAGAGAATACCATCTTAGGAGATACGTCCATATAATCAAATACTTCCTTTGGATACTCCTGTGTCTCTTCTCTATATCTACCAGTAACCATATTCTTAACGAAGTGTCCTTCTGCATCAAGCTTTTCATTAGCCTGTGCAACATGATAATTATCCTCTTCATCAGCTGGCATATAAATAACTGTGTTAGTTACGCGAGGATTCTTCTCATCTGACTTATCGATAAGTCTGTAAGGAGCTTCGATGAAACCATACTCGTTAATTCTTGCATATGAAGCAAGTGAGTTGATAAGACCGATGTTAGGACCTTCAGGTGTCTCGATAGGACACATTCTTCCGTAATGTGTATAGTGAACGTCTCGAACTTCGAATCCGGCACGGTCTCTAGAAAGACCACCAGGTCCTAATGCTGACAAACGTCTCTTATGTGTCAACTCACCAAGAGGGTTGTTCTGATCCATGAACTGTGATAACTGTGATGAACCAACGAACTCCTTCATGGCAGCCTGTACAGGCTTAATATTTACAAGGCTAGATGCTGTAACTTCATCTGCATCATGTGTAGTCATTCTTTCACGAACAACTCTTTCCATTCTTGATAAACCAATTCTGTACTGGTTCTGGAGCAACTCACCAACGGCACGAATACGTCTGTTGCCTAAGTGGTCGATATCATCCTTAGTACCGATTTCATACTCAAGATGGAAGCAATAGTTAATACTTGCAAGAATATCTTCTCTAGTAATGTGCTTTGGAATAAGATCTGTAATATTAGCCTTGATAGCCTCACCAAGTTCTTCTGGTCTGTTAGCATACTCGCTAAGAATTGTCTGTAATACTGGGAAGTATACAAGCTCAGAAATTCCGAGTTCTTCCTTATCACAATCAACCCACTCAGCAATGTCTACCATCATATTAGAAAGAACCTTAACATTTCTCTCTTCAGTCTGGATCATAACAGCTGGAATAGCAGCATTCTGAATCTTATCTGCAAGTTCCTTATCTACAAGGTCACCAGCCTTGGCGATAACTTCTGTTGTAAATTCGCTAACTACATCCTCTGCAAGAACATGTCCAACAATTCTCTTGTTGAAATGAAGTTTCTTATTATATGTATAACGTCCTACCTTTGCAAGGTCATAACGTCTTGAGTCAAAGAACATTGAATTCATGAAGTTTTCAGCATTTTCAACACTGAATGGTTCGCCAGGACGAAGTCTTGCATAGAGTTCCTTCAAACCTTCCTGAGTTGTCTTTGATGTATCCTTAGCAAGTGTAGCCATAATCTTAGGATCATCACCAAATACTTCAATAATTTCTTCATCTGAACCTAAACCAAGTGCACGAATAAATGCTGTGATAGGCATCTTCTTATTACGGTCAACATGAACAGACGCAATATCATTTGAGTCTGTCTCATATTCAAGCCATGCACCACGGTTAGGAATAACTGTTGATGAGAAAAGCTTCTTTCCTAATTTATCATGTGTATAATCATAGTAAATGCCTGGAGAACGAACCAACTGGCTAACAATAACTCTCTCAGCACCATTGATAACGAAAGTACCTGTTTCTGTCATTAATGGGAAATTACCCATAAAGATATCTGATTCCTTAATTTCAAACTGGCCAGTCTTCTCGCCATTTGCATCTTTTTCTGGTACATAAAGACGTGCTTTAACCTTTAAAGGTGCTTCATATGTAAGATCTCTCTCTTTACATTCTTCGATGTTATGTTTTGCTTCATCTTCAGCAAGAGTAAAGTCTACAAAATCAAGGCGCATATCACCGCCAAAATTAGTAATAGGACAAATATCGTTAAACGCTTCCTTAAGTCCTTCTTTAAGGAACCATTCGTAGGATTTCTTCTGAACTTCAATCAAGTTAGGAATCTCTAGTACTTCTTCCTGTCTTGAAAAGCTCATACGAACGCTATTACCGTTGTATACCGGACGAATTCTTTTCTTTTCCATTGACATTTAGCTCCAATCTTTTCAATATAACCCGTGAAATGTAGGGCTTTTTCGTGCAAAGGCCCGATTTTAGGGCATAAAAGCACAAATGGGCCACCACACCCACATTAGCACATCTTCCATAGTATCAAAAAAACGACCGGAAGTCAAATACTTTTTCCGGTCGTTTTAATATTTTTTAACAACTAAATTACTTTAATGTAACCTTAGCGCCAACTTCTTCAAGTTTCTTCTTGATATCTTCAGCTTCTTCCTTAGCAGCTGCTTCCTTAACTACCTTTGGAGCACCATCAACTAAGTCTTTAGCTTCCTTAAGTCCAAGTCCTGTTACTTCACGAACAACCTTGATAACTTTAACCTTCTCAGCTCCAACGTCTGTAAGTTCTACGTCGAACTCTGACTTCTCTTCTGCTGCTGCACCTGCATCAGCTGTTGCTGCTGCAACTACAACGCCTGCTGCTGCAGATACGCCGAATTCTTCTTCACAAGCCTTTACTAAATCATTTAACTCTAATACGCTAAGCTCTTTGATAGCAGCGATAAATTCTTCTGTTGTTAACTTTGCCATTTTTAATTTCCTCCATTTGAAATTTCTTTAATAATAAATTCTTTAAATTATGCTCCCTGCTGTTCAGCGATCTGATTAAGCACACGAGCGAGATTTGAGATAGGTGACTGGATGCTGCCAAGCAACTTTCCAAGTAATTCCTCTCTTGATGGAACTGAAGCAACTGCTGCAATACCCTTTGCATCGTAAACTGTTCCTTCAACAACGCCTGCCTTAACTTCAAGCTTTGGAGCTTCCTTTGCGAACTTGCAAATAACTCTAGCAGGAGCTGTAGCATCTTCAGTTGAAACAGCGATAGCTGTAGGTCCTTCTAAGTATGGAGCTAAGCCTTCGAACTCTGTTCCCTTGATTGCAAAATTAATCATTGTGTTCTTGTAAACTTTGTAAGCTACATTGTTCTCACGTAATGATTTACGAAGAATTGTATCCTGTTCTACTGTTAATCCACGGTAGTCAACAACAACAACTGACTTTGCATCTTTGATGCATGATTGAATCTCTTCAACGATTGGTTTCTTTAATTCAACCTTTGCCATTTTAAATTTCCTCCTTCTTATGATATTTGCCGAAAGAGTACAGATAATAAAAAACTCCCGCGTCGAAGCGAGAGGATAGATTAATATCTAAACTTATTCCTCGGTAGGCGTTTTTCCCTTACGTCTTACGACACCTACTGTCTTCGGCATAGTCAAGTGACCTTTTCTAAAATAACAAATTTATATAAACATGTCAACAATCTTTTTATAAATTTTAAAAGCCCCGGCTTTAAAACCGAGGCTTTTATTTCTTATAGTTAATTATAAGTACTTGTTAGCGTTAACCTTTACACCAGGTCCCATTGTGCTTGATACTGTAATACTCTTTAAGTATGTACCCTTAAGTGATGATGGTTTTGCTTTTACGATAGCATCCATGATTGCCTTAAGGTTATCAGCAAGCTGATCTTCTGTGAAAGAAGCCTTTCCGATTGGGCAGTGAATAATGTTAGCCTTGTCAAGTCTGTACTCGATCTTACCAGCTTTGATATCGTTGATAGCTTTTGTTACGTCCATTGTAACTGTACCAGCCTTTGGGTTAGGCATTAAGCCCTTAGGTCCGAGAACCTTACCTAAACGACCAACAACACCCATCATATCTGGAGTTGCAACTACAACGTCGAAATCTAACCAACCATCGTTCTGGATCTTTGGAATGAGCTCATCGCCACCAACGTAATCTGCGCCAGCTGCTTCAGCTTCATTAACCTTTTCACCTTTAGCGAATACTAAAACCTTAACTGTCTTACCTGTTCCGTGTGGAAGAACTACAGCGCCACGGATCTGTTCTTCAGCATGACGTCCATCACAACCTGTTCTGATGTGAAGCTCTACTGTTTCATCAAACTTAGCTACTGCTGTCTTCTTAACTAAAGCTACTGCTTCTGCAGGATCATAGAATACTGCTCTGTCTACCTGCTTTGCAGCTTCGTTATATTTCTTACCATGTTTCATTAAACTTTACCTCCTTGTGGTTAAATGCAATAAATGCTCCCACTTCTTCAAACTAATCTTCTACTACAATACCCATTGAACGTGCTGTACCAGCGATCATGCTCATTGCTGCTTCGATGCTAGCTGCGTTTAAATCAGGCATCTTCATTTCTGCGATCTCTCTGATCTTATCCTTAGAAATTGTTGCAACCTTATCCTTGTTAGGCTTAGCTGAAGCGCTCTTTAAGTTGCATGCCTTCTTCAATAATACTGCTGCAGGAGGAGTCTTAGTAATAAAGCTGAAACTCTTATCTGCGTAAACTGTGATAACAACAGGAATGATAACATCACCCTTATCTGCTGTCTTTGCGTTGAACTGCTTTGTGAATTCAACAATGTTAACACCATGCTGTCCTAAAGCTGGACCTACAGGTGGTGCCGGTGTTGCTTTGCCGGCAGGAATCTGTAACTTGATATAACCTGAAACTTTCTTTGCCATTTTGGCTACCTCCTAAATAAATGTGGTTCGGCGCCGGACCATTCCGGCTCCCACTGCTCATAAAAACCTCTATATATAATAGGAATAATTCCTATGAACAACCTTTGTTGTTTTAAATTAAATAACTTTGATATCTCCAAAACCGATTTCAACAGGTGTTTCTCTTCCGAAGAGCTCAACATTAATTGTAACTGTCTGCTTACCTTCATCAACACGCTTAACAACTCCTGTTGTACCAGCCCATACACCAGATGTAATGTTAACCAAATCACCTTCAGCAACATCAATCTGAATTCTCTCTTCGCCTTCAAAGCTGAGAGCTTTCATCTCTGCTTCAGAAAGAGGAACAGGCTTACTTCCTGGTCCAACGAATCCTGTAACGCCTCTTGTATTTCTTACTACATACCAAGCAGCATTATCATCTGCATCCATATGAATAAGAACATATCCAGGGAACATCTTCTTCTCTGAAGTCTTACGAACTCCATTCTTTGTTTCCTGAACTTCCTGCATAGGAATTCTTACTTCAAGGATAGTCTCCTTTAATTCTGGACGATTCTCAATAGCCTTTTCAATATTAGTCTTAACTTTATTCTCATATCCTGAATATGTATGAACTACATACCATCCCATTCCAAGACCTGATTTGTTATCGCTTTGACCGATATCGTATTCTTCTAACTTTTCTTCCATACTTATCCTCCGTGTCACGAGCTAACTAATAATCAACTCTTATAAACCAGTTAAAAAGTTAATTCCGTACTTTACGCCCAAATCTACAAAAGCAATTAATACAGCGAGCACAAATGTAATGACTGTCACTACAAGTGTCTGCTTCACAACGTTTTCCTTGCTCGGCCACGTAATCTTTTTAAATTCTTGCCTTACACCTTTAAAGAAGCTTTTCTTTTTAGGCTTGTTCTGTGTATCTCCCATGAACGTATACCCTTTCCGGATCAAACCTTCTCTTACTTTGTTTCCTTATGTAAAGTATGTGCTTTGCAGAATCTACAGTATTTCTTTGTTTCCATTCTATCTGGATGTGTCTTCTTATCCTTAGTTGTATTATAATTTCTCTGCTTGCATTCTGTACATGCTAATGTAATTCTTGTACGCATTATGATACCTCCGTCACAAATCAACCAAATATATAATAATAATTTCGCAATTTACTGAATTTAGAGTGCATAAAAAAAAGACCTAAAACGCAATCTTGCTTTTCAAGATTAGCATAATTCATTTATGTAGTCAACAATTATTTTTATTAGTTAACAAACTTCTTTTACGCTTATAATCTATCGGCCTTTTGCATTATACCACTTCTTACCTTATATATAATAGGAAATTTCGCATATTTTTTAATTAAAACACTTGAATACTTGATTTAAGGATGATACTATTAATTTGTAATAATAGCATAAGTCTATGCTCGAGCAGTGGGTAACGGATACCCGAAACCATATGGTTGCTGCATTATTGATTTCAAGGAAGAAAGGAGGGAGCAGGATGGCTTATTCGTATGCGCTTAATAGCGTCTATAATAATTATCTAACAACATATACGCCTAAGTCAGGTCGTTACGACTCTCACAAGAAGAGTGAACTTCGTGGCGTGTATAATTCTATTGTTAAGCTTAACAAAGAATCTCCCCTTTCAATAATTGATTCAAGTGTGCCTTCGCAGTCATACGCTGTTAATATGAAGGAAAATGCTCGTGAATTAAGAAATACAATTGCTTCTTTAGGTGGACTTGAGGAAGATGGTCTTTTAAATAAGAAGACAGCCTACTCGTCATCTCCTTCTGTAGCAACAGTTAAATATATAGGAGATGTTTATTCCGACGAAGATGCTTCTGGTTTCGAACTTACAGTTGAGAAGTTAGCTTCCAGTCAGATTAACACTGGTCATTTCCTTGAGAATGGTCCTGTTGATATCAACCCTGGAACTTACTCTTTTGATATTAACATCAATAATATGAGTTACGAATTCCAGTTTAATATTAATGAAGGCGAAACTAATCTTTCACTTCAGCAAAAACTTTCTCGTCTCATCAATAATTCTAATATTGGTCTTGTTTCCTCTGTTAAAGAAGAAGCAAACGGCAGCGCGTTAGAATTGGAAACTAAACTTACTGGTATTGAAGATGATAAACAATATCTCTTCACAGTATCAGATGACAATACAAGCAAATTATCCGGTGCAGTTGATTATCTTGGAATCGACAAGATTTCACAGCTTCCAGATAACGCGAAATTCTATTTAAATGATGAACCACATGAGTCTTACTCCAACCACTTTACAATTGCAAAGACTTATGAGATCACATTAAATGAAGCTCAGGAAATTGATGACGAGCCTATTTCAATTGGAATCAAAGCCGATACTGAGTCAATGGCAGAGAACATTCAGCAGTTTGCTGACGGATACAACTCTTTCATTAATAATACTTCGAGTTTCTTATCCATACAGCCAAAGACTAGTCATCTCTTAAATGAAATGAATAGAATTTCAAATGCTTATGGCACAGATCTTAAGAATCTTGGTATTTCCTTTGATGAATCTGGATATATGCAGGTCAACCGCGAAGCCCTTTCATCAAGCATTGATACCGATTCAACTCTTGAGGCTATATCAGGAATGAGGAAATTCACAAATCTTGTTCTTAACAAAGCTAATCAGATTTCTATCAACCCTATGAATTACGTTGATAAGACCATCGTAGCTTACAAGAACCCTGGCAAAGAATTACCGACTCCTTATATTACCAGCCAGTATTCAGGTATGATGTTTAATGGTTATTGTTAAAACTTATAATCAACATAAAAAAGCAGGATTTAAATCCTGCTTTTTATTATTTTCTCAATTATTTAATTCATTTCA
>JAKSSD010000066.1 GCA_024403275.1 Lachnospiraceae bacterium
TGGATCATAATCTCTACGATTCAAGAGAACAGCAAGAATGATTTTAAGTTATAACTGTCAAAGTGTCAAGCAAAAACCTTGAAAAACCTTGATAAAATCGATATTTTTTTAAGTATGTCATTACTGATTATATGTATCACAATAAGCAAAAAATAATTATAAAAATCTTTTCCACAGACTTATACACAATATGGGGATATTTATAACTTTATCCACATTTAATCAACAAATTGTGGATAAAATTATGTAAATTAGAATAGATTGTGGTGGATAAGTAGCGATTTTTAAATAAAATACAATATATTGAACCAATAATTGAGGATAACTAATACACACTATATACATATTTATCCACATGTCCTCATTTATAATCAACTTTATCCACAGTTATACACATTTGTGGATAACTATTTATAACCCATTGGTCATAAGTAACCTTTGAATTTTCATATCCTTTATATTAAAATCAATTCTGTACTTTTTTGCATATAATCTGTTAGGGGTTTTTATTATGGATTTAGTTAGAGAAAATTGGGATGTAATTTGTAATAGTCTTAAAAAAGAATATGATTTGCTTGACACAGCATTTAATACCTGGGTTAAGCCTCTTGAATATTCATATACTAAAAATAACACTGTATTTATTGCTATCCAGAATGATCAGGATATGCATTTTGAATATATTAAGAAAAAGTATACCGATTTATTTAAAATTATTATTAATGAAGTAACCGGTCTCAGCTATGAAGTTGAATTCATAAGAAAGAGTGAAATAGATAATAATGTAGATTCACTCTACAATTCTGCTCCTTCTGTAAGCAAGATTGATAATTCAAATACTGATTCAATAAATTCGATTAACTTAAATCCTAAGTACAAGTTTGAAGATTTTGTCGTAGGCAGCAATAATAAGCTGGCTTATTCTGCATGTCTCGCTGTAGCTGAAACTCCCGGTGAAGTTTACAATCCTCTCTATATATATGGAGATCCGGGACTTGGTAAAACTCACCTTATGCATTCAATAGGTCATATGATTCTTGAACAGGATCCTAAAAAGAAGATTATTTATGTTACTTCAGAAGAATTTACTAATGAAGTAATTAAAAACATGATATCCGGTGATGCATTATCTATGGCTAAAATCAGAGATAAATATAGAACTGTTGATGTTCTGATGGTAGACGATATTCAGTTTATTATAGGTAAAGATGCAACACAGGAAGAATTTTTCCATACCTTTAATGCACTTCATGAAGCACATAAGCAGATTGTTATTTCTTCAGATCGTCCTCCTAAGGAAATTCAGAATCTTGATGAAAGATTTAAGAGCAGATTTGCATGGGGAATTACTGTAGATATTAAAAATCCTGATTATGAAACCAGAATGGCAATTCTTAAAAAGAATGCTGAAAAGCTTGAAGTAGTAATAAGTGAAGATATTATCCAGTACATTGCTACTAATATAAAATCTAACATCAGAGAGCTCGAAGGTGCACTTAATAAAGTTGTTATGCATTCAAGACTTAACAGTACTCTTACACCTACTCTTGAAATAGCGGAAAATGCACTTAAGGATATGATTAATCCTGAAAAGACAGTTATTACTGCTCAGAAGATTATTGATACTGTAGCTGAAGTATATGGTATCAAATCATCAGATATTCTTTCTCAAAAGAGAAACCAGGAATATGCAATACCAAGAATGGTAGTAATGTATCTTTGTTTTGATATTTTATCAATGTCCTACAGCAGTATTGCAAAGCTTCTCGAAAAGAAGGATCATACTACAATTATTCACGGTTGTAACAAAATAAAGAGTGATATAAAGAGTGATGATATACTTGTTGCAAATATTGATAATATAAGAAAAAAGCTTTCTTAAATTTTTGATATGTATATCTATGTTCATAACTTTTGAATAATATTCTAATAACATGTGGATTGGTGTTTATAACCTTATTTAAGGCATTTTTAGCGTTTTAGCGTACTGTGTATTGAATGATAGTTATTCATTCGAAAAATGAGACCAATTCACATGTTTTTCATTCCATTTTTCCTAAATAAATAGTATAATGATAATGGTTTTTCGCAGTTTAAACACCCCCTAATACTAATAAGACTAATATTATTTTATTTATTAATATAATGCAGGGGTGTGGATTTTGTTTTTAATCCAAGGAGTGAATGGAATCATGAAATTCATATGTAGCAAATCAGATCTTCTTAATGGAGTAAATATCGTTTCTAAGGCAGTTTCAAACAGAAGTACAATGTCTATTCTTGAGTGTATTCTTATAGATACAACAAGAGATGAAATATCACTTACCGGTAATGATACAGAGCTTGGTATTGAAACTATCATAAACGGACAGATTGTAGAAAGAGGTATAGTTGCTCTTGAAGCAAAGATTTTTTCTGAAATTGTAAGAAAGCTTCCTGATAGTGATATTACTATTGATGTTGATGCTAATTACAAAACACTTATTACATGTGAAAAGGCTAAATTCACTATTCTTGGAAAATCAGGAGAGGAATATACTTATCTTCCTGAAATCGAAAAACAGAATTCTATTATTATCAGCCAGATGAATTTCAGAGATATTGTTAAGCAGACAATTTTCTCTGTAGCAGATAATGGAGATGATACTCCCGGACAGCAGACTATGAAGGGTGAGCTCT
Source organism: Lachnospiraceae bacterium (assembly GCA_024403275.1). Taxonomy (GTDB): domain Bacteria; phylum Bacillota; class Clostridia; order Lachnospirales; family Lachnospiraceae; genus UBA3766. The sequence goes on from JAKSSD010000066.1 coordinate 2,680, forward strand.
TCGAAGTATTTGGAGATTCTATCAGACTTTCTTCACTTGATGGTCATCGTATTTCTATTAGAAGACTTCAGCTCAGAGACGTATACGATGCTGAAAAGGTAATCGTTCCCGGTAAGAGTCTTAATGAAATTTCTAAAATTGTAAATGGTGGTGCTGAGGATGATGTTGAAATTTCATTCAGCAGCAACCATATTATGTTTGAGTTTGGAAGCACTAAGGTTGTTTCAAGACTTATCGAAGGTAATTTCTTTGATATCGATAAGATGAACTCATCAAATTACGAAACAAAAATTACAGTTAACAGAAAAGAATTTGTTGATTGTATAGACAGAGCATGCCTTCTTGTTAAGGAAGGTGATAAAAAGCCTATTATTCTTAATATTACCGACGGTGTTGTTACAATGATGATTAATTCTATCGTTGGTAGTATGAAGGAAGATCTTGATATTACCAAAGAAGGTAAGGATTTGATGATTGCATTCAATCCTAAATTTATGCTTGATGCTCTCAGAGTAATTGAGGATGAGTTTATCGATCTTTACATGGTTAATTCTAAAGCACCTTGCTTTATTAAAAATAATAGCGAGAGCTATATCTATGTAGTTCTTCCTGTAAATTTCACAACAGTACAGTAATTTTGTAATAAATGTCGACGCTTCGCGTCGAAAAGGACATAAAATGAGAAATGTAACAATTAGAGATGAATTTATAAAACTTGGTCAGGCCTTAAAGCTTGCCGGTTTTGTTGATACCGGAGTTGACGCAAAGCTTGCAGTGCAGGATGGATATGTTAAGGTTAACGGCGAGGTTGAAACTCAGCGCGGTAAAAAGCTTTATGATGGCGATATTGCAGAATATAATGGCCAGCAGTTAAAGATTGTTGCAAAGAAGGTTTAATTTTAATGATTATCAAATCAATTGAGCTTTCAGATTACAGAAATTATACTTCACTGGAGCTTGATTTTGACAAAGGTACAAATATTTTGTATGGCGATAATGCTCAGGGTAAAACAAATATCCTTGAAGCAATTTATGTTGCCGCAACAACCAAATCTCATAAAGGTAGTCATGACAGTGATATTGTGAGATTCGGATGTGATGAAGCTCATATCAGAACTTATCTTGAAAAGGATAATATCGAGACAAGAGTTGATATGCATCTTCGTAAGTCAAAATCAAAGGGAATTGCCATAGACGGTCAGAAGATAAAAAAAGCTGCTGATCTTATGGGGTTATGTAATGTAGTATTTTTCTCTCCTGAAGACTTAAATATAATTAAAAATGGTCCTGCCTACAGAAGAAGATTTGTAGATATGGAGCTATGTCAGTTGGATAGCTTTTATCTTTATAATCTGAATAATTACAATAAAATTGTAAATCAGAGAAATCAGCTTCTTAAGGATTTGTATTTTAATCCGCAGCTTAGAGAAACTCTTCCGATTTGGGATGATCAGCTCGTAAGCTATGGTAACAAAATAATTGAGAGACGCAGACTTTTTGTCGATCAGTTAAATGATATTATTTTTAATATTCATAAAAAATTATCCGGTGACAGAGAAGAAATAAAGATAGTTTATGAGCCGGATGTTGATGAAAATAATTTCCTCGATAAATTGAAAGAAAATCAGGCGAGAGATATTAAGTCAAAGATGACTTCAGTAGGTCCTCACAGAGATGATTTCGGATTTATTGTTGGTGATATTGATATTAGAAAGTTTGGATCTCAAGGTCAGCAGAGAACTGCAGCTTTATCTTTGAAGCTTTCTGAAATAGAAATAGTAAAAAATATCAATAATGATGCTCCTATTTTACTTTTAGATGATGTATTGTCGGAGCTTGATAGTAACAGACAAAGATTTTTGCTTGATAGTATAGGTGATATTCAGACAATTATTACCTGTACAGGTCTTGAAGAGTTTGTAAGTGACAGATTTACAATTAACAGAGTTTACAAGGTAAGCAATGGTGTTGTAGAAATGATGTCACAATAGAAAGTTAATTTTTAAGTAGTTTTGACGCAGTTATTTGGAGGAACTATGAGCGAAGAGAGTCTTAACAATACAGTCGTAGAAAATGAATATGGTGCTGACCAGATTCAGATTCTTGAAGGACTTGAAGCGGTTAGAAAAAGACCCGGAATGTATATTGGTACAACAGCGAGCCGTGGTCTTCATCATCTTGTATATGAAATTGTAGATAATTCTGTAGATGAAGCTCTTGCAGGTTATTGTGATACTATTACTGTTATTATCAATAACGAAAATTCTATTACCGTAATTGATAATGGTCGTGGTATTCCTGTAGGAATTAACAGTAAAGCAGGCCTTCCGGCCGTTGAAGTTGTATTTACAATTCTTCATGCCGGCGGAAAATTCGGCGGTGGAGGATATAAAGTATCCGGAGGTCTTCACGGTGTAGGTGCTTCAGTAGTTAACGCGCTTTCAGAGTGGCTTGAAGTAGAAATCAAGCAGGGTGGAATTGTATATAAGCAGCGTTATGAAAGAGGAAAGGTTTGTTATGCACTTAAGCAGATTGGTACCTGTGATATTAATGATACCGGTACAAAGGTAACCTTCCTTCCTGATAAAGAAATTTTTACTGAAACAACAGTATTTGATTACAACATTTTGAAGGTTCGTCTTCGTGAGATGGCTTTCCTTACAAAGGGTCTTCGCATAATTCTCAAGGATGAAAGAGATGATGAAAATGCTAAATCTGTTATTACCGACAGTATGATTGAGGAAGCAAAAGAAGCATCTCTCGGTAAGGATGTTGAAGTATCCCAGATTGCTACTTTACTCGGAAGAGCTGAAGCTGACGTTGAAGCTCAGAAGGAAGAGGGAGTTTATGAAGCTGCTTCTGATGAGAACGGTTCTTCAGAAAATAGCTCTGCTTCAGAAGAAAATAAGCCTGTAGAAGTAAAGGGTAAAGTCAGAGAATTCCATTATGAAGGTGGAATTAAGGAATATGTTCAATATCTTAATAAGAGTAAAACAGCTCTATATGAAGATGTTCTTTATTTTGAAGGCGACAGAAACGGTGTTTATGTTGAAGTAGCTTTCCAGCATAATGATTCTTATAACGAGAGTGTATTCTCATTTGTAAATAATATTAATACTCCTGAGGGTGGTACTCATCTTCAGGGATTTAGAAATGCTCTTACAAAGACTTTCAATGAATATGCAAGAGCAGCAAAGATTCTTAAAGATAATGAGCCCAGTCTTTCAGGTGATGATATTCGTGAAGGACTTACCGCTATTATCAGTGTTAAGATTGAGGATCCTCAGTTTGAAGGTCAGACTAAGCAAAAGCTTGGTAATAGTGAGGCTCGTGGAGCAGTTGATAATGTAGTAGCTGAAAAGCTTACTATTTTCCTTGAGCAGAATCCTTCTTTGGCTCGTTCTATTTGTGAAAAATCGGTGCTCGCACAGCGAGCACGTGAGGCAGCAAGAAAAGCAAGAGACCTCACCAGAAGAAAAACAGCTTTAGATGGAATGGGCTTGCCCGGAAAACTTGCCGATTGTTCGGATAAGAATCCTGAAAATTGCGAAATCTATATCGTAGAGGGAGACTCTGCGGGTGGTTCGGCAAAGACTGCACGAAGCAGAGCAACTCAGGCTATTCTTCCTCTTAGAGGTAAGATTCTTAATGTAGAAAAGGCAAGACTCGATCATGTATATGCAAATGCCGAGATTCGTGCAATGATTACCGCGTTTGGTACCGGAATTAATGAAGATTTCGATATCAGTAAGCTTCGTTATAATAAAATTATTCTTATGACTGATGCGGACGTTGATGGTGCACATATCAGTACACTTTTGCTCACCTTCATTTACAGATTTATGCCCGAACTTATTAAGCAGGGTCATGTATATTTAGCTAAGCCCCCTCTTTATAAGCTTGAGAAAAATAAGAAGGTTTGGTATGCATACAGCGATGAAGAACTTGATAAGATTCTTGCTGAGGTTGGAAGAGATCAGAGTAACAAGATTCAGCGTTACAAGGGTCTTGGAGAGATGGATGCCGAGCAGCTTTGGGAGACAACAATGGATCCCGAAAGAAGAATTTTACTCAGAGTAAATTATGATGAGGAGTATTCTTCAGAGGTTGATGTAACCTTTACAACTTTGATGGGTGATAAGGTAGAGCCCAGAAGAGAATTTATCGAAGAGCATGCTAGATTTGCTACTCTTGATACCTGATAAAGAATTAATACTTAAAGCAGATTTTTGATTTACAATTAACTGTTTATCTATAACTTGTTTTGAAGAAGCTTATTTGTTATAAGCTTGGAGAAGAAGATGGATGATACAATTTTTGACAAAGTTCAGGAAGTAGACTTAAAAGAGAGAATGGAATCATTCTACATCGATTATGCGAT
>JAKSSD010000067.1 GCA_024403275.1 Lachnospiraceae bacterium
TTTGCTGTTGTAATAGCTAATAATGAAACATTTCCATCAAATCCGGTGAAGGTAACATTTGAAAAATAAGGAAAGAAAGATGAGAACTATGGAAAAGGATATTGAAAACATAAGCGGCTCAAAAAGAATCATGGCAGCAATGATGGTCATGACATATGTTTTCGCGCTAAGTCCTGTAACGGTGTTTGCAGATAGTCGTAATGAAATCAAGGTACCAGAAGTAAAGGTGGAAGTTACGGAAGAAAAGTCAGAAGTACTTATATCTGCAGAAAACGGAGGAAGCGTAGTTCTCGGGCGAGCAAAAATTGAAATTCCTGCAGGTGCTCTGAAAGAAGATACCGTAATCAGTATTACACGTCTTAAGCAGGTTTCAGATACAGGTGAATCACTTTATAACGCAACTGCAGAATCAGGAGGGTATCGTTTTCTTCCTGCAGGAACAAAATTTCAAAAGGATGTAACAATCACTCTTCCTTACAGTGCAGAATTAAATTCAAAACTGCAGTCTCTCGATGATCTTTATACATACTTTTTTGATGTTGAAAAAGAGCAGTGGATAAAGCTTGAACGTATAGAAGTGGACGATAAGCATTGTCTTGTAAGATCCCTTTCAACACATTTTACAGATATGATCAATGCTACATTGACTCTCCCGGAATCAGCCTCTCCTGTTGATGTTAATCTGAACTCCATTAAAAATCTTGAAGCTGCAAAACCCGACAGCCATCTTATTAAATTCAATCCACCGAAAGCAAATAATACAGGGGATGCTTCATTCAGTTTTGATCTTGCCGTTCCTTCCGGAAGACATGGTATGGAACCTAAGGTAAGTGTAAGTTTTTCATCTGGTGGTGGAAACGGAATAATGGGTAAAGGTTTTGACGTAAGCTATGGAAGCAGCATTACAACAGATACCCGTAAAGGACTTCCGGATTATGATAAAGAAAATACATACATGTTTGATGGGGTTCTTCTTAAGAAAGCAGATCCTGATGCTAAAGGAGATGTTATTGAATATAAAGCTGAACGTGAATCAGCATTTAACCGTATCATAAGGTTTGGTGCAGGTACAGATACAAATTATTGGGAAGTAACTGACAAGAGTGGAACAAAAAGAATCTATGGGAAAGAGTCTGCTGCATGTGTCGGAAGAGGAAAGGAAACATTTACTTGGAATTTGACCAAGGTAATAGATGTATATGGAAACACAATTGACTATAAATATGAAAAAGACAGTGGGTATGTATACCCTGATAGTATTCACTATACAGGCTTTAATGATAAAGAAGGAAATTACAGCGTAAAGTTTTTATATGATGAAGGGAATATCAGACGTGAAGATGTACGCATCGATGCAAGATCGCGAGAAATCGTTTCATGCAAACGACTTTTGACAAGTATTACAACACATTATAACAATGGGCCAGCAATCCGAACATACAAGTTTGACTATACAGAAGGCCTTGCAAAAGAAAAGATGCTTTCAAAACTGATTGTAGTAAACAATGCAGATGAAGGTTATGAATATACATTTGATTATGTGCAGCCGGAACGGGATGATAAGAATAAAGTAAAATATTTTGCAGAGAGTAGGTTGTGGTCAGGTAGTTCGTCTATAACTGAATCTAGTGGAAAAAGTAGTGGTGGAAGTACTAATGCCAGTGCTGGTGTTGGATTTGGTTATTCTGGATTTGATGCGCGTAGTACTGGTGGAATTACAGGCGCTGTATCATCATCTACAAGTTATACAAATGAACAATTGATAGATATTGATGGGGATGGAAGAACTGAAAGAATAATTCAGCAGGGAAATAATTTACTTATTTATAAACGTAATCAATTAAATAATGCCGGATTTAATGAGCAACCAATAAAATTAGATATTTCTCAATTAACTGAAACGACATTCTTAATGAATAAAGAAGAATCGACATCTTCATCATTTGGTTGGAATGTTTACGGTGGAGGAGGAACTCCATATGGACTTGCAAGTATAGGGTATATATATTCAGATGTTAAACAGAACGGAACAACTGAACAACAAAGCGGATTCTGTGATATGGATGGAGATGGACTTGTTGATATCATTATAAACACAAGTGAATATCTTCATAATGAATCAAAAAATAATACTATCAGATTTTCACCAAAGAAAATTGAAAATTATCCACAGACAGTATCTAGAAGTTTAAGTGATGATGAAATAGAAAAATTCAGACAGACATATTATATTCAGCGCCCTTTTATCTCATGGAATGCATTATACGCAGGAGAGGTAAATATTAATAACTTATCTTCACGGACAGGCAATTTTAAAGTTAAGAGTATATATGGAGATAAAGAAATTCAGGAAACAGAGAACGTATTAATAAAAAGTGGGGAATCTTTGTATTTTGTTCCAGATGTAGGTAATCAGCCAAGATTGGAAGATCTTGAAAAAGAATACATGATGAATGTGTCAGTTGAGTATAAAAGTGCAAAAGTATTTGGAAAATCGCTTGAATTGCCTGTATATTTCCCTGAGAGTACTGTTATCTCATGTCCATCTGAACTTACAAATATATATGAGATTGGTCAAATAGTTGAAGGTAATAATACAACAGGTAAAGGAATTAGACTTAAAAATAATTATGAATTGTTGTTAACAAGTTCTGAAAGAAAATATTTATTAAATAATGGATTATTTTTACCAGGAGTATTAACAGAAGATTCTTTTGTAGAGCTAAAGAAATATTTAAGTATAAAACTTATTAACTTAAATGAAGCAGAAGAAAATAGTAAAAAGAAATTTTATATAGCTCTTTCAAATATCTACAGGTATTCCGTATCTGACAGGTTGTTTCACTTGGTTCGAGTTCCGGATAGGAAATTTTATGAAAAATATATTAAAGGATTTATAGATGAATCAAATGTTAAAGATATACTTTCTGCATACACACAGAATAATGTAAGTGTTGATCTATCCGAAGGTTCGTTAATGTATAAGAGTAGGGCTAAGGCGTTATATTCAAATGATTTACGATATGATGGTGATAATTATGCTATAGGATCATCATACATAAAGAATGGAAATAAGTATGTATATTTGGGAAAAATTGATGACCATAAAGTTGTAGTGAATGTAAATAAAAGATCCTTGGTTGTTAGCCCAGAATTTAAAGAATCAATTAAAATAGATGAATTTTCAGATAGTGAATGTATCTTGGATATTGGTAATGGTAAATACAAAGTTAAATATGCATTAAAAAATATAAGTGAATATGCAGATTCAATTTCTAATGAAGAATTTGAATTATTAGTATCAGAATATGAGAAAAAATATTTAAACAATACACTAACCGGTGATTTATGGAAAAGTGATATAAGTATATCACTGGAAGATATTATTAATAAATTAGAAGAATGTAATGTAAAGGAAAAATCAAAGCAAAAAGATTTTATTCGTTATGCTTTTGTAGAAAAAATAATTGCTGATGAGGAAACCCAAGAAACGCAAATTACATACACACGAAAATCAAATGATGGAACTGAAAATACAAATAGAGAATTGCAATACGCGGAACAAATATTAAAAGATGCAATGTATGACAGAATACGTGAAGAAGATTTTTCGTATTATGATAAAAATAATCGATTACGAGATAAATATCGTACTGACGAAGTTGATATCGAAAATCTTGAAGAATTAAAGACCTTATGTTCTAAGTATGGAATATTTAAATATGATGTAATTGAATCTGAAATAATATATTCACCATCAGGTGATTATGAAATCAATAATGGTGAAGTAGAAGTAATTGTACAGAGAAATACTAGTGATACAGAAATAATATATCGAAAACAAAAATTAGAGTTTGTAGACGGTAAAGGAATATTTAATTCGGTAGAAGATTTTTCATCTGAAAATGTAATTGATGAAAAAAAAGAGCTATTGAGCTTGTACAGTAGTCAAAAAAATGAACTAGAAGTTGACAATATTTCTGTAGCTGTAAAAGAGTTTTTATATGGAGGAAAGAATAACTGGTATTATGGAATATGGGCCGGAAGTGATGATGCTAAAGAGCATAAATTTACTCAAACAGCATTAAACAAATTATTTACTGCTGATGGGGAAGAAGCTCAATATGAACAATATAAAGGTAAAACTATAGATAGTGATTACGAAATAGAAAAATTAAGAGAAGAAAAAAAGGCAAGCGTAGAAAAAGCACCAAAACAAACGGATTTTAATTATGGTTGTACTTTACCTTTAAAGAATGGGAATGACTTAGCAGGGTTGGAATCAAGGTATATAAGTGAATCGGTTTATGATGATAATGGGAAATTGAATGTAGAAAGTATATTGATAACTTCAGCTCCAAAATTATCAGCAGGTAAAGTAAAGTGTGCAAGGTTAGGTGGTAATGCATATTATTTAATCGAAGGTGTTCCAGAAGCAACTTGTACTATTACCAATGCGATTCAAAAAACTCAGACATATGGTAATGATGTTACATCAGGTCCTCAAGTTTCTATTTTATCTGTTTCTAATCAGACAAATACAAAAAACTCTGGTGATGGGAAAATGCTCCAAACACTTCAAGATGTTAATGGAGATAGAATCCCGGATGTATTAAAAATAGTTAATTCGAAGTGTCAAATATACTATGGTGCTATAGATGCAGAACATAATATATATTATTCCAATACATATGAAAGCTGCAGTATTATGTCTGTGCTTTCTTCGACATATAATTCATCCACTTCGACTGGTTTTTCTTTTAGCCCTATGGGCGCGATACAATCAATTTATTCTGCAAGAGGAAATCAGAAGGCAATAAACTTAACAAATGGATTTGGTAAGTCCCACTTTAATGGGGAGAATGGGAATACTACAGCCATTCTTGATATAAATGGAGATGGAATAGCTGATTATATTAATTCTGGTGCTGTCTATCTTGGTAAGGGAAATGAATACGAAACGGAATTTATCTGTTCTTGGAAAGATATCAGTAAGGGTTCTGTAGCGGGTACATCTGATAATATAAATATTGGAGGAGGAGTACCTTTTGTCATTGCTGCTCCAGGCAAATCGAATGATAATAGTAGTGCAGGACAAAATGCTAGTACAAGTGTTTCTGCAGGTGTTGGAGGCTGTTTGAGTACAAGTTCTTCAGTTCAGACGCAAATGTTGATAGATATTAATGGGGATGGTCTTGTAGATATGCTTAAAAAAGCAGAAAATCAGACAGTGTCTGATTTTACGGAATATGAAGTATATTATAATACAGGATCAAAAATCAGTTCGTCATCATTTGAAACAATTTTTATACCATATTGGACTGAAAAAGAAGTTGGTAATTACAAAGTTGATAACAGAGCAATCAATTCAAATAATATAAGTTATGGAGATGAATCTGTTAATTTACAGAATGTAGTTGAAATTGATTTAAGTGCTGTAAGTGATAAAATTAATAATTTGGATTGTGCAGTAACGGTCTCAAATAATATTTCCGGCAATTTATCAGTAAATGTTACTATTCCTATACCTGTCGCATGGACTGGCTTTAGCTTCAATGCAACTGTCAATGTAGGTGGAGGCTTGAACTCTGGTTCAACTAATACCAGTGCAACAGTAAAGATGATGGATCTTGATGGAGACGGGCTTGTCGATCATGTTCTCAATGTTGCAGGAGCTGGAATTTACTGGAAACAAAACATAAGCGGTACATACGGACAGCTTGAGCGAGTAAATCTTCCACAGGGTGGAAATATAGAAATTGAATATGAACCAAAATATGGAACAACAGACAACCCGAACTTCAAATATGTAATGAGCAAAGTTACAGTAAATGACGGTGTCGATGGAAACGGAACTCTCCCTGAAGTTAAGCATGGAAAACATTCGGTTGTTACATCATATAAATATGACGGCGGTTACTACGACAGAGAATTAAAGGAATTTCTTGGTTTCGGAACCGTAACAACAACTACATATGACACAGTTCAGACAGATAAATATTATAACCGTGAGTATTATTCAAAAGGATGCATTAATACCAGTACAGTAGAAGATCTTTCTAAAAACATACTGTCAGTACAGGAGACAGTATTAAATGAAGCTCCATATGCTCTTGTAAAAAAAGAAACTGTAAAAAATTATGAGAATGGAAAATACCTCACTGTCAGCACAGAATATGAGTATGATAATTTTGGTAACTGCGAAAAACTGACACAGGACTTTGGAGACGGTAAGAAACTTGTCGCTGATATCAGTTATACTGAAATTACTGATAAATATATCATGGGACTTCCGTATGATATTAAAGTTACTGGAACTGAAGGAACGTTAAGACATCGATGGGGAAAATACGATGAAAAAGGACAGTTGAAAGAATTACGCCAGTATTACAATCAAAGTGCATATTCGGTTAATACTCTTAAATACGACAATTATGGAAATATCATAAAAGTTTCAGACAGCCGTGGTGCTACCCTCGAGTATAAATATGATGAAACTCACAATATGTTCCTCGAAGAAATTAAGCAGTATGGAACAGATACTGACGTATATAAGAGTAAAATTGAATATGACTATGCCCTTCAGCTTAAGAAGTCTGAAACGGATTGTAATGGAAACTCTCTGACTTATAACTATGATAGCTGGCAGCGTATAGAAAAGATATTTACATCATATGATAAAGACGGAATTCCTGCAGTAAGCTATGAGTACCATACTCCAGATAACAGCATAAAAGAATCTGCAGAACTGTGGTATGCGATAACTAATAATAAGGTTGCATTTGAATCCAGTGAAAAAAATAATCCGGTTCCTGTAATTCAGACTGTGCTTCAGATTGACGGGCTTGGAAGGGCTGTGCGTACATCAAAAACAGGATGCGTAAACGGAGAGCTTGGATGGAATGTAAGCGGTGTAGTTGAATATGATGAAAAGGGAAGAACA
>JAKSSD010000068.1 GCA_024403275.1 Lachnospiraceae bacterium
ATATGATTTTATCTAAGATTTATAGCGATGGAATGATTATCCAAAGAAATAAGGAAAATATTGTTGAAGGCGAAACAAAGAAGAATACAAAGGTTAAGCTTGATTTTGCAAATAAGACCTATGAGACAGTGGCTGATGAGAATGGCAAATTCAGTATTTCTTTAGCAGCAATGGAAGCTGGCGGTCCATATGTAATGACAATTGAGGCAGATGAAACTATAGAGATTAAGGATATATATGTAGGAGATGTATTCCTTATTTCTGGTCAGTCTAATATGGAGCTTATGGTTTTTCAGACCCTCGATGTAAACGAAGAGTATATTAAGGGAATTAACTATCCGTTAATTAGGACATATCAATTACCAAGAGAGTTTAGATTTGATGGCCCAGATGAAATATTAGACAGTGGTGAGTGGGTATCAGTTAATGAAGAATCAGTATTGTTCTTTTCAGCGTTAGGATTCTTTTTTGCAGAGATGAAATATAAGAAGGACAATGTGCCAGTAGGCTTATTGAATGCATCTTTGGGTGGTACACATCTTGAGGCATTTATGAGTGAGAAACAGGTACTTGAATCAGGAGATAAGCTTCTTGCTATGTATAAGAAAGAAGGCAGGGAAGCTAAGTGTACCTGTGGAATACATGACACTTGCAAAGTCTGCTACAGAGAAAAGCTTGCTTTAGATAAGGATGATGAATATGTTAAATCAAGAGTTATAAATGATCCTATAAAAATAGCTAAATGGGATGAGAACTTGAATGCAGACGACCTTGGTCTTAAGAATAAATGGTATGAAAAAGAGTGGTCTTCTAAATTTAAGGAGAACACATTTAGCATAAATGTTCCAGGCTCATGGATTGACAATGATCCACTTGATGGTAAGTGGGGTTCAGTATGGCTTCAGAAGGTAGTAGATGTGCCAAAGGGATGGATAGATGGCAAGGTGCAGTTAAGACTTGGAACTATTGTTGATGGAGATATTACATACGTAAATGGTGTAGAGGTTGGAACAACTGGATTCTTTTATCCACCAAGAAGATACTGGCTTGAGGATGGTGTTCTTAAGGAAGGTAAAAATGTCATTACAGTCAGAGTAATGGTTACTAATAATGTTGGTGAATTCAAGACGGATATGCCATATTGCCTTAAATGCAAGGACAAGGAAATCTCACTTGAAGGTATCTGGTGTGCAAGAGTTGCCTGTATCAAAGAAGAGAGACAGGGCGATATGATGTTTTTCAACTGGCAGCCAACATCTCTTTATAATAAGATGATTTATCCAATCAGAAATATTAAATTCAAAGCAATTCTTTTCTATCAGGGCGAATCAAATTCAAGATACCCAGAAGATTATGAGTATTTGATGAAGGATATGATTAAGGAATGGAGGGAATTATTTGGTGAGACACATCCATTTATTTTTGCAGAACTTCCATTCTTCCAGGGAGAATCCTGGGAAGGCAACAACTATAAGGATGGAGAAGATGGATGGGAGCCAATGAGAATATCTCAAAGAAAGGTTGCGAGGGATGTTGAGAAAACTAAACTCATCAATATATTTGACCTTGGACAGTACAACGAGATTCATCCACAGGATAAGAGAAAGGTAGCAGAGAGATTCTTTAAGGGCTATGAAGAAATAATGGAGGAATAAGATGATTAATGTTGAAAGAATTCCTTCAGAGAGTAACCGAGAATTTGCTCTTAGGTTTTTAAGAAGTAACATTGTTACATTGGAACTAAAGCCAGGGCAATTCTTAAGTGAAAACGAATTAGCTGCGGATATGGGAATAAGCAGAACTCCTCTTAGAGAAGCGATGATTGATTTGAATAAATCGCATGTTATAGAAACCTTTCCACAACGTGGCAGCATGGTTTCATTAATAGATTCAAAACTAGTAGAAGAGTCAAGATTTATAAGAGAGGTTTTAGATACAGCAGTAGTTGAGATTGCATGTATGGTGGCTACTCCTGAGGATATTATGAATCTTGAAGCCAATATTAAGCTTCAGGAATTTTATCTTGAAAATTATGTAACAGATAAGCTTTTAAGTTTGGATAATGATTTTCACAGAATGATTTATTCTATAGCTGATAAGGACAGTACCTATGAAATGAAATCAGGAATGATGATTCATTACGACAGAGTAAGGGCACTTTCCCTGGTGACTGTAAAGGATAATAAAAATGTAAATGATCATAGACTAATTTTGGAAGCAATTAAGAACAAAAACGTAGAGGAAGCTAAAGCTCTTACTAAGAAGCATTTATCGAGATATGACATTGATAAGGAAGAGATAAAGAAAGCTTACCCTCAGTACTATAAGGAATGATAAAGAGGTAAATATGATGGAAATGACCTTTAGATGGTTTGGAAGCGGATTTGATTCTGTTTCCCTTGAACAAATTAGACAGATTCCAGGAGTTAAGGGAGTTATTACAACTTTGTATGATACCACTCCGGGAGAGGCCTGGGAAAAAGATAAAATATTGGCATTAAAAAAAGAAGTTGAAGACAAAGACCTTAAAATAGCTGGTATTGAAAGTGTAAATGTTTGCGATGCAATCAAGGTGGCAGCAGCCGACAGAGATATGTATATAGACAATTACATTAAAACTCTTACTAATCTTGGTGAGGCTGATATTCATATGGTCTGCTATAATTTCATGCCTGTTTTTGATTGGACAAGAACAGAGCTTGCCAGAGTTAGAAAGGATGGTTCTACAGTAATGGCTTATACACAGGAAGCCATTGATAGAATTAATCCGGATAATATATTTGATTCTCTTAAGAATGATACTAATGGATTCATATTGCCAGGTTGGGAACCAGAGCGTATGGAAAAGGTGAAGGAACTATTTGAGATGTATAAGGATGTGGATGAGAACAAGCTTTTTGATAATCTCGTATATTTCCTTAAGGCTATTATGCCAGTTTGCGACAAGTATGATATCAATATGGCAATTCATCCTGATGACCCAGCATGGTCTGTATATGGTTTATCAAGAATTATAACTAATAAAGAACAGCTTCTTAAGATGTTAAAGGCAGTTGATAATCCACATAATGGTATAACGTTTTGCACAGGTTCCTATGGAACTAATCTAAATAATGACCTTGTGGATACAATTCATGCTCTTAAAGGAAGAATTCATTTTGCACATATCAGAAATCTTAAGTTCATTACTCCTGATAATTTTGAGGAGTCTGCACATTTATCAAGTGATGGAGATTTTGATATGTATGCAATAATGAAGGCTTTGTATGAGACAGGCTTTGATGGACCAATGAGACCAGATCATGGAAGAATGATTTGGGGTGAAGAGGCTATGCCAGGTTATGGCTTATATGATAGAGCTCTTGGCGCAACATATTTGCAGGGACTCTGGGAAGCTATTGATAAAAATGCGAGGGTAAAATAATGAGTACATTAGACAGAATTAAAGAATTAAAAATGATTCCAGTTGTGGCACTAGAAAATGTTTCAGATGCCAAGCCATTAGCAAGAGCATTAGCAAATGGAGGCCTTGCGGCAGCAGAGGTGACTTTTAGATTTCCTGATGCTGAAAAATGTATCAAGGCTATGAAGGAAGAGTGCCCAGATATGTTTGTTGGAGCAGGGACGGTTCTTACAAAAGAACAGGTAGATCTTGCAATCGAAGCAGGAGCAGAATTCATCGTAAGCCCCGGTCTTAATGAAGAAACAGTTAAATACTGTCAGGAAAAGAATATTACAATTCTTCCTGGTTGTTCTACACCTAGTGATATTGAAAAAGCTCTTAGTCTTGGGCTTACAACGGTCAAATTCTTCCCAGCTGAGGCTAATGGTGGCGTTAAGATGTTAAAGGCTTTATCAGCTCCTTACAATAAGGTTTCATTTATGCCAACAGGTGGAATCAGCCTTGAGAATATGGATTCTTACTATAAGTTAAATTGTGTTCTTGGACTTGGAGGAAGCTTCATGGTGCCTGGAAAGGCTATTAAAGAAGGCAGATTTGATGAGATTGAAAGAATCACAAAGAAGCTTACTGACAGACTATATGGTAAGGAAGAAGTAATAGCTAAAAATAAGATTGAACTAGATAAATTACCAGGTAAGAAGGTGGTTACATTTGGTGAGATTATGTTAAGACTGGCTCCATTTGGATATACAAGATTTCTTCAGGCAGATTCCTTCGAGGCAACATTTGGTGGAGGAGAAGCAAATGTAAGTGTATCCTTGGCTAATTTTGGAATGGATACTAAATTTGTTAGTAAGCTTCCATCTCATGAAATCGGACAGTCTGTTGTTAATGCATTAAGAAGCGTTGGCGTTGACACTTCAGACATTGTAAGAGGTGGTGAGAGAGTAGGTATTTATTATCTTGAAAAAGGTGCTTCACAACGTCCTTCTAAGGTTATTTATGACAGAGCAGGTTCTGCCATAGCCAAGGCTACAAAGTCAGATTTTAACTGGGATAAGATTTTTGATGGTGCTGGATGGTTTCATTTCACAGGTATTACGCCAGCTCTTTCAGATGAATTAGCAGAAATCGTTATTGAAGCTTGTAAGGCTGCCAAGGAAAGAGGCATTGTTATAAGTGCTGACCTTAATTATAGAAACAAACTCTGGAGTAAGGAAAAAGCTGGCCAGGTTATGGGACAGATATGTAAATATGTGGACATCTGTATTGCAAATGAAGAGGATGCAGCTTGTGTATTTGGAATTAAGGCAGAAAATTCAGATGTAACTTCCGGACAGATTGATAAGGATGGATATGTTGAGGTAGCTAAGAAGCTTACTGAGAGATTTGGATTTTCATATGTGGCAATTACTCTTAGAGAATCAATTTCTGCAAATGATAATAAATGGGCTGCGATGCTTTATGATGGACAAAAAGCATATTTTAGCAAGAAATATAATGTGCATATTGTAGACAGAGTAGGTGGCGGAGATTCCTTTGGTGCAGGATTGATTTATTCATTTATGAAAGGAAAGGATAACCAGGGAGTAATAGAATTCGCTACAGCTGCAAGCTGCCTTAAGCATTCAATTGAGGGTGATTTTAATTATGTATCAGTAGATGAGGTTGAGAAGCTTGCAGGTGGCGATGGCTCAGGAAGAGTACAAAGATAATAGGAGACAGAGGATAGATGTTAAAGCTGTCAGATAATGATTTAAAAGAAAAAAGCAAATGGGAAGCTATTAATGTAAAGCTTCCTCAGTTTGATGTATTAAAAATCAAGGAAAATACTATTAATAATCCTAAATGGATTCATTTTGGAGCAGGTAATATATTCAGAGGCTATATTGCAGTTTTACAACAAAAGCTTATTAATGAAGGCTTGGCAGATACAGGTATCATAGCTGCAGAAACCTTTGATTTTGACCTGATTGATAAGATTTATAAGCCTTATGATAATCTGGCTTTGTCAGTGGGACTTAGAGCAGATGGTAATACATCCATGGAAATAATAGCTTCTGTATCAGAGGCTGTTAAAGCTGATACAGGTGATTTAAATGAGTATGAGAAGCTTATGAAAGCTATGGAAAACAAGGATTTACAGATGCTTAGTTTTACCATTACAGAAAAAGGTTATTCATTAAGAAATATGGATGGGAATTTACTTCCAATTGTTGAAAAGGACATTAAAGAAGGACCAGGTCAGGTTAAGCATGCGATGAGCGTGGTTACATCACTTTTATATCATAGATTTATTAAAGGCGCTTTCCCTATAGCCTTATGCAGTATGGATAACTGCTCTCATAATGGTGAAAAATTACGTAATTCAGTGCTTGAGATAGCTAAGGAATGGGAAGCAAGAGGATATGTTGAGAAGGAATTTATTGATTATATTTCTGATGAAACAAGAGTGGCTTTCCCTTGGAGTATGATTGATAAAATTACACCACGACCAGCCAAGGAAATTGAGGAGAAATTAACTTCACTTGGTATTGAGGACATGGCTCCGATTATTACTTCAATGAATACTTTTATTGCTCTGTTTGTAAATGCAGAGATTCCAGAATATCTTGTTATTGAAGACAGGTTCCCTAATGGACGTCCTTGCCTTGAGAAAGCAGGAGTTTATTTCACTGATAGAGATACAGTAAATAAAACAGAGAAGATGAAGGTTACAACCTGCCTTAATCCTCTTCATACTGCTATGGCAGTATTTGGATGCCTACTTGGTTACGATCATATAGCAAAGGAAATGCGAGATGAGGATATTTCTAATATGGTAGAAATCATAGGAAGAAAAGAAGGACTTCCAGTAGTGGTTAATCCGGGAATTATTAATCCAAATGATTTTTTAAATGAAGTATTAAATGAGAGACTTCCTAATATGTATATTCCAGATATGCCACAAAGAATTGCAACGGATACAAGTATGAAGGTTCCAATTCGATTTGGTGAGACTATTAAGTCATATATAAATGCATCAGACAGGGATGTTAATGATTTGAATATTATTCCACTTGCGATAGCAGGATGGTTAAGATATTTGTTAGCTTATGATGATAATCTTGAAGCAATGGAGGTAAGCTCAGATCCACAGCTTGAAGATTTACAAAAGAATTTGTCAGGCATAGTTGCAGGGGATAAGTCTTCTTATCAAGGTCAGCTTATTCCAATATTGTCTAATAGTAATATATTTGC
>JAKSSD010000069.1 GCA_024403275.1 Lachnospiraceae bacterium
TATTATGGAGATAAAATGATGAAAAAACGTAGTTCTATAGTGGTTTTAATTCCAATATTGATAATGATTTTTGTATTTCTTGGATGTAATACATCAGTTCCCCAGGGATCTAATATCATAAGTAGAAAATATGAAACCGACTATGAAGATTATTTTAATTATCTTCAGCCATATCTTGAATGTATGGATGTTGATGCATATTATGAAACAGAAGAGGGTATTGACTTATATCTGACCTATAGAAGCAATTATGATATGGAAGAGTCCTTTGCAGATGTGATAGAAGCACATAATTTATATGTACTTAGAAATGATTCTTATTTTCCTAAGGACTTTAATGTGAGTATTAGAGAGATCATGAATGGGAAATACTATTGTTATAGTAATGAACCTTCATTATTTGGACTTAAAGGAGATATTTCTCAGATAACAGTTGATAATAAAGACATATTTCAGTATTGTTTAGTGGATGATTATAAGGTTAAAAATGATTTTGATATACCAACAGGCGATTATTGTAATGAATTAAAGGTGTTAGCTATAGAAATTACAGGATCAGGCGCTCCAGGAACGCATGGTGTACCACCATCTGATTATACATTTTTAAGTTATTTTCCAAATCTTCAGAAGCTGATTTTAATTACAGATTGGGATTATGATTCAAAAGAATCTTTTTATTGTGACATATTGGCACATTATCCAGATTTGGAAATATATACGGCTCCTTTAAAAAAAGAACTGATTCCTTATGAGTTATAAGCTATCTGTATATTGAAACAGAATATTGTGTAAAAAAAAAGGTCAACGAGCGGTTGACCTTTTTTTATGTGTGATTTCTTATAATAAGTCCAACAGTTGAGGCACAAAGGTGCAAATTTACAGATGGAGGACAAATATATGAGACAGGGATTAACAGAGGTAGTATTTATTCTTGATAAGAGTGGTTCAATGAGTGGCTTAGAGGCAGACACAATTGGTGGTTTCAATTCAATGATTGAAAAACAGAAGAAAGAAGATGGAGAAGCAATCATTTCAACAGTACTTTTTAGTGACGAAAATGATGTGATTTATGACAGAGTAGATGTTAACAAGGTTGAGCCAATGAATGACAAACAGTATTCAGTTGGTGGATGTACAGCTTTACTTGATGCTATTGGTGGAGCAATTCATCATATTGGTAACGTTCATAAGTACGCAAGAGAAGAGGATAGACCAGAGAAAACACTCTTTATTATCACAACTGATGGAATGGAAAATGCCAGCCGTAAGTATAATTACAATAAGATTAAGAGTATGGTTGAGAGACAGAAGGAGAAATACGGTTGGGAGTTCTTGTTCCTTGGAGCCAATATTGATGCCATTGAGGTAGCAGGCAAATTTGGAATAGGTGTAGATAGAGCACTTAATTATAATTGTGATAAAGAAGGTACAGCACTTAATTTTGATGTTTTATCAAAAACAGTAGCTATGGTTCGTAAGGCAAGAAATAAGCAGGAAACTGGGGAAGCATTTGCTTGTTGTGCAGCAATCACAGAAGATTATGAAAGAAGACACAGATAAAATATTGCAATATATGCCTTTAATGTAATAAAATATTTACGACTAAAAGAAAGGAAAAGGTCGATTTATTATCGATTAGCGGAAGAAATGAAATCATACATTGAAGAGAGTAATTTTTTCAAGGGTATTAATCCTGAAGAAGTAGCTCGTAAATATGGAACACCAGTATATGTATATAATGAAGAGAATATTAGAAAGCACATGAAGGCTGTAGCTAATGTAATCACTAAGTACCCATATACAGCTAATTATTCAATGAAGGCAAACAGCAATCTTACTATTCTTAAGATGGCTTTAGAAGAAGGACTTAACGCAGATGCTATGTCAGAAGGTGAGATGAGATTATTATTAAAGGCTGGATTCCCAACAGACAGAATATTCTTCGTTCCTAATAACGTTGATAAGTCAGAGCTTCAGTTCGCAATTGATAACAATATTATGACAAGTCTCGACAGTCTTGATCAGCTTGAATTATTCTGCTCACTTAATCCAGGTGGAAAATGTAGCGTTCGTATCAACCCAGGTGTTGGTGCAGGTCATCATGAGAAGGTTGTTACAGCAGGTAAGAAGACTAAATTCGGTGTAGCTGAAGAAGACGTTGATAAGATTTTTGAAATTGCTAATAAATATAATGTAAAGATCGCTGAAATCAACCAGCATGTTGGTTCACAGTACCTTGATCCAGAACCATTTTTACAGGCAGTTGAGAATTTCTTAAGAATTGCAGAGAAATTTGAAGACCTTGAATATATTGATTTTGGTGGTGGATACGGAATTCCTTACCACAAACTTGATGATGAAGCTTCATTTGATATGGATTCATTTACACAGAGATTTACAGCACTTCTTGATGCTTATGCAGCTAAATGCAAAGGAAATGTGCCTTTATTTAAGAGTGAACCAGGTAGATATTGCGTAGCTGAGGGTGGCGTAATCTTAGGTAGAGTACATGCTACAAAGCAGAATGCAGGCAAAAAGTACGCTGGTACAGATATCGGTATGAACGTTCTTGCACGTCCAACTCTTTATGATTCATACCATGACATTGAGATTTTAAGAGATGGCAAGGCAGTAAGCCGTGATACATTAGAGGAAATCAGCGTATCTGGTAACATTTGTGAGTCTGGTGACCTTCTTTGCAAGGAAAGACCACTTGCTCATATCGAAACAGGCGATCTTGTTTGTGTTCTTGATGCAGGAGCATACGGATATTCAATGAGCTCATCATACAATACACGTCCAAGAGCAGCAGAAGTTCTTATTACAAAGGAAGGAACAGATAAATTAATCAGACGTCGTGAGACATATGATGATTTATTCGCACTTTTCACAGAATAAAAGGGGTAAATAAATGACAGAAGCAGAAATCTTATCCAAGGTTGATCATACACTTCTTAGTGTTAATGCAACATGGGATGAAATCAAAGGCATCTGCGATGATGCACTTACATATCAGACAGCTTCAGTATGTATTCCAGCAGTATTTGTAAAAAAGGCAGCAGAATACATTAAAGAAGAGGCTAACGAGAGAAGAGTTAATCCAGTTAAAGTATGTACAGTAATTGGATTTCCTAATGGTTATGCTACTACAGCATGCAAATGTTTCGAGGCCAGAGAAGCAATTGATAATGGTGCAGATGAAATCGACATGGTAATTCATGTTGGTGCACTTAAAGATAAGAAGTACGATAAAGTACTTACAGATATTAAGTCAGTTAAGACAGCTTGTGAAGACAAGGTCTTGAAGGTTATTATTGAGACCTGTCTTCTTACAGATGAAGAGAAAATCAAAATGTGTGAAATCGTAAATGAGTCAGGAGCTGATTTCATTAAGACTTCAACAGGTTTCTCTACAGGCGGAGCAACAAAAGAAGATGTGGCTTTATTTGCTAAATACATCAAAGCTCCTGTAAAAATCAAGGCAGCAGGTGGTATTTCATCACTTGAGGATGCTGAAGATTTTATTAATCTTGGTGCAGACAGACTTGGCACAAGCAGAATAGTAAAGATTATAAAAAACAGATAAGGGGTTTGATGGGTTAATTTGACACCCAGACCCCGTCCCCAGGGGGCAATATTGAGCGAAGCAGAAGGCAAAAACAGAAAAGAAATAGTAAAAAGCATCGTTATTAATCTAATATGTGGTGCGGCTATAGGAGCGGGTGCAATTCTTCCAGGAATAAGTGGAGGAGTTTTATGCGTTATTTTTGGTGCGTACACACCTCTTATGGAACTTCTTTCTAATCCGATAAAGGGAATGAAAAAAAGCTGGAGAATGTTTGTCTGTATAGCGATAGGCTGGTTAGTTGGATTTTTCGTATTTGCCAACCTTATTAAGCTTTTGTTTGGTGCTTCGCAGATTTATGCCACATGGATGTTTATTGGAATGATTGGCGGAAGCTTCCCTGCATTATATAAGGAAGCCGGAAGCAAAGGCCGTAATAAATATTCATTTATAGCTGCAGTAGTGGGATTTGTGATTATGTTTTCACTTCTTGCAGGTATTTCTCTTTTGCCTGGTATAAATATTACTCCTGGTATTCCATGGTATATATTTGCCGGAGTTATGTGGGGATTAAGTATTATCATTCCTGGAATGACAAGCGCATCACTGATGATGAGTCTTGGCTTCTACGAAGAATTTAATGCAGGATTAGCTTCTTTTAACCTACAGGTAATTATTCCATGGGTAGTTGGAATGGTAGTTACTGCGTTATTATTAGCTAAAAGCATTAACAAACTTTTTAAGAATTATTATTCAATTTGCTTTCATGCCGTTATGGGAATAGTTCTTGCCTCTACACTTGTAATATTTCCTATATTTATAACAGGTCAGGGTAATTATTCATTGGTAGGAATGGAACTGATTCAGTATACATTTAAAAGCGGATTGATTTCATTTGCGTTCGCAGCAAGTGGATTCCTTGCAGCATTTTTCTCAAATAATTTAAGGGTTATTGAATAGGGGTTACGATGAGAATTAAGGTTTTAGATGAATATCCATACTTATATGAGACACATCTTCATACCAATCAGGGTAGTGCATGTGGTTCACGTACTGGGGCAGAAATGGCCGAGGTATGCAAAAAAGCCGGCTACTCAGGTATGTTCGTAACAGATCATAACTGGGGAGGAAACACATGTGTAAATAAAGAACTCCCTTGGAAGAGATGGATAAGCCTCTATGCAATGGGCTACTATGATGCCAAAAAATATGGTGATAGTAACGATTTAGATGTGTTTTTTGGAATGGAGTCAGGATTTACAGGAACAGAATTCCTTTTACTTGGCCTTGAACCAGAAGATTTTCTTGAAATCCCTGCATTAAGAAGTGCGTCAATAGAAGAGCAGTATCAGTTAATACATAGCAAGGGTGGAATAGTTATTCAGGCCCATCCATATAGGGAAGAGCCTTATATTCCGGAAGTTAGAGTATTTCCTCAGTATGCTGATGGTTTAGAGTGTTCAAATGCGACTCATTCTAGTCCAAGGAGTGTTAGTCATAATAATCCTTCATGGGATGATTTGGCTAGAAAATTAGCGTTAGATAAGAATAAGCCAATGACTGCAGGTTCTGATTTGCACGGAATTAATGTTCTTGGCGGTGGCGTGGCTTTTAAAAGAAGAATTAGAAGCGCAAGAGAGTTTTGCAAAGCCATAATAGATAGAGAAGATTGTATTCTTGCAGACGGTAAATACTGGAGAAATAAGCGCGGCGAGATAATATGTGAAATGGAAATCAGATAGATAACAAAAAAGGACGATTTACATCGTCCTTTTTACATATATGAAGAAAAACTTAAATCATCAAATCAATGTTACCGCCAATAGCTGGGTTAACGCTTCTTTCGAGGGCTGCGCCATCAAGTAATTGGATTACTTCACTGCCTGCCATTTCCTGCATTTCAAGAGATTTGTCAAGCATAGCAACCCCGACTGAATCCATTATCTGATTCTGTGCCATAACCATTGATAATGCTACAATATCCATACAAAAACCTCCCTTGAAATTATTAACTATATTATAGAAAAAAGCGCTAAATTTGACAAGATTTTTTAATTTTGATATGATTGTTGCTACGTAACACTTGGGATAGAGATACTCGTATTAGGGTTGGTTAAACAAATATAGGTTATTTATGTCGAGAAAAATGTTAGAGCGCATCGCTTGTATAACATGCGCTGTTATATTATCAATAACAAGTATAGGAGCTTCACCTTTTAAGAAATCAGAGTCTATTGAAGAACAACTTTCAGACTATGACGTAGATATGAAGGGTTTAGATAAGTTCGATCTTGATGCTGGTGCAGCATCAATTACCGAAAAGGATTTCTTCGTTGTCCTTGAAGATAAGGAAGAAGAGGATGAAGCAGAACTTCAGGAAGAAGTAGAGGAAGAACAGAACACATTTGTAATGGCTAAGGTTCAGAACTCTGTAAATGTTAGAGCAGAGGCTAATACAGAATGTGATGTTGTTGGAATGTTATACAACGGTTGTGGTGGTGACATTCTTGAGCAGGGAGATGAATGGACAAAGATTCAGTCAGGCGAACTGGTTGGATGGGTCCGAAATGATTTCCTTTATTTCGGAGATGAAGCTAAAGAATACGCAGAAAACGTTTGTGAAAAGATTGCACGTGTTACATGTGAATGCTTAAGAATTAGAAAAGGTCCAAGTACCGATTCACTTACAGATGGTCTTTTCGAGATTAACTCAGAATGGGTTGTTCTTGAAGAACTTGATGACTGGGTTTGTATCGATTACAAGGGAGCT
>JAKSSD010000007.1 GCA_024403275.1 Lachnospiraceae bacterium
TCTTCCATCTGTATAATTATCTAAGTCTAACTGACGTACCATTTTTATGCCTCATATTACATTAATATTCTGATTATCCATAATGAAAAAAGGGAGTAGCCATAAGGCCATCCCTTTTTTTATAGCTAGATTCTAGCAAAAATAAAAAGTCTTATTCTGCCTTCTCGTCCTTAATTTCGATTGCATCTTCATCATCAAAGAAGTCATCATCGAAATCATCATCGAAATCATCATCAAAATCTTCAAGATAGTTTGGTGTAAGATAACGATATACGAGATATGCGATACCTGCAACAGCAGCTACTGCACCAATAATTGCAAGAATTGTAATAATGATATTACGTCTCTTTGCAGCTTCTGCAGCTTCCTGTTCTCTCTTTTTCTTATTAATAATTCCATCAAGCTTTGTTAACTGAAGGAGATCATCAAAATCTTTAATCTTTTTAACTACTTTTAATACATTAAGCATAATCTTTTCCCCCTGTCATTTAATTAAGAGTACTATTGTCATATTATAGCATCTATTGATTAAAAATGGTAGAGTTAAATTAAATTTAATTTAGCAAAACGAGAATCTAATATTCTCTGTCCGTATTCTTCGAATTCAATAGTAATATAAGTACTTTTACCTGAATTATCGATTTCTTTAATAACTCCATCACCAAATTTAACATGATTAACCCTGTCACCAGGCTTAAAACTGGTATTGGCAACCAAATCACTTCCCTTAGTCAGTCCACTAAGACCTGGATTAAGATTAACTACCGGCTTAGCCACTGCTTTAGGCTTGCTATAATTAACACCCTTTAGTAACCCTGTTGTTCCGTAAGGTTTCTTGGATAAATCAACATTATTATCGGAACTTTCAGGCTTTTTATTAACCATTTTACTGGTATATCCTGCATATAATCTGTTAGGCTTGAAGGCTGACTGTTCAACTGTCGAAATACTGTCTATTGTATTAGTAGTAAATTTCATGGACGAATCCAACAATTCAGAAGGAATTTCACGAACAAATCTACTCACAGGATAGCTGGTCCAGCTTCCTCTTATCATTCTGCTTCTGGCAGCTGTTAAGGTCAGATCTTCCTTGGCTCTTGTAATACCTACATATGCAAGTCTTCTCTCTTCTTCCATATCTTCATAATCAGCACTCACTATCGATCTGTCACCTGGGAACAAACCATCTTCCATTCCAACTATATAGACATGATTATACTCAAGACCTTTGGCTGCATGAAGAGTCATAAGCAAGATTCTGTCAGCATCAGTATTAACATCATCTATATCCGCTACAAGAGAGACATCATTTAAGAATTCCTGAAGTGTAGGGCCACGCTCTGCATCTGGATTATCGGTAGCATATTTCTCTTCAAAATAAGCTGCCTTGGTTATAAGTTCATCGATGTTGGCCATTCTGTCCCTTGCATCTTCCTCTTCTTCGTTTTCGAAAAGGTAATCCTCATAACCAATTTTCTCTATCAGTTCACCAATAAGTTCTGGCAAATCTTCAAATTCATTCTCTGCAATTCTGTGTCTAAAAACACATATATCCGCAGCGAAATCCATCATCTTTGAAGCAGTCTTTCCAAGAGTTGGAACCCTGTCTGCATGAAGAAGAGTCTCAAATAATGATATCTCATTATTCTCAGCATAGGCTCTCGCCTTACCAAGAGAAGTTTCACCAATTCCACGTTTAGGAACGTTGATAATTCTCTCCACATTCAGATTGTCACTACCATTAGCTATAGTCTTCAAATAAGCTAAAATATCCTTAATCTCTCGTCTGCCATAGAAGTTTGTACCACCTACAATGTTATATGGCATATTTTCCTGTAATAAAACTTCTTCAAGTTCACGGGACTGCTGATTAGTTCTGTAAAGAATTGCGCAATCCTTCTTCATACAGTCTCTTCTTCTCACCTTGGTATAGATATCATCTACTACAAACTGAGCTTCCTCTCTCGCTGTATCAAAGTGGCGGAAATGCACCTTGGTACCTGCTCCGTTTTGAGACCAGAGAGTCTTCTCCTTACGATTATTATTGTGAGCAATAACTGCATTGGCAGAATTAAGAATATTCTCTGTAGAACGGTAATTCTGTTCAAGCTTAACCACTAAGGCATCAGAATAGTTCTTCTCAAAATCAAGAATATTTCTGATATTAGCTCCTCTGAATCTATAAATCGACTGATCATCATCACCTACTACGCATAAGTTTCTATACTTATCTGCAAGCATCTTAATAAATGAAAACTGAACTGTATTAGTATCCTGATACTCATCTACAAGAATATATCTGAATCTGTTTCTATAATTCTCCAAAATCTCAGGACTCTTCTTGAAAAGTTCTACTGTAAGTAACAAAAGGTCATCAAAATCAAGGGCATTATTATCAAATAAAGCCTTCTGATATTCTCTGTATACCAAAGCAGTAATCTTCTCAAAATCCTCCATAGCAGTAGAGGCATATTCTTCCACTGATACCATTTCATTTTTACAGGTACTGATAACAGAAAGAATAGTCTTAGGTGGAAACTTCTTAGGATCAATACTATTCTTCTTAAGAATATTTGTTACCACCTTCTTGGTATCATCAGTATCATAGATAGTGAAATTAGTATCATAACCAAGAACATCTATATGTCTTCTTAAAATCCTTGCACATGTCGAGTGGAATGTAGCCACCCAGATAGAATCCGCGCCAAATCCTACCAGATCATCAACACGGCTTCTCATCTCCTCTGCTGCCTTATTAGTAAATGTAATGGCAAGTATATTAAAAGGAGAAATACCTTTATCAATCATATGTGCAATTCTGTATGTAATTACTCTTGTTTTTCCTGAACCAGCACCAGCAAGAATAAGAAGAGGTCCCTCGGTCTGAAGAACAGCTTCCATCTGTTCAGGATTTAATTTTCCTTCTAAACGCATATAAAACTCCTACAAACAACTTACCAATATTATACCAAACATACGTTCTGATTACAATAGAAAACCATGCCCAATTTCTTGAGCATGGTTAATTTTAAACTTAAATCAAATCTTAATTTATAAAGCGTAACCTGCCTCAAAAGCTGCCTTGTTAATATCAATTGTCTTCTGAGGAACTGTCTTTTCGATTACGTTAATCCAATCTTCCTTGGCAAAATCCATATGCTTTGCAGCAATACCAACGATGATTGTATTAAATACCTTTGCATTGCCAAGCTTCTTTGCTTCAGCCATAGCATCTACTGACATAACCTTATATTTCTTTGAAAGATCCTCAAGTATATTTTCTGGATACTCTGCTGCCCCTGTAACTACTGTCATAGGATCAATTCTCTGATCATTTACAATAAGAACACCATCTTTTTTAAGGAAATGAGCATATCTTAATGCCTCAAGTCTTTCGAATGCAATAAGAACATCTGCACAACCTTCTTCAACGATTGGCTCATATACCTTCTCGCCATAACGAACGAAAGTAACTACTGAACCACCACGCTGAGCCATACCATGTACCTCAGAAAGTTTAACATCATAACCTGCTGATGTAATTACACCACCAAGAATTCTACTTGTAAGAAGTGTACCCTGTCCACCAACACCAACAATCATAATACTCTTAGTTTCCATGCTTACACCTCCACTGTTTCAATTGCACCGAATTTACAACGTGAAGCGCAAAGACCGCAGCCATTACACATTGTATCGTCAATAGCAATTGTTCCATCTGCTTTTTTAGTAATTGCAGGGCAACCTGGCTTTAAGCAAATTCCACATTTCTTACACTTGTCAGGTATTGCTACACATTTCTTATGAGAAACATTTGTCTTAAGAAGTGCACATGGAGCCTGAGAAATAATAACTGAAACAGCATCTCTGGCAACTTCTTCCTTAACTGTCTTCTTAAGTGTCTCTGTATCAAATGCATTAACTACTGTAACGTATTCAACACCAAGTGCGTGACATAAATCAATCAAATCTACAGCGTATGTAGCTTCGCCCTTCAATGTCTTACCTGTTGCAGCATGGTCCTGATGACCTGTCATACCTGTTGTAGAGTTATCTACGATGATAACTGTACCAGTTGACTTGTTGTATACCATATTAAGAAGTGAATTGATACCTGTATGAAGGAATGTTGAATCTCCGATTACAGCAACCCAATCCTTGATATATTCTTTTCCTTTTGCCTTCTCCATACCATGAAGTGTAGAGATAGATGAACCCATACAAACAGTTGTATCGATTACATTAAGTGGTGCTACTGCGCCAAGTGTATAACATCCGATATCACCTGCAGCATGAAGATTTAATTCCTTAAGTACTGTAAATGTACTTCTGTGAGGACATCCTGGGCAGAGGATTGGTGGACGTGCAGGAACCTGTGCTGGTTCTTCTGTCTTAACCTCCTCATTGAGGATAGCCTTTCTTAACATATTTGCTGAGTACTCACCCTGAAGAGTAAGAATGTCTTTTCCATGACATTTGATTCCCCATGATTTAACCTGCTCTTCAATAAGTGGCTCTAACTCTTCCACTACATAAAGTGTATCTACCTTTGAAGCAAATTCTTCAATAAGCTTTTTAGGAAGTGGATGAACAAGACCAAGTTTAAGTACTGAAGCATTTGGAAGTGCTTCCTTTACGTACTGATAAGGAATACCTGATGTGATTACACCAATCTTTGTATCCTTCATCTCAACTGTATTAATTGGCATTGTACATGCATCTTCTGCAAGGTCCTTGAGACGCTTTTCAACAACTACATGACGAAGCTTTGCATTAGCTGGCATCATTACATTCTTTCTGATATTTCTCTCATAAACCTTATCTTCAATTTCTACTCTGTCATTAAGTTCAACTACTCCCTGGCTGTGCGCTAAACGTGTAGTTGTTCTAATCATTACAGGACAGTCATATTTTTCTGATATTTCAAAAGCTGCCTTTGTATACTCTTTTGCTTCCGCTGAATCAGCTGGCTCAAGAACCGGAATCTGAGCAACTCTGGCAACGCATCTTGAATCCTGCTCATTCTGTGAAGAATAAAGTCCTGGATCATCTGCTGCCACAAGTACAAGACCACCATTTACGCCGATATAAGAAACTGTAAATAATGGGTCTGCAGCTACATTTACACCTACCATTTTCATTGATGCAATAGCTCTTACACCACTCATTGATGCACCAATGGCAACTTCCATTGCTACTTTCTCATTAGGTGACCATTCTGCGTAAATCTCAGGATACTTAACGATATTCTCGCTTATTTCCGTACTTGGTGTTCCTGGGTATGCAGAAGAAACCTTAACGCCTGCTTCATAGGCACCGCGGGCTATAGCCTCGTTACCTAGCATGATTTTCTTTTCCATTTCAAGTAACTCCTTCAAAATCCTAAATCTTTCTATCATTAAAAATGAGTGGAACTATAAGCCGGGTTATGTCGAGAACGATCATCTATCTAGTATCTGTGTTACCACAGACATCAAGCAACCTACCTGAACCAAGCCGGGCCGA
This sequence comes from Lachnospiraceae bacterium, assembly GCA_024403275.1. Lineage (GTDB taxonomy): Bacteria > Bacillota > Clostridia > Lachnospirales > Lachnospiraceae > UBA3766. The sequence continues at coordinate 5,506 of JAKSSD010000007.1, forward strand.
CTTGTGGGTTCTATCTGGTCTTGCTTCGGATGGGGTTTACACAGCCTTATCTGTTACCAGATAATCGGTGGTCTCTTACACCGCCTTTTCACCCTTACCACTTGCGTGGCGGTTATTTTCTGTTGCACTGGCCTGGGAGTCACCTCCACCGGACGTTATCCGGCATCCTGCCCTATGAAGCCCGGACTTTCCTCACCTCAAAATGAGCCGCGATCGTCCATTCCACTCAATTCTTAATTATATAATTTTGCCGTCTAAAAATCAATGTGAGATTGATTTCCTTAGTCTCCTGTATTTCCATAAAAGGCTATATTTTACATAGAAGACAAATGAATTTTTCATCAGTAAATCTACATATTTTTTCTGCTCCTCATCCATAAATCTGCCATAGGATGGATTGCTCCTAAAATCAGGGAAATACTCTATCATTTTTTTCTTCATATTCTTAACAAAAGAATACTTTTTGCCCTTTCTCATAAGCATGTATGAGAAAAGCGTATTTACCAAAAACATTCTGGTAAAATTATCTTCAATAACATCCTTGTATTCTTCAAAAAAACCACGTTTTTTTAATTCATTTACCATAGTCTCTGATGCTGCCATACGATCAAGACATTTGCTCTTTGTTATCTCATGAACCGTTGATGTATCATGCTGATAGTAGTAATACATTGGCTCCTCAATATACTCAAATCTATTAACGTACATAGTCCATATAGGTCCTGCACAGTTATCCTCATAAAAGATTCCTTCAGGGAAAGTAAGCTTATTCTCTCTTATCATAGAGCCTCGATACACCTTAGTTACCATACTTCCACTCTCACGAAGGTAATTCTTTCTTTTATCCACATCAAAAACACCACACTGCTCGACCTTGTTATTCTTAACAACCTGACCAACCTCATATGTATGCTCATGAACTAATGAGTAATCACAACCTACTACATCCGCCCCTGTTTCCAAAGCCTTATTAATAAGTTTTTCATAGTAGTCACTGCTAATCCAGTCATCAGAATCAATAAATCCAATCCACTCGCCCTTGGCTACCTTTAAACCTTCATTCTTAGCTCCACCCTGACGCTTATTTACAGTATATGTAACTACCTTAAATTTATCAGGATATTTAGCCTCGTAGGCTTTAAGAATCTCTAAGGAATTATCTGTTGATGCATCATTTACCGCTATGATTTCATAATCCTCTATGGTCTGATTAATCAATGATTCCAAGCAATATTCAAGTTTTCCATCTGCTGCCATATTATAGACAGGCACAATAATACTTAATCTCATACTTTATATTTTCTCATTCTGATTATGAATTTCTGGATCCTCGTATTTATCCATGAAATATCTGCCAAGCTTTACCTTTTCATCTGCAAATTTAATGCTTCCAAGCTCTGTAAATACACTGATAACCTTCTTGAAATGAACCTCCTCAAAGAAATTAAGAATTTCCATAGGAACCTTTCCTTCAAACTGAAGCACATCTGCAAATACTGTTGGATAATCAAGCTCATCTCTTGGATGAGGCTTAAGGAAAATAGTTCCCTCCTTGCCATACTCTGCAATCAAATCCCTGAAAATCTGCTCTCTTGTCTCTAAAGATGGAGTCAATGGCTCTGTAAGAATCAGGATATTATCCTTACCATTTTCTGTCTGACTGATTTCCTTTCTGATTCTGTCAATATCCTTAACAAAAGCCTCTATAAGAAGTTTCTTTTCTTCGCTTGTAAGTCTTTCCTCAAGGTCTTTACGAGGAAGCTCTATATATTTTTTGAAAGGATATTTAACCTTAGACAAATCATTAAGTTCCATATCGATACAGTATTTGCTGTAGCCATCACAAATGAAAATAAGATTTAATTCCATACTAAAGAACTTCTTAAGTTTGAAATGTCCACGGTTGTTATAAATAGCAAGATTGTATCCTGCAAGATAATCGAGTCCGTCTTCTACTGCATGATAAGGAATTCTCTTCTTGTTAAGATATACACCAATTGGGTCCGAGTCACAGAACACATAAACCTCATTGTATTCCTTGAAATTCACTGGCACGTACTTGCTCTCTAATTTAGCAAGCTTGCTTGTATATTTAATTCTTTGAACCATGTTAGAAATAATATTTCCACGGTCCTTCTTTAGTTCCATAAGTTCAGGGAATTCTATATCCTTCTTCTCATCGAAATCTATTACTTCCTTGAAAACTTTAGTCTTAAGAAGTCTCTCTCCTATATTTCCAAAGTCATTTGACATTTTGCTAAGTACCATTGTGGCATTTCCACGTTCGCTTTCTGGAAGTGCAAATTCCTTAAGCATTGAAATATAGACATGATAGAAAGTATGCGCTACATAAATTCTTCCTTTTTTCTTCTTTTCAAAGGAATATGCATATCTTACCTCATCCTGATTTACAAATTTACAAATTGCTGGGTAAATAAATACAAATCCGAAGAAGGTAATTGGATATAAGGTATTAGCACCTTCTCCCCACCATACTCCAAACATCATTGCTAGCCAAAGAATAGGAAGCGCATTCATGATATTTTTCTTCTTAAGGTAAATGACAAGAAGTCTTACGTATCCTGCAAATAATACAAGATTGTATAAGCTTCCGCCGATAATTCCGTATCTGTTAAGACTCCTTATGTACATATTATGTGGATTATATGCATAATATGAACCAACCTGAAGACCACCAAGATTTTGTCCTGAGAATTTAACCTCTCTTAAGAAAGCCTCCCAGATCTGAATTCTGTATGAAGATATACAATCAAGGAAACTAAGCAGCGGATTAGTATAATAAGCCATAGATTCTTCAGCATACTCCTGATTAACCATAGCTCTGTAAATTCTAAATAAATTGTAGTGGATAAATGAAGTAGCGCCTTCTGCCTCATAGACACTCTTCCAGTAAGCATATCTTTCGTGCGCAACTGTACTCATTCTCCAAAGAATAAATATTCCAAGGGCTGCAATTGCAAGTATTATCAAGCTTCTTATAAGAATCTTCACGAAGGAAGTATCTTTTCTTAGGAATAAGAAGCATGTAATAAACATAAATAATACGCCTGCCATGAGAGTTCTCGTATTGATTATGTACATCATGAAACAGATAAATAAAAGACCTGCTACACTTACAAAGAATCTGAAATGCTTCCATCCATGCTTCTTAAGAGTGTAAACAATTGAGAATATTGCAATTACCATAAGGCAGCAATGATACATGCCATAAGCGCCGATATTTACGAAGCTTCCGTAGTATCTTTCTCCATCGTATGGGAACATAATCAAAGATTTACCATCCATATAAATCATTGAAAGCATAAAACCATCGCAGATTCTTATGCAAAAATTCTCCCACTCTTCAACCTTTAACGGAGTGATATAAAGAAGTCCAAAAGCGATAAGAATAACTACTGGCTCCAAAGTATTAAAGCTATAGTAAAAAGCAATCATAGTCATTGCTATAAACATGACAAAAATGTAAATATTTACTTCTTTAAATTTGATAAGGTTTTTATATAAACAAATATCAACAAGAGTTAATATCACAAGAAACTGAAGGATTCCTGAATAGATATCTATCTGAATAAGGTCCGGTGAACCGGTATGCATTTTGATTTTGTAGATAAATAAAGGAATATCCACTATTACAGCTATTAGCGATGGGATATTAAAGATTTTCACTTTCCTCAAAATCATTATTACAAGAACAAATGCAATCATTGATTTACAGATTGCCACATCCTTAAATACCTGATAAGGAACTGAATCCATATCACAAAGAGCTTTGACTGAATAAGCTATCAAAAGAGCCATTAAAACATTCAAAGCTATTTTTGCAAATTTATTATCATAAAATTTTTCTATTTTTGCTTTCATTTTCACTCCGCCATTAATCCCTAAAGGGCATAATTAAACATTTAAAATTATAGCATAAATAACAAATGCTAACAAGTTTACACTTAATCCTACAATACTCCAAATCAATTGAAAAAAGGCCCTTGCTGTATTATAATTACTATGTATGTTTACACTTACGTTTAACATTACAATTTTTATGAATTTACGGAGAATTTATGAAAAAAGAAATCAAAATCGGATCAAAAGTATTATCCTCTACTTCCCCATATATTATTGCAGAAATGTCTGCTAATCATTTGATGGATTTAGAGAGGGCCAAAGCAATTATTCTTGCTGCCAGGGAATCTGGCGCAGACGCAATCAAGCTTCAGACCTACAGACCTGATACTATTACTTTAGATGTTCATAATGAAGAGTTTCTTTGCACTCCTGGAAGCCCCTGGGAAGGCATGAATCTCTTTGATTTATATAAAACCGCTTACACTCCTTGGGAGTGGCACGAGGAATTGTTTAACTACGCAAAAGAAATCGGCATTGACTGTTTCTCCACACCTTTCGACTTAACAGCTGTGGACTTCTTATCTCAGTTTGATATGCCTGCAGTTAAGATTGCTTCTTTTGAGATTAATGACATTCCTCTCATTGAGAAGGCCGCAAAGCTTGGAAAGCCTATAATTATTTCAACAGGTATCGCTGAAATCGAAGATATTAATCTTGCCATTGAAACCTGCCATAAAGCTGGCAATGACCAGATTGTTTTGTTGAAATGCATATCTTCATACCCTGCTCCATACAGCGAATTCAATTTGAAGACTATTCCTGATATGGAGGATAAATTTGACTGTGTAATCGGTATTTCCGATCATTCTATGGGAAGCATCATTCCTATTTCTGCAGTCACTCTTGGAGCTACAGTTATCGAGAAGCATATGACACTCAAGAGAGCAGATGGCGGTCCTGATGGTTCATTCTCTATGGAGCCTCAGGAATTCAAGGCAATGGTTGATGATGTTCATAACATCTGTCAGGCTCTCGGTGAAGTTACCTACGAACTTACAGACAAGCAAAAGAATGCTCGTCCACGTTCCAGATCTTTGTACGTAAGTGCTGATATCAAAGCAGGCGAAAGCTTTAGTGAAAACAATATCAAATCAGTTCGTCCTGGCTATGGACTTCACACCAAATACTACTACGATATTCTTGGTAAGAAAGCAAAATGTGATTTAAAAATGGGAACTGCCCTTAAGTGGGATTACATCGAATAGGAGCATACATGAACGTTTTACTCTTAAGTATTGGAGCCAAGCACGCCCTGGTATCTTTTTTCAAACAAAATAACAGTGGATTCGACAAAGTTGTCACTACTGACTGCAGCAAATATTCTGCTGGCTTATATAACAGTGATGCACACTACCTTGTCCCAAGAATGAGTGAGGATAACTATCTTCCTGCTCTTCTTGAAATCTGTGATAAGGAAAATATAGACGCAGTACTTCCATCTCAGGAAGATGAGCTTATATTGATTACTAAAAATCGTCATTTATTTGAAGATAAGAACGTAAAAATCGTATCTTCTGATGCCGCTTTAGTTGAACTTTGTCGTGACAAACTCGGTCTTTATGAATTTCTTTCATCTAAAGGAATTCCTTGTGTGCCTACAATTGACTGTTGCAATATCTCAACTGATTCAGTGGATTTACCCGCTTTCTTAAAACCTCGTTTTGGAGCAGGAAGTGTTGGTAACATTAAGATTAGCTCTCCTGTTCTTTTGGAAAGCTATATAAATGATGCCTCAACTCCTCTTATTCTTCAGCCCTTTATGAAGGCTAAAGAGTTTGGTGTAGACGTTTACGTAGATATGATAAATGGTGAAGTAACTGACATTTTTGTCAAAGAGAAAATCCGCATGCGTGCTGGTGAAACAGAGAAATCTCTCTCTGTGAGAAATACTGACATTGAAGAAATCGTTAAGAATATAATCTCAGTACTTCCACTTAGAGGTCCTATTGATATGGATTTCTTCTTATACGAGGACAAATATTATTTACTCGAGATCAACCCTCGTTTTGGAGGTGGTTACCCACATGCAAACCTTTGTGGTATTAACTTTCCTCTTAATATTTCTAATAATTTAAAAGGTCAGATTAATCCTGATAACATTGGCAACTACCAGACTGATACAGTTGCCCTTAAATATACAGAAACAATGCTTATGGAGAAATAAATGGAAATCGGCAGTATTCTTGAATTTGATGACAAAGAATTATATATGGATAATCCTCAAAAGGGAATTGATGATTTCACTCTTCCATTTATGAATGGCGAGAAATATAATATCAATTTCTATCAGAATGCAAGAAATGCCACTGAGGCTTTGTGTTTATACTTAAAGTCTCAGATTTCTTCTGTAATTCTTCCTGATTATGTATGTTCAACAGTTTCTGACTCAATCAACAGAGCTGGTATTGATGTTATTCGTTATCATCTTAATAAGGATTTCCAGTTTGATATCGAAGAGATTAATCAACTTATGAAAGATTATAGTGAAGCAGACAAAAAAACTGTCCTATATATCGTACACTACTTTGGAAAGGCTTTAGACTCTTCTCTTGTAGCTTTAGCTAAAGAATGGATGTCAAAGGGCTATACTGTATTTGAAGATATTACTATGTCTATCTTCTCTAAGGATGATGGGAATTTTGGATTCGGCAATTATATTATCGGAAGCTTAAGAAAATGGCTTCCTATACCTGATGGAGGTTTTATTGCTTCTAAGAATCTGCTTCCAGAAGTACCTGAATTCGAAGATATCAGCAGATACTGCTATTATTCATATTTAGCTCAGGAAATGAAGCGCGATTACATAAGAGGTGGCGAAACAGATAATGTTCTCAAAGAAGATTATATGAGACACTATAAAAAATCAATCGACTATCTTTTCTCAGATTATACTATTTATCCAGTTTCAGGAATTACTGAGAAATACCTGTCAAACTATTCTTGTGAAAATATTATAGCCAGGAGAAAGGCTAATTATAAATATTTCTATGAGAAGCTTGCGGACATTGATTTCGTTAAACCTTTAATCCCTGTATCTGATAATTACCTTCCATTTGGAATGATAGTAACTACAAACAACAGAGACGAACTTCTATCCTTCCTTGTTTCAAAGGATGTTTATTGTAATGTGCACTGGCGCCTTGATTACGAAGGCTTAGGAGAAGAGGCTAAGCTTCTCTCTTCTTCTATAATGACAATCCCTTGCGACCAGCGCTATGGCACTAAGGATTTCGACAGAATTGTTGAAGTTTTAAAAGAATATAAATCTGGTAAATAAATATGATAGCTTTTAGAGTAGATATAAATAAGGATATCGCATCCGGTCATATAATGCGCTGCATGACAATTGCAGAAAAAGTCAGAGCAGCCGGTGAAGAAGTGTTATTCATCTCAGGCGATGAGTACTGCTCTTCTTTTCTTACTCCTAAATCCTTCAAATATGTTATTACCAATAGTCCTGCTGATAATTGGGACAGTGAAATCGACCTAATGAAATCAATCATTAAAGAGTATTCAATAAAATGCCTTTTTGTTGATTCTTATATCGTATCCGATACTTACCTCAAAGAATTAAATACAGTTTGTAAAATCGCATTTATAGATGACTTCTTAACCAAGCAGCTTGATGTTTCCTTACTATTAGCACCAACCCAGTCAAGAAGTCTTGATTTTGTAAATGATTTATATAAAGATACAAATACCAAGCTTCTTCTTGGCAAAGACTATTTAATAATAAGGGATGAATTCCTGGATTCGAAAGATTGTGGCCCTGATGCTAAAGCTTCAAATATTAATTTCTCAGACAAGGGAATCTTAATCACTACAGGCGGTTCTGATAAATATCATTTTACCTTAGGAATCATTAAAGAGATTCTTGCTAATAGTGCACTCTTAAAGAATAAGTATTTCGTTATTATTGGTTCCTTAAATGATGATTACGATGAAATAAAAGCACTTGTAAAGGATTGTGATTCCTTCGTGCTTCTTAAGAATATTTCCAATATGGGATATTATATGCATAATAGTTTCTATGCTATTTCAGCAGGTGGAAATACTGTATATGAACTACTCTGTTGCAAGGTCGCTCTATCCACAATCGCTTTATCTGACGATCAGGTAGCTCTTGGAAAACGACTTGCAAGTATGAATATCCTTAACTACGAGGGAGATTGCAGACAAGATACCAAAGAAGTAATTGCTAAATGTATTAATACCCTGGAAGATATTAGTCAAAACGGAATTAATAGTAAAATGCAAAGTGCTGTTGAAGCTTATACAGATGGACTTGGTGCCACAAGAATTGCCAAAGCCCTTATTGAATTATAAAAAGGAGTATTTATGGAAAACGCTATAGTTATTATTCCTGCCCGTGGTGGCAGCCAAAGAATACCAAAGAAAAACATCAAATCCTTCCTTGGTAAGCCTATTATTTCATACGTAATTGAAACTGCATTAAAATCAGGAATCTGCGATGAAGTAATGGTCTCTACAGACAGTGAAGAAATCGCCAATATTGCTAAACAATATGGTGCAAATATACCATTTATGCGAGATGCATCCCTGGCCGATGGATATACAACCACCGATGCAGTTATCATCGATACAATCAATCGTTACAAGGCAATGGGCAGAGAATTTAAATACATCATCTGCATGTATCCTACTGCTCCATTTGTAACAGTAGAGCATCTCAAGGAAGCTATTTCTTTAATGGATAAACACCAGGCTAAAGAAGTTAAAATGTTAGCCGAATTCTCATTCCCACCACAGCGAGGAATGATTATTGACGAAAATGGTTATGCTGAATATAAATACAAAGAATATGCCAACACTCGTTCTCAGGACTTAAGTCCAATCTACCACGATGTTGGCCAGTTATATGTTTATGATACAAAGCAGTTTCTTGAATCTAATGGTTCAATAGTAGATGGTGTTGTTCCTCTTTTGGTAGAAGAAAAAGATGTCCAGGACATCGACAATGAGCAGGACTGGATTATGGCTGAACTTAAATATAAGGTTCTTAATAATCTTTAATATTTGAATTCCTGGATATAAAAACTATATTTTTCATTAATTTAAAAATCCGTACATATCGCTATGTACGGATTTTCTTTTTTTAATACAAATATGAATTTATACATTAAATATTGAGCCACCAATAAACTCTCTAACAATTGAGTTGTTAGGAATTCTTGTTGTGTCCATGCAAAGGAAGTATTCTAAGAATTTAAGAAGTCTCTTAGCTTCATAGTATTCAGGATCATCCTTTGAAACACTGTAAAGAATTGGTTCTGCTATTGATTTTAATGCAGCAAGTTCATAAACCTGTGCTGAGTTAAACATAGCATCTGCTGTCTCCTGATAAGGGAATATGTTCTCTTCCTCACCTCTACGAACTGATGGCCACATCTCAATAGTTCTCTTTGCTGATGCACCACGTGTTCTATAATCTCTTACCATTCTTCTGATAAGTCTTGCATCTGTTGTTGGAATACAGTTATGCTCATCAATATTGAGAGTTGTAAGAGCTGAAATGTAGATCTTATATTTACTCTCTACTGGAAGTGTTGAACTCATCTTATCGTTAAGAGCATGAATACCTTCGATAACGAGAACATCGTCTGGACCAAGCTGCTGGTAGTTGCCTCTGTATTCTCTTGCACCAATCTTAAAGTTAAAGGTTGGTATCTCAACTCTCTCTCCTGCGAGAAGATTGTTCATATCCTCATTGAACTTAGCAATATCGATAGCCTCGAGACATTCGAAATTAAGCTTACCATCCTCATCCAAAGGTGTATCCTCTCTGTTAACGAAATAATCATCAACAGCAATAGGATGTGGTTTGAGGCCAAGTGTTCTAAGCTGAATTGATAATCTGTGCGAGAAGCTTGTCTTTCCTGATGAAGAAGGACCTGCAATCATTACAAATTTAACGCCTTTTCGTGAAGCGATATCTTTTGCAATATCTGCAATTCTTCTCTCCTGTAAAGCTTCCTGAACAAGTACAAGGTCATATAATTCGCCTGAACAAATCTTATCATTCAAGTCTCCTACTGTATCGATTCCAAGCATTTTATTCCATTCTGTAGCATCCATCATTGTATTGAATACCTTATCAAATGGAACAAATTCATCAAGCTTCTCTGGAGTCTTCTTCTTAGGAAGATTTAAAATAAATCCACCATTATAGGTTAATACTTCAAAGTTTTTAATATAACCACAATTTGGAAGCATGTGGCCATAATAGTAATCTGTATAACCTTCAAGTGTATATACATTAATAACTGAACTCTTTCTGTACTGGCAGAGTTTCAATTTATCATCCATTCTCTGAAGTGCAAATATTTCTTTTGCTTCCTCAATTGGAATTGACTTCTTCTCAATTGGAATACATCCATCTACAAGCTCCTGCATTCTCGACTGAATCTTCTTAGCAAGTTCATCATTTGCTTCAAAATCTCCATCGCATGAGAAGTAATATCCAGTATTAAGAGAAAATTCAAGTTTAATCTTATTTACCTTATCCTCTTCAATGCAGTCATTACAAGCCTTCATAAATAAAAGAACCGCTGTTCTCTTATAAGTACGATGACCTGTTCCATCACTTAAATCAAGAAACTCTAAAACGCCATCCTTCTCAGGATATTTGTTCAATTCTCTAAGTTTCCCATTAAATACAGCTATGGCTATATCTGATTTAAACTGATCCTTGAAGTCCCTGGCAATGATCTCAAAAGTAACTCCATACTGGTACTCTTTAGTAACATCACCAACACTAATTTTCACATTATCCATAAGCCCCCTCCTATATGATAATTTTTGCTATACTTTTATTTTAAGCCTTTGCTTCAAGTTGTGCTGCCTTTACTGCCTTAACAAGCTGATCAGCGCATGATGTAGGCTTACTTCCACATGTATTTCCCGCTAATTTCTCTTCAATCTGAGCAACTGTCATTCCATCCACCAGTTTTGCAATGGCCTTAAGATTACCATTACATCCACCAAAGAATTCAACATTTGTAATAACATCTCCATTGATGTTAAATTTGATAAACTGAGCACACACCATTTGTGTCTTATATGTATATTCCATTAGTCCCTCCTAAAATTTAATATCCTGAATATTTTCAACGAATATAAGAGTCATACCATCTATCGCTTTGACTGTTTTCTTACAGGAAGCTGGCAAAATACATCTCTTAAATCCTAGCTTGGCTGCTTCCTTAACTCTTGTTTCCGCCTGTGAAACTGATCTTATCTCACCAGAGAGACCAACCTCTCCAAATACCACCAAATCCTCTGGTATCGGCTTATTCTTAAAGCTTGAAATAATCGCCAGAATCAATCCTAAATCAACTGATGGTTCACTAACCTTAATACCACCTGCAACGTTTACATATGCATCACAATTCCCCAGAGGCATACCAATCTTCTTCTCAAGAACTGCCATAAGAAGACTGACTCTGTTATTATCAATACCTGTTGACTGACGTTTAGGAAATCCGAAATTAGTCTGTGTAACCAGCGCCTGAATCTCTATAAATATAGATCTTGTTCCTTCCATTGAACAAGTGACCACTGAACCCGAAGCATCTTTGGCTCTTCCTGAAAGCATGAATTCTGAAGGATTCAATACTTCTGCCAAACCAGACTCTCTCATCTCAAACACACCAATTTCATTAGTAGAGCCGAATCTGTTTTTAACACCTCTCAACACTCTGTAAGAAGCATGTCTGTCGCCCTCAAAATATAGAACTGTATCTACCATATGCTCAAGGATTTTAGGTCCTGCAACATTTCCATCCTTAGTCACATGACCAACAATGAAGATACATACTCCCATTACCTTGGCAAGCTTCATTAAAACGCCTGTAGCTTCTCTTACCTGAGATACCGAACCAGGTGCACCAGAAACATCCTCTAAATACATCGTCTGAATTGAATCAATGATGACAATCTCGGGCTTTCTCTCTTCTATAACCTCTTCAATGGTATCAAGACAGGTTTCACAAAACAGATTGACATTATCTTTAAATTCTCCAATTCTATCTGCGCGAAGCTTAATCTGTCTTAAAGACTCTTCACCTGAAATATAGAGCACATCTCTTCCTGCATCACCTAAGGTTTTACATACCTGAAGCAAAAGAGTTGATTTACCTATACCTGGATCTCCTCCGAGTAGCGTTAAAGAGCCCCAAACGATACCACCGCCCAGGACTCTGTCTAATTCTTTAATATTCGTTTGTATTTTGTCTTCCTTCTTAAGTTCAACCTTTGAGACTGGCATAATAACCGAGCTCTCAATTCCACTCTTCCTCAAAGAAGGAGCAGCACTCTTTGCAAGTTTGTTTGCCGGAGCCTCTACAAATGAATTCCAAGCCTTGCATCCTGGGCATTGTCCCATCCATTTTGGACTTTCATATCCGCATTCCTTACAAAAGAGTATCTGTTTAGCTTTTTCTTTCGCCATACAACCTCTATTTTACAATCTTAACTTCTTTAACTTCACCACTTTGAAGTTCTACGCTTAAGTTAATCTTTCCTGAGCTGTTTGCTTTCATCTTACCAATAGACTTGCCATCTACTTCGATGTCATATTCTGTGTTCTCTTCAAGTTCTACTGTAATCTGAGCATCCTTGTCACATTCAACCTTAAATGACATACCTGCTTCATTTTCCTCGAAATCAGTTACTGTTGTACCTGGAACTGATTCGAAAAGGAATAAGCCATTCTTCTCAAGTTTTGTCATTGTATTAAATGTTTTAATTTTATAAAGATTACCACAATGTGGGAAATCTTCCTTCTTAGCTTTCTCTGTTAATGTGTAATCGCCAAAAGCAAGTTTTCCGTTTTCCAATGTGCTAATAATTTCCATTATTGTATACCTCCAAATACAAATTATAAGTATGTACTAATTATACCATAAACAACACTCAATGCGAAATGTTTATTTTGTGAACACAACTTTTTCTTCTTTGTAATTCACCTTAACTGTATCTCCTGCATTTACCCTTCCAGAAAGGATTTCCTCACATAAAGGATCTTCAAGTTCCTTAATTATTCCTCTCTTAAGTGGTCTCGCACCCATTAAAGGATCAGAAAACTTATCCACAATGTGATTCTTGAGTTCTGTAGTAAACTTAAGCTCAATCTTCATCTGCTTCTTAGCTCTGCCTGCAAGATTCTTAAGAAGTAATGCAGTAATATCTTCAAGGTTTGTTCTGTCAAGCTTATGGAATACTATAAAATCATCAATTCTATTGATAAATTCAGGCTTAAACAGCTGCTTAACTTCCTCCATTACCTGATTTTTCATCTTCTCATGATTTTCTTCAGCTGTAGTTCTGCTTCCAAAGCCAAGATTCTTTGGCTCTGTAATCTTCTTCGCACCTACATTACTTGTCATGATAATGATTGTATTCTTAAAGTTAACTTTTCTTCCCTGTGCATCAGTCACCTGACCATCATCAAGAATTTGAAGTAATACATTAAATACATCAGGATGAGCTTTTTCTACTTCATCAAAAAGTACCACTGAATAAGGATTCTTTCTTACTCTGTCAGCAAGCTGTCCACCTTCTTCAAATCCAACATATCCCGGAGGAGAACCTATAATCTTTGATACTGAATGCTGTTCCATATATTCAGACATATCGATTCTTATAAGTGAATCCTCTGAACCAAATACAGCCTCAGCCAAGGCTTTTGACAATTCAGTCTTTCCTACACCTGTTGGTCCTAAGAATACGAAGCTTCCAATAGGCTTTCGTGGATCTGATAAGCCTACTCTGCCTCGTCTTATAGCCTTACTAACTGCTTCTACAGCTTCATTTTGGCCAATAATTCTCTTATGAAGATTCTTCTCAAGATTCAAAAGTCTTTCAGTTTCCTTCTTTGAAAGTTCCTGAACTGGAACCTTACTCCATCTGGAAACAACCTTCTCAACCTCAGAAACTGTAACCTTCTTTACAGTCTTGACCTTCTTATTTCTGCTATTAGCTTCAGCCCTTCTTAAATCGTTAAATAAGGCATCCTGTCTAACCTTGGTATCGCTTGCGAGTCTGAAATCTCCCTTTTCCAAAGCATCCTTCATAATATCATCACATTCAGAAATCTCTGTTCTGAGTTTATGAATTTTATCTGAAGGACTAAATCCATCAAGAACGATTAAAGCTGCCGCTTCATCCATTACATCAATAGCTTTGTCTGGAAGCTTTCTGTCTGTAATATATCTCTCAGATAAATTTACACAAGCCTCAAGTGCAGCCTCATCATAAGTAACATGATGATGCTCCTCATACTTATGCTTAATGCCATGAAGAATTTCAAGTGTATCCTTAATAGTTGGCTCACTTACATTTATTGGCTGAAATCTTCTCTCAAGTGCTGCATCCTTAGCAAAATATTTCGTAAATTCTTCCTCTGTAGTTGCACCAATAAGCTGAATCTCGCCACGTGACAAGGCTGGCTTTAAAATATTAGAAGCATCAAGTGAACCCTTTGCTCCACCTGCTCCAATAAGAGTATGAATCTCATCCATAAATAGGATAATATCTCCATCCTCTGCTACTTCTTCAATTACCGCCTTAATTCTTTTTTCAAATTCACCACGATACTGTGTTCCGGCAACAAGAGCTGACATATCAAGAGTAAGAATTCTCTTATCCCTGATAAGCTCTGGAACCTTGCCATCAGCTATTTTTTGAGCAAGAGCTTCAACAATCGCTGTTTTTCCAACACCAGGTTCACCTACAAGACAAGGATTGTTCTTGGTTCTTCTAGAAAGAATCTGAAGAATTCTATGAATCTCATCCTCTCTTCCCACTACAGGATCAAGTTCTCCCATAGCAGCCATCATTGTAAGGTCTTTGGTATAATCTTCCAAAGAAATATTCACAGACTGCTGTCCATGTGCCATTTCCTCTGAATGAACAAATTCTTCTGGTCCTTCCTTTTCATCTTCAAGACCTATTCTTTCAAGAATCTCCATCACAAGTTTCTCAATAGGAGTACCTGAATCCTTCAAAAGATACTTCAAAAGATTGCAACCTAAACACTTATCTTCTGTAGCTACTGCAAATAAAATATGTTCTGTTCCAATCTCATATGAACCACTATGTTCTGCAATCTCTTCAGCTTTTTCGACAATCCTTTTGACCTGAGGTGTATATTCGAGTTTACCCTTTACCTTTACAGCCTCAAGAGCATTAACCTTATTTTCAAAGCTCTTTTTAACTTCGTTCAAAGTAATGCCATGTTCTGCAAGAATATTGCCTGCAATCGACTCTTTGCATTTAACCAAACCATAAATGAGATGTTGTGAATCGAGCGCGCTGGCTCCATTACTCTTTCCTATCTGATTAGCATATTTAAAAACCTGTTTGCATAAATCGTTCTGTTTCATTCGTTCCCTCATAATGTAAAACCCCTGTTATCAACGAATAACAGGGGTTTCATTGCTTTTAATCTTTAGATGTCAATGAAATCAATATCTTCGTCATCGTCTACATCACTGTAGTATTCGTCATCATCCATATCTTCATCATCAACTTCTTTTGAGAAATAATCTAAAAATTTATCTTTTGCACTCTTGCCTTTTTTCTCTTTAGCAGGCTTAGCTTCTTTCTGTCTTGCCTTGCTTCTTACTGGCTCTTCATCCTCTTCGATATTTGATACAGGAATTGAATCCTCATCATCATAATCATCGTAATCGTAGTCGTCATCATCCTCAACACCCTTTGATGCCTTAAGCGCAAGGAAGAATACTGCGCCAAGAAGTGCAATGATAACAACAATAAGTGCTACAAGAATCCATTTAACCTGAATTCCGAATACTGTACCGGCATTACCCTTGTTTCCACCCTTAGTCTCCTCAAAAAGTCCGTCGTAAGGAATGTACTGCTCATTCTGGCTATTGAAGATATACCATCCTGTAATCTCTTCTTCATTTACACCATACATAAGATAGAAATCGCCCTTGTTCCATCCCTTAACCCTGTTATCTCCAAGAGATACCTCATCAAAGCCTGCTGGAATAATTGCTGGATCTTCAAATGGCTCCATAGGTGTAACAAACTTCTTATTTACAACTGTAGTATCTGGAGTAGAAGGTGTTGGTTCTGTTGGCTCAACATCTCCTGGTGCAGGAGCTGGTTCACCAATATTTTCTGATGGATCTGCATCACTATCAGGTGTTGTTGGTGTCTCAATTGGAGCTGGTGTTGTTGGTGTTGTATCAACTGTTGTCTCTGCTGGAGCATTAGTTGGTTTTGTAAATGTAAGAAGGTCACTTCTGATGAAACCCTTCTTTGTAACACCATCAACTGTAAATGTTACCTGATACCACTTGTAACCATCTGATGCCTGTGCTTCACCTACTACTGTTACTTCGCTGTTCTGATTAGCCTTTGCAATGAGATCTGATGTTGCAGAAGCCTGTGAACGGATATTTACTACATCTCCACTAATATAAGCTGATTTAGAATCAACTGATGTAACATTAGTTGTTGTTGTAGTTGTTGTATTAGTATTAGTATTTGTGTTTGTATTTGTGTTGGTATTAGTATTCGTATTTGTATTTGTTGTAGCTTCTCCCTTTGTAACGAAATCAGCCTTGATATAACCTGTTACGCCAACACTTGTTGATACCTTGTACCAAAGGTCACCTGAATCATTCTTAACCTCTTCAACGATTGTAACCTTATCACCTGAATTAACCTTACCAAGTGAGTTACTGCTTGCGCTTGATGAAGAACGAATATTTACGTTATTATCATTTACCGTACCTGGTGTGTCAGCCTTTGCTCTAATTGCAAGAATGTTGATACATGCAACAAATGCTATAAAAGCTACCATCATCTGTGCGATAAACTTCTTACTCTTAAACATTTTCATATTTTACCTCCGTGTTGTTATTCACAACTTAAATAATATTCTACCACATTTTGATAAATATATCGATAGAAAATTATGCCTCAAAAATAGCCTTACCTATATCATTACGCATGTACTTATTGTCAAATTCTACCCATGCAGTTGCATCATAAGCTTTCTTTCTGGCCTCAACAAGATTGTCACCTGTAGCTGTAATTCCAAGAACACGACCACCATTTGTAACAATTTTGCCGTTTTCTTCCTTACTTCCGGCATGGAAGCAGAAATAGTCTGATTTACCATCAAAATTCTCAAGACCTTTAATCTCTTTGCCCTTTTCGTATGCTAATGGATATCCATCACTTGCAAGAACAACACATACTGCAGCATTATCTTCAAACTCAAGCTCGATTGTATCAAGCTTCTTATCAACACATGCCATCATAACATCTGTAATGTCATTCTTCATTCTTGTAATAACTACCTGAGCTTCTGGATCACCAAATCTTGCATTGTACTCAAGAACCTTAGGTCCATCCTCTGTGAGCATAAGACCAAAGAAGATAACTCCCTTGAATTCTCTTCCTTCTTCTCTCATAGCATCAACTGTTGCCTGGTAAATATACTTATGACAGAATTCATCTACCTCTTTTGTATAGAATGGTGAAGGTGAAAATGTACCCATACCGCCAGTGTTAAGACCTTCATCGTTATCCTTTGCTCTCTTATGATCCTGAGCAGAAGTCATAATCTTAATTGTCTTACCATCTGTGAAGGAAAGAACACTTACTTCACGGCCTGTCATAAATTCCTCAATAACCATACGGTTACCAGCTGAACCAAATTTCTTATCATCCATAATTTCATGAACGCCTGCTACAGCTTCTTCATAGTCCTT
Organism: Lachnospiraceae bacterium; assembly: GCA_024403275.1. Classification (GTDB taxonomy): domain Bacteria; phylum Bacillota; class Clostridia; order Lachnospirales; family Lachnospiraceae; genus UBA3766. Next base: position 23,202 of record JAKSSD010000007.1, read on the forward strand.
ACAGATAAGAACACCCTTTCCAAGAGCAAGTCCGTCAGCCTTTAATACGATTGGGAACTTACATGTATCAAGGAAAGCAATTGCATCCTGTGAATTATCAAAATTCTCATACTTTGCAGTAGGAATATTGTATTTCTTCATAAGGTCTTTACTGAAAGCCTTGCTACCCTCAAGAATAGCTGCCTTCTTATCTGGTCCAAATGCCTTAAGTCCTGCTGTTTCAAGTACATCAACAAGTCCTGCAACTAATGGATCGTCTGGTCCAACTACAACAAGATCCACCTGTTTTTCAAGAGCAAACATAGCAATCTTATCAAATTCCATAACTCCAATTGCTTCGCATTCAGCGAGCTTTGCAATACCTGCATTTCCTGGAACGCAGTAAATCTTGTCAACCTTTTCACTCTTCGCAAGCGCAGTAACAATAGCATGTTCTCTTCCGCCGCCACCAACTACTAAAACTTTCATTTATTTAGCTCCTTTTGCAATCATTCCAATACTCTTTGGAAGAATAATCCATTCAGCCTGTTCCATTACTCTCTGCTGGAGAATCTTAGGTGTATCACCTTCCATTACCTCAACAGCCTTCTGCATAATAATAGGGCCTGTATCTGTTCCTTCATCCACATAATGAACTGTTGCACCAGTAATCTTAACACCTCTCTCAAGAGCTGCTTCATGTACCTTAAGTCCATAGTAACCTGTTCCACAGAATGATGGAATCAATGATGGATGAATATTAATAATCTTTCCTCTGTATTCTTTGATAACTATTTCAGGAATAACAACAAGGAATCCAGCAAGAACGATAAGATCTGCTCCTGAAGCCTTTAATTCAGCAAGAAAAGCCTCATTAAACTGTTCTCTATTCTCATAATCCTTTGGAGATACACATTTACCTTTGATACCTGCAAGCTTCGCTCTTTCAAGAGCATAGGCACCAGCATTATTTGAAATAACTTCAACTATTTCTGTGTTCTCAAGTTCTCCTGATTTGATAGAATCAATAATGGCCTGTAAATTAGTTCCGCCACCTGATACGCATACTACAACCTTTAGCATAAGGTAACTCCTTTTTCGCCTTTATTACATTTACCTACAATATATGGTTCCTCGCCTGCTGCCTTAATAGCTGCCATTGTCTTGTCAACATCAGCTGGATCAACAGCGATAATCATACCAAGACCCATGTTAAATGTATTGTACATCATTTCATCTGCAATATTGCCTTCCTTCTGGATAAGCTTGAAGATTGCAGGAACTGGGTATGAATCAAGTTTTACTTCTGCGTTGATTCCTTCTGGAAGCATTCTAGGAATATTCTCATAGAATCCACCACCTGTGATGTGGCTACAAGCCTTAACTGTAACACCACTATCCTTAATGCTCTTAAGAGCCTTTACATAAATCTTTGTTGGAGCAATAAGTGCTTCACCAAGAGTTGTGCCAAGTTCGTCTCTGTAACGATTAAGGTTATCTGCTGTCATTCTAAATACTTTTCTTACAAGTGAGAAACCATTTGAATGAACACCGCTTGATGCCATACCAATAAGAACATCTCCGTCCTTTAAGTTCTCTCCTGTGATTAAATCCTTACGATCAACTACACCTACAGCGAAACCTGCAAGATCGTATTCATCCTCTGGCATAAGGCCTGGATGCTCTGCTGTTTCACCACCAACAAGTGCACATCCTGACTGCTTGCAGCCTTCTGCAACACCCTTTACGATTGTAGCGATTTTCTCTGGAATATTCTTTCCACAAGCAATATAGTCAAGGAAGAATAATGGTTCACCACCTGCGCAAACAACATCATTTACACACATAGCTACAGCATCAATACCAATTGTATCGTGCTTATCAAGAAGGAATGCAAGCTTAACCTTTGTTCCGCATCCATCTGTTCCTGACAAAAGAATTGGATCTTCCATATCCTTAATAGATGATAAAGAGAAAGCACCTGAGAAACCACCAATACCGCCTAAAACTTCTGGTCTCATTGTTCCCTTAACATATTCTTTCATAAGTTCTACTGACTTATATCCTGCTTCGATATCAACACCTGATGACTTGTAATCCATTTTATTTCTCCTTTTTAATAATTTTTGTATCCAACTTCCTGAAGTCTTGCATCTTTCTTCTGAACACCCTCTTTTAAAGATGCAGCATAATCCTTAACTTTCTGTAAAAGCTCTGGATCTGATGTGGCAAGAATCTTTGCAGCAAGAATTCCTGCGTTAGCACCACCGTTTATAGCTACTGTAGCAACAGGGATACCTGAAGGCATCTGTACTATAGAGTAAAGTGAATCTTTTCCACCAAGGCTTGTTGTATGCATTGGAATACCAATAACTGGCATTGGGAAAATAGCAGCGCACATACCTGGAAGATGTGCAGCCATTCCTGCTCCTGCAATAATAACCTTGAATCCCTTTGACTCTGCGCTCTTTGCATATTCAAAGAATACGTCTGGCTCTCTGTGAGCTGAAATAATTGTCATTTCGTATGAAATACCAAACTTGTCCAGCATTTCTGCTGCCTTACTCATGATGGGCATATCTGAATCAGAGCCCATTACAATACCTACCTGTGCCATATTTATCTCCTTTAAATTTATTCCCAACCCATATTGTTTATTTCTATCCAGTCAAATATTCCAACGCCATCATACTTAAAAGTGTATGTAGTATCATCATATTCATATTCAACTGCTACAATATCTTTTCCATTTACCTTAAACAACTGACAGTTACCAATTTCGCCTACTAAGAAGATTTCTGAACCCTTCTCAATTGTATATGCTTCATCAGTTGGGTAACAATTACTGTCTGTCTTACATCCATTTACTTCTGTCATTGTTGTGAAAATGCAATAAGGATCAATAGCCTCCTCGTCTGTTTCACCAAGGAAAAGACCATCTGTAAGTTCAATTGTTCCATCTGCACCTATATAAGCATTTGTAAATGTCCATGTAGGAATATCTGAACAAAATATTACTGAGCATAATCTAATATTATCTGTATTTCTAAAGTCCTGTAAACCATAAGACTGACCTTCAGAAATTCTTGTCCATTTATTATCTTCGAATGCAAATGTATCTATTCTCCAGCCTGGATCCCTATTGCCCTGTAAAAGGTAAAGATAATATTTTGAATTCTTTCTTGCTATATAAAGTTCTGGTTCTGCAGCTGAATAAATATCAAAATCTCCAGTCTCTAACCAGTTATCTCCCATATTATCACTGAATGAAATATAATCTCTCTCTTCAGTATATGTATCATAATATTCATCATAAATTTGTCTTGTATAATATCCAAGGCAATGCTTTGTACCCTTATACTCGAAAGGAAAACTCATGCTTTCTCTCAAATGAATAACATAATCTCCACCAGCATTTTCAAATAACTCATCTCTGTAAAGTCCTGGATTCTCTGCATATGATATATCAACCTGAACACATCCTGATGCATAAGGAGCTATCAAATATGGAGAGAACAAAAATGTTACACCATCATTTGTTACATAGAAGCCTAAATATCCACCATCAATAATCTCCTGAATATTTGCTCTAAGTTCTTCCTTTGTAGATGAGAAAAACATCTCATGATCATCGTATACATTCCAAATCTGGTCAGCAATTGCTGTAGCCACATCAGCATCTTCTTTTACGATATCACCGATTTTAAGCTCTTTTCCTGTATTAGAATCATATGTATGTCCGTAATAATATGAAGCTGGATGTGCACCACCTGCATAAGATGATGAGTTATCACTTAATGAGAAAAGCTTATCATCTGCTCTTGTAACACTTATTTCTGTAATCTCTGACCATGGATAACCTTTATATTCAGGATCAAGTTCAAGCATTGAATTGTAGTATTCCTCCCATGAATCAAGAGAATTTCCCTTAGCCAGAAGGACTTCTTCAATGCGATTCTTATTCATCTCTTCTATAGCTTCTTTAAGCTTAGGATATTTAGTGTCGTCACCAATATAAACAGTACGGAATGGCGCCATAAACTCTTCAATATAATATCCGTCACTTCTTACATACCATTCTGAAAAATCATCATAATAGTAATAATAATCAATCTGACATAAATCACCCGATTCATTATCATCTTCTACCAATGTTCCAACAGTGCCAATATCTGGCTTGTTTTCATCATCTGGATTAGTATTGGTGTCATCTATAATTGTTGCCTGACCAGTTACATTGTTCTTATTACCATCCCCTACATTGCTTCCAAATGTACATGCAGTCATTGTAAGAACTGATGTAAGCGCTATTGCTGTCAGTAACTTTGATTTTCTAATCATAATAAACCTCTTATCCCTATTTTCCCTATTTATACTCATAGACTATAGTATTTTACTACATTTCTTTTCTTTTCTCAAGATTAACTATAAAAAGGAAACGATTGCAATTAATCGTTTCCTTTTATCATTAGCATTTGCCAAATATTACCAAATTTCCACTACTTCAAGATATTCATAGTAATCATAATCAATTAAACTCAAAACATACTGATTACCATCTTCATCAACAAAGATAATTTTATCTGAAATACTGTCATAATACTGAGGAGTAAGCTTTGTACCCACCTCTAACACTGAACCTTCTGTTGACATACGGTCAAAGTCTGTTATCTTGTCGATTTGCATTTCTTTTTTAACTTCATAATAACACCAGTCGCACTCAAATTCTAAATAATCATATGGGCTAATCACACCTATATCATTAATAAAGCAATTGCCTCTTGCGCTAATATAAGTTAAGCAATCAATATTCATCCATAATTCAATATTAGCTAAATCTAACATTGAGATAATAGAACCGTACTGGATATCCCATAAATCTACATTTTCTCCATCGAAACAGAATGTATAGAATGTATCCAAACAGTCATAGTTGCTAATCTGATAATAAATATATGTATTATCCCCAATAGTAACCATGTATACCTGTGGACACTCCAAAGATGGACAGTCATAAGAGTATTCATTCATGAAATCACTTCCTGAAATGAAATTAACATCTCTATACGCAAACTCTGCATACCTGTCTATATTAATCCACATATATAATGCGTTTCCATTAATATTATACTCATGATTTGGAATCATCTCCTGTGTGTAGAAGCCACCATAATTAGTAAAATATTTATCTGCGAATTTGTAATCAGAATCTTTATAATCGATTACAACCTCAAATGACCCTGCTGCCCTTGGTGTACCAAGTGAATATACGTTGAAATAAATCACAAGGCCAGTATTAGTAATATTGAAATTGAATTTATCTGTTTCTTCCATGAAGTTTTCTTCAATGCGACCTTTAATATCATCAACGCTTAAGCCGTAAGTTCCTTCTGGATAATTTGCTGAAAGATATTCTGCTAAATTCTCTACGAATTTATCATCTACTGTAACAACATCCTCAAGTTTAATTTCTTCACCTGTTGTTATATCATAATTATGACCATATGAAAGAACATCAAACATTGTTCCTCCATAGTAAGATTCATTAATTGTTACAAAGGAAAGAACCTCTTTGTCTCCTCGAACTAAATAATCTATAGATTCATCATATGTTCCTTCTTCAAAATAAACTTCTTCAGGCTGATTTTCCACGAAATAATCATGAATTGCCTCAAGCTGCTTATTTACATCCTTATGATATTCATCCAAAGCCTTTGTCAAAGGAGCAAATTCATCCATCATGCTCTGATCATAATCAAGAAAAATGGAATTATAAGAAACTCTTGATAGTAAAGAATCACCTTCTCCATAAACATCATTACTAATCTTTCCCTTGTAATATTTAGGAGTAACTGATATTTCTTTTATATCTTCTGCGCCTGTCTGTGTATTATCCTTGTCTTTATCATTATCTTTGTCTGTTTCAACATCCACATCATCTTTAGGCTTAACCTCATCAATAGTGGCAACAGTACTAATTGGCTTATTCACCTCTGTCTCACCACCAAATGTACAAGCTGTCATTGATGCAAGAAGAGTTACTGTTAAACCCATTGTTAAAAATTTCTTCAAATTCATATTTTCCCCTTTCGAAAAACACATCCATTAAATTCGGATAATCTTATAACAAATCCATATAAACACGGACAATTTTATAACAAATCCTAAATATGTACAAGTTTTACTTTAGTTAACTTAACAAAAAATCCCCTCATCCGTTAAGATGAGGAGATTTCACTTGGTTTAAATTTATTTTGCAAGAATCATCATAATCTTGTTAGAACGATTAACAAACTTTGTCATCTCTTCCGGTGAGAGTGGACCATGCTGAATGAGTGCAAGATCGAATAACTGCTCACAGATAAGATTTACATTCTCACCTTCCTTATTCTCAAGAAGGAACTGAACAAGCTTATTATTAGCATTAAGAACCAATGTGAGGCCTTCCTTGCTAAACTCATCAATACCCATTCCGCTTGCATACATTCTCATCATTTCCTGCATTCTTCTTGTTTCTCCTGACATAGTCATCATTGATGAGATATCTTTATTTGTAAGTTTTTCAAGCTTAATTCCAATATTATCTTTCTTTACAATCTTCTTAAATAAGCTTTCAAGCTCTTTCTCTTTAGCTTTGAGCTCTTCCTGAGTCTTAGCTGAAGTCTTAGCCTTAAGTGCATCTGATAAATCTTCATCAATTCTCTTGAAGCTTACGCCCTGATTCTTCATTTCAAGCTGATTGATAAATGGCATATCAATATTGTCTGGAAGAACAATTGCATCCATCTTAGCTTTCTTAAACATTGCTACATACTGGCTCTGTTCTACAAGATCTGTGGCGAAGTAAATAATCTTTTCCTTCTTCTCTTCAGCTTCTGTATTCTCTTCTACAATTTCTTCAACTTCAACTGGATTGCCATCTTCATCTACTGCTGTATCAATAGGTTTTGTCTCAAGGCACTCTGGAAGTGTCATGTAGTTACCATCAAGATTCTTAAAGAGAATGTAATCATTCATCTTCTCACAGAACTTGTCATCCTTTAAGCAGCCATATTTGATAAATGGAGCGATATCATCCCAGTATTTCTCGTAATTTTCCTTATCTGTCTTGCAAAGACCTGATAACTTATCTGCAACCTTCTTAGTAATATAATCACTGATTTTCTTAACAAATCCATCATTCTGAAGTGCAGAACGTGATACGTTAAGTGGAAGGTCTGGACAGTCAATTACACCCTTTAATAAGAGAAGGAATTCTGGAATAACCTCCTTGATGTTATCTGCGATAAATACCTGATTATTATAAAGCTTGATTGTTCCCTCAATAGCATCATACTGCATGTTAATCTTAGGGAAGTAAAGAATACCCTTTAAGTTAAATGGATAATCCATATTAAGGTGAATCCAGAAAAGTGGCTCCTTATAATCGTTAAATACCTTACGATAGAATGCAAGATAATCTTCCTTCTCACATTCTGCTGGATTCTTCATCCAAAGAGGATGTGGATCATTAAGAAGTTCTGGTCTCTTAACGATTTTTACCTTTTCTTCTTCTCCCTCCTTCTTCTCAAGCTCCTCAACAACTACATCACTTTCAAGCTTCTCACTCGCATTGATTGTCTGAGTCTCTTTAGTGTTAAGCTTTGAAATATAAATCTCTGTAGGCATAAAAGAACAATACTTCTTGATAATTTCTTTCGCACGATATTCATTACAGAATTCAAGGCACTCTTCATTTAAATAAAGAGTAATCTTTGTTCCAACATCTTCCTTGTCAGAATCCTCCATTGTAAATTCTGTACCGCCATCACACTCCCAATGAACTGCTTTAGCACCTTCTTTATAAGAAAGTGTATCAATTGTAACCTTGCTTGCTACCATAAATGCAGAGTAGAAGCCAAGACCAAAATGACCAATAATCTGATCATCATTTGCCTTATCCTTATATTTTTCAATGAAATCAGTAGCACCTGAAAAAGCGATCTGATTGATGTATTCTTCTACTTCATCTGCTGTCATACCAAGACCGTTATCAATAAATGTAAGTGTCTTGTTTTCAGGATCAACTACTACATCAACCCTTTCCTTAAATCCATCTGGAAGTGTATATTCTCCCATCATATCAAGCTTCTTAAGTTTAGTAATTGCATCGCAGCCATTTGATATAAGTTCACGCATAAAAATATCGTGATCTGAATATAACCACTTTTTGATAATTGGGAAAATATTCTCTGAATTAATTGATAATGAACCTTTTTTTGCCATTTAAATCACCTCTCTATAATCTGCGCAAATGCGTTGTTTTTAATCTACATTTACAATTATAAGTCATTAATATTAAAAGTCAATAAAAAATTAGCACTCATTTGAATTGAGTGCTAATAATTATTTACCCTTTATCATAATTTCTGTATAAATATCAAAAAACTGGTTCGTTGTTATCGCTTCTTCATGACTGATTGTAAGCTTGCCCCACTCTTTTTCATTTAAATTTCCAACGAGAGTTGAGAGAAATTCCTGATATTTTTCTTCAAAGGCTTTATTCTTGGCTTCTTTGATAATTGCCTCTCTGTTAGCCTCTGTTTCTTTTCTTTCATAAGTGCTTATACACTTAATGATATAGAAGCCATCCGGAGTAGTAACTACATTACTTATTTCTCCCTCTTCAAGGCTGAACGCTGAATTTTCATAGCTCTCTGGCATCTCACCTCTTCTATAAGTATGAGTACTTGTGGAATCCTCATTATAGCTTACGCAAAGACTCTCGAAATCCCTATTGGTCACAGCCTCATCTCTTATTTCCTGAGCTCTTTCTCTGGCTTCTCTTTTGGCACTTTCAGAATAATCTGTCAGCTTTCCATCTGTACCCTCATGATATGTCTTAATGAAAATATGTTCTACAGTAACACTTCTTGCATCATCATCACTGATTTCAAGATTTACCTCATCAACGATTGAATTGTAGACCTTCTCAGCTACGGCATATTCATAATACATATTATAAATCAAATCCTCATTAACATTTAACGCCTTAATTTCATCCTTGCTAAGAGTTTTGATATAAGCCTTTGAAGCCTTTTTAACTGATTTCTTCTCATCTGATGTCAAGGAAACCTTTTCCTGCTTGGCCATGAGATTCAAAACCTTAATTCTTGAAACCTTGGCAAGAACAGTATCCTTAAATGCCTCTTCAATTGTCTTATCTCCTGCCGAAGTATTCCAGATTTCAGAACCATAAATATCTTCGTAATTATTAGCCATATTGGTAAGATAAATATTCATCTCATCCCTGTTGCAGGAAATATTATTAATCTTAAATATTTCTCCTTCTGCGAAGCCGCCAGTTACAACTACGGTCTTTCCACATCCTGTAAGTAACGTCACGGAAAGCATTGCAGTAAGTAGAACACTTAAAATTCTTTTGAACTTCATCATCATAATTCTACCCTTTTATCAAATAAGGAGAGGCTTTCACCTCTCCTTTGTAAGTAATAAATTAGATTAATGGATATTTCTTTGTTAATTCATCAACAATTGCTCTTGCGTATGGAATCTTTTCTTCTCCACCCTTTACGATAGCTGCAATTGCATCTGCAATCTTATCCATATCCTCTGTATTCATACCACGTGAGGTAACAGCTGGAGTACCTAAACGAACACCACTAGTAACAAATGGCTTCTGAGGATCATTTGGAACTGTATTCTTGTTAGCTGTGATATGAGCTTCATCAAGCATCTTTTCAAGTTCCTTACCTGTGAACTTCTCACCTCTTAAATCAACAAGCATTAAGTGGTTATCAGTTCCACCAGAAACGATTTTAACTCCTCTGCTCATAAGGCCTTTGCTAAGTGCCTGTGCATTATCTACAACATTCTGAGCGTATGTCTTAAATTCTGGTGATAAAGCTTCCTTGAAGCAAACTGCCTTAGCTGCAATAACATGCATCAATGGGCCACCCTGAATTCCTGGGAAAATAGCCTTGTTAAAATTGAACTTATCAACTGCTGCCTGATTTGCAAGAATAAGACCACCACGAGGTCCTCTTAAAGTCTTATGTGTTGTAGTTGTTACTACATCTGCATATGGGAATGGAGATGGGTGTAATCCTGTAGCAACAAGACCAGCGATATGAGCAATATCAACCATCATAACTGCATCTACCTTATCACAGATTTCACGAATTCTCTTGAAATCAATTGTTCTTGCATATGCTGAAGCACCAGAAATAATCATTTTTGGCTTGCACTCAAGTGCAAGTTCTTCCATTTTATCGTAATCGATGAAACCGTCATCGTTTACACCATAAGGAACTACTTTGAAATATTTACCAGACATATTAACTGGTGAACCATGTGTAAGATGTCCGCCATGATCAAGATTCATACCCATGATAGTATCACCTGGCTGAAGTACAGCAAACTGAACTGCCATATTAGCCTGTGCACCTGAATGAGGCTGAACATTTGCATAATCACATCCGAATAATTCTTTTGCTCTTTCAATAGCAAGTGATTCAACAACGTCTACACATCCACATCCGCCATAGTATCTCTTAGCTGGATAACCTTCTGCATATTTGTTTGTTAATACGCTACCCATTGCTGACATAACTGCTTTTGAAACCCAGTTCTCTGAAGCAATAAGTTCGATATGACTATTCTGACGATTTTCTTCGTCAACAATTGCCTGTGCAATTTCAGGATCAACCAATTTAATATCTTCTAATGAATACATCTTTTGTTCCTCCGAGTAATAATTTTCAAACAGGTCAATTATAGCATGTAAATTAAAGCATTGTCACTAATTTTAGAAAGAAAACTCTATTCTAACGTCACCATCGAGATAAAAGCCATCTCCATAAGCAAAAGTCTCTTCCATTAAATCAAGCTTGTCAGCAGAAGCATATTCGAAAGAATGATGATTGATAACAAGCTTATATTCATCAACCACATCTCCATCAAATGTTTTAGTAAGATTAATTCCTGCATTCTTGAATCCATTATCTGCCAAATATCTTCTTACACTATTAACATATGTTTCTTCATTCTGAGCAAGCATTTCATAATATGCTTTTGTCTTAATTTCCTCTGCATGAGCTACAAGTGCTACACTAAGAATCCCTGTAAATATTAACGCTGCTACCATACCTGCAAATAACTTAATCTTAACTGACATATCTATATCCTCCGTAAATGTTTTTGTTTTTCTTTACGAGTTGATTATAGCATTGGCAGGTGTCCGATAAAAAGTACAGCTAAATTTATATTAAGTAGTAATTGTTATATCCAAATCTTCAAGGACTTCCATTATAGCAAAGAAATAGAATTCACCCTTATTAACATTGTTAATTTTAATTTCTTCTATTGTCATTTCGCTAAGGCAGTCATAAAGAGCATCTAAATTATTACCGTAATAATCAGGAAATCCAAATACTTCCTTAAGATAAGCATGTGCGCTCTCTCTTTCGTTTAATTTTTCTGCATCTAACTCATATATCATGTTTATGCTCCTTTTAAATTGTATAAAACTTACATAAGAATCATTTATACATATCTTTTTTTATTCAATTATTTAAATTTACACCTTTATATTATATATACATTTTTAAATTTGTATATTTATTTATTATGAAATTCTCTGACTTAAAATAGAAAATGTTTGACTTAAAATAATATATGTTGTATGATTTTCGCGATTTACATGATGTATATATAATAATAAGGAAAAGAAGGTATCGAGATGGCAGTCGATAATATGGAAGAAAAAAAATACAAAAAATACATTATAGGACTTATTCCAATGGCTATTTACTTTGGAATATTCTTTTTGACAATAACCGCTTTGGAACTTTTCATGAGAATTTATATATCAGGCAAAATTACTGGTATGAATTTATTCTTTTTATTCTTTGTTCCTGCCGAAGCAATGTTTTTCACAGCTCTCGCAGGCTTCTTCAAGAATATAGGTAATAAGATAACTCTCCCAATTCTTTTGTTCGTAATCAGCATTTATTACTGCGTTCAGTTCGTATATTTTAGAATATTCGGATCCTTGTTCTCAGTATCAATGATGGGAATGGGTGGCCAGGCAGTTGGAAACTTCTTTTGGGCAATGGAAGAAATTCTTATTTCATCCATCATTTTCTTAACACTCATACTTGCGCCTGTAATCGCTTCAATTGTTGTAGGCATTATTAAAAAGATTCGTTTTGCAGGATACCCTGTATTGATGCATCTTTTCGTAATCTTATTATCAGTTGCCTTATGGTTTGCAGGTATTCAGGGCTTAAAGCTTGGCGGAACTGACAAGCAGTCAGCATATCACGTATTTCACAGTTTATCTGTAGATACAGACTCTGCCGCAGGCAGTCTTGGTACACTTACTACTTTCTTAGTAGAGTGCGGTGCCTACTATCTCGGTATTGGTAATACTGAAAGCAGTACTGAAGAACTCGTGGAAATCGATAAATCTGCACTTGAATTAATTCCTGACGAAGAAATCGTGGAAAACATTCCTGATGAGGAGTCTGAAGAAGAAGTCGAAGAAGTTGTAGAAGAAATTGTTTACGAACCATGGATCGATGATTCCTTTGATTTCGAAGCTCTTGCAGAAAACGCTGCTGATGCTAATACCAAGAATATGTATTTATTCTTTGCACAACAGGAGCCAACCTATAAAAACGAGTATACAGGTATGTTTGAAGACTACAATCTCATTTATATCTGTGCTGAAGGTTTCTGGAAATATGCATGTAACGAGAAGGTAACTCCTACTCTTTATAATATGTCAAATAACGGAATTGTTTTAACTAACTACTACAATTCATTCCTTAATACTACAACTAATGGTGAGTTTGCTTTTGCTACTTCACTTTGGCCAGATGTATCAAGATATGCAATGTCAGGTACTGACGTAGGAAGCTTTCCTCAGTCAGCAAGCAAATATATGCCTTATGGTTTAGGAGATTTATTCTCTGCTGATGGAACTAACACATACGCTTTCCATAACTACTATGGCACATATTACAGAAGATATCTTTCATGGCCAAACCTTGGATATCAGGATACCAAATTCAGTGATGAAATGAAATTAAGCGTTGTATGGCCAGCCAGCGACCTTGAAATGATGGAGCAGTCAATCGATGATTATATCGAAGAGGACACTTTCCATGCTTACTATATGACTTTCAGTGGTCATGGTCCTTACAATGGTTCAAACAGAATGGTTAATAGAAATATCAACGAAGTTAAGGAACTTCTTGGTGACGATGCAGCTAATTATAATGCAGAAGCCTTGAATTACTTTGCTTGTAATCTTGAGCTTGAAAAAGCTATGAAATATCTTTTAGAAAGACTTGAAGAAGCTGACAAGCTTGATAATACAGTAATCGTTCTTACTGGTGACCACTATCCTTACTATCTCTCAGCTCAGGGAAGAGAAAGTCTTGTTGGTGGTGAAATCAGCGAGCTTGAACAGTATCATTCAGCTTGTATCATTTACAACTCAGCTATTGAAGAGCCTATCTACAATGATAACTACTGCTGTAATGTTGATATCGTTCCTACAATATTAAATCTTTTCAATCTTCCTCATGATTCAAGACTTCTCATGGGAACAGATGTATTTTCAAACAGCATGCACACTGCAATGCTTTATAACAAGAGTTTCTTAAATGACAATGTTGAGTACAACTCTTCTACTAAAGAAACATACTGGAAGATCAACACTGACCTTTACTGTGAGGAAGCCCTTGATGCTTACCTTAACAGCTACATGGATTTCAACGAATCCAAGTATCTCGCTAGTATCAATATTCTTAAATACAACGTTTATTTCTCACTTTGGAAAGACGCTGGATTACTTACAGATGAAGAAATAGCCGCTGAGAATCAAAGAGCAGCCAAGGTACTTCAGACAAACGCTGAACAAAACGCACGTGAAGCAGAGGCCCAGAGAATCCGTGAGGAAGAAGCCGCTGCAGCTGCTGAAGCCGAAGCCCAACAACAACAGGAAGAACAGCAAAACTAAAATATCTATATATCAAAAAAAGACCATTTCAAATGGTCTTTTTTTATATCCTTTATTCATTAGTCAAAATGCTCTCAACTCTAAATTCAGCGACTCCACCAATCTCCTTTTGAGAATAAATGCACATTCCAATTCTTGCACCGGTGAAGAGATCAAGCTTAAATTCTATTTTAATGGCTTCCTTGGTAATCTCCTTATCGTCTATAAAAAACCTTACTTCATCCTTCATATTCTCAAAACAGGTAAGTGCCTCAATATTGCATTTACAATCAGGATTATCAATTATTTCATCAATAATAATCCTAGCTTCCTCATAATCATTTAGCCCTATGCCAAAGCCTTCATGCTTATGATTACTAACTATAAGTACCTTATGAAAGCCATCCTTATACCTTCTTACACCAGCCATTGCATACTGTCCAATAAGAACAATTAAGCCTGCAGTATCTCCTATCTTTAGTCCACTATAATCAAGGCTTATTCTTGCACTTCCCGAAGGATATGTTGTCCTATGAGTCAATGTATTAATAGCATGCATGGGATTAACCGAAAGCTTTCCTGTTTCAACCCTGATGCTTCTCTCATCTTTTATTTCAACAAGCTTTTTATTAGGAATATGATTCCACTGCCATTGAGGAGTAATAATATATTGCTTGTTGTCTAATGATTTCTTAGCTATGGAAGAATTAATAAGACTCTCATACTTGTAATCAGGTCTGTAATCTGTAACTGTAAAATTCCTTGTCGCTTTTCCATCATTTCCAAATACAGGAAATCCATCTTTCCACTCAATAGGCATGAGTGATGGTATTCTACCTACTGCACCACTATCCTGAAAAAGAATAGCATACCATTTACCATCAGGAGTATCCACAATGCCCCCCTGAGCTATTCCCTGATTAAGATATCCACCATCATCGCTTAGTACATCTTTACCTATATACTCTCCATCCACCCTATCACTTACAAATACGCTTTCTGTACGCATTCCATCTGTTGGACAATGAATAAGAGTTATTAAATATTTATTATTAATCTTGTAAAAATGAGAACCCTCATAGCCAAGTCTTACCCTATTGGGATCATCTTCTATAATAATCTTATCAATTCCACCATTCTTTGGCCCTGACAAATCATCAGCAAGCTCTGTAAGATGAATATTCATGTTTCCATGAACAATAAATATACTGTCTTCATCAAACAATAGTGAGCAATCATGATAATAACCCTTTATCATTCTATGTTCCCAGGGACCTTCTACTTTATCAGCTATAAATAGATGCGTATCCTCCTGTTCATGAGAAACAAATGCTATATAGAATTTACCATTATGATACCTAAAAGATGGTGCCCACATTCCGTGACCATAAAGATTCTTATTATCTTCTAACCTCTCTTCTTTTGTACCATCTAATTCCTCAAAAACATAGGATACTATTTCCCAGTTCACAAGATTATAGGATCTTAATATAGCTGCGCCTGGAAAATAGTACATAGTAGTACTGACCATATAATATGTATCATCCACTCTAATTACATCTGGATCAGGATAATCCTGACTTATTATTCTATTTTGACAAACTTCTATATTGTTCATTTAAATATTAATCCTTATATTATTTATCATTACAGTAAAGTGAATTTTGTTGATTCTATGTAAATGAATTTGCTAAAAAGCAAATCCGATTCCCATCGTCGCTATAATATGAAAAGGACATCTTTCGATGTCCTTTTCAATTTTAAAATGTATATTGTTATATAAATTATTTGTATAACTCAACAAGTCTGAGTAAGTGCTGATATCTTTCGTTAGCAACCTTCTCTGACTGAGCGAATAATTCTTCAGCTCTTTCTGGGAATGGCTTAACAAGACGAGTATATCTTGACTCATTGTTAAGGAATTCCTGATATGTTCCATCACCTTCCTTAGATGATAATGTGAATGGATTCTTTCCTTCAGCCTTAAGTGCTGGGTTGAAGCTGAATAAGTTCCAGTAACCAGACTTAACAGCCTTCTTCATTTCATCCTGGCAGTGGTTCATACCGCCCTTAGCGATACCGTGAAGTTCACATGGAGCGTAACCAATGATAAGTGAAGGACCATTGTAAGCTTCTGCTTCTGCGATAGCCTTAACAGCCTGAGCTGGGTTAGCACCAAGAGCGATCTGTGCTACATATACGTAACCATAGCTCATAGCGATTTCAGCAAGAGACTTCTTGTTGATTTCCTTACCAGCTGCAGCGAACTGACAAACTTCACCGATGTTAGAAGCCTTAGATGCCTGTCCACCTGTATTTGAATACATTTCTGTATCGAATACCATTACATTTACATTCTCACCAGAAGCAAGAACATGGTCTAAGCCGCCGAAACCGATATCGTAAGCCCAACCGTCACCACCTAAGATCCATACTGACTTCTTAGCAAGGTAATCCTTCTTAGCAAGTACTTCCTTAGATTTCTCACATCCAGCTGCTGCTGCCTTCTCAAGTTCAACAACTAATGCATCTGTATACTCGCTGTTGCACTGTGTGCAATCCTTAGTTTCGATGAACTTAGCTGCTGCTGCCTTGAATTCTGCTGTAGCCTTATCTGAATTCATTAATTCTTCGATCTTAGCAATTGCCTGGTTACGAAGAACCTTCTGACCTAAATACATACCAAAGCCGTGCTCAGCGTTATCCTCGAATAATGAGTTAGACCAAGCTGGACCCTTCTTAGAATCCTTGTTAACTGTATATGGTGATGTAGCTGCAGGACCACCCCAGATTGATGAACAACCTGTAGCATTTGAAATGTACATATGCTCACCGAATAACTGTGTAATGAGTCTTGCGTATGATGTTTCTGCACAACCTGCACATGAACCAGAGAACTCGAGGAGTGGCTGGTTGTACTGTGAGTTGATTGGAGTAACACCGTTTGCTAAAGCTGGCTTTAATTCCTTCTTGCCAACGTTTGCAACTAAGTAGTCGAATACTGGCTGCTCTGCGCTCTGTGATTCCTGTGGAACCATCTTTAATGCACCCTTAGCAGCTGCAGGACATACTGTTACACATTCGCCACAACCCATACAATCGAGAGGTGATACGCTCATTGTGTACTTCATTGTTGCATCGTTTGCATGCTTAGAATCAGCAAGCTTGATATTTGCAGGAGCTGCTGCAACTTCGTCTGCGCTTAAGATGAATGGACGAATTGTTGCATGTGAACATACGAATGCACAGCTGTTACACTGAGCACAAGCTGTTGGATCCCATTCAGGAACCATAACTGCTGTACCACGCTTCTCGTATGCTGAAGCACCTGTTTCGAACTGACCATCTGCGATATCCTTGAATGCAGATACAGGAAGTGAATAACCATCCATTAAACCGATAGGATCAAGGAGTTCGTTAACCATCTTAACTGTAGCTGGACGACCTGTTCTCTCAACAGCTTTCTTCTCAGCTGTTGCTGTAGCCCAATCTGCTGGGATTTCTACTTTATGAATTGCATCTACACCAGCATCAATTGCCTTGTAGTTCATTTCTACTACTGCGTCACCCTTCTTTGAGTATGACTTCTTAGCAGCCTGCTTCATGTAATCGATAGCTTCATCGATTGGCATTACGTTAGCAAGTTTGAAGAATGCTGACTGAAGAATTGTATTTGTTCTCTTACCCATACCAATTTCGATAGCCTTATCGATAGCATTGATTGTGTAAAGCTGAACGTTGTTCTTTGCAATGTACTGCTTAGCTTCTGCTGGCATATGCTCATTTAATTCTTCGTCTGACCACTGGCAGTTGATCATGAAGATTCCGCCTGGCTTAACATCCTGAACCATCTTGTAACCCTTGATTACGTATGATGGGTTGTGACATGCAACGAAGTCAGCCTGGTTGATGTAATATGGGCTCTTGATAGGCTTGTCACCAAATCTCAAGTGAGAAATTGTGATACCACCTGTCTTCTTTGAGTCATACTGGAAGTATGCCTGGATGAACTTGTCTGTATGGTCACCAATGATCTTTGTTGAGTTCTTATTAGCACCTACAGTACCGTCACCACCTAAGCCCCAGAACTTACACTCTACTGTACCTGCAGCAGATGTGATAGGTGCTGGCTTAACCTCAGGTAAGCTTAAGTTAGTAACGTCATCTACGATACCAATTGTAAATCTTGCCTTAGGAGCATCCTTAGCAAGTTCTGTATAAATAGCAAAAATTGAAGAAGGACATGTATCCTTTGAACCAAGACCATAACGACCACCGATTAATGTGATATCGTTTAATCCTGCTTCACGAAGTGTTGTAGCAACATCAAGGTATAATGGTTCACCAAGTGATCCTGGCTCTTTTGTTCTGTCTAATACAGCAACTTTCTTTGCTGTCTTTGGAAGAACCTTAAGAAGTGCTGATGAAACCCAAGGACGATATAAACGAACCTTGATTAAACCAACCTTCTCGCCAGCTGCTGTTAAGTAATCGATTACTTCTTCAGCAACATCACAAACAGAACCCATAGCGATGATTACTCTGTCTGCATCAGCAGCACCATAGTAGTTGAATAAGTCGTAGTTTGTACCTAACTTATCGTTAACTTTCTTCATGTACTTCTCTACTACTGCAGGAAGTGCATCATAAACGCCGTTACAAGCTTCACGATGCTGGAAGAATACGTCATCATTTTCATGAGAACCTCTCATTGCTGGATGTTCTGGATTTAAAGCGTGCTTACGGAACTCTTCAACAGCTTCCATGTTGCACATTTCTTTAAGATCTTCGTAATCCCATGTTTCAATCTTCTGAATTTCATGTGATGTACGGAAACCATCGAAGAAGTTAAGGAATGGAACCTTTCCTTCAATTGCTGCAAGGTGAGCAACTGGAGCTAAGTCCATAACTTCCTGAGGATCTGATTCAGCAAGCATAGCGAAACCTGTCTGACGACAAGCATATACGTCACTATGGTCACCGAAGATATTAAGTGACTGTGTAGCTACACAACGAGCTGATACATCGAATACACAAGGTAACTGCTCAGCTGCGATCTTGTACATATTAGGAATCATAAGTAAAAGACCCTGTGAAGCTGTAAATGTTGTTGTGATTGCACCGGCTGCAAGTGAACCATGAACTGTACCTGCTGCTCCGGCTTCTGACTGCATCTCTGATACTGTTACAGTATTTCCAAAGATGTTCTTTCTACCTTCAGCTGACCACTGATCAACATAATCGGCCATAGGTGATGAAGGTGTGATAGGATAAATACCAGCTACTTCTGTGTAAGCATAAGCTACATGAGCTGCGGCTGTATTACCATCCATTGACTGTTTTTTTCTAGCCATTTTTATTGCCTCCTTTAATTTTTGCATTGAAATAATAAACTTATGTTTATCTCCACGCTATCGCTAATATTATATGCTTGTTTCTGCCATTTGTAAACAAACAAATTACCAGCTTTTATACCTTTAAGATTAAAAGTCATTGATTATATTTTCTTAATCTTCTAATATTAATATTACATATATTTATGTAGAAACTATGAAACTCAGGAGTTCTTATGAATCTATCCAATTATTATAAAGAAACCAAGTTTATTGCTTTGCTGACAGGGTTAGTCATTTCTCTTGTTTACGGGCCTTTAATTTTTGCAACTGAATATCATGCCGATCTTGAATATATTATTTTAACTAAGGGCTCTATGTATAACTGGAGTGCTTTGGATCGTTTCGGGCTTATTTTAGTGAAAAAACTCACTTCTCTTTCCTGGTACAATCCGTTTTTTGAAGGATTTTTATTTATCATTACCTTAATGATAACCGTATTTTTCCTTTCATATTTATTTAGAATTCTTATGGGCCAGATTAGTCCTATGGTACCTTATATTGCTACTGCTCTATTTCTTATTTTCCCAACCTTTACTGAGCAGTTTTATTTCAGATTTCAGTGCTTTGAAATGCTTTTCGCTATACTTCTTCTTGTTATCTCAGCTTTGATGTTACACACATTCATTAAGTATAAGAAAATATATTCCGCATTCATAGCAGTTATTCTGTCTGTCATATCCTTTGGTATTTATCAGGCAATGTTAAATCTCATGATTACCTTCTACCTTGGAATGTTTACTCTTATGCTCTTCAATGAGGAGAAGAAAACTATTATAAGAGGCACCATTACCTGCCCTTCCCATTTTCTGATTTCTGCTTTTCTTTATAAGCTTGTATGTATGATTGTTTGTAAAAGTGATGGATATTTTTCAGATAAGATTTTCTGGGATGATTACCCATTTTCAACCTGTTATCATTTCGTTAAGCATTATATAAGAAATGTTTTGCTTGGCGAGAAATATGTTTATACACTATCTTTTCTCATTATGATAATAGTTTCCTTAATCGCTTTTGTAATGCTTCTTATCAAAATAAAAGCCAAGGCTTTATTAAACCTTGTAGGTATTATTGGACTTATGATTGCGCCATTTCTTCTTGCCATCCTTCAGGGCTTTGAAGCAGAAGCAAGAACGCAGCTTTCTCTTCCTTTATCAATAGCCTTCCTTTGGTTATTCGTTATGGCCGTGATTGATAAATTTTATAAGAAAGCTTTCAATAAAATTGATTTATCAATTCCTTTTATCGCCTTAGCCTTTATTTGCCTGATTATGAATATTGTTCCATCTGAGAGACTTATTTATTCCTATAAAATGCAGGCTGATTTTGACGAGGCAATTATGCATGAAATTGCAATGGATTTAACCAATTACAATTGTAAGTCAGATGAAGATGACGCGCTTCCAGTGATTATCCTAGGACAAATACCATATTCTCCAAACGCATCCTGTTATGAATATAATGAAGAAAATGATTTATACATTCTCTCATCAGTCTTTTCGCTTGATAAGGAAGTAAGTCCTGAGTATTTCTTCTCAACTAACAGAATCATAGGGGCTATGAACGCAAATGGTTATAAATTCAAAGCTCCACAAGAAAGTACCTTTATGAATGATGCATACGCAAATGCTGCTTCTCTTCCTTCTTTCCCTAATGAAGGTTACATACTTCAAACTGATAATTATGTATTAGTTAAATTAAGTGATATTAATTAATCTTCCAATTAAAAGAAATTATTCCATATAAAAAGAAACTAACACCATCAGGTATTAGTTTCTTTTCTTTATTTATAAATATCTTATATTAAACGAACTGCTATACAGTTTCTTCCGTTTGATTTAGCCTCGTATAAGGCTTCATCAAGTCGCTTAAAGGCATCCTTAACACTATCGTTCTTATTGACATTTGCAAGTCCTACACTACAGGTCATATTTCCTATTGTGTCAAAAATTTTGGCGGCTATAAAGGCACGTATTTCTTCAGCGATTTTACTAACCTCTTCTATTTCAAGATCATAGCATACACATACAAATTCTTCGCCACCCCATCTTCCAATCTTAATGTTATGACCAGCTAATTTATCACAGATACATTTGACAAATTCTTTCAAAACATCATCGCCGACCGCATGTCCAAAGTTATCATTTATCTTCTTAAACCAGTCTATATCAAACATCATTAAGTATAATGGCTTACTCTCATTTTTTAAATCATCAATCGCATTGCCAAGTTCTGTTTCAATACGTCCATGATTGAATACGCCTGTTAAGGCATCATGTGATGCAAGATTCTCAAACTTCTTAAGTTCTTCAAACAACTGCAATGAGCTCTCATGAATGTTTTCAACCATAAATACAAAGCGGAAATCCTGTTCACTAGTTGTATCTGTTCTACCAAATATCAGTTTAACCCAAATAAACTCGCCTTCAAGATTCTTCATCTGACAATCAAAGGAAAAACTCTTGCCAGGTCTTAGATGCGATTTAAGGTATTCTGGATCGGATTTTTTCAAGAACATCTCCTGATCCTCTGGCAAAAACATATTAACAATCATCATTCTCCACTCTGAATATTTAACATCATAGTGCATATCATCATTAGAGATTTCCGACACATTAATACTGCTTGATATATCTTTATTCAAATCTACATACATTGAGAACAAATATGTTTCCTGTATCGTCTTAACCTTGTTTTCGGCCAAAACATTTCTCTCATATTCTGTTTTATCCAAATCACAAAGAAGAATAACGTAATCTCCTTCACTATCTTTAACAGGATATGCAAGCATCTGAACCAAATGATTTTCCCCATCAATTATCAGGCTGACCTTTTGAGCCACTCGTCCATTGAATTCACCAATTTTAGGCAAAAATACCTGATACTCTTCAGTTATATTTCCATTGTTATCACTCAAATGAAAACATAACTTTTTAAGTAGCTCCTTATATGAACCTTCTTTTTCAACAAATCCCTCTAATCTTTTGGATATCTTTATTGATTTATATAAATCTTCCTTCGAAGAAACGACAAAAATAGCATCAACGCTGTCATTCAATATTTCTTTTACTTCATTGTCTGTATAATTCTTCATCGTACCCCCTTATTTAACCTTCACCCTAATTTATATTTGCATAAAGAATTCTTCTTGTCGCTTTATGGAAGCCATCCTTCTCTCTATACATATCCATATCCGCATTCATTTTCCAATCACTGATTGACCCCCTGACGCCATCCGGATTATTTAATCTTGACTCTCCAACTGCCATGGACAGCTTATAAGTTTCAACTCTATTGTATTCGTCCATTCTGGCCTTTAACTTATTTCGATATTCAAGCATTTGCTCTTCGCTGGCATCGATGATAACTACAAATTCATCTCCGCCAATTCTAAAGCATTCACCCTTATCTGCATAAATATCACTGATAACTGTAGCTGTACCCTTAATTAGTTCATCTCCAGCCTCATGACCATACTGATCATTTGTAGCCTTCAAACCATTTAAGTCTATCATCAGCATAGCCCAGTCTTTGTCATGTATCTTTTCATTTTCAATTTCCTTCAATAACTCATCGAAGGCCAATCTATTCTTGAGACCAGTAAGTCCATCTGTTTTAGCAATGCCCTTTAACTGATCATTGTAAAACTTAAGCTGGCTGTTAGTAGTTTCTAATTCAAATACGGTTTCACGAATAAATGTAGCCATTCTGGATGCAAGCGGAAGTTTAGTGCTTGTAATTCTTTCTTCAAATACCACACTATTCTTACCCTTCTTGCCTTCTCCCTCACGCATTGCCGCAAGAACAAGTGTTACACTATGCTGGTTGAGACTGCCTTTTTCACGAAGGAATTCTCCATGTGAGAAGAAGCCTGCACTTCCCTTCACGTAACGGAATGGATAGATTTCAGTAGTTGGCTCATCCATACCCCAGAATACCTTACGGGCTGTACAATAGAATATATGTAAAAGCTCCGCATTGAAATCGCTTATTTCCTTTGCGGCTTCTCTTACCGCATCCATAATAGTATCAGGCTCACCATATGATAATCTGACAATAGTGCCCTCTTCTACATTTGCACTCATAACAAGCGAGCCATCCTCATTTCCGGCTGCAGCCGCTCTTACAATTCTTATTCCATCACGTTCAAACATCATAGGAAACTCTAATGCATTTACGAAAAGATTCTCATCATTTTCAATTCTTAAATATTTCTTGTATACGTTATAAGCTGGCTTTCCATCCAACTCATAAATCGTGCAGCCCTTTGCTTTTGTAACAACAAAGGTTCTTCCTATTGGCTGCCATCCACTTACTTTGAATGAATTAACATGAAAATCCTCTCCACCGAAGAACAATACAAGAAGTCCTGTAGTATCAAAACCACCAACAGAAGAGAATACACATGAATCTGTACTGGTAATATCTTTAGAACATACAATACTTCCAAACATCTGAATGTCTTCACGTAAGCAATCAAATTCTTCACTAAAAACATTAGGAGATTCAGAATTAATTGTTCGATAAAATTCAACCGCCTTAACCCATGGATTATTCTCACATACCTTTATTATGTCCATAGCAATATCCTTGGTAGCCTGCTTAGACATACTGTACTGATTAATCTTAAACTTCGTTGTTTCTTTTTCAAAAACAGTAATTGTAACCGACATTTCTGATGTAATTTCACAATCCGAAACATTACCTGCTGTAGAATGTCCGACCCAAGGCTTTCCTGGAAATATTCTCTCAATACATTCCCATACTGGTCGAACTTCATCTTCCCTTAATTCTGTTGAAAAGATATGAAAATACATGGATATATCATCGTATTTAAATCTCTCTAATATTCTTTGTTTATATAAATCCAAACTATTTTCAAACTGTTTCTGATTAATATACTCAATTGTCTTCTTTATCATGCTAACAGCCCCTTATATCAAATATGCTAAAATAATACTATTTCTTATTAATATGGATATTTGTTAATGCACACTGGTCGCCTGTGAGATAGAAATAAATATTTGAAACGTCATCTGGAAGTGTCGTTTTATTATTAGTTTCTAATCCACTATTTTCAACCAGTACCTCTATTATATTGTCCTTTCTTGATATTGACAGTTTACAGTCTACACCCTCTTTGTTATTTTGTTTCCAAACGCTCCAGTTTCCAAATTTTTCACTCCTTGTTACAAGTGATTCATTTGGCAAATCGGAATTATCACACCAGACCTCACCATCAAGTCGTACAAATACAATCTCTCTAAAGTTTTTACCACCAATTTTACCATCATCTGATGTAAACAAAGCAACAATCGGGCAATGCCATACTCTTCTTGAAGAAGGAAGACTTAATGTATGGAAACTAACATCTATGTCACTATCAACTTCCACTATTTCTGAATGACTTGTTATCCATCCATCTATCTGAACATTAGGAATATCTCCTGATGGTCCACCGATATATGTTATCTTATCAGCAATACGTGAAATATAATTCTTTTCTACTGCATCTTCTGAAATATCAACCTTAAGAATATCTAATTTACAGAATTCTCCAGTTAACGCAAGGTAAACATATCTTGATGCATCATATAAAGCAAAAGTCATTTCATCAATTTGATTGTCTGTTGTGATTCTAACGAATAAATGATCTTCCTCTTTTACCATGAAAACTTCAGCAGTATAGAGCTTATTACAGTCTAATTGGAGTAGTACATCATTATTTGAATTCTGAGTAAATTTACGTACATAATCAGGATAAATAGTTCCATTCAAATCTACACTGGCAAACTCAATAAAATCCATTTCTCCAGCTAACAAACTATCCTCAAGATAATATCTGGCATCTGCTGAGTCATAGAAAAGAATTGTTGGCTGACCACCATTTCTTAAAGGCTCATACTGGATTTTAATTGATACTGGTTTATCTGATATTCTAATGCCTGAAGAAACCTTTGATTTATAATCATCAAATTTATATGAAAGATCCGCTCCAAATACTTCCTCTGTTCGGCCTTCCCTCATCTTATATTCTTCATCCTTATCAAGAAGATTAATCATAATTCTGGCATATTCTGGATCAAACTGAGTACCCATTCCTTTAATCAGTTCTTCTCGAACATACATCTGAGGTATTATTTCACGGTAACTACGCATTGAAGTCATCGCATCATATGCATCTGCAACGGCAATAATTCTTGCTATTCTAGGAATATCATCTGCTTTTAGTTTCTCTGGATAACCCTTTCCATCATATCTCTCATGATGATAACGAGCGCCTATACTAAGCGAAGGAGACATTACAATCTTTGATAGAATCTGGCCACCCAATCCCGGATGCAGCTTAATAACAGCAAACTCCTCATCTGTAAGCTTACCCTTTTTATTAATAATTCTGTCATCAATTCCTATCTTACCAACGTCATGAAGTAAACCAGCAAGATACACCTCATCGCACTCTTTTTCAGACATTCCAGCTTCTTTTGCTATCTCTCTTGAATATTTGGCTACTCTGTTTGAATGACCATTGGTATATGAATCCTTAGCGTCGACTGCAGTAGCTAATGCCTCTACCGTCTGTCTTAAGAACTCATCTGCCTGCTCCTGAATTCTGATGGTTTTATTATAATCATCAATATTTCTCTGATATTTCTTTAAGGTCCTGTTAAGACGTCCTGAAAATTCAATATATTCTCTTCTTTTAAATGCGCCCCTTTTATATCCCATAATCATATATCCGGCAACGCAATCATCAACCTTCAAAGATTTAAATACATAAGTTTTTCCTATGCCATCCTCAACATATCCCAACAACATATCCTTTGTATTTATTGTGTTATCAGAATATATTACACCACCTGTTCTTGCACCGATTACATCCATTACAGATTCAAAGAAACTCTCCTGGTGAACATCTTCTGGAACATTCATATAAGCAAGCTTTTTGTACTGCGGATTAACATATATATGAAAATTTTCTGTTTCTTCACCTGTAGACGAGAAAAAATCCTCGTTAATACTATTATGTATATCTTCAAATTTTTCATTTGACATAATACACATATCAAGGTGTAACTCTCTTCCTAACAAAGTATCTGAGAAAAAGCGTTCAGACCACCAAATTCTACCTATTTTCTTTCTCAATTCCGTCTCATCATTGCAATCCATGCATCCACAGCTCTCACCAGGAATCGCAACACAAGGTACTACACTCTTTTTGATAGATTTCTTATCTGTTACCAGTTCTGTAATAAGCTTCGCACTTTCACTACCCTGTTTATAATATCCCTGATCAACAGTAGCCAAAGAAGGGTAACTTACCTTACCATCACTTAGATTATCAAAGCCTGTAACAATTACATCTTCTGGAATTCTGTAACCAAGCTGCTCTAAAAACAGTACTACGAACATAGCCATCTGGTCGTTAGCACAAATAAAAGCATCTGGTAATTTCTCTTTCTTATCACGATAATGTTCACACACATATTGTCTAATAAGATTTACTTCCCAACATGCATAAAAAATATTTTCATCTTTTAAAAAATGCCCGTGTGCTTCAAGAGTTTCTTTTACCATCTGCATTCTGGCATTTGAATCTTCATTATCCTCTGAACCAGCAATATAAATAACATCTTTTACGTCATGTTTTTCTATTAAATGCTCACATAAGTTTTTCATTCCGATATTATTATCTATCGTAACAGTAGAAACCCCATCAGCCTCAGTTCCCTGAAGTATAACTGGTACCCCTGCCTGCTTGCATTTATTTATAATTTTAGAAACATCCGATTTGATGCCAGAGCCAAATATTATAGCAGCATCGAAGAAGGACATATCTGCCAATGAATATATAGAGTCTTCTGCTTCATTCTTTTTCACACCATCCACTGAACCAGAATATGAAGTGAAGACAAAAAGATCGATGTCATCGTCTGAAAAATAACCATTAAATCCATCTATAAATTTATCAATATTCTCTGCATTCCACCCATTTACAAATAAAGCAACTTTTGCCTTCATAAATATCTCCTCCCTGGATATTTATCATTCCCCTTAATTCTAAGTATAACTAGTCCATCTTAGAATAATAATATTTCTATGATACCATTCATTTTCCAACAAATTTCCAACGAAAACTCCATTTCCCTGGCATTTATTGACATTATCTTTTACTTTGGCAATAATTAAATTAAGTTAAACTTGATTAATATATTTAACAGTTCATAAAAGGACGAATTTAGATGATTTTAGAATTTTTTAAAGACAGTTTATTTTTTCTACTTTCCTATACATTTTTTATAGGCATAATGTTGTCTGATAAGTATATTTCCAAGAAAAATAAACACATTTTTATTTTCGCCATCATTTTAGCTATTCTCAATACATTAACTGATTATGTAGAGTTTTGGACTCTTTTAGTTCCAGGCCATGTTCTATTGCGCGAATTAGCATCTTATACTGGATATAGTGTGCGACCATTTCTTGTTTTATGTTTCATGCAGCTTTGTTTACCAAAGAAAAAGCACTATATCTTTTTAGGCCTGTCCATAGCAAATTTACTCTTATTCTTCACCAGTCATTTTACTCACTTAGGGGTTTTCTTTAGCCCTGACAACGCTTTTCAAAGAGGTCCTTTATGGGGATTCGTTTTTATAATAAGTGGTCTTGGCCTAATATATATATTAATATTATCAATCAAGGAGTACTTTAGTCGTCGCATTCGACGTTGGATAATACCTCCAGCTTGTGTTGTACTTATTCTTTATGCTGTTTATTCAGATTATATTTCGATGGGCGCTTATCCTTCTAATCTAAGTAAGACTCTTGTAGTCGTAATTTTGCAATTTTATTTGTTCTATCATCTGGATCTTGCCAGACAATACGAGGAAAAAATGCTTCAGAATCAGAAGCTTCAGTTAATGCTTTCTCAGATTAAGCCACACTTTTTCTTTAATACGATTACAACTATACAGGCTCTTTGTAGTATCGACCCTAAGAAAGCCTCAGAAACCCTGGGACTTTTTGCCACTTATGTAAGGCAAAATATCACTACTACAACTGATAGTTTAACTCCTTTTTCAAAGGAAATTGAACATGTAAAAACCTACGCATCCATCGAGTCTCTTAGATTTCCAAACATTGAAGTGCAGTACGATATTCAATTTAGCGATTTTGATATAGCAACTCTTTCCATTCAGCCTCTTGTTGAAAATGCAATCAAACATGGCATCCGTTCTAAAGAGCATGGAATAGTTTTGATAAGCACTCAATATAATAATCAATCTATTATAATTAATATTTCAGATAATGGAATTGGCTTTGATACATCAATTATTGATGAATTAGATGATACTCATGTAGGTATTCACAACGTTAAAAATCGATTAGAAATCCTTCAGAACGCTTCAATGGCCATTAATAGCAGCTCTGATGGAACAAATATTACTATAACTATTCCTTGGGAGAATTAATATGAAAGCTCTTTGTATTGACGATGAACCATTTGTATTACAACAGAATATTTTAATGTGTCAAAACTCTGGATGTTTCTCTTCGGTAAATGGAGCCATGAATTCAAAGGAGGCTCTTTCCTTTCTGGAGGACAACAAAGTTGACTTTATATTTCTTGATATAAACATGCCTAATACAAGTGGCTTATCCTTGTATGAGATTATCAAGCAAAAATATCCACATATTGCACTTGTTTTTGTTACTGGATATTCAGAATATGCTTTAACTGCTTTTCAGATGCATGCTGATGGATATTTAACCAAGCCTATTTCTACAGAAGATATTAAGGCTGAAGTTAATCATATCAACGATCAGAAAAATCGTTTCAAGACTCTTCCAGATATATTTGTACAGACCTTTGGAAATTTTGAAATTTACGTAAAGGGAACTCCTGTTAAATTTGAAAGAAAGAAATCCAAGGAACTTTTAGCTTATCTTGTCGACAAAAGAGGCACCAGTGTTGTTCGTGCAGAATTAGCTTCAATTTTTTGGGAGGATTCCTTATATGATCACTCCAAACAAAAACAGTTAGATGTATTTATTCAGAGTTTGAAAAAGACACTTAAAGAATATGATATTCAATCAATTTTTGAAATAGAAAAAGGTGAGCTCAGAGTCAATCCTCTTAACTTTAAATGCGATTATTATGATTTGCTCGACGATAAAGAAGAAGCAAAACAAAATTACTGTGATAACTATATGAATGCCTATTCCTGGTCTGAAAATACCAAGGCATATCTTTCATTAAAGCATCTGAAGAATGACTCTTTGCCTAACCTGTAAGAGTGAATTGTCACTCCTTATTATTGTTCTCTCTTCATGAATAATACTACTGAAATAATGCCAAATAGAATTGTCATTAAAGCACCTGCTCCTACGAAACCTATATTCCTTCCAAAGCTTCCATTCTCGACAAGGACGTATGGAATAATCATTTCGTTAATCTCTTCATTAGTATATCCTGCATCCTTAAGATATGATTCAAGGAAACCTCTCTCCTTAGATGACATCTTCTTAAGGGAACCATTAATGTACTTAAATCCGCTATCACCAAGTTCAGTACTTCCGCTTGTATCTTCCCACCATTTCCATGATGCATCAACAATCTTGTCATAAACTGAAAAATCTCTTGCATTAGCTCTGACACCGATGAAATGTTTCATATAGATACGTCCGTCAGTATCTGAAATCTGAAGATCTGGAACTGTGTAAATCGCAGATACATCATTATTATTCTTAGTATCAGTAGTAATCTCAAATGGTTCTAACACAAAATCAAGATATACTTCAATATGTTGTCCACTCTTAAGAGTTGTCCAGTCTGTATCATAAAGATCTGTTGATGGTAATATTCCTGTAACAACGCCTTTAATTCCAAAACAAAATAAAATAATACCAGCTATGGCTGCTATAGCAAATCTGATTGCATAATTAACTCTTCTACTCATTTTTATCTCCTCCTAATATATTACACAACGTTTACA
Organism: Lachnospiraceae bacterium; assembly: GCA_024403275.1. GTDB lineage: Bacteria > Bacillota > Clostridia > Lachnospirales > Lachnospiraceae > UBA3766. The sequence continues at coordinate 53,579 of JAKSSD010000007.1, forward strand.
GAATATCATACGTAACTATCGATTACAATAATCAGTACTTGACAACGCTTACTTCTCCTGAAGATAAGGCGTCTGTTCTGCCATCCTCATATTTAATAAGTAATCTGCATTCATCATCAATTCCAGTAACCAATGCATAATCATTCTTCTCTTTTGAATCGCCATAAGGAAGGATTTTAACATAATTACCTACTAACATTGATTTTTCCTTATAGCCTTCAAAGAATGGATATTTATCAGGCTCTTTATAACTTTTATAAAACTCTCCAATTATAGCTCCTGCAAGTCTGTCTCTTACCTCGCTATCAACATTATTTGCAAGAAGTGCTCCAGCTTTCTTTTTTATATCATCTGGAAATCCATCATATGGAGTATAAATATTAATTCCAGCTCCAATTATCACATGAGAAAGCCTTCCATCCTCTAACGAAGCTATTCCTTCAGTGAGAATTCCCGCAATTTTCTTATCATTATAATAAATATCATTTACCCATTTAATCTTGGTATCTATTCCTGTAACCTTCTTGATAGCACGACAAATACACTCTGCAGCCATACATGTATAATTAGTGGCGTGTGCAAAATCCGTATGTGGAAACAACAGGAAACTCATATAAAGACCTGTACTTGTAGGTGAATAAAAATCTCGGCCTTTTCTTCCTCTTCCCTTTGTCTGACAATCAGCAATAAATACTGCCTCTTTCTCTCCATTATTAGCATATTCTCTAGCTAAATCATTAGTAGATCCAACTGTTTGGAATGCCTCAATATGAATATCCTTAAGGTATTCGAATTCCGCATACTCCGTATTTATTTCATTAAAAATAGCTGCTTTGTTAATAATCTTTTCTGTTTCCATCAATCTATATCCCTTATTAGTAATCGCTTCTATTTTGATGTCTTCCTTCTCAAGACTTTTAATTGCTTTCCAAACTGCTGCTCTTGTAACATATATTCTGTTCGCAATCTCTTCTCCAGAAATAAAGTTCGAACCACTCTCTTTTAAAATATCGTAAACTTTCTCTTTTGTAGACATATCGATTCCTTTTCTATCGTTAATTGTAAACCTTTATATAAATTCTATTGACTTTAATCTTTCTGTAATTGTAGACTATCTCTCGACAATTGTAAACTATCGGTCGACAATATAAATTTATCAAAGGAGCTATTATTATGTCTGAAAATAATCAAAAAAATAAAAGTCCTTTTACTGTGTTAGATCTTACGCAAATTGCCTTGCTTGCAGCTATCATTTGTATATTAGGACCTTTATCCCTTCCTCTTCCTTTTAGCGAAGTACCTGTATCACTTTCAATATTTGGTATTTTCTTAGCCCTTATTGTAGGTGGTCTCAAAGATGGAAGTATAAGTATTCTTATATATATTCTTCTTGGTCTTGTAGGTGTACCTGTATTTGCAGGTTTCACTGGCGGATTTGCTAAACTCGCCGGTCCTACTGGCGGTTATATCATTGGATACCTTCCAATGGCTCTTGTAGCAGGTCTTTTCATTACACTTTCCAAAAGAAAGATTGCTTTTACAATCCTCGGACTTATTTTAGGTCTGGCTGTCTGCTACACCTTTGGTTCTTTATGGCTTGGTATTTCCACCAAAATGGGATTAGGCAAGGCCTTTATGGTAGGCGTAATTCCTTACATTCCATTTGACCTTGGAAAGCTCATTATATCCTTGCTAATTGGCATTCCTGTTCAAAAAGCAGTATCAAAAATCCAGAATAAAGATTAACTTATAAACGGGGTTATGGTTTAAGCCACAACCCCGTCTTTTTTATAAATCACCATTATAGAATTCTTTTAATATATCTGCCATTTCCTCAAGCTGTTCATCAACGTATACAGAATCAATTTCTTCTCTGTCATTTACGAAATCTTCACCGGGAAAATTTATATTCTTAATATCAGTAATATCAGAAATTCCAATTGCTTCAAGAACTTTACTTTTTCGAATTCCTAAGTCCTTTACCGAAATCACTTTCTTTTCAGCTTCGTCTTCTATACATACTTCATTTGAATCAAAATCCAGTATAAGCTTCATATTTACTCCCTAAACTATCTTGCAATAAAAAGACTTGATGCAATAAGTAACTGACCAATGTAATACAAAGAAAGATTGGTAATACGAAGTGAAAACTTTGTTGTTCCACTGAATGTATTAAAGATAAGAACTATATCTGATGCTGTAAATAATACTGCTCCGACTGCATAAACAATGTCATGTGTATTAGCAGTAGAAATCGCTATTCCAATAGCAATTACAGTCATAATAATTACTGCACCAAGATAGAATACACCAAATATCTTAAATGCAATCTTAACTTCCATTGTTTTAAATATGTAAATAAGTAATGCTGCTGCAAGAATTGCACCAATTACTACGCATATAATTGTATTTACCGAAATAGGAATCAATGCACATAGATATAAAATATGTCCCACTAAGAAAGCAACGATACCAAGCAGGAAAGCTTTTTGTCCATGTTTCTTGAAAACAAATCTAAGATTGAGAAGAATATCTCCAACCATGCCAAAAATCAAACCGATTGCTATCAGTCTTCCAAGTGAATCTGAAGTGACTCTCAAGAATCCCAACATACCAATAGTCACAAACATCAACGCTGCTGAACCCTTTAAAATATCAGCAAGCACATATTTTTCCTTATGCTCAACCGCAATAAATGTTCCCTGCAATGCAATTCCTACAAGTGCTAATCCAACAATAACTGGTAACATACTTCCTCCTTTGGGGACGGTCCTTTTGCCACGCCCATCTAACCATTCCATTATAACTAAAAAGAGGAAGGATTACTATTATAATCCTCCCTCTTTCTAAATAAATTTAGCAAATTTTTGCTGATTTCCATAGTTTGTGAAGATTGCAATAAGCATACGCACAAACAACAGAATCATCATCAGTCAAAGCGAATTCCGCACATGGCTTTTCACCAGGCTTCAATTCCTTTCTCTGACTACCCTTGACTGTCTCGAGTGCGATCCATTCAATAAAATGATTATCTAACATTGGATGTTCTTCACTACCTACTTTAACGACAACCTTGTTTCCCTTGACTGTTATCACTGGAACATGCTTCTCCTTAGCCACGTCACTGGTTACTGGTATAACCTCTGTCATTTCCGTACCGCAACACATCATTGAAACGCCTGATTCTTTAACCATACCAACAAAGTTACCGCAAACATCACATACATAAAATTTCATAAATACACCCCCTTTAATAAATGGTGAATTCATAATAATTCCAATATGTGAAAATATATTGTCACTTTTGTGTTTGTTTTGGGGACGGTCCTTTTGCCACGCATCGCACATTGGGGACGGTCCTTGTGGCAAAAGGACCGTCCCCACGACACTATATAACTTCAAATATAATAAGTGCACCAATAATGTTTATAACTACATTAGCACACGCATGCGTAATATAGCTAGCCAAAATACTCTCAAATTTATTAGATAACCATTGAAGGAACAATCCAACTCCTGTCAGCCCAGCCATACAGATAATAAATATAAATGGATTAAACCAGGTTACAAATATTCCAATATGATAAATTGAAAACAGAATCGCGCTAATTATCGCTCCAAGCTTTTTACTTTTAAAGATTCCGTTAATATAGCCTCTGAAGAAGCTCTCTTCCAAAAACGAATTACATACAATGATATACGCAAATACAAATAAACAATTGCTTCTTGTAAGATTTTCCTTTGCAATCAGACTTTGTCTTATATTATTTAGATCAATAAATCTTCTAAATATCAAGAAAGCCAGCGCCGTTCCAACAAAAAATATAGCCATTGAAATGAGAATCGGCTTAATATTTTTAATCTTACGAAGACGAATAACTTCAACAAATTTCTTATGAGTTAATCCGCTATATAAAACAATCGAACCCATAAATGCCACAACTTTTATTACTGTTTTAAGCGTATATCCTAAATTAAAAAGTTCTTCTAACATAACCACTACTACAATAGCAGCAATGGCTAGAACCATTCCAATGCATATATCCTTCTTTTTCATATTTCTCTCCGCTTTGTTTCCATTGTTAAATTTATTGTCGCTCCAAAAGCATCAAGTTATAATTTTCAGCGTTCTCCACTCAGCACAATAGATGTGTCCATCAACTTTAAATGTTATTCCCAGGCTTTCCAAACGTCTGGTGCATACCCAAGCGAAGATTTTTTACCATTCCTAACAACTGGAGTTTTGATTATCGATTGATTTTCAAGTATTTTATCAAGCTTATCCTCATCTGCAATATGCTTAATCAAAGCAAGAATATCCTTGTCTTTTCCATCCCAGTTGATCATGTTTTCAAATCCGCCATTTGCATCCGCTACAGATTTAAACTCTCCCTTGCTCATGCCTTTTTCTTTCATATCTATAAATTGATACTTTATCCCACGTTCTTTAAAGAAACGTTCTGCTTTTTTTGTATCATTACATTTTTTAGTTCCATAAATCTGTATATTCATATATCCTCTATCCTTACTATATCAAATCAGAACGCCACAAATATGATCTACTTCATGCTGTATAATCTCTGCTACAAATCCAGTATATTTTCTCCTAATCTATCAAAATATTATAACCTATGAAATCCAAACAAAATCCACCTTTACAATAACGCACTTCTAATAATATGTATAACTTATAATCTCACCTTTTGATTTTATCAAATGATTATCGTTATCATATTCATTTGTAT
>JAKSSD010000070.1 GCA_024403275.1 Lachnospiraceae bacterium
AGTGTAGCAGACGCAGGGAAGAAATTGAAAGTATGTGACAGCATAACAGATAGAGTTATGTATTGGCAGGAAGTTCTTACAGAATAGGAGGTTTATTTAATGAAGCTATACGAGATTAAAGCACAAATTGAAAAATGTGTTAAGTCCGATCTTGACGACGACATGATGATTGATGAAGAAACCGGAGAGGTCTTTGACAAAGAAGCTTTTGAGCAGCTTGAAATGGACTTTGAAGAAAAGTGTTTAGAGTTGGGAAGATGGATCAAGAATCTTGATTCAGAAAGAGCAGCTGTCTACAACGAGTATAAGAAATTATACAAGAGATACAAAGCTTTAGATAAGAAGATTGAGAGTATTAAAAACTACTTATCATTTGTATTGCAGGGACAGAGTGTTAAAGACGCTAACACAGAATTGGTATTCAGAAAATCTAATAGTACAGAAATTGTAGATATGGCGTTGTTTATGGCCTGGGATAATTGCGACGAATATTTGAAATATTCTGATCCTGAGCCAAAGAAAAAGGAAATTGCAAAGGCTATTAAGGCAGGCAAGGAAATTCCAGGTTGTGCAATTATAGAGAATTACAATTTGCAGATTAAGTAGGGAGGTATTTATGGAAAAGCCAAGTTTAGTAGAAATCATTATTGCTATTTCAACATTGTTAGCAGCAAGCGGTGTTATCGCATTTATCGGACTTGTAATCGCAGTGTTAGTTAAATTATTCATGCACTTATAGAAGGGAGGTAGGAAGAATGATAGTAGCAGTAGTTGGCGATAGCGGAGCCGGCAAGACAACAGCACTTAGAAATTTAAACCCAAAGACAACGCTTATCATTGATTCAGATAAAAAGGGTTTGTCCTGGAAAGACTGGAAGAAATCATTTAATGCAGAAAAGAAGAATTATCTTAAAACAGATTTTCCTCAGGCAGCATTACAGACATTAACAGCAGTAAATCTTAATGAGAATTACAAGCATGTTAAAACAGTCGTTGTAGATACAGTAAATGGCCTTATGGTAGCTGATGAAATGCGAAGAATGAAAGATAAGGGCTACGATAAATGGGCCGATCTGGCAGCTTCTGTATATGAATTAATTGATTATGCTTTAACTGTTAGAGAAGATTTGAATGTTATCTTTGTATTTCATGCTCAGGTTGAGAGAGACGAATCGGGATATTCATTTACCAGAATTAAGACAAATGGTAAGAAGCTTGACAAGATTGTTCTTGAAAGCAAGTTCCCGGTTGTTCTGTTAGCAAAACAGTTAGATGGTAAATACGTTTTTGAAACACATGCAAACAATTCTACAGCAAAAAGTCCTATAGGAATGTTTGAAGAAGATGTAATTGAAAATGATTTACAGAAAGTATTAGAAGCATTAGCAGGTTTTTAAGGAAGGAGATAAAAAATGAAACCGATCGCAAATTTTGAAGCAGCTAAGAAAGAAGCTGAAAGCATGGGAAATTCAATCCCTAAATTACCAGTAGGAGCTTATGTATTAAAGGTACAGAATGTTCGCTATGATTCAGGCGTAGAAGGAAGGTCTGACAAGATTGTTCTTATGTACGATATTGAGGAAGGTGAACAGAAGGGTTACTTCAAGAAAAGATTTGAAGCTACTACAGACGAAAACAAAAAATGGAAGGGCGTATTTTCAATCTATGTACCAAAGGAAGATGGCTCAGATTCTGAATATGCTAAGAAGAATTTTGCAAGAGTTATCAATCACTTTGAAGCTTCAAATAAGGGCTTTAATTGGGCCTGGAACGAGCAGGAATTAAAGGGTAAGTACATTGGTGGTGTATTTGGAGAAGTACAGAAAGTAATCGAAGGTACAGAAAGATGTTGGGTTGAAATGCGCTGGACTGATACTGTAGAGAATGTTAAGGAAGGCAAGTGCAATATTCCTGATAAGAAAGTATTTCCAGGTGCTACTTCTTCAAGTATTCCAAGTCCATCAGATAGCTTTATGGATATGAATAACTTACCTCAGGGCATTGTAGATGTTCCATTCTAAGAGGTGATATATGGATATATTTGAAGTCGAGAATTGCTTAAACACTATGTCTGTAATCGTAGACAAGCGAGAGCAGCCAGGCGAAAGAGCTGATAAAAGATATTCTGGCTTCAACATTCCTTATTCCAGGGCAACATTAAATTATGGGGACTATACCTATAATGCGGTGTTGCCTGATGGTACACCTATATATGATGAAAGCAAGACTGTTTTCCCTAAAGTAGTTGTAGAAAGAAAAATGGATCTTGACGAATTAGCTAACTGCTTCACATTAAAGCAGGATAAAGAGTGCAAAGCATTGAAGCTCAGAAATAGATTTGAAAGAGAATTTTACAGAGCTACTCAGAACGGAGCCAGATGTTATCTGCTAATTGAAGATTCTAATTTTGAAAAGCTGCTTAATCACAGATACAATAGCAAGTTTAGTCCTAAAGCGTTTTTTGCTTCGCTTATGGCATGGCAGGCGCGATACGATCTGCACGTTGTATTCTGTCAAAAAGAATTAACCGGGAAAATAATCAAAGAAATTCTATATAGAGAATTAAAAGAACGATTGGAAAATGGAGAGTACGACAATGGAGTTGTATAAATTCAAAGAAAGTGACGCTTTTAATTTTGTCAAAACAATTCCTACTCACCATTTCAGACGCGGCAATGAATTAGTCTTGCAGAAATGCCCTTATTGCAATTCAGAAGATAAAAATACATTTTCAATAAATCTTAATACCGGCCAGTTTTCTTGTAAAAGAGCGAGCTGTAATGCAAAAGGTAACATGCTTACTTTGAGTAGAGACTTTTCTTTCACATTATCTGATGAAATTGATAGATATTTTGAACAGAATAGTTACTCAAACAAATTTAAGAAGTTTACTAACAGACCTATAGTTGTGAGAGACGCTGCTATTGATTATTTCAAAAGGCGAGGCATTAGCGAAGCTGTTACGAGGAAATATAACATTACTCACAAAGAGTTTGATGTGGCAATAATGTGTTTTCCATTTTATGATCCGGAAGGCAATTTAACTTTTATTAAGTACAGAAATGTAGAATATGTAAAAGGGTTTTCGCCGGGAAGTAAGGAATGGTGCGAAACTAATTGTAAACCGATTCTGTTCGGTATGAATCATATAACAGACTTTAAAGAGTTGGTTATAACAGAAGGACAGATAGATAGTTTATCAGTAGTTGAAGCAGGATATAATAACGCAGTATCAGTTCCAACAGGTTGTAATGGTTTTACTTGGCTACCGCATTGTTGGGAATGGTTGCAGAAATTTGATTCAATTATTGTTTTTGGTGATTGCGAAAAAGGCCAGGTTACATTGTTTGATTATTTACATGCCAGAATCGGAGACAAGGTTAAATGCGTAGATGTTGAAGATTATCAAGGCTATAAAGACGCAAACGATATATTGGTTAAATGCGGACCTGATTATGTGTTGCAGGCTATAAATAATGCCAGAAAACATGTATCAAAAAGACTTAAATCTATGTCTAAAGTAAAGTCCATTGATCCAAGTAAATTACATACAATTTCAACTGGAATCAAAGAGATAGATTACTTCTTAGGCGGCGGTTTTAAAGTAGGCCAGGTTGTATTGCAGACTGGCGAAAGAGGTAACGGAAAATCTACTTTTGCAAGTCAGTGTGTATGCGAAGCATTAGACCAGGGCAATAATTGTTTTATGTATTCAGGAGAATTACCTGATTTTTATGTTAAAAACTGGATAGACAGACAGCTTTTAGGTAAGGCAATGCCTACTCAATCGGAAATAGATTCTGTTAATAAATGGTATGATGATAGACTTTTCATTTACGATAACGGAATTATTGAGGAAGGTAAAACGGAAGAAGAAAATATCTTAAAAACAATTGAAGAATCAATAGTTATGAAAGACTGCAAGTTTATCTTAATAGATAACTTAATGACGATTGTTTCAGAAGGTGATAATGAATCACTTTATAGAGTACAGAGTAGTTTTGTTGGTGCGTTGTGCAAGCTGGCGAAGAAATACAATGTAGTAATAATGCTAATAGCTCACCCAAGAAAGAGACTTCAAAATAACGGAGATTTTCGTAATGATGATGTTTCAGGTAGTGCAGATATTACTAACAGAGTAGATGTAGTAATGAGTTATGACAGAATATACGAGCATGGAGAGGAGCTTGATCCTTCCAGCAGACAAATGAGTATAACGAAGAACAGACTTGAAGGCAAGATAACAACGAAATCTAACAGAATTGTAATGTATTTTAACCCTGAAAGCAAAAGAATATCTAATCGAGACAAAATATTTGACAAGATATATGTAAAAGACAAAGAAGGATATGCGAAAGCTATTCCAGATGGTATGCAGGTACCGTTTTAGTGAGGTTAATATGAAAGATTATTCAGAAGATTTGAAAGCAATCTATTCAGTTGTTGTCTATTGGTGGGGCTTCTGCAAAGAAATGTACGTGAAGCCTTTACCAAGCGACGACGAAATATCCGACTGGATAGACGCTTGTGAAAAGAAACAAAAGGAAATGCAGAAAGACGACGTAGGGCTTGCATGGTTATACAGACGCATGGGAATCGTTGTAATGGACTTCTGCTTGAAAAAACAACAAGAAAGGAAGGGAAGAAAAGTCGAATGGTAAATATTATAGTTGCGATCTTGGTACTTATAATTGCTATTTGGGTTTTCATGGATAACGCATGAACGATAATGAATGTATTGGAAAATGTGTAGACTGTAAATTCTGCAATCGAGAATCATTCGAAGAAGAATTATATTGTGAAGTTTACGAAACTTTTGTTGAGCCTGATGAAACAATATGTGCAGATTTCGAATGGAGGGAAGAATATGTCGAAGATTGAATTTGAAGCAGGCACTGTTGAAGAAATGAAAATAATCGAAGCTGCACAGAAGATTAAGAAATTCTGCAAAGCACGCAAAGGCACAGAAGCTTGTATGAAGTGTGTTCTACATCAGAAGTGCGAAGGTTGTGTTGTCGGTTTCGATTTACCTGAGAGGTGGAAGGTATGAATAGATTAGGTAGTAGAAAGAAGCTAAAGAAAGACGCGCCTATGTATACTGTAACAAAAATGGGCCAGGTAATATTTGTAGGTGATAGCTACGAAGTTTCAATGTGGTTAGCAGTAGATCAGGCCAGAGTTCCTTTAGCAGTTAGAGAAAATGCTCCGGTATTCGGGCAAGTAAGAGTAAGATTCGCTACAGAAGCGGAATTAAAGTTTGGAGGTTTTGCAAAGACTTACGAAATGCACGAAATGAAAAACACTAAGAAGGTTAAGAATATCGAGTTGTATAACCAGATAATGACAACAAGAGATTACAATAAATATGCTGGTATGCCAAGTCGATATAAAGACGCTTCTTGTGTGAGATTCACGCCATTATAAGAGAGGAGTTACAAATGCCAAAGAAATACGTCAGGAAAACACCTATATCAGTATATGCAGTAATTGACGAGCAGGGAAATACAGAATATATAGGCAGGGCAGCAGATATAGCTAAGCATTATTACACATGCACAAACGCTGTTTATCAATGTCTGTATGGCAAATATAAAATGCTTAGACAATATACTGTACGACGTGCAAATGAAGCAGAGAAGAATATTTTTTTTGAAACGAGATTAAGTTTAACCGAAAGGAAGTGTAAGTAAAACTATGGCAGGAAAGAGTTTAGCTCAGGTTAGAGACGTAACAGATGTGCAGAAATCACGTGATAAAAACATACATCTTACAGAAGGCGAGAATTTAAAGTACACATTGCACTCAATGAATTTAATGCAGCTTCCCAGATTAGATTTGAAGTTCTGCAAGCCTGCTGAAATTCATCAAAGAAGTTTACAGTATTTTGAGTTCTGCAATAACGACAATATGAAGCCTACAGTGGCTGGATATGCGTTGGCATTAGGAATTAGCCGCAGTACGTTGACGCAAATTGTATCAGGCGTTGTTGCGATTCCACGTGATAACAGAGACGAAGTAGAAAGATTTTATACAGTGCTTAATTCTCTTATTGAAGATTACATGTCAGACAGTAAGATCAATCCGGTTTCTGGAATCTTTATGATGAAAAACAACTTTGGATATAAAGACCAGCAGGAAATTGTTGCAGTAGATAACAGAGAAGAAAATACAACACCAGAAGCGCTTATAGCTGAAAGTAATTTGCTTCTTTCTGGCGATTCTAAGAAGGCTGATTATGAAATCGGGAAGGAGCTTTAAATGTATTGTAGCAGTGAAGATTATTATGAGTTCCATGAAAGCAGAGAAGAATTGAAACGAGATAGAGATTTACAGA
>JAKSSD010000071.1 GCA_024403275.1 Lachnospiraceae bacterium
TACTTGATATCTATTTGCGCATTACTTCTTATTTCATTTGCTATTCCGATGAAGGCCGAGGCCAAGGCTGGTCAGAGCCTGACAGTCTATCCGGAATATGATTCCAGAATCCCTAGATGTTACGATTATGGCGTAACAGTCACTCAGGGCAAGAAAACCCAGAAATTAACTGTATATAATCGAAATGCAACTGGTGAGCAGATGTCTAACCGTTGCTTTAATCCGGACTTCAATAGAAGATTTTGCGAGTTCGCATTTACAGGTGAAGTTCGTGTTGATATTGAAGTATATCAGGATTTTAAGACATATAGCGTTTTGCCAAGCTCTAAGGAGTATAGAAATGAGTTCCACGATGGAGTTATTTCTGTATGGCTTGATAAGAATGATACTAATTTCATGATTCGTCTTGATGATGACGATTCTACTATTTTGTCAGTATTTGCAGATGCGCCAGAAGCGTATAGCTTTGATAAGAATGACAGCTCTGTTTTGTATGTAGATCAGAAATGGTACGATCCAGATGGTGCGGACCAGTTGATTTACGTAGTTCCAGAGAATATCAAGACAATTTATATTGCTCCAGGATGTATTTTCTATGGTCGTTTACGTATTAATACCGATGATGTTACGGTCTGTGGTCACGGAATGCTTCTAGACCCTTATAGTGATAAATATGATCCGCAGAGTATAGGCGTTGATAATTACAAGATGGTTATTCGAGTAGAGGGAAGTCGTGTAACGATTAAGGATATCAAGATGATTGATACCCAGAACTGGAATATTTACCTTTATGACGGATATTATCATACTGTTCAGAACGTTAAGATTTTGACAGCAAGAATTACAACTGATGGAATTGCGGTAGGTTCAGGTAATGTAACTATTGATAACTGTGTATTCTATGTAAGTGATAATGTATTTACCTATAGTGGTGACAATGGATATCACCATATTAGTAACTGTATCTTAGGTACTACATGTGCGGCATTTTTCTTGCAGCATCGTTCTCCTGGTGAGATTGATTTTACCGATATGTATGTATTCCGTGCAAATGAAGGTATCGTGAGCCATTCTTATAATGGCGGTAGAGTTCAGTCAGACGTTAAGCATGTTACTTTTGATAATGTTGACTGCCTCGATATCGTTAATGCTCCATGGGTATTCAAGGCTTTTGATATGGGTACTGCAGAGAAGAATTTCACTTTCAAGAATTGTCATTTTGCCAATATCCGCGGTGATTCCAATATCGAGAACTGGAATAAGACTAATGGCCAGGCAGTTATAGTTATAAATGATCCATCTAAGTATATGCTTACTAATAATTATAATGTTGATTTTATCAACTGTACTTTGGATGGAAAGGCAATCAAGGATAAGTCAATATTTAATCCACAGCTTACTAATGGAAATGAAATCAAATTCAACATTAAATACGACCAGTCAGGAGTTAAGCAAAAGGTAGCTCCTAAGACTGTTAATTATGTGTATAACAAGAAGGTTTATATTGGTAACTACTTAGTACCACTTGTTAACAAGCCAGCAATGGTTGATGGCGAAGTATATGTTCCAGAAACAGAGATTTGTAGAGCTTTAGGAGTAGGAGTTAATACTAGAACTAAAGGAACTATTGTTGGATCATATAAATATATTCCAGTATCCTCAATTAACCAGTATTACACCAAGGCTTCTTATGATAATAATAAGAAGGCTGTACGTTTAACAAATGTTGATAATAAGAGAACTAATCTCTTAAAAGAGCTTACATACACAAGCCGTTGGAATCCATATGCATATCCAAATGTAATTTTGGGACCATATGTTGATGCAAAGGAAGGTGTGCTTCTTCGTAGTGATGTTAATTCAAATGTTAACTACCCAGGTATGTTTACTAATATCACAGATGAACTTAAGAAAAACGGCTCCGATATTTATACAATTTCATTTGACGTTAAGAGTACAGATGGAAACTCATACGCTGGTCAGGTCAGATTATCCAATATCCAGTATGACGGATGGAATGAAATTGACAGAGACATTAGAGAGAGCTTTACAGCCACTTCTAATTGGACAAATGTTCAGATTCAGGTTGATTTGACAAACTGGGATACATCTGAAACTTCATTATCATTTATACGTATTGGTTCAGCAAATACACCTGGATTTGATGTTTTGTATAAGAACATTAAGATGTATAAGACGAATGCTCCGTCCCTTGAGATTGATAAGGAGTCTGATGTAGCAAGATTCGCTGAACGTCTCTATACAACTTGTCTTGGCAGAGCTTCAGAAGCAGCAGGCAAGGAATTCTGGATTGACGAGCTCATGAGTGGTACAACAGGTTCAGATGTTGCATACAAATTCTTCTTTAGCAAGGAATTCAAGGGCTATAAATTAAGTGATGATGAATATGTAACAAGACTTTATAGAACATTTATGGATCGTGAACCAGATGCAGCAGGTAAGGCCTTCTGGTTAGATTACATGAAGAAGGGCGCTAGTAGAGAAGATGTATTCTATGGCTTCATCAATTCTCCAGAGTGGGCTAATGTTTGTGTAAGAGCAGGTATTATTTCAGGTGGTCAGGGAGTACCTACTATCACCAAAGACCCTGCAGATCCAGTTATTGCATTTGCAGAGAGACTCTATACAACATGTCTTGGAAGACAAGCTGAAGCAGCAGGTTTGAAGTACTGGGCATATTCTCTCGCTAATGTTCAGGTGACAGGAACTGAGGCAGCCTATAAGTTCTTCTTCTCAGAAGAATTTGTGAATGCTAATTATAGCAATGAGGAGTATGTAACAAGACTTTACAAAACATTTATGGACAGAGAACCAGAGAGTGCTGGATATAAGCACTGGATGGAGCAGCTTGAAAGCGGTGCCATGGATAGACAGGCAGTATTCACAGGATTTGCTGGCTCAGACGAATTTGCACGTAAATGTTTAGAGGCAGGGATTGTAAGATAAATATTAAAGTCTTAAGATAAAAATAAATAAATCCAATGAGGAGTGAAATGAAATGAAAAAGAAGAATTTATTTAGAGCTATTTCAGCCACACTTATTTCTTCGATGCTTTTGTCAATGGTAGCTTACATGCCGACTCAGGCAGCCGGGGTTAAGAAGCTTACAGTTGAGTATCATACTCAGCAGGAAATCGCGGATTTCGTTAAGGCACACAGTGGAGAAGCTGCCCAAACAGCAAGCTATAAGATTACGCCTTCGACAAGTAGTCCTTATGTAATCGGAAGACTATCAGACGAAACTCTTAAGGGTGCAGTCGATACACTTAATAGTGTTAGATATATCGCAGGTGTGCCAGCGAATGTAACAATCGACGATGGATATACCCAGAAAGCACAAGGTTCAACATTAGTCAATGCTAAGAATCAGGTTATGACTCATTATCCTACCCAACCTTCAGATATGCCGGATGATATATATGAGATATGCAGAACTGGTGGTTCAAGCTGTAATATTGCCTGGGGATATGGAACTTTATATGGAGTTATTATATATGGATGGATGAGTGATTCAAACTCCAGTAATATAGACAGATTGGGACATAGAAGATGGTGTCTTAATCCAACAATGGCCAAAACAGGATTCGGTAAAACTGATTCATTTACAGCTATGTATGCTTTGGACCGCAGTAATAATACTGATATAGATAGTGTTGTATGGCCAGCCCAGAATACACCTATTCAGTATTTTAGTTATGCAGATCCATGGAATTTTTCTTCAAAATATCGTATTGAATCGGCCAAGGTTACTCTTACGAATAAAAAAACAGGTAAGGTTTATAACTTTAGTGACTCTCAATCAGATGGATATTTTAACATTGATAATGCTAATTATGGAATGCCAGGGTGTATAGTTTTTAGACCAAATGACTATACTGATGTAGACGCAGGAACTGTATATACTGTAAATATTAAAGGAACCTGGGTAACAGCAACTGATTGGGTATTTGAAAATGGCAAATGGAATCAGGTCGATATTGGAGGAGATTTTGAATATCAGTATGATGTTAATTTCTTCGATATTAATAATCCTAATAAAGAGGTTCCACCTGCTGATGAAGGCCAGGTAACAGAATTTGTTACAAGACTTTATACTAAGTGCTTAGGAAGAAATCCAGAGGCGGAAGGCCTTAAGAACTGGACAAATCAGCTTGTTAATAGAAAGATTGATGGTGCAACAGTAGGTGCAGGATTTGTATTTAGTGAGGAATATCAGTCAAAGGGCGTAAGCAGACAGGAATTTGTTCAGATGCTCTATAGAGTATTCATGGGTAGAGAAGCTGATCAGGCAGGACTTGATTACTGGCTTAATAATATGAAGAACGGAATGACCAGAGAACAAGTCTTCAAGGGCTTCGTTGATTCTGATGAGTATACTTCTATATGTAAGGATTATGGCATAACCAGAGGCAATTATAACCTCAAGGGAATAGCTGATCCAAGAACTAATGGAGTTGTTACTCCACAAATCACTGCTTATGTTGAGAGAATCTATGTTAAGGCTCTTGGTCGTCCAAGTGACCCATCTGGTATTGAGTACTGGAGCAAGGAAATCGCAGACGAAGTTAAGGAACCTGTATGGGTAGCTGAATTATTCATATTCTCACCAGAATTCGAAGGTAAGAATTATAATGACACAGAATATATTAAGGTATTATACAGAACTTTCATGGGAAGAGAATTCGATGAGGCAGGACTTAATTACTGGATTGGAGAATTAAACAAAGGCAGAAGCAGAAGAGATGTACTTGAATCTTTTGCAGGATGTCCAGAATTCCAGGAGATTATTAAATCGTTTGGTTTATAATTGGATGAAATTATAAAAGAGGAGATATTTATGACAGAATTAGAAGCCATAAAGGTACGTCACTCAGTACGTCATTATATTGACAGAAAAATTGAGGCAGAAAAGGTTGAGAAATTAAACAAGCTTATTAATGAATGTAATGAGGAAGGCAATCTCCACCTTCAGTTATGTGAAGACGCTGCAGGAACATTTACCAAATTCTTCAATAAGACAGGTGGTCTTGGTAGCGCTCCATCAGTAATAGCATGTGTTGGTCCTGATGATGAAACTCTTGAAGAGAGAATCGGATATTATGGACAAAAGGTAGTTATCTATGCGCAACGCCTAGGCCTTAATACATGTTGGGCAGGAACCTACAGCAAGAAGAAATGTCCAGCAGAAGTAAGACCTGGTGAAAAATCAGTCATCGCGATTGCCATCGGTTATGGCGAGAACCAGGGGAAAGAGCGTAAATCAAAATCTTTCAAGCAGGTTACTTCAGGAAAGATTGGCAAACCAGAATGGTTTTTACGCGGAGTAGAAGCTGCACTTCTTGCACCAACAGCAATTAATCAGCAAAGATTTGAAATCAAACTTAAAGATGATGAGACCGTTGAGTTTATTGACAAGGGTGGAATCATGGGAAAGATTGATTTAGGAATCGTAAAGTATAATTTCGAAATCGGAAGTGAGCACTAATTGGTCTAAGGAGAGTTCGAAATGAAAGTAGTTGCTATTATTAGAAAGGTGTATGCAGCATTATATATTCTGAATACACTTCTTGGCATAATTGGAATGTTAGCCATAAGTATGTTTGATAACCATAGATTCGGCAGATTTACTATCGTAGGTCCGTTGGTAACATTAGTGATTTGTGCGATTCCAATGTTAATCTTACTTATATTTATTGGTAGCGGAGCATTTGCCGGTAAGGCATATGGCGCTTCCGCAGGTATTCTTGGAACGATATTTTTCTTAATACTGGCTGTGATAGAGCAGTTCCTATCAACCGCTATGGCAGCTATTAATGACAGCGGAAGATTGTCTTACTACCTTCCGATGGGAAGCTTGAGACTCAGTGCGATTATATGTACATTCTGTTTTGTAACTGGCTGGGTTATTATGGTATTAAGTATTGTTGATTTTGTAGGTTTATTAATACAAAACGAGAAAGAAAACGAACTGTAAAAAACTTTAAAAATACTATAGATTTTCTTGATATTAAGTGGTAATATAGTCTCCTAGTGTTTCGGGATGAACGATAAATAGGAGGTACTTATGGAACCAATGTATTTGTCAATCCAGCCGATAGCGACTGGTAACCGTATCAAGAAATTGCTAGGCGAGAACGGATATACTGTCAAAGACATCCAAGGAGCTATGGGCTTTGAAAACCCTCAAGCTATCTACAAATGGCTCTCTGGCAAGTCCCTTCCCAGCATAGACAATTTTATAATTCTGAGTAAACTGCTACATACTAGCATTGAAGACATCCTCGTCATTGACGGGGATGTTTTTATA
>JAKSSD010000072.1 GCA_024403275.1 Lachnospiraceae bacterium
CTAAACAACAAGGGACGAATCATTTTTATCCGTCCCTTGCTCAATTTACTTATAATCCAAAACTTTTAACAATCTCCTGGAATTCTGCACATCCTGCAAATCTCTTAAGAATCTTCTGTCTTGATTCTCCTCTTTGCATTTCGCCAAGCCAGAAGTTAAGACCAACTTCATCTGACTCACGTCCCATGAATGTTCTGTAAAGAACCTTAACATATTCTGTGTTATTAAGATTCTTAGACTCAAATTCTTTAGAAATAATGAAATACTCAGCTACTGCTGTTGGATCCCATTCTTCATTTGCAATCTGCTTTGTCCAGTAATCAATACCCTCTGGATCACTGCCTCGTCCAAGAGCCTTATCGTAGATTCTCTCAACGTAATCTTTCATTGGTTTTGTAACTGTACCAGATGTAGCAACTGGATCCTTACGACCTGTTATCTTATACTTACCAGGCTTAATTCTATAGCTCTTACAAATCTCTGTATATTCATTAGAACCAACGAAGGAAGCAAATACCTGTTCACGGCTCCAGCCTTCTCTCATCTTCTGTTTCCAGAATGCAAGACCATTTTCATCTGCTTCTCTTCCCATGAATACTCTGTATAACATCTTGATGTATTCAGTCTTTGTAACACCCTTCTTATCATATTCTTCACTGAATACGAAGTTTGCTGCTGCATCAGAACCTGTACACTCACCATTTAAGATTTTGTTCTTCCAGTAATTGATACCAGTTGGATCTGGCTGTCTTTCGAGACAGTCTGAATATAATCTCTTACAGAATTTCTCAACTGAAGCCTCATCAGGCTGAGTCATCTTTCTTGAATAGAGAACATATGCATATATTCTTTGCTGATACCAATCTAATTCTGATGGAAACTCACTGATATGATCTGTTCTGTATGTCATAGGATTAAAGGTTGCATTTCCCTGATATCCTTCCTTCATACCATACTGACAGAAATATCCGAAGATATTTTCTTCATATCTTGCATCCTTAACATAGAAGGTCAATACTCTTGGATATGAAGTCTTAGTAAAATAATCGAAATCATAAACTGGTGATAAATCTATTCCTGACCAGTAGTATTTGTATTCAGCCTTGAATTCATTTCTTGCCTTCTGAAGCTCTGATTCCTTCTTCCAGTTAGGAGTAATAGATGCAAATGATGAAATTCCTATTGTTCCCTTAACCTGATTAAGAATCCACTCTTCATCAGCATCGCTACCGCTATCAAGCTTAGCCCAAATTTGTTTACCCTTATTATATAATTCGTAACCACTTCCTACATGGCCATTAACTGCTTCGAATTTCATAACATGCATTGCATCGACCATGTCATCAAATTTAGCCTTGTAATATGTATAAGTTAAGCTGGCCGCCTGAGCATCTTCACCATATGATCTGGAGAAGCCCTGCTCTGTAAGAAGAATTCTATGATTTGCACCGAAGTTTTTCTTAACATATCCTGTTAATACTTCAAGATTATAACCATCTACATACTGTGCATTTTCATTCTTAGGATTAGATGAACTTGCCCAAATCTTTGGATTATCAAATCCTGAAGGATAGCAGTGATATGCAAGATTCCATTCTCTTCCATTTACTTTAGAATTGAATGAGTTAAGGAAAGATTTTACAGGAATACGTGTTCCGCCTGCTGCTTCATTCCAGCTATGGTCTACACAAGCACATACCCTTGTTCCCTTGTTATGCTTCTTAACACTATCATAAACAATGTTATAGAATGAAACATACTTATCAATTGCCTTATTCTGATCCTTAAATGTTCCAAAAAGACCTGCACCATTCATACATTCACTACCGAAATAGTTCCATGTACCAGGAGCATTTATTTCGTTACCAACAACATATGCATCAATATGGCAGAAAATTGAACCATATCTATATGTCATGAAATCCATAAATGCGATATATTCTTCAACTACAGATGATTCTGAAACGTTAGGAGCATAGTAGTTAGCACCCTGATTACCTCTTGCTGATGGCTCCATAAGTCTTTGTCTCTTTGAGTCATATCTAAGAAGAAGCTGTGCTGTAACTGTAATATTCTTAGAATTAAGTTCCTGAATCTTTTCATACCAAAGACCTTCAGGATCCTTGAAATAGTACACCTTGCCGCCATAAATCCACTCTTCGTAACCAGCTGGTCTATAGCCATTCTCGCGTACCTTCTTCATCGTGTCGTCGTCTACAAATGCTGTCTCCATAAATACGTTCATGAAAACATTGTAAACTTCTTTTACTTCTGCATCATCGTACCCCTGAACTCCCTTTTTGGATGGCACATACTTAAAAGCATCATCAGTATAATAGCAACCATTTGGAAGTTCTTTTGCTGAACTTTTGATTGTAAATCCTGATGCTACCATTAATGCAGCCAATGCAATAAGGAGCACATTAATCATTCTCTTCATGATTATTCCTCCATCATTTATTTTGAAAGATTTCTCTTTTCAAACAATTTAATTAACTCTCCTGAACAACTCCATATACTGTTCTATAAGTTCCTTGAGTTCATACTGAGGAAATTCAACGATTTCCTCTTGTCTTTCTAAAGCCTTATTTATGGCTTCTTTCCATTCATTTATATCTCTTGTACTCTCTACATATGTAGCCTTGCCAAGAGTAACCTCTTCTATACACGAAGACTTGGTTGTTACTACTCTTGCGCCCTTCATCATTGCTTCTACTGGTGGCAAACCGAACCCTTCGAACTCACTCGGGAACAAGAACAATTCACAATTCTCATACAGAGCATCTCTTTCTTCATTAGAAACAAAACCTGTATCAATGACTCTGTCCTCAATGTTATATTCTTTTACCTTAATATCAAAATCATCCTTATGTCCGCCTACACCACTTACAATGAGCTTAATATTGTCATGCTCACCAGATTCTTTATAGGATTTCATAAGTTTAAGCAAGGTATCAAGATTCTTATGAGGCATCATAGAACTAACAGTATAGAAATACTCTTTCTCTTTGATTCCATACTTATCATTTAATTCTTCAAATATCTTTTTATTATCCAAAGAGGTATTATGTCCAACAACCGTTGCGTCATATATAACCTCTATATGGTCTTTAACAAATGGATAATTCTCCTCGATATCCTTCTTGCAATACAGGGATCCCGTAACAACCATTGCGCTTTCCTTACAAGCCTTCTTCCAGGACCTTTTAGCGAAAATAATCTTCGCCTTGCTGAAATACTCCGGATAATGCAAAGCCTGTAAATCATGTATTACTGTAATATATGGAATTCCGCCTTTGTGATAATCCTTACTGTTAGGTTTGGAATAAACTGGAATAAGCATTAGGTCCACATTAAGACTTCTTGCTAATTTATCCAGGTTGCTATTCTCCCAGGCGATTCTTTTAA
The DNA here is from genome assembly GCA_024403275.1 of Lachnospiraceae bacterium. Classification (GTDB taxonomy): domain Bacteria; phylum Bacillota; class Clostridia; order Lachnospirales; family Lachnospiraceae; genus UBA3766. Next base: position 3,409 of record JAKSSD010000072.1, read on the forward strand.
TTCTCTTAAGACTGTCTGTTTGACATACCTTAATCTCAACATTGTCAAAGCGAGTATACTCTTCAAATGTATCCTTGGTATCTCTTCCTACAAACAACATATATTTGTTGTTCTTGTCATATAACCCAAACCCATTTATTAAGTTTCTGATTACTGACTCTGTTCCACCAACAATCTTTGGTCTGACCCAGAGTAAATCAATTCCTATTAACATTTATTGCTCCTATGGCTCAAATTTTTGAGTCAAAACGTCAAACCGCTATATATACCCACGTAGTCTATTAAATAATACTACATTTATTGTCTTTAGACAACTTTTTAACAATCTTTTTTAAATAAAAAAAGCTCTTTCGAGCTTTTTTCATTTAGATATATTGATTATTCAAATTTATCCGTGATTTTAGCGTCTTCTTCTTGCAGCAAGAACCAAAATAAGTGGAAGAGCTATAGCAATTGCAACTAATGAAGATAAGATTATCAACATAGCAATCTTATTATGAATCAATCTTGCAAAGAATCCACCATTTACCAAAACGCCTCCAACATTTAATATTGTTTCGTTTCCAGCAGCATCTTTAGCAACTACCTTGATGTCCTGTCTTCTATTTGATCCTTCAACATTAAATGTGTATACCTCATCATCCTCTGCATATGCAACCTGATTACCATTTACAAGAATTGATACAGAATCAAGGATCATATTATCCTTTACAGCTACCATGAACTGTGTTTCATTCTGACCATAGTAATGATTGTCTTCGAAGTTAAGAGCTGATACGATAGGCGCTGTTGCATCTACACCAAATTTAACTTCAGCTTCCTTATCCTCATCTGATGAGTTATTAACGTTTCCTGCTGCATCTTCAGATACTAATGTAAGAATGTAACTACCATCCTTAGTGAACAAATTGTCATTAAATGAATATGTATATTCTTTCCAATCTGTATTGCCTAATTTCAAATTAACTGAATAGTCTGTTCCTTCTTTAAGTGTTGATGAAACACCATTTACAGCAAGTGTAATAATAAGGTTATTTACATCCAATTCATCTACGTTAATTTCTGTAATATCTAATCCCTTTGCAGCTTTAACATACTTATCATTTATCTGCTTAAGCTTATCGCCAAGAATATATATCGAACCAAATCTGTTTACAGAGAATGTGATTTTGTTTTCAGCCTTGTTTCCTGCAAGGTCGCTGGCTGTAACACTTAATGTGTATAAATCATCATTTTCTTTTAATCTTTCAATATCCTTAAATTTGAAATTCAATCCATCTTCAGATACTGAATACATATCTTCGATTTCAATTTTTCCTCTATTAGCTCCCTCTAATTTAATTGCTATAGAAGCCTTATCAATGTTAGTATCACTTACACTGATAACAGGAGCTACAGACTCCTTATTTGATGACTTATCTTTAACTCCCTCGATAATGATTTCTGGAGCCTCAAGGTCAATTGTAAATTCAGGAGTATGAATGCTGTTACTTGTATTTCCTGCTTTATCTTTTGCAGAAATATCAAATGAATATTTACCATCTTTAGAGATTGTCAATAAAGCCTGATATACATTGTCCTTACGTGTCCAGTTAGAGATTGTGTACTCCTGAGCATTGATTCCATTAATGTAAACTCTACCAGCATCAAAGTTCACATCCTTAACTGAAATAGTCACGCTACGATCAACGTTATAATATCCATTCTTACTTGTTGTATTGTTATAAGTTACACTTACTTCAGGATTAACTGTATCAATTACAAATTCTGGTGTTGTAATAACATCTGAAGTATTACCTGCTCTGTCTGAGCACTGATATGATACTAAATATCTGTCATCCTTATCAAATGTTACTGTAGCAGTATATGTAGTGTTATCTGGGTTAGCAGCATCTTTGTTTTCTTTCCATGCAGATACTGTTCCCTTCTGTCCAACTGAATTACTCAAAATAGAGTTTGCTGAATCTGAATTGAAGTTACGTTCTTTAACAACAATTGTTGCTACTCTTGATTCTGAATAATAATTGTTGAAATCAGGATCACCTGTCTGGTTGTTATAAGTTACTGATATAGTTGGCTTAACCTTATCAATGCTTAACTTAACACTCTTCTCTGATGTGTTGCCAGCATTATCTGTAATCTTAACATTTAAAACAATATCATCACTATTGCAATCAATTGTAATCTGATTTGATACTTCTGTTACAAGATTGCTATCTGTGCTAACCTTCTTCCACTGGTTATCACTCATATATCCATCATTAATATTAAGTGAACCACCCTTGTTGCCGTTAGCATCGAATGGTGCAGTTACTCTCCATTCAACACTGCTAATACCTGAGTAATAATCGCTAACTGAAATTGTTGCAGTAGTTGCTGAATTATACAATGGATTACCATTTGCATCTTTCATTCCAGTTTCAGCAAGAGAAATATTGATATGATTCTCTGCATTATGATTCTCTGGAAGATCCACAATAATTCCACCTGTAGTCAAATATTTATCTAATCTGTTACCTACAACATCTTCTGCATCAACAAATAACTGTGACTTGATAGAATTCTTAACTGAAGCCTTAACATTTACGACATCATTTGTATTCTTCTCAATCTTCTCTACAGTTTCAGGTGAAGCTGTTCCATCAACATTCTTCCAGAAATAATAAACATTCTTAAGACCAGAAACGCCTTCATCCTTAACATCAATGTCTACATCTATATTCTTGTTAGTAATGTAAACATACTTAGGATTTTCAGTAGCTAATGGCATGTCTTTACCATTGATAGATACTTTCTG
>JAKSSD010000073.1 GCA_024403275.1 Lachnospiraceae bacterium
GCTTCATGAGGAACTTTACACTTAGGACAAAGTCTTCTAACAAGACGCTGAGCAATAATACCAACTACAGCATCACCAATAAGGTAAGATTCAACACCCATATCAATAAGACGAGTGATGGAAGCTGATGTTGAGTTAGTATGCAATGTAGAAATAACAAGGTGACCTGTGATAGAAGCTTTAACGGCAATACCGGCTGTCTCACTATCACGAATCTCACCGATCATGATAATATCAGGGTCCTGACGAAGGATAGATCTAAGAGCTGAAGCGAAAGTAAGTTCAGCCTTAACATTAACCTGTACCTGGTTAACACCTGGAACGTTTGCTTCGACAGGGTCTTCTACTGTGATAATATTAACTGTTTCTTTGTTAAGTTCATGAAGTACGGTATAACAAGTAGTTGATTTACCAGAACCTGTAGGACCTGTAACAAGAATAATACCATGTGGGTTATGAGTGATACCATCAAGCTTCTTCTCATCATCAGGATAAAGACCTAAGTATTTCTTTTCTCTTGTAAGACCTTTCTTCTTTGTCATACGCATTACGGTTTTTTCTCCGTAAACTGTAGGAAGAATAGAAACACGGACATCGTATTCATCGCCATCTACAACTCTTGTAAGACGACCATCCTGAGGTTTACGTTTTTCAGAAATATCAAGTCCTGAAATAATCTTAATACGTGCAACCATCGCGTTTAATACATTTGTATGATATTCGAAAACCTGCTGAAGTACACCATCGACACGGAATCTAACTCGTACTCTGTCTTCCATAGGTTCAATATGAATATCGGAAGATCCCATACGTACTGATTCATCAAGGATTGTATTAACAATCTTAACGATAGGTGCATCTGCTACAGAATCATCAACAGCTCCCTCATCATCATCGCCAAATTCATCAGCATGTTCAGCCTGGAACTGTTCCGCAGCTTCAAGAGCCTGTTTCTTACCATAAATCTTATCAAGTCTAATGTTAATAGATGAAGCCGAAGCATATACCGCTGTAACTTCCATACCTGTAACTAACATTACATCATCGATAGCGCCAAGGTTCATTGGATCCGCCATCGCAACCTTGATTCGGCTGTAATCATTCTCATCGTATCCGATAGGAATAAGTACATCCTTTCTCATAATATCTTCGCCGACTCTTTGTACAAGGTCGTCGTCAAGCTTAACATCCTTAAGCTCAATAGAGTCAATTCCAAGCTGTGCACAAATAACACTTGAGAACTGCTCTTCAGTAACAAGTCCTGATTCAATCAAGACTTCACCAAGTTTAGCTTTTCTTTCGCGCTGTTGTTCAAGAGCCATAGTCAACTGATCTTCAGTAATATAACCCTTCTGAACTAACAAGTCGCCGACACGAATTCTATTTCCAAAAATAGCCATTATAAAAATACCCCTTAGAAAGTATTAATAAAAACCGCATAATGCAGCCTTATACATCAATATATTATGCCACAAAGTAAACTATAAATAAATACTTTTTATAATTTAATTTATTAAAAGTTTATAAAGTATTTATCACAATCCTTATAAATCTTCCCATTTAGTTGTAGATTAAGCAATACTTCAAACAATTCATCTTCACTTCCATCAAAGTATTTTCTTATCAATATTTCCTCAAAACTAGAAGGATTTGTTCTCAAGCATTCCATTAATCTCACATCATTAGCACTTATATCAGCTTCAATTCCACATAAATCATTAGGAATACCTTTCAAGCCTTCAATAATATCAGATGGTGTTAACGCAACATTACAACCCTCTTGAATTAATCTATTACATCCATTCGAAAGACCATCACTAATCCTTCCCGGAACTGCATATATTTCAATTCCCTGCTCCAAAGCTTGAGTTACGGTTATTAAAGTACCACTTTTATTTCTTGCTTCTACAACTAATAAAGCATCTGACAAACCTGATATAATACGATTTCTCATAGGGAAATGAAAACCTATCGGCTTCTCCATAGGTTCAAACTCAGATAGTATTCCTCCATTTGAAATAATATCTCTATAAATATCATGATTTTCTGTAGGATATTCAATATCAACACCCGTTCCAAGAATACCATAAGTCGAACCACCAACCCTAATAGCAGCTCTATGTGCATAACCATCCACACCTCTCGCCATTCCACTAATGATTTGCACACCATTATAAGCGAGCTCACTGCTAAACTCCATAGCAACCCTTTTACCATAATCAGAACACTCTCGAGCTCCTACAATAGATACACTAAATTTATTCTCATCGGGAAGATTCCCTTTGTAATAAATCATCGATGGAGGATCTATTAGATTCAATAACCTTTTGGGATAATCGTCTTTCCATACATTAGTATATTTAATGTTACTCCTAATCAGATTTGCAAAAAACATCTTTTCTTCATCAAAAATAATTTGTTCTTTATTAATATATTCTTTTATTAATTTATATATTTTTCTATCTTCCTTAGAATCTATAGGAAGATTTTCAACATCCCTTTTAATCCCGTTTAAATCCTTATGAGACATAAGAAGGTAATATAAACCACTTAAATTAGCATGATTTTTGACCATATAATGAATAAATGCATCATTTTCTGTCATACTTACCTCCTTACCAGAATCGATTTCTAACAATTCTGTAATTGATTGCTTCAGCCAAATGTTTTTTCATTATTCTATCTTTATTATCAAGGTCAGCAATTGTTCTGGCTGTTTTAAGTATTTTATGATAACCCCTGGCACTTATTCCTAGTTTTTTATAAGAAGCTTCAAGAAAAAATTCATCATTAGGATCCAACTGGCAATATTCTTTTAAATCAGAAACTCCCATTTCGCTATTGAATCTAATATTAGATTCATAAAACCTGTATTCCTGTCTAAGCAAAGCCACTTCAATTCTTTTTCTCATTTCTTCAGAACTTAAGTTATCGCCATCACTTTTCAAATCATTATATTCAATTGTTGCTGACGAAACACATATATCTATTCTGTCTAAAATAGGTCCCGAAATCTTACTCAAATAATTATTGATTTGTTTCTCGCTGCAACGACATTTATTTCTGTCTGGATAATAACCACATGGGCAGGGATTAACCGCAACAAGCAGCATAAAATCAGCAGGATATTTAAATTTCCCACTACTTCTGGAAATCGTAATATATTTATCTTCAAGAGGTTGTCTTAAAGCCTCTAAAACATTAGTTTGAAAATGTACCGCTTCATCAAGAAATAGTACTCCTCTATGAGCCAATGAAATAAGACCTGGTTTGGGGATATTTCCTCCGCCAACAAGCGATTGGCAAGAGGATGTATGATGGGGCGCAATAAAAGGTCTTTCAACTACAAGTGACTCTCCTTCTTTTATTTCACCAGCAATAGAATATATTTTACTTACTTCCAGACTTTCTTCATAAGATAACGCTGGTAAAATCGACGGAAATCTTTTAGCAATAAGCGATTTACCTGAACCCGGAGAGCCAATCATTAACATATTGTGAAATCCCGCAGCAGAAACCATTGATGCTCTTTTTAATTCCATTTGACCACATACATCTGAAAAATCAGCATTTAATTTAGCTATCGAATTATTATAATATTCATCGAAATCAAAGCCTTCTGATTTAAAATTCTCACTACACTGATCATTTAGAAATCTAACTACATCTATCAAATTATCCATTCCATATATTTTTATATCATTTACCACAGAAGCTTCTTTTATATTTGCTTTAGGAAGAATCACTCTTTTAATTCCTTCCTCTCTTGCCTTTAAAACAATTGGAAGTACTCCTTCTGCAAACCTTAATTCTCCATCAAGACCTAACTCTCCAAGTAATAGTGTATTATCGACTTTGTATTGTTCTATTTCCCCAACTGCAACTAATAAAGAAATTGCTATAGGTAAATCATATTTTGTACCATTTTTCCTTATATTCGCAGGCGATAGATTTACAGTAATTTTAGCTACAGGCAATACAAAGCCACTGTTTTTCAAAGATACCTTAACTCTTTCTTTAGCCTCTTTTACTTCTGAATTTAATAGACCAACCATCTCAAATCCTGGCAATCCAGGTGAAACATCAGTTTCAACATTAATAATATAACTATCCATTCCATAAACTGTTGCGGACTTAATTAAACTAAACATATTTTCCTCCATTATTTTTGCATCAAAAAAAATAGTAAAAATTAAATTATCTTTACTTACATAACTATTAAATAATCAACGAAAAATATGTCCGATTAGACTTGTAAATTGGGAATAAAGAAATTAAAACGGGCAGGCCACGAAACCTGCCCGTAAATATACAATATTAAAGTGGAGCCTGAACGCCTCTTAAGCCGAGCTTCTGAATCATACCAACTGGATCCTGAGCGAACTGAACAAGATTTTCCTGATCAATCTTTCCTTCAAGATAAAGCTGTGATAAAGCTTCGTCCATTGTAATCATACCTGATTTTCTGTTAGTCTGCATAACTGACTGTAACTGATGTGACTTACCTTCACGGATAAGGTTTCTAACAGCATGGTTACCAAGCATAACTTCGAATGCAGCTACTCGAGATCTACCATCTGCTGTAGGAATAAGCTGCTGAGAAATAACCGCCTCTAATACGTTAGCAAGCTGAACTCTGATCTGCTGCTGCTGATGAGGTGGGAATACGTCGATAATACGGTCGATAGTAGAAGCAGCACCGATTGTATGAAGTGTTGATAATACAAGGTGACCTGTTTCAGCAGCTGTAATAGCAACAGAAATTGTTTCATAGTCACGCATCTCACCTACGAGGATGATATCTGGATCTTCACGAAGTGCAGCACGAAGTGCGTTAGCATAACTCATAGTATCGAAACCAACTTCTCTTTGGTTAACCATCGCTACTTTGTGAATATGTAAGTACTCGATAGGATCCTCAAGAGTAATGATATGAGCATCTCTATTGTTATTAGCCTTATCAATAATTGAAGCAAGTGTTGTTGATTTACCAGAACCTGTAGGACCAGTTACAAGTACAAGTCCTCTCTTACGATTGTAAAGATCAACTACTGCATTTGGAACACCTAACTGAGCTGGTGTAGGAATTACTGTATTAACGGCACGGAGAGCCATTGCAACAGAACCACGCTGACGGAATGCATTAACACGGTAACGACCAAGGTTTGTTACAGCGAATGACATATCAAGCTCACCACGTTCCTCAAACATCATTTTCTGATGTTCAGTCATAATCTGACCAACTATATCTAAAGTATCTTCAGGCTTAAGTACTGGAAAATCCATATTAAGAAGATGACCGTTAACACGCATCTTAGGAGGTAAACCAGCTGTCAAATGAATATCAGATGCTCTGGAATCCATTGCTACCTGTAATACTTCTTCGATTCTAACCATAATAATAGTCCCCTTTTCTTTACATTATTGATTTAATTATAACTATTTAGTATTAATCTTTCAAGTTATAAATGCATAGAATTCTATTATTTTTAGTCATTTAAAAGCATAAAAATGCCCTCTTTGCTAAAAAGTAACAAAGAGGGCAAAACCTTCAACTAATCATTAAGCAAATTTTAGTAATAATGAATTTCATAATCCTGGAAAGGATTAAAATCAGTATAATCAATACCAGTCTGGCTTGAGAACCAGTCATTAATTGAATCCTGAATATTGAACATTGTACCTGTTGCCTTAAATCCAAATTTAAGAATACCCATGATAATTGCAACGATAACTAAAACTACAGCAAATGAACTAAGAATTACACCAATAATAGCCATTGGTTTCTTAACGCCAGGTTTCTTAAAACTTATAATACCAAGAATTAAACCAACAATAGATAAAATTGATGGAAGCACTTTAACACAGCCTGGTAAGCAGCAGCAAAATGCAAGAACTACAAAAGATACAGCACCAAAAATTAATGATAACAAGCAAAGAACAAATCCTGATTTCCCAGGCTTGCTTGCAGCAGTACTAGAAGTTACATTTTCTTTTACAGGTTCTGATG
>JAKSSD010000074.1 GCA_024403275.1 Lachnospiraceae bacterium
AACCCACGTATTCAGCTTGGAAGGCTGATGTTCTACCATTGAACCACACCTGCATATTAATTTTTTTAGTCGAGGTGACAGGATTCGAACCTGCGACCCCCTGGTCCCAAACCAGGTGCTCTACCAAACTGAGCCACACCTCGTTCGTCCCTTAACTCGTGACGCAATGACTATTATATGTAATGAACTATATTTTGTCAACAACTTTTTTATATTTTTTTCTTTGTTATTTCTTTTATATATTTTGCAGTATCAAAAAAGCTCTCTAATCCTCTATTTCACAAAGCTGACAATTAGCTTTTTCACCTTCCTTTAATTCAAGTATCGCATAACTAGGTCTCTTCGATGCTTGTCTTGGCAAAGAAATACTTCCAGGATTCATTGCCTGTACTCTGCCATTATCTGAATAGGTAGGTCTATGAGTATGACCAAATAACACTACGTCACAATCTCGGCTTTCCGCTTCCTCCATAATCCGTCCTATTCCAGCTGATACATTAAACATATGTCCATGAGTCACGAATATTCTGTGTCCCATTAACTCCAAAACTCTCTCTCTTGGTAAATATGAGCAAAAATCATTATTCCCAGCTACAGCCACGAAAGGAACCCTACATATGCTTTCCATCTCATCGTCACAACCTTCAACATCACCACAATGTATCACATAATCTATATCTTTAATTTTTTCAAGCAACTCATAGAAATACAACTGACTTCTATGAGTATCGCTTATAACAAGAATCTTCATAACCTTCCTCGTTTATAAAAATTATGCAGTTAATATATCAAGCATTCTTCTAATAGCTTTGCCTCTATGGCTTATTTTGTTCTTTTCTTCCATAGAAATCTCGCTAGAACTACAACCATATTCTGGAAGCATAAAAATAGGATCATATCCGAAACCATTCTCTCCTGCTTCCTTATATCCTATGTAGCCCTCCATCGTTTCTCTTACAATTTCTTCGTTACCCTCAAGATCAATAGATGAAAGAGCACATACAAATCTAGCTGTTCTTTTCTTTAATTCAACTCCATCAAGTCTTTCTATTATAGAAGCATTCTTAATATGGTAAGAAGTATCTTCTCCCATATATCTTGCTGACAAAACTCCAGGCTCTTTGTTAAGTGCATCAACTTCAAGTCCTGAATCATCCGCAAATATGAATACATTATCATACTGACTCTCAAGATACTCTAACACATTCTCAAAATCAGAATAGTTTTCAGCCATTTCCTCACTGATTTTTTGTAAATATGCTTCTCTGACAGTTCTAGCCTTTATAAGAGAATTCTCCTCAAAAGTTTTACCGTTTTCTTCAATCTCAGGATCAAGATTTTCCTCGCTCATGGTAACAACTTCCCAGTTTTCAAAGTTAAATATAGATTTAATTTCTCTGATTTTTCCTGCATTTTTAGTAGCTACAATAATTTTTGTTTTCATTTTCCTTATCCTTACTTATCTGCTTGTTTTGTGTCTTCATTTCTCTTTGGAGGCTTAGGTCCCATGAATTGATAGAGGTAAGTTTTCATCATTCCGTTATAAATCTTCCTGTTTTTGTCCGCTTTTTTACCAATATCCGTCTCAGCATCCTTATACGAAGTAATCATATACATTGACCATGAATCAAGTGATTTATATCTTTCTCCAAGAGTTGTATATATCTCATTTACGCTTTCTTGATCCATAAGTCTTTCACCATAAGGTGGATTAGTAATAATAAATCCATACTTCTTATGATGGCTAAGCTGATCAACTCCCCTTGTCTGAAAATGAATATACTTATCCACACCGGCTTTTCTAGCGTTCTCTCTTGCAATTTCTATCATCTGAGGATCAATATCATATCCCTGAATGTCCATTTTATCCGGAATAACGATTCTCTCCCTCGCATCATCCTTACAATCTCTCCAAGTGCTCTTATTTATAAGGTGATTCCACTCCATAGCGCTAAATTTTCTATTAATTCCTGGCGCAATATTAGCCCCTATAAGCGCTGCTTCTATTGGAAATGTACCTGAACCGCAGAAAGGATCCACTAGAATCCTGTCTTCTCTCCATGGTGACAACATAATAATCGCTGCCGCAAGATTCTCTGCTATTGGAGCCTTAGCAGTCAACAATCTATATCCTCTCTTATGAAGGCTAGTACCTGTTGTATCAAGTCCTACGCTCACAATATCCTTATTTATCATTACTCTGATACCAAACTCCAGTCCAGTCTCATCAAATGTCTTTCTCATATAATGGCTTCCCATACGGTCAACCATTGCTTTTTTCATAATCTTTTGAATATCTGTAGGGCTAAATAACTTACTTTTAACACTTGCTGCCTTCAATACATTAAATTTAGCATCTTCTGGTAAATATTCTTCCCATGGAATAGCCTTGGTTCCCTGGAACAATTCTTCCCAGGTTTCAGCCTTAAATTCCCCAACATTTATCATTACTCTTTCAGCTGTTCTAAGGAACACATTAGCATATGCAATTGCCTCCGCATCCCCTTCAAAATACACACGTCCATCTGATACACGTGTAATTTCATAGCCTAAATCATATATTTCTTTTTTCAAAACTGCTTCCATACCAAAATGGCATGGTGCTACCAATTCAACTTTGCCTAACATAATCAATATCCTTTCCTATAGAAATATATCATAGGAAATTAACTTTAACAATCTATTCAATCAAGAAAGCCTCACACCAGTAATTGATGTGAGGCTTTAAATTTAATCTCTTTGGAATTAACCCATAGTTACGACTACGTTGTATTCCTTCTGTCCCTCTACGAAAGGAACGATGCAACCTTCAACAGGCTGTCCGTTTACTGTCATTGACTTAACACCCTTCTCAACATCATTAGGGTTCTTAACTTCAATGTTATAAACGCCACCACGGAATCTACGATTAATCTTGAAATCGCCAAATCCATGAGGTACACAAGGATCAATCTGAAGTCCCTTATGTGTTGGATATACACCAAGGATATACTGTGAAATATTACAGAATGTCCAAGCTGCTGTACCTGTAAGCCATGAGTTCTTTCCTTCACCAGGAAGATAAGCATCTGCACCTGCAACCATCTGGCAGTATACATATGGCTCTGTCTTATGAATTTCAGAAATCTCTTCTGTGTATGCAGGACATGTCTTCTTGTAAATCTCGAATGCTCTGTCACCACGACCGATTACTGTCTCAGCGATAGATACCCATGGATTGTTATGACAGAAGATACCTGCATTCTCCTTGTATCCTGGTGGGTATGAAGAAATCTCACCAAGTTCAAGATGATATACTGTATAAGCTGGCTGAAGAATCATTACACCATATTCTGTATCAAGATGTTTCTTAACTGAATCAAGTGCCTTCTCAGCAAGGCCTTCTTTTACACCAATTCCTGCAAGTGAACAGAAGCCGTTTGATTCGATATAAATCTTACCTTCTTCACACTCGTTAGAACCAATCTTATGGCTGTATGCATCATAAGCTCTTACGAACCATTCTCCATCCCAACCATCTTTAAGTACTGCATCATACATAACCTGAACTTCTTTACGAGCTCTTTCAGCTTCAGCTGTATCGCCCATGAGTTCACAAAGCTGTGCATACTCTTCACCATATTTAACAAACATACCAGCGATAAATACTGACTCAGCAACAGGTCCTTCTGAAGGTCCGAAGCACTGGAATGATTCACCTGGATGCTCTGAGAAGCAGTTAAGGTTAAGACAGTCGTTCCAGTCAGCACGTCCAATAAGTGGAAGGTTGTGTGGTCCCTTATGGTTAACAATATAATCAAATGATCTCTTTAAATGCTCCATAAGTGATGTAGCAACACTCATATCATTATCGTAAGGAACTGTCTCATTAAGGATTGTTGTATCACCTGTTTCACGTACATATGCTGATGTACCAGCGATGAGCCATAATGGGTCATCATTGAAACCTGAACCGATATCTGAGTTACCCTTCTTAGTAAGTGGCTGATACTGATGATATGCAGAACCATCCTGGAACTGTGTTGAAGCGATATCAATGATACGCTCTCTAGCACGCTCTGGAATAAGATGAACGAAACCAAGTAAATCCTGGTTAGAATCTCTGAATCCCATTCCACGACCGATACCTGATTCATAGTATGAAGCAGAACGTGACATGTTGAATGTTACCATACACTGATACTGGTTCCAAATGTTAACCATTCTGTTAACCTTATCATTTGCTGATTCAACTGTATAAATTGATAATAAGTTGTTCCAGTACTGATTTAACTTCTCAAATGCAGCTTCAACATCTGCATCTGTCTTATACTTAGCTAATAATTCATTAGCTGGAGCCTTATTGATAATTCCCTTTGATTCCCATTTCTGGTCTTCTGGATTCTCACAGTATCCAAGAACGAATACATATGACTTTGTTTCACCTGGTTCAAGAGAAATATTAATCTGATGAACTGCAACTGGTGACCATCCGTGAGCGATAGAACCTGTACAAGCACCCTTCTCAAATACAACTTCTGGATCACGGTTGTCATGATATGCACCAAGGAAAGCATCTCTTGATGTATCAAAACCATCAATCTTAGCATTTACAGAATATACTGCGTAGTGATTACGACGCTCTCTGTATTCTGTCTTATGATAAATTGTTGAATCGATAACTTCTACTTCACCTGTAGAGAAGTTTCTCTGAAAGTTTCTAGAATCATCATCAGCATTCCAAAGACACCATTCAACATATGAGAATAATTTAATTTCCTTCTTCTCTGATGTTGTGTTAGTAATCTTAATCTGGCTAACTTCACACTTGTCACCATTTGGTACAAATGTAAGAACGTTAGCTTCTACACCATTCTTAACACCTTTGAACTTACTATATCCAATACCATGACGGCATTCATATGAATCAAGTTCAGTCTTAGTTGGCTGCCAGCCTGGGTTCCAAACTGTATCACCATCTTTAATATAGAAATACTTACCGTTAAAGTCACCTGGAATACCATTGTAACGGTAACGTGTGATACGAAGAAGCTTCGCATCCTTAAAGAATGAATAACCACCACATGTGTTTGAAATCAAACTAAAGAAATCATTAGATCCTAAATAGTTGATCCAAGGAAGTGGAGTCTTGGGAGTTGTGATGACATACTCTTTGTTGGCGTCATCGAAATAACCAAATTTCATGTTGTAATCTCCTTACATCAAATAGTTCACGTAAAGTCTGCCTGCTATCAGACTTCCTTTTCCATTATACTATAAACTCCCTTTGATAACAAGAAAGAAAACTCCCGAATAACCTTAAATCAACCTGCATCCACCGCTTCCCACCTGCTTCTGCTTTTTGTACTCTATGCACTCCATGTAACAACTCAATCAGAGGGCACCCCACACCACGCTCTGCCATCACGTTACGATTTCGAGCGATTAATCAAAAGCCATGCTGATATTTTTTATTACCACGTCCCTTGCGAAACTCACATTGAGCATACAGGTAATCAGCACCCACCTGCAATGATTAGAAGAGATTTGGGCTGGACGTATCAAACTGTTCAAAACGATAAAGCGAGCCGTTTTTTCAGTTGGGCATAGCCCAACATTAAAAAGAGGCGAGCCAATCAAAAATCGTTTTGACAGTTTGACCCACGTCCACCAAATCGGTTTCGTGTTGCAGTTGGGTGTTGTTGCCTGTAGATGCTCAATGCTCAGACATTCTCAGGGACGTGGGTTATATCAGCATTGGCTTTTGTAATCACTGACGAAATCTTCACTATCGACGACAGAGCGTGGTGTGGGGTGCCCCCTGGTTGGATTATTGAAGGGAGTGCATAGGGTACAAAAAACCACCGCCTCGTGGGAAGCGGTGGTTTGTAATTATTTTATGGTGAT
>JAKSSD010000075.1 GCA_024403275.1 Lachnospiraceae bacterium
CTTAATCGTGTTAAGAGTCCTAATTATCCAAATACTATTTCAGAAGTTATCTATGCTCCTGGTCAGTTTGGTCCAGCAAGCAATGGTACACTTGCAGCAGCACTTCAAAATGGTGTGGATGCAGAGTGTTTACAGGCAGCCAAGGAAGCACTTGAGGGTGCTACAACTGTTGGTGATGCCAAGAACTTCCATCGTGCAGGCGGTGGCGAAAATGGTATTGTAATAGGAGCACACGTATTCTATTAATTACTTATGACTTAAAAGAGGATTGATCGATCCGTAGTATAATTTATATAAACTAAGCCATATGTGTAATCATATGGCTTTTGTAGTTGAAAATGGAGGGATATAAAATGAGCATCAGTTTAAAAGGAAGAGATTTCCTTACACTCAAGGATTTCACAAAGGAAGAAATTGAATATTTTCTTGATTTGTCAGCAAAACTTAAGGATAAGAAGAAAAAAGGCATCCCTATGGATGAATTAAAGGGTAAAAATGTCGTTCTTATCTTCGAGAAAACAAGTACAAGAACACGCTGCTCATTTGAAGTAGGCGCTTATGACCTCGGAATGCATGCTACATATCTTGATCCAACATGTTCACAGATTGGCAAGAAGGAGAGTATTGCAGATACAGCAAGAGTTCTTGGAAGAATCTATGATGGTATCGAGTATAGAGGTTTCGAGCAGTCAATCGTTGAAGAATTAGCTAAATATGCAGATGTTCCAGTATGGAATGGTCTTACAAATGAATATCATCCAACACAGATGTTAGCTGATATGCTTACTATTAGAGAACATTTAGGTTCTTTAGAAGGTAAGAAGCTTACATATATGGGTGATGCAAGATACAATATGGGTAACTCATATATGATCGCATGCTCAAAGATGGGTATGCATTTCACAGCTTGTGCACCTAAAAAATATTTCCCAGATGCTGCATTAATCGCAGAGTGTGAAGAGTACTGTAAGATTTCAGGTGGTACAATCACATTTACAGAGGATGTAATGGAAGGTACAAAGGGCGCTGATATTATCTGTACAGACGTATGGGTATCAATGGGTGAGCCAGAAGAAGTATGGAAAGAAAGAATAGATGATTTATCACCATATACAGTAACAATGGATGTTATGAAAAACGCTGGTGAGCAGGCAATCTTCTTACATTGTCTCCCATCATATCATGACCTTAAGACAAAGATTGGTCAGGAAATCGGTGAGAAATTCGGCCTTAAGGAAATGGAAGTTACTGATGAAGTATTTGAATCTAAGTACTCAAAGGTATTTGATGAGGCAGAAAACAGAATGCATACAATCAAAGCAGTTATGGCAGCTACATTAGGAGCATTTGAAAATGAGCAGTAATATGACAAAAGATGGTAAAATAGTTCTTTGCGGTGCAAATGCATATGAGAAGAAATACTATTTTAACAATGAGTTTGAGAAGCTTCCGGAGTCTATTCAGGAGGATATACATATTATAAGTGTTTTGTTTACAGAAGAAGTTGGCGGAATATTCCTTATGGCTTTCGATGATGACGGAGAACTTGTAATGCAGACAGAGAGCGATCCTGATGATTTCTATTATGATGACGTAAGTGCAGGCCTTCTTGTACAGCAGATTAAGAAATCAAAACAGGAATTGTTTGAATCACTTAAGATTTATTACAGAGTATTTATATTAAAGGAAGATCCTTCAGCTCTTCTTGCTGAGTTGGAAAAAGGTAATAATTAAATCAGGGGGCATAAAATGGTACTCGTTTGTGATGTAGGTAATACAAATATTAACTTTGGCGTTTATGAAAAGGATGAGCTTTTAGTCAAATTTAAAATCATGTCAAAGATGCCAAGAACTTCAGATGAATACGGAGTATGGTTAAGAGAATTGTTAGAACTTAACAATATTAAGTTAGAGGATATTGAAGGTTGCATAGTAGCATCTGTAGTACCAAATGTAATGCATTCACTTACAAATGCAATCGAGAGATACATTAAGCGTACGCCTTTAATTGTAGGACCTGGAATTAAGACAGGAATTAAAATCATTACAGAGGCACCAAAGGAAATCGGTGCAGACAGAATTGTAGACGCAGTAGCAGCGTATGATGTATATGGCGGACCGGTTCTTGTAATTGATTTTGGTACAGCTACAACTTATGACCTTATTACTGCAAAGGGTGAATTTGCAGCGGGTATTACAGCACCTGGTATTAAGATATCAGCTAAGGCACTTTGGGAAGATACAGCTAAATTACCTGAGATTGAGATTAAGAAACCAGACTCAATCCTTGCAGAAGAGACTATTACTAGTATGCAGGCAGGTCTTGTATATGGTCAGATTGGCCAGACAGAATACATTATCAAGAAGGTTATGGAAGAAACAGGATACAAGGATCTTAAGGTAGTTGCTACTGGTGGTCTTGGAAGTATTGTCAGTGATGAGACAGATATGATTCAGGTTTATGACAGAAATCTTACAATGTATGGTCTTAAACTTATTTATGATAAGAATGTGAAGAAATAAATGAGCAATTTACGAATCGGTAATGTTATTTGTAAAAATGAATATATATTAGCACCGATGGCAGGTTTTACAGACCTGCCTTTTCGTATTCTAAGCTCCAAGCAAGGGGCTGGAATGGTATGTATGGAAATGATTTCAGCAACAGCCATTACATATAAGAATCAAAAAACCTATGAAATGCTTCAGATTAGTGAAGAAGAATCGACGGTTTCCCTACAGTTGTTTGGGCATGATGGAGATACAATTGCTGAGGCTGCAAGAATTATTGATGAGTATCCATTTCAAATTCTTGATGTAAATATGGGATGTCCAGTGAAGAAAATAGTAGAAAACGGCGAAGGAAGTTCACTTATGAAGAACCCTAAGCTCGTAGAGGACATAGTAAGCAAGCTTGTAAAGGCTACTGACAAGCCAGTTACGGTTAAGATTAGAGCTGGATTTAGCGAAGATAATAAAAATGCTGTGGAGATTGCACACATTATAGAAGAGTGTGGTGGGGCAGCAGTTGCAGTTCATGGAAGAACAAGAAATCAGTTCTACGAAGGAAAAGCAGACTGGGATATTATAAGACAGGTTAAGGAAGCCGTTAAGATTCCTGTTATTGGAAGTGGAGATGTTGTAGATATTGCCAGTGCTCGAAAAATGAAAGAAGAAACTGGTGTTGATGGCATAATGATAGGAAGAGCCGCCAGAGGGAATCCGTGGATATTTAAGAGTTTATCAAGTGGTGAAGAGTATAAGCCTGGCGCGGAAGAGATAGTAGAAATGATTCTAAATCACTTAGATTTACTAGTTATTGCCAAGGATGAATACAGGGCTTTGAGAGAAATGAGAAGTCATGCAGCGTTCTATACCGCAGGAATGTATAATTCAGCAGCATTTAGAAGAGAAATCAATCAGTGCGAGAGCCTTGATGCCTTTGTTAGAAAGGTAGAGGAATTAAAGGAAATACGATAAATTAGTTTGGTTGACATCGTTTACAGATGTAATGTATAATATGAATTTGCAGTAGTTTGCAAGCTGCAATTAGATAGAATTAAAGGAGATTAACCATGGCAGAAGAAAAGAAATATCTGTTGACCAGAGAAGGTCTTGCTAAATATGAGCAGGAATTACAGGATTTAAAGATCACAAAACGTGAAGAAATCGCTCAGAAGTTGAAGGAAGCCAGAGCACAGGGCGACTTATCAGAAAACGCAGAATATGATGCTGCCAAGGATGAGCAGAGAAATGTTGAAGCAAGAATTGAAGAACTTGAAAAACTCTTAAAGAACGTTGAAGTTGTAGAAGATGACGGAAACGATGATGGTAAGAAGGTTAAGTTCGGTTCAACAGTAAAGATTCTCGATAAAGAATTAAAGGAAGAATTAGTTTACAGAATCGTTGGTGCTACAGAAGCTAACAGCCTTGAGGGAAGTATTTCAGACGAGTCTCCTCTTGGTAAAGCATTAATCGGTTCAAAGAAGGGTGAGACTATCAATGTTGAAGCTCCTTGTGGAATCTTAAAGTATAAGGTAGTTGAAATCCTTAAGAAATAATTAGGTTTGGAGAAGTAATAAAAGTGGCAGATAACAATCAGAATAATAATCAGAACCAGGCATCACAGGATATTAATCAGTTGCTTAAGGTTCGTAGAGAGAAATTAGCTGCATTACAGGAAGCTGGCAAGGATCCTTTCGTTATTACAAAGTACAATCAGACTCACCATTCAACAGAAGCTAAGGAAGAGTATATTGTACTTGAGGAGAAGCTTCTTGGACAGAGACCAGCAGTTCTTACAGAAGGTCTTGATGAAGCAGCAGCTAAGGAAGCTGAGAATAATGATTACAATGAGAGAAGAGCAATAATGGATGCAAATCCAATCCAGGTAAGCATTGCTGGACGTATGATGTCAAAGCGTGTAATGGGTAAGGCTTCATTCTGTAACGTACAGGACAAGCTTGGTAACATCCAGGTATATGTTGCAAGAGATTCAATCGGCGAAGAATCATATGCAGACTTCAAGAAATATGATGTTGGTGATATTGTAGGTATTGTCGGCTTCGTATTCAGAACTAAGATGGGTGAAATCTCTATTCATGCAGAGAAGATTACTCTTCTTACTAAGTCACTCCAGATTCTTCCAGAGAAATATCATGGTTTAACAAATACAGATATCAGATATCGTCAGAGATACGTAGACCTCATTATGAATGAGGAAGCTAAAGATACATTTATCAAGAGATCAAAGATTATCAGCACAATCAGAAGATTCCTTGATGATCAGGGATTCATGGAAGTTGAGACACCAATGCTTGTATCTAATGCAGGCGGTGCAGCAGCTAGACCTTTCGAGACACATTTCAATGCACTTGATGAGGACTTAAGACTTAGAATTTCTCTTGAATTATACTTAAAGAGACTTATCGTTGGTGGTCTTGAAAGAGTATACGAAATCGGTAGAGTATTCCGTAATGAAGGTCTTGATACAAGACACAATCCTGAGTTTACTCTTATGGAGTTATACCAGGCATACACAGATTACTATGGAATGATGGATCTTACTGAGAATATGTTCAGACATGTAGCTCAGGAAGTTCTTGGAACAACTAAATTCATGTATGGTGATATCGAGCTTGATTTCGGTAAGCCATTCGAGAGACTTACAATGATTGAAGCAGTTAAGAAGTACGCTGGCGTTGATTTCGATGAAATCCCAGATACAGAAGCTGCTAAGAAGATTGCTGATGAGAAGCATGTAGAGTATGAGAAGCACCATAAGAAAGGTGATATCTTAAATCTCTTCTTCGAAGAATATTGCGAAGAGCACCTTCTTCAGCCAACATTTATCATGGATCATCCAATCGAAATCTCTCCTCTTACTAAGAAGAAACCAGACAAGGAAGGTTATGTAGAGCGTTTCGAGTTATTCATCAATGGATGGGAAATGTGTAATGCTTACTCAGAGCTTAACGATCCAATCGATCAGAGAGAAAGATTCAAGGCACAGGATGCATTAGCAGACCTTGGTGACGAAGAAGCTAACCATACAGACGAAGACTTCCTTAATGCATTGGAAGTAGGTATGGCACCAACTGGTGGTATCGGATATGGTATCGACAGATTGACAATGCTTCTCACAAATAGCCCTGCTATTAGAGATGTATT
>JAKSSD010000076.1 GCA_024403275.1 Lachnospiraceae bacterium
AACTGGAACAAGGTATGTCTATTTTGTTAAAAATATAGAATTACAGAATATAAAATTATAGAATTATAGAAAGATTATTAAATATATGAAAAAAGAAAATTTATTTAAAGAACAATTAAAACATAAATCTTTTTTTAGAAGAGATATTACATTTATAAAAATATGCATGATGCTTATAGCATTTGTCAGTGTTCTTACATTAGCTCCATTAAATGCGAAAGCTGCAATAAAGGTTCCACTTGATACGAGTATTGAACCCAATAGAGATGCAGGAAGAGAATTATATGATACTAAATGCTATTATCATAACGCACTTCCTTTAGATATTAGTATTTCTAATGGATATGATGCTTCAAAGCTTCATGATGAAAGATATTCAACTACTCTGGCTTTACCTGAAGGAACAGAAATTAATGTTAATTCCTCAGTGGCGATGAAAGGTCTTTACGTTATCTGGGATGGTATTGTTCCAGAATGGACACTTAAGATAGGAGATGAGTCATATACTTATGGTACAAATGGCTTTTTACATGAGTATATTGAACTTCCAAAGGAAGCTACATCAGTAACTATTGTTATGCCAAGTGGTGCAAATAGTGTTGAACGTGGTTCTAAGGATATGAGAATTGCTGATATTATTGCATTTGATCAGACTGATGACCTTCCAGCCTGGGTACAGGTTTGGGAACCAGTGTGCGAACAGGCAGATATTCTTGTACTCGCTACACATGCAGACGATGAGATTATTTTCCTTGGAAGCGTAGCACCTATTTATCAGGTGGAGAGAAATATGCGCGTTCAGTATGCATATTTTACTACTTACTGGAATATTCCTGATCAGCATATAAGAGAACATGAGAAGCTTAACGGACTCTGGCTTGCGGGCTGCAAATATTATCCTATTATGAGTGCATTTGATGATAATTATGCTAAGACTTACGAAGGTGCCGCTCAGTATATAAATGAAGAGGATGCCAGAACTTATTTAACAAGATGTATAAGATTGAGTCATCCAAAAGTTGTTGTAACACAGGATTTAAATGGCGAGTATGGACATGGTCAGCATATGTTTCTTGCTAATAATGTGGTAAATGCTGTTGATTTGGCAGCAGATGCTACATATGATGCAGAGTCTTTGGAAAAATATGGTGAATGGGAAGTAGATAAATTCTATATTCATATTTATCCTGAAAATCAGATAAATCTTGATATGCGAACACCTCTTGATAGTTTTGATGGTAAAAGAGCGATTGATGTTGCAAGACAGGCGTACTTATGTCATCAGTCACAGCAGTGGTGTGATTTTACCGTAGATGATTATGGCCCATATTCAGCAGGATGTTTTGGACTTTACAAAACAAGAGTTGGAGAAGATGTAGCTAAAAACGACCTTATGGAAAATGTTGTTTCCTATGAAGAAGAGGAAGAATTAGCCAGAATTGAGAAAGAGAGACTCGAAGAAGAGGCTAGAATTGCTGAAGAAGAGAGACTGGCTAAGGAAGAAGCGGATAGAAAAGCAGCACTTGAAGTAGCTCAGGATGAGGATGATAAGAAACCTGAAAAGAAAGAAAAGAATCTTTCTGAAGAAGAAACAATTATTATTGTTGCAATAGTTGTTCTGGTTGTGATTACTATAGGTGCAGGCGCTGGATTTGTCGTTTATAACAACAATCAGAAAAAGAAGAGGAGACGCAGAAGACGAAGAAGATAGTCTTAGGAGAAAAGAAATGAATATAGGTAAATTATTGTTAAAAGGAATTTTGACTGTAGCTTTGACAGCAATGGTTTCTTCTATACCATTTATTGTAAAAGCAGATGGTGAAAATTATATTTACACAAAAGATGATTTGATGAAAATTGCTGAAGATCCAACGGCAAGCTATGTTCTCATGGATGACATTGATATGAGCGATGCAGAGTGGAAGCCGATTGATTTTACTGGTAATTTTGATGGCAATAATCATGCGATTTTAAACCTTAAAATCACAGAGACCTCAGAGGCTATAAGAACCACATATGATGGAAATTATAAGGTTTATGATACTTCTTTTGCAGGTATGTTTGGTGCTTTGGAAAATGCAAGCGTTAAAAATCTTACACTTCTTGGAATCGATGTAAATGTTCAAAAGGATGCTCCCTGTTTCGTCGGAACGATTGCGGGATTTGCAGAAGGAAGCAATATTGAGAACTGTCATATTGAAGGGATGGCCCGTCTCGATGCCAATTCAAAAATGTTTGGCGTTGGCGGTATTGTAGGATATGGTGGAAATGGTGCAATCCTTAACACATATACAGATACTACTTTGATTTGTATCGACCATGATGCTGAAAATCGTGATGAACAGTTTATGGGTGGTGCTTATTCAGCTGGATATATTGATGTAAATGGATGCTCGATTCATATTCATGGATATGATTCAGACCATGGTTATGTACACAATGGTGGTCTTGTGGGAATGTATATTCTCTATCCACTTGGATGCGATTATAAGGGATATATAAATAATACGAGAGTAGAAGGAAAGATTACATTCTTCGAGGACAATACAGATAGAAGAGCTTATTGCAAGGATTTCATGGGCGAAGTAATGAACTGGACTTATGAGTATGTTGGAAACTCTTCAGATTTTAAGCCAGATGAAACAAAAGATTATTCTAAGGATTTACTTCCTCACTATTGTACAGGTAATAATTTTAGCGAAGAAGTATTTTCGGGTGATTGTGAGCAGTTTGGATTTACGACATTTACATGTAATGAATGTGGTGAGTATTCCTATAAAGGAAATTATACAAAGAAGCTTCATAGCTTAGGAGAGGCCGAGATAGTGACAGAACCTACTCTTGAAATAGAGGGCCTTTCAAAGAGCATTTGTACAAACTGTCAGGCTGAGGTTTACGAGATTCTTCCTGTCCTTGAGCCGGTTGTTGAGGAACCAGTCATCATAGAAGAAGAACCAAAAGAGATTGAAGTAATCGTTGAAGAAGCTAAAGATAGTGATGATGAAACTTTTTATAAAATAGTATTTATTTCAGGCGGGATTATTTGCATTATTTTAATTGGTGCTATAATAGCAGTATTGGTTTTGCCAGGAAAAAAGAAAAGAAGATAAGAGGATATAAAAATGGAAACAAAAGTTAAATCAGGTAATTCAATTGCGTCATTTGTGCTTGGACTTATTTCTGTAATATTAAGCCCGGTTGGACCTATTACAGGAATTGTTGGTCTTATTAATGGTATTGTTTCAAGAGCCAAGAAACAGGGTAAAAAAGGATTAGGAATTGCGGGTATCGTGCTTAATTCAATAGGAATAGTTCTTGGATTAATCGTAGATGCTGTAATTATATTTATTGTAGTCATTGTGCTTGTGTTAGGCGTTACAACAGTTGGCACTTTGCTTTCAGCAGTTGCATTGATTAATGAATCTGGCATTGCGGATACAGTAAGAAATGATATCAACTGGTCAGAGTTTGATGCAAGCAATCTTAATGGTTCATTGCAGACAATGATGGTTGATTATGCTAAGGATAAAATGATGGGCCATTACATTGATGCTATTCAGAGTGAGGAAGGAATGGTAATCAAGGTTCAGGGACATACATATCGCTTACAGGGTGATACATTTGCAAGCATTATGGTTGTAGATGAAGAAACAGGTGAAGTTTCAGATATTCAGGAATTCCTTGTAGATAATTCAGAAAATATTCAGGATATCAAGGATTCACTTGAGTCAGAATATGGTATGAATGATGAAGAATTCCAGCTTTTCGTTTATTCTGCTTTGGAAGGTGAAGTAGAGGTTTTAGGCGATGAATCTGTTAAAACTGTTTTTGGCGAAGATGCTGAAGATAATTTAAAGATTGATGGACTTATTAATTCAATACTTGAAAATAATATGGATGGTTTTGATGCTGAGGAATGGGTTAATTCAATGTTAGAAAGTGGAGATTATGAGGATATCCCATTTGACGAGATAATGAATGCTCTTGGTGTTGATTCATATGGAGATCTTGATGTTGATGATTTGATGAATTCTCTTAATAATGGTATGCAGTATCAGACAAACGATCCTTTCAGTACAACTATTGAGGGCGTTGACCTTGAGTATATGCTCAAGCTTATTATTGAGGCTATATTAAGTAGTGAAGATTTTCAATTAGACTCATATATAGAGCAGGCATATTAGTATAGAGATTAAGTGTTTTAGATTTTAAGTCGAATTGGGAGAAACTATGACAATCAGACAGACAGGCTTTGAAAAAACAGCCAAGACTATTATTAAAGAACTTGAAAAAAGAAATATGGATGGATATTTTTGTGAGAGCAGCGAAAAGGCAGTAGAACTTGTGCTTGCACTTCTTCCAAAGAATGCATCTATTGGCTGGGGTGGCAGCGAAACAATCAAGGAGTGCGGACTTATGGATGCTCTTGCAAAAGGCGACTATGAGTTAATTGACAGAGCAACTGCAAAAACGCCAGAAGAGAGAAGAGAAATATATGGTAGAACAGTAATGGCTGATGCATTTCTTATGAGTACCAATGCTATTACAGAAAATGGTGAGCTTGTAAATATTGATGGTGCGTCTAACAGACTTGCGTGTCTCTTACATGGACCTAAAGAGGTATATGTTCTCGTTGGAATGAATAAATTGGTTAGCGATGTGGAAGCGGCAATTGGAAGAATCAGAAATACAGCCTGCCCTGCAAACACGATTAGGCTAGACAAAAAAACGCCATGCAGCATGACTGGTAAATGCGGTAACTGCTTTGGAGATGAATCAATCTGTTCAAATATAGTTGTAACAAGAAGAAGTTCATTTCCTAACAGAATTAAGGTTATTCTTATTGCAGAAAATCTTGGATATTAAAGAAACAACAGTCTTCTAAAGCAGATATTATTTAAACTGCTTTAGGAGGCTTTTTATAATATTTGTAAATGATTAGTAGCGTAATATAAACAAGAGGTATAAAAATAACAAGATATTAAATTGATTTATTAAGGTTTTTCGTCACTTTTACATGATGATAATTGGTAGAAGTTTATTTGCATATAACTTGATTAAGTGGTATAATATTGGCGATTGTGGGGACAATCGCCATTTTTTTGTGAGGTGTAATATGTTAGAAAATAAGACAATATTATTAACAGGTGGTACAGGTTCTTTTGGTAAGGCTTTTACCCGATTTGTTTTAAAGAATTATAAGCCTGCTAAAATTATCATTTATTCACGTGATGAATTTAAGCAGTTCAATATGCAGAATGATTTTAGAAAGGAATTTCCAGAGGATTTCTCAAAGTTACGTTTCTTTATCGGAGATGTAAGAGATAAGGAAAGACTTACAAGAGCAATGGAAGGTGTGGATTATGTAATTCATGCAGCAGCACTTAAGCAGGTTCCAGCATGTGAGTATAATCCTCAGGAAGCCATTAAGACTAATATTCATGGTGCACAGAATGTAATCGATGCAGCGCTTGATGCGGGTGTTAAGAAGGTAGTTGCTCTTTCAACAGATAAGGCAGTTAACCCAGTTAACCTTTATGGTGGCACAAAGCT
>JAKSSD010000077.1 GCA_024403275.1 Lachnospiraceae bacterium
CTTTGAAATAAAAAGAAGAGAAAGATTCATGATGAAAATCAAAGATGAGACAAGCAAAGCGGTCTCATCTTTGAAATAAAAAGAAGAGAAAGATTCATGATGAAAATCAAAGATGAGACAAGCGAAGCGTTCACATCTTTGAAAGAAAATAAATAATATAAGGAGAGAAAAAATGGAAAAGAAGAACCTGCAGGAAATTTTGAAGAACAATGCATACCCTGGACGTGGAATCGTTCTTGGTAAGAGCGAAGATGGTAAATACGCAGTTACTGCATATTTCATCATGGGTAGAAGTGCTAATAGCCGCAACAGGGTATTTGTTGAAGATGGTGAAGGCATTAGAACACAGGCTTTTGATGAGTCAAAGCTTGAAGATCCAAGCCTTATCATTTATGCACCTGTTCGCGTACTTGGCAACAAGACAATCGTTACAAATGGTGATCAGACAGATACTATTTACGAAGGAATGGACAAGCAGATGACATTTGAACAGTCACTTCGTTCACGTGAGTACGAGCCAGATGCTCCAAATTTAACACCAAGAATTTCAGGTATTATGCATGTTGAAAATGGCAAATATAACTATGCTCTTTCAATCTTGAAGAGCAACAACGGACGTGAAGGTTCTCATAACCGTTACACATTTGCTTACGAGAATCCATTTGCAGGTGAAGGACATTTCATTCACACATACAACGAGAATACTAACCCACTTCCAAGTTTTGAAGGTGAACCAACTTGGGTTGGAATTTCAGGAAACATTGATGAATTTACAAATGCTGTTTGGACAAATCTTAATGAAGAGAATAAGGTATCTCTTTTCGTTCGTTACATTGAGATTGAAACAGGCAAGTATGAGACAAGAATTGTAAATAAAAACAAATAATGTTTATTAGTAAGATTGAAAATGAGTAATTAGAACAATTCTGATGAAGCTAAAAACGAGTTGTTAATCAATTTCAATAATTGTAGAATTTGTGTAGTTAATTTATTAAATAATTTAGGAGAAAATTATGAACGAAATTCAGTTAAAATACGGATGTAACCCAAATCAGAAGCCATCAAGAATTTATATGCAAAATGGCAAGGATCTTCCTGTAACAGTATTAAATGGTAATCCAGGATATATCAATTTCCTTGATGCATTTAACGGATGGCAGCTTGTAAAAGAATTAAAGGAAGCAACAGGGCTTCCAGCAGCTACATCATTTAAGCATGTATCACCAGCAGGTGCTGCAGTAGGCCTTCCACTTGATGATGTTCTCGCAAAGATTTACTGGGTAGATGACCTTGGCGAATTATCACCACTTGCTTGCGCATACGCAAGAGCAAGAGGCGCAGATAGAATGAGTTCTTTCGGTGATTTCATTTCACTTTCAGATGTTTGTGATGTTGCAACAGCAAAGATTATCAAGAGAGAAGTTTCTGATGGTGTAATTGCTCCAGGTTATGAGCCAGAAGCACTTGAAATCTTAAAGGCTAAGAAGGGTGGAAAGTACAATGTAATCCAGATTGATCCTTCATACAAGCCAGAACCAATCGAGCACAAAGATGTATATGGCATCACATTCGAGCAGGGACGTAATGAATTCAAGATTGATAATGAGCTCTTAACAGAAATCGTAACAGCAAATAAGGATCTTCCAGAACTTGCTAAGATTGACCTTATTATCTCTCTTATTACACTTAAATATACACAGTCTAACTCAGTATGCTTCGCTAAAGGCGGACAGGCAATCGGTATCGGTGCTGGTCAGCAGTCACGTGTTCATTGTACAAGACTTGCAGGCTCTAAGGCTGATAACTGGTGGTTAAGACAGTGTCCAAAGGTTCTTGAACTTCAGTTTGCTGACGGACTTGGACGTGCTGATAGAGACAATGCAATCGATAACTACATTGGTGACGAGCTTGATTGCCTTGAAGAAGGCAACTGGCAGAAGATCTTCAAGGTTAAGCCAGAAATCTTCACAAGAGAAGAAAAGAGAGCTTGGCTTGATAAGATGACAGATGTTGCTCTTGGATCAGACGCATTCTTCCCATTCTCAGATAACATTGAGAGAGCTAAGAAGTCAGGTGTTAAGTATATCGCTGAGCCAGGCGGATCAGTAAGAGATGATCTCGTTATCGAGTGTGCAGATAAGTACAACATGGTAATGTGCTTCACAAAGATGAGATTATTCCATCACTAATTAGCTGATTTGCATATGCAAATATAAATGATGATTAAAAGAGTTAAAGAGAAATTCTTTAACTCTTTTTTGCGGGAAAATAAAAGCAAAATGATATTATTTACGAAGTCAAAATGATTCATTATAATTAAGATATTCGTAGATGATAGCAGGTTGAAAATAGTTTGCAAATGGGATAAAATGTAATGTGACGCTAAATCGATAATTGGCGTACATTATACTTAGTTAAAGATAGAAAATATTTAATATATTTTAGATGTAGAGAGGAATTTACCATGAAAAAAATAATGTCATTTATTATAGGTGCATTATGTTTGTTGGCTGTAGTTGGATGTGAAAGCTCTAATGGAGGAAATACAAACGGACAGCTTAGCCTTAGAAAACTTAAGATGGATAAATATGTTACTCTTGGCGAGTACAAAGGACTTGAGGTTGAGAAGACAGAAATAGAAATCCCTGAAGAAATGATTCAGGACAGAATGCTTGCTATTATTGGTCTTAATTTGAGCGAGTATGGAATTAAAGACAGAGCAGCTAGAAAAGGCGACAGAATTGTTTGCAATCTTAATGTTTATGTAGATGGAATTGCAGTTACTTCAGCTAGTTCATCAGGTGAAACATTTGTTATCGGTGATAAGTCAAGGATTGACGAAGTTGATTCTGCTTTTGCAGGCATGAATGTTGGCGAAACAAAGAATGTTGAAGTAGAATATCCTACTGATTATGCAGATGCGAAATTCGCAGGCAAGACAGCGGTTTTAAGACTTGAGCTTGTAGCTATTTATCCAGATCAGATTACTGATAGCATGGTAGCTTCACTTGATTCACAGATTTATACAACAGTTGATGAACTTCATAAGTACTGCGAGGATGCATTGAAGAAAAATGCAGAAAAAACAGCTCAAAGTGATATGAAGAACCAGCTTCTTACAATTGCTTATAATAATGCAACATTTAATGAAATGCCTGCTAAATATTTAGAAGAGCAGAAGAGTATGATTCGTAGTAATTTCACATATACAGCTGGTCTTTATGGATTAACAGAAGATGAATATGTTGAATTTATGTACGAAATGACAGTAGATGAACTTGCTGAAAAATACCTTAAACAGAGAATGCTCATTGAGGCGATAGCTCAGAAGGAAGGATTGTCATATACAGATAAGGAATACAATGAAGAAATAGCTAAAGCAGCTGAGAGTCAGGGCGTTTCAGTAGATAATTATTTCTTGTTAAATAATCTTACAAATGATGAAAGATACATCGAGACACTTACATCAAATCGTGTAACAGAACTTATTGTAAATAACGCAATAATTAAATAGTAAACAAGGATTCGTATGAATAAAAAATATATTGTGGCTGCAGGTATTATTGCTACATCACTTTTTCTTGCAGGATGTGCTAAAAAAGATACCACAGACTATATTTCACAAGGCTACGAACAATTAAATAACATGGAGTACGTAACAGCTATGCAAAGCTTTAAGTCTGCAGTAGATTCACAACAGTCACTGACTGAAGCCTACAGAGGTTTAGGAATCTGCTACATGAGCCAGGGCGAGTACGAAATGGCTGTTGAGTCCTTTAAAAATGCATTGGCTGAATCTGGTTCTACACCACAGGATATCGATTTTGATATTAATTACTATATTGGTGTATGCTATCACAAGCTTGGAATGAATGAAGAAGCAAAGGAGAGATATGATGCTATTCTTGCTTTAAGACCTAAGGATGTGGATGCATATATGCAAAGAGGTACCGAGTATTTGTATCTTAAGGATCCTGATGCGGCTTGTGCTGATTTCGACAAGGCACTTTCTTTGAAAAAGAAGGATTATTCATTATATATAGATATTTATAACATTCTTGCGGAAACAGGCTATCAGCAAAAGGGCACGGATTATCTTAATAAGGCTCTTAATGAGAATGACCGTAAAATGTCAGATTATGATAAGGGATACATTTATTATTGCCTTGGCAATTATTCATCCGCTAAGAAGTGTCTTGAAGATGCGAGAACTGACGAAAAAAGAGGAAATGAAGCACTTCTCTTATTAGGCCAGTGTTATGAGAAGTTAAATGATACGGATTTCTCTATAAATATTTATAGTAAATATCTTGAAACAAATCCTGACGCTGGAGTCTACAATCAGTTAGCGGTAGCTCTTATGAGTAAGGAACGCTACGAAGAAGCATTAGAGGCCATTGTAAATGGTTTGGAAGTAGATTCAAATGAATGCAGACAACAGCTTTTGTATAACAGAATTGTTGTTTATGAATATCTTGGGGATTATTCTAAGGCGTATGAACTCGCAACACAATATATTGTGGATTATCCATCAGATGAGAGTATGGCGAGAGAAATATTGTTCTTGAAGACAAGATAAAAATAGATAAAGATATGTAAACCAAAAATAAGGGCTGATTCCCATAAATTCGGGAGTCAGCCTATTTTGTTGAATGAAAATTATGTAAACCACAGTAACACAATATAGTGTATTTGCACAAAAATTCGCTTACAATATGTAGTGCTTTTTCGTTGACACTTAAAATATGCAATGATATGATTATAAGGCAGACTAATAATGATAAATTTGTGTTGGAGGAAATGGGAAAGATGTTTGGCGTTATCAAGAGAGATGGAGAGAAAACAGACTTTAATCTTGTTAAGATTAATGATGCTATTAAGAAGGCGTTTGATGCTACTAATGTTAAGTATAGCGACGATATTATAGATTTACTTGCACTTCGTGTAACAGCTGATTTTCAGGCTAAGATTCAGGATGGATTTGTGCAGGTAGAAGATATTCAGGACTCAGTTGAGAAGATTCTTGAACAGTCAGGTTATGCTGAGGCTGCAAAGGCATTTATTCTTTATCGTAAGCAGCGTGAGAAAATGCGTAATATGAAGTCTACAATTCTTGATTATAAGGATGTAGTTAATTCATATGTTAAGGTAGAAGACTGGAGAGTTAAAGAAAACAGTACTGTTACATATTCAGTTGGTGGTCTTATTCTTTCAAACTCAGGTGCAGTAACAGCTAACTACTGGTTATCAGAGATTTATGATGAAGAAATAGCAGAAGCTCATCGTAACTGTGATATTCATATTCACGATCTTTCAATGCTTACAGGATACTGTGCCGGATGGTCACTTAAGCAGCTTATTCAGGAAGGTCTTGGTGGAATTACAGGTAAGATTACATCTGCTCCAGCAGCACATCTTTCAGTACTTTGCAACCAGATGGTTAACTTCCTTGGAATTATGCAGAATGAATGGG
>JAKSSD010000078.1 GCA_024403275.1 Lachnospiraceae bacterium
CAACTCTTAATTCCCTTATTATTCCTAGTATATCCACACAAAATATATTATAAGATGATGATATCAATAATCTTAACTACAATCAAGAAATGCAATAAAAGATGGACAGAAATAATATTTCTGTCCATCTTAATCGGAGTGACAAGATTCGAACTTGCGACTTCCACGTCCCGAAAAAAATGACCCATGTTCGTAGCGTGGCATTCATTTCATGACTCGTGTACCTTAACTGGTATGCGAGTTTTTTTATTGGTTAATCTAGAGATATTGGAGTTTCTGCTGTAACAATTAAAAATTGGTGTTCAATTCTCGAGGCATCATATATTATTCATTTCCTTGAGCCGGATAGTAATAATCTTGGAAGAACAGTTGTAAAAACTCCTAAATTGTATTTTGTTGATTCTGGATTGTGCTACTATTTTTAACATAACGCATATATAAATGTTAGCTCTGCTTGGTAGAAGAGTGGAGCTATTTTTTTTATAATGATGTTAAAAATAATGGCAAAGGTGGTATAATTATGAGAAAGACATACATTGACAATATAAAATGGATTACTGTTGTTTTGGTTGTAATCTATCATGTTATTTATATGTTTAACGGAGTAACAACTTATGGGGTGATTGGACCTTTTAGTGAGTTTCAACCTCAGGATGTTTTTCAATATATTGTGTACCCATGGTTTATGTTCCTTTTGTTTGTTGTTTCCGGAATGTCAGCACGTTTTGAACTAGATGCAAAAGGCGAAAAGGGGTTTATTAGAAAAAGAACAAGAAAATATTTGGTGCCATCTACAATAGGACTTTTGGTGTTTTGGTGGATATTAGGATATTACAATATGCTTATTAGCGGAGCATTTGAAGCAATGGCAGCGGTACCCAAACCAGTATTATTCCTAATAATGTGTGTCAGTGGTACAGGTCCATTATGGTATATCCAGATGTTATGGCTGTTCAGTGTTATTTTGATTTGGATTAGAAGAATTGAAAAGGATCGAATTTACAATCTGGGTAAAAAGACGAACCTATTTGCGCTTGCTTTTCTTGTTGTTTGTGTTTATGGTGCATCCCTGATTTTGAATACCCCTGTTATTGTAGTATATCGATTTGGAATATATGGCTTAGGCTTTTTTCTTGGATACTTTATCTTTGCACATGATGAAGTAATGGATAAGCTAGGAAAATACTGGTATATATTCAGTTCATTAGCAGTTGTTTTTTGTATAGCATTTGTAATTTGCTACTGGGGAAAATCTTATCCTGACCATGAAGTATTAGATACAGTTCTCTGCAATGCATATGCATGGTTTGGAACACTGGGGGTACTTGCATTTATGAAAAAGTGGGGTGGGGTTGAAAATACATTTTCAGTCTGGATGTCAAAGAAGTCCTGGGGACTTTACATATTTCATTATCTGCCAATTGCTGTAAGTGCATGGTATTTAAAGTTATATGTTCCACATATGCCTGTTTTAATAGTATATATACTGGTTACAATTTCAGGCTTTGCAGGTGCATTCTTATTAAATGAACTTGTTAGTCGTATTCCGTTCCTAAGATGGTGTATCTTAGGAATTAAAAAATAATATCGAGGTGATTGATATGAGTTTTGCAGAAAATTTGATTGAGTTAAGGAAATATCATAATTACTCGCAAGAAGAATTGGCTGAGATGATTGGTGTATCCAGACAGACTATGTCCAAATACGAAACAGGAGAGTCGCTGCCGGATATTGAAAAATGTAAACAACTGGCAGATGTGTTCGGTGTTATGGTTGATGACCTGATTTCTTATAATAAAGACGAACAGGATAATCTTGGGCTTGGGATACCTCCAAAAGGAAAGTATATTTTTGGAATGGTTAAAGTTGGCGATAAAGGGCAGATTGTTATTCCAGCTAAAGCGCGAAAAATATTTGATATACACCCAGGGGATAATCTTATTGTACTTGGTGATGAAGGCCAGGGAATTGCGATTATTAAAGAGAAAGGTCTTCTGAGCCTTTTAAATAATGCAAGAAAAAATAAATAATGCGATTACTAGTGCGTGTGAAGGGGATAGAATATACTCAACTATAGGTTGAGAGCCTTGATTTTCAAGGGTTTACACAAGCAGCTCTTGCAGAAAAACTTGGTATTACGGATCGTGCAATATTGCAATGTGAAAGGGTATCATAAGAAGGTTTTGACTAAAGATTGATTTAAGACAAAATAAGGACTCAGAACCAGTAAAGGAAGACATAGAATTAGGAATTAAGGAAAAGGCAAATGAAAAATAAGAAAATTCGCGACTTAATAATTATATTAGTAATATATGTAGTTTCATTTGGAATAGGCTATGTACCTTGCTTGTTTTTGACGGATACGATGCTTAAATTATTCGTATTTGATTCAGTTGCAACAGTGGTAGTTTTTGTATTTTCAGTTATTTTTCGTAATTCAAGTGTATATGATGCCTATTGGTCAGTGGCTCCAATGATAATGATTATTTGGATTTTTGCTGCTGGTGGTAAATTTAATGTAATGCAAATAGTCTTTATGATAGTATTTCTTATTTGGTCAATACGTTTGACTATTAACTGGATTACAGTATTTACAGATTTTTCCTATGAAGACTGGAGATATAAGAAATTTAGAAATGAAACACCTAAGCTTTTATGGCCAGTAGTTAATTTCTTTGGAATTCATTATATGCCGACTTTGGTAGTATTTGCAGGAATGCTCCCTTTGTTTGCCATATCAAATACGCAAATAGGAATTATTTCGATACCAGGAATATTAGTAATGGTATTTGGAATAGCAATGGAGTTATTTGCAGATAAACAGATGCATCACTTCTTAAATAATAGTCAAAAGGGTGAGGTATGTGAGGTAGGTCTTTGGAAATATTCAAGACATCCTAACTATTTAGGTGAAATATCATTTTGGTTGGGAGTATATCTTGTAATGCTTCCATATGATATTAAACATTGGTTCTATGGAATTGGCGCTTTGTCAGTATTTATACTATTTAACATTGTATCAATACCTTTAATGGAGAAAAGACAGCTTTCTAGAAGAGCAGCATATAAAGAATATAAATTACGTACATCCAGATTGCTTTTACTTCCGAGAAAAATTAAGAAATTGTAAGAGTTTATCTACAATAAAGAGCGCAAAAATAGTGGATTTATGGTACAATAAATAGGCGTGCAGTAGCAGGTAAAAAGCAATCATTGGAGGTTATATGGAAAACAAAGAATTCAAGCCTTATATTCCAGCGGATAAGATAACTCCCGAGTTTACGGTTACGTCTATTATTCTCGGTGTACTTTTAGCTGTAGTATTTGGTGCGGCAAATGCGTATCTTGGACTAAGAGTAGGTATGACAGTTTCTGCTTCAATTCCAGCGGCAGTTATATCAATGGGAATTATTAGAAAGATTCTTCGTAAGGAATCAATCCTAGAGAACAATATGGTTCAGACCATTGGTTCAGCAGGTGAGTCACTGGCAGCAGGTGCTATTTTTACAATGCCAGCACTTTTCCTTTGGGCTAAAGAAGGAGTAATGGATAAGCCTGGAATGTTAACAGTATTCGTTATTGCTTTAATTGGTGGATTGCTCGGTGTATTATTTATGATTCCACTTCGTAATGCGCTTATTGTTCAGGAACATGGAGTACTCCCATATCCAGAAGGAACAGCTTGTGCAGAGGTTCTTCTTGCAGGTGAAAAGGGTGGTGCTTCAGCAAAATCAGTATTTATTGGTATGGGTTTTGCAGCACTCATTAAATTTATAGTAGATGGTCTTAAAGTTGCAGGTGGAGTTATAACAGTACCATTTAAGGCACTTAAGACAGAACTTAGCGGTGAAGTATATCCAGCTCTTATTGGTGTTGGCTATATATGTGGCGCTAAAATATCAGCTTATATGTTTGCTGGTGGTATAATCGGTTGGTTTGTTCTTATGCCAGCTATCAGTCTTTTTGGTGAAAATACAATTCTTTTCCCAAGTACAGTAACAGTAGCAGAATTGTATGCAGAGGGCGGTGCTTCAGCTATCTGGTCTAATTACATTAGATACATTGGAGCTGGTGCAGTAGCAGCTGCAGGTATTATAAGTCTTATTAAGACATTACCTTTGATTTTCAAAACATTCATAGGTTCAATGAAGGGATTAAAGAATGCTGGTAAAGCAGGAGTAGACAGAACTTCACAGGAACTTAATATGAAGTTTGTTCTTATTGCAGTAGCAGTTATAGCTTTAATGATGTGGCTTCTTCCAATCGTTCCAGTTGGATTCCTTGGAGCTGTTATCATTATAGTATTCGGTTTCTTCTTTGGTGCAGTGTCATCAAGAATGGTAGGTCTTGTAGGTAGTAGTAACAATCCAGTATCCGGTATGGCAATCGCAACTCTTTTAGTTGCTACAACAGCTCTTAAGCTTACAGGTGATACAGGTGCTCATGGTATGCAGGGTGCTATAGCAATAGGTACTATTATTTGTATCGTTGCTGCTATGGCAGGGGATACATCACAGGATCTTAAGACTGGATATATTGTAGGTGCTACACCTAAAAAGCAGCAGATTGGTGAAATAATTGGTTCTGTTATTGCAGCTCTTTCAATTGGTGCAGTAATGATTCTTCTTGATAATGCCTGGGGATTTGGTTCAAAAGAACTTGCAGCTCCACAGGCTGGACTTATGAAGATTATTGTTGAAGGTATTATGGATGGAAATCTTCCATGGATGTTGATTTTCATAGGTGTGTTTATCGCAGTAGCAGTGGAAGTTCTTGGTATTCCAGCTCTTCCTGTAGCTATCGGTTTATATCTTCCACTTGAATTAAGCTCAACAATTATGGTTGGTGGTCTTATCAGATTGATTATGGATAAGAAAAATAAATCTGCTTCAAGTGATTCAGATAATGGAATTCTCTTCTGTTCAGGTATGATTGCCGGCGAAGGTTTGGTGGGCATACTTCTTGCAGTTCTTGCCGTAGTAGGTGTTGATAAATTCATTGATTTGTCTGGATTTGTTAATACAGGTATGATTGGTGGTACAATTTTACTTGTTGTAATGGTAGCAGCAGTTGTAATGGTATCCATAAAAAAGGCTAAGAATGCAAATGAAAAAGCAGAGTAAAAATTATCTTGAAAACGTATTTGAAAAGAATTCTGAATATAAATTCGAGAGTGATGCCGAAGGACAGGTTACGATATTTGTAGAAAATAAGGGCCTTTTTAATAAAATAGCCCAGACTCTTCTTAAGAAACCTAAAGTCAGTCAGGTTCACCTTGAAAAATTCGGGAGCTTTGTATGGAATCAGGTAGATGGGCAAAGAGATGTAGTAGCCATCGGAAAGCTTGTAGAGGAACATTTTGGAGATGAAGCCAAACCAGTTTACGAGCGTTTGTCCGTATATATGAAGAATCTTGAAAATATGGATTTTATTAAGAAAATATGATTATGAAAGGAAACAGACTA
>JAKSSD010000079.1 GCA_024403275.1 Lachnospiraceae bacterium
GTTCTTTGTGGTGGTGTATGTGCACTTATGCAGGCTGGTTTTGAAACACTTGTTGAAGCTGGTTATGATCCAAGAAATGCATACTTTGAGTGTATCCATGAGATGAAGCTTATCGTAGACCTTATCTACCAGTCAGGTTTCGCAGGAATGAGATATTCTATCTCTAACACAGCTGAGTACGGTGATTACATCACAGGACCAAAGATCATTACAGAAGATACAAAGAAGGCTATGAAGCAGATATTATCAAACATCCAGGATGGTACATTTGCAAAAGACTTCTTACTTGATATGTCAGATGCTGGTGCACAGGTTCATTTCAACGCTATGCGTAAGTTAGCTTCTGAACATCCATCAGAAATCGTTGGTGCTGATATTCGTAAGCTTTACAGCTGGTCAGACGAAGACAAGCTCATCAATAACTAAATTTATACTTAATAAGTTTCAGATGCTTGGGGGTGCTAGTGCGCTCCCAAGTTTTTAAAAAGAAAGGAAATACCAAATGAAAAAAGAAGATGTAGTAAATGGCGTACAGAATGCACCTCACAGATCTCTTTACCATGCACTTGGTCTTACAGAAGAAGAAATGAAACGTCCTATGGTTGGTATCGTTAGCTCATATAACGAAATCGTTCCAGGACATATGAATATAGACAAGATTGTAGACGCTGTTAAGCTTGGTGTAGCTATGGCAGGCGGTACTCCAATCGTATTCCCGGCTATCGCAGTTTGTGATGGTATTGCAATGGGACATACAGGAATGAAATATTCACTTGTAACAAGAGATCTTATTGCGGACTCAACAGAGGCTATGGCACTTGCACATGGTTTTGACGCACTTGTATGTGTACCAAACTGTGATAAGAATGTACCAGGTCTTTTAATGGCTGCAGCAAGACTTAATATTCCAACTGTATTTGTATCAGGTGGCCCAATGCTTGCCGGAAGAGTAGGCGGAAAGAAGACATCTCTCTCAAGTATGTTTGAGGCAGTAGGTTCATACAATGCAGGCAAGATTGATGATGAAAAATTACTTGAATTTGAATGTAAGACATGTCCTACATGTGGATCATGTTCAGGTATGTATACAGCTAACTCAATGAACTGCCTTACAGAGGTTCTTGGTATGGGACTTAAGGGTAATGGTACAATTCCTGCAGTTTATTCTCAGAGAATTGAACTTGCAAAGCATGCAGGTATGGCTGTAATGGAATTAATTAAGAAGGATATTAAGCCACGCGATATTATGACAGAGAAGGCATTTAAGAATGCATTAACTGTAGATATGGCACTTGGTTGTTCTACAAATAGTATGCTTCATTTACCAGCAATCGCTCATGAATGTGGTATTGAAATTAATCTTGATATAGCTAACAGCATTTCAGCAGTAACACCTAACCTTTGCCATCTTGCACCAGCAGGTCCAACATTTATGGAAGACCTTAACGAGGCAGGCGGTGTATATGCAGTTATGAATGAACTTAACAAGAAGGGACTTCTTGAAACAGACTGTATTACTGCAACAGGTAAGACTGTTGGTGAAAATATCGCTAACTGTGTTAATACTAATCCAGAGGTTATCAGACCAATCGATAATCCATACAGTGAGACAGGTGGAATCGCAGTACTTAAAGGAAACCTTGCAGAAAGAGGTAGTGTTGTTAAGCGTTCTGCTGTATTACCAGAAATGCTTGTACATGAAGGCCCAGCAAAGGTTTATGATTGTGAAGAGGATGCACAGGCTGCTATCAATGCCGGCGAAATCAAGGCAGGCGATGTAGTAGTTATCAGATACGAAGGACCTAAGGGTGGCCCTGGTATGAGAGAAATGCTTAATCCTACATCAGCTATTATGGGTATGGGACTTGGTAACTCAGTAGCATTAATCACAGATGGTAGATTCTCAGGTGCTACACGTGGAGCATGTATTGGACATGTTACTCCAGAGGCTGCTTCAGGCGGACTTATTGGTGTAGTTGAAAATGGTGATATAATCAGCATTAACATTCCAGAGAACAAGTTAGAGTTAAAGGTAGATCAGGCAGTCTTAGATGAGAGAATGAAGAATTTCGTTCCTAAGAAGAAAGAACTTTCAGGATACCTTAAGAGATATGCAGCACTTGTATCAGGTGGTGCAGAAGGAGCTATATTAAACTAAATGAATAAGTTAAGTGAATTAAAAACAGGTCTGTTGACACTTACAATATTCAGAGAAATGTTAGAGGACCAGGTAATAGCTGGTCTTCTTGCATTTTTAGACAAGAATGATGTTAGTTCATACGCAGATTTTGTTGCAAAACTATATAATGCCAATGGTGGCAATATAAGCGAATATGTTCGTGAAATCACTGGTAATAGTGAGAATGTTTACGTTAAGACAGTTGGGAAAGGAGAGAAAGTACCAGCATATCTTGAAGAGGCCTTAAGAGCTGAGCTTAAGACTTTACAGATGGTATCAGATTTAACACCTGAAACTCTTACAGAGGATCTTGGTTTTATGGGATATTTACCTAGATTTGATACTACAGAATATGATGTGACAGCTAAGTATATTCACAGAGTCGAAAATATTGGTAAGTTTGGCTATGGTATATATGCCAGAAACAGAATGTTTTATGTATCAGAGGATGGAAATATCGTTCCTGTACAGAATCCTGATAAGACTAACCTTAGAGAACTTATAGATTATGAATATGAGAGAAATATAATCATAGAGAATACTAAGGCACTTCTTAGTGAGAAGCCAGCAGCTAATCTCCTGCTTACAGGTGATGCAGGTACAGGTAAGTCTTCATCAGTTAAGGCGGTTGCTAATGAATTCTTTGAAGATGGCTTAAGAATTATTGAGGTACGTAAGGACCAGTTAAGATCAATTCAGAAAATCTTAAATGAGTTATCATCTAATCCTCTTAAATTCATTTTATTTATCGATGATTTATCCTTCCTTAAGGATGATGATAATTTCAATGCACTTAAAGCAGTGCTTGAAGGTTCTGTTACAGCTAAATCTGATAATGTTGTAATCTATGCAACAAGTAACAGAAGACATATCATCAAGGAAAGCTTTTCTGACAGAGAGGGCGATGACATTCATAGAAATGATACTATGCAGGAACTTGTATCATTATCTGAGCGTTTTGGCGTACATATTACATTTAGCAAGCCAAACAAGGCTACCTTCTTAAATATTGTTCATCATATTGCTGCTGAAAAGGGCATCACAATGGAAGAGAAGGAACTTGATTTATTAGCAGAAAGATTCGCTCTTGAAAGAGGTGGAAGATCAGCAAGATTAGCTAAACAATTTATTGATAATCTACTATCTAAATACTGATAATTTTATTATAATAAAAACAATAGACAGCTTAAGTAATAGACTCATTGAAAAATATTAATGGTAATACGAAAAGTATTATTAGAAAAGAAAGAAGATGAGAAATAAGTGAAGGGCATTAAAGAAATTTCGAAAGATTTGATAATTGCAGGTCTTGGAACCATTGATTCTCAAAATGAAGAAATCAAGGATTTGCTTCGAAGAGGAAGTGAAGTTCTAGGCGTTGGTCATGTAGAGAATGAAGAACTCAGATGGAATGGCAATAAAGACAGACTTGATGCGAAGGAAACAGATGAGACTTCCACTGTTAAGGGTATAGAAATCACCCTTGAAACAAGTAAGGAGGTGAAGCTATGATGTCTGAGAGAATGAATCTTAAGAAGATTCCAAGAGAATTATTTGATGAATCGCGAAGATTAGAAGAAATTCTTTCTGTTATTAAGAAACATAAAATAGTTAAGAATGGCCTTACACCAGAGAATTTAAGAAGTATTATAGAAGATTTAGGTCCTACATTCATAAAGATAGGACAGATTATGTCTTCTCGTACTGATGTACTTCCTAAAGAATATTGTGAGCAGTTAGAACTTTTAAGAGCCGATGTTAAGCCTTTAAGTATTGAGACAATCAAGGAAGAGATTGAAACAGAACTTGGTAAGAAGATAGAAGAAGTATTTGCAAGTATTGATGAGAAACCACTTGGTTCAGCTTCTATTGGACAGGTTCATTCTGCGACACTTCTTGATGGAAGAAAAGTAGTTGTAAAGGTTCAAAGACCATACGTAGCAGATATGATGATGAAGGATTTTGCTCTTTTGTCAAAAGCTGCAACTATGTTAAAGCTTGCACCTGTTAACAATACAATTGATTTTAATATGGTGCTTCATGAATTGGAGGAAGTATCAAAGGATGAGCTTGATTTTAGAATCGAAGCTAATAACACTTTGGAATTCTACGAAAACATGAAGGACATTAAATACGTAACCTGTCCTATTATTGAGAAGGAACTAACAACTCAGAGAATTATGACCATGAGCTACGTTAAGGGATTCTCTATTGGTAACCTTGAGAAGCTGGAGGAAAATGGTTATGATCGTAAGGAAATAGCTGTTAAGCTGGTTACTAATTATATGAAGCAGGTTATTGATGATGGACTATTCCATGCAGATCCTCATCAGGGCAACATTCTTATTAATGAAGGCCAGATTGTATGGCTTGATATGGGAATGGTAGGCCGATTGTCAAAGAAAGAAGCTGGCATTATTCGTACAGCGGTAAATGCTGTAAGTCGTAAAGATGTTAATCTTATGAAGAGTGCAGTTTTATCTTTTGGCAAAATTAAAGGAGAAATCAATCACTCCAAACTATTCTCAGATATAGATGAGATAATGGATAAATACTGTTCTTCAAGCATTGAAGAATTAGATATAGGTGCTTTGCTTGATGATATAATAGCACTTGCTACCAAACACGGAATTGCTTTGCCAGAAGGCTTTTCAATGCT
Source organism: Lachnospiraceae bacterium (assembly GCA_024403275.1). Lineage (GTDB taxonomy): Bacteria > Bacillota > Clostridia > Lachnospirales > Lachnospiraceae > UBA3766. The sequence goes on from JAKSSD010000079.1 coordinate 4,839, forward strand.
AGTTCGCGGTCTTATTACTATTGAAGGTGTAATAGCTAAACTTAATGTAGATGTTAATATGGTTGAACTATTTACCAGCAGAGTAGTTGATGAATTTATAGAGGGCTTCGATCTAAAAAAGGAATTGGCCTATAATACAACGAGTATTTATGATTCAGCAAAGAAAATGCTTGTGATTCCATCGCTGGCAGCTGATACCATGAAGACTATTATTAAGGGCAACACTAAGCTTAATGTAGAGATTGAAGGCTATGAAGCAATAATTAAAAGATTTGAAAAAATCGTAGGAGATGTCATTGTATGCATTATTACTGCAGCGATTCTTCTTAGTTCAAGTCTTATATGCATGACAGATATGCAGCCAAAGATTCTTGAAATTCCAGCAATTGGATTCTTTGGATTTGTGGCAGCCTTTATTATGGGTGTATATCTTATAATAGAGATTTTTAGAAGAAAGAAATAATTATTATGAACCTTGTTACTATCGTGTAACAAGGTTTTTAA
>JAKSSD010000008.1 GCA_024403275.1 Lachnospiraceae bacterium
AAGCAGGATTTAAATCCTGCTTTTTATTATTTTCTCAATTATTTAATTCATTTCAGTCTCAAACCGAACTTATTCTCCAAGTCCTGATTCAATCAAAGCTGAAATATTAGCGAGAGCTTCATTTTCATCATCGCCTTCACAGCACAATTCGACTTCATCGCCCTCTTTAACACATGCAGCCAATACACTCAAAACACTTTTGGCATTGGTTACATTATTTCTGTAATTGAAAGTAACTCTACATTTGTACTTTACAGCCTCTTTGCAAAGATTGCCTGCCGGTCGTAAATGTAACCCTGTAGGATTCTTGATTGCTACAGTCTTACTAACCATTTGTCCACCCCCGTGTAACACCCATTTAATTAATAAATTTTACCATATTTTGCTATAAAACTCAAGTTGCACTTATCTTCAGTCTAAGCTTTATTTCCTCTTTGTTCTTCACTCCTGAAGGAAGTAAAACATCTAGTGGAATAGTGATTGTTCCCTCTCTTAAAACAGAGAGATTATTGTCCTTCAAATAGTCTTCAATATTCACGCTCAATGTAATATCCGAAGCAGTAAGATCATCAAGATCCTCCGAAAGACCAATAACACTTATCGATATTTTTCCATCAGATACTTTGTCATTCCCTTCTACAATTTCCGCCTTAAATCCTTCTGGAAGATTATTAATGGAAATCTTATTAAGAGAAACCTCTACTGATTCTTCAATCTCCTTCTCTATATATACGATTACGCTAACCATATTTGTTGAATCACCTGAAGAAAGTTCAACTCCCTTAGGAAGATAATTCTCTATGTCAACGCTGGTCTTATATGCGCTCTTTTGATCTGATATATTGATTACTGAAGAAGGTATTGTAACCTGATTAATTGAATCAATCACGCTCTTTCTACCAGCTATCTCAATAAACTCAGGGCTTATATCAGTTCTTCCTGTAGCTTTATATCCTTCTGCAGGAGTTCCATTCGGAATGCATGAAATGCTAACTTTCTTTGTATAAAGAATTTCCTGATTAACACTTACTGAATTAATATTAAGAGATAATCTTGTTGTATCAACAACCTCACCATTCGAACTATAAAGGACGATAGGCGCCGATGCTGACATATTATCAGAAGCTCCACTTACATCAATCTTTACCTTGGCAGAATAAATAGTATCAACAACAGAGCTTGGCCCCTCAATATAAACCTGGTTAAGATTCAAAGAACAATCGCCTATGATATAACCTTCTGCTGGTCTTCCTTCAGTCTCTATTCTTATAACCTTCTGAATCTTCTTAAGCTCTTCGATATTAACACTTACATTTTCTGCGAGAGTTTTCATTCCATCAATTTCATTTGAATGTTTGTTTGATGTGACCTTTAATGGTACTTCTCCCTGATCTGTAAGCTTTTGTAAATCAGCCACTACACTTATATTTTCCTTGGATAAATCCTCAATAACCGATCTTCGTCCACTGACCACTACATCTACAGTATCTGTTCCATCTAAAACCTCATAAACTTCATTTTTCTCGGTTAAGACATTTGTGTTTATAAACTGAATTGGAACATCATTAAACTGTATATTCTTTACTGGATCATCAATATTAACAACTATTATCCATATTACAATGGAAAGGAGGACTGCAAGGACTTTTAAATCAAGGTTTTTCATTCCCTTTTGTTTCATCGGTTACCTCCTTGTTTTTCTTTTTATTCGATTTTTTGTTAACAGGTTCTTTCTTATTCTGAGAGAATTCCAATTTCTTTCTCAAACCACTAACATCAAGACTTCTAAATAATTCACCATTCTGAGCAACACTAACTTTTCCTGTTTCCTCTGAAACAATAATTACAGTTGCATCTGTAACTTCTGAAATACCTATACCTGCTCTATGTCTAGTTCCAAGCTCTTTACTTAAAGACCTGTTATCAGAAAGTGGAAGGTAACATGTAGCAGACTGAACTCTGTCACCACGTACAATTACTGCACCATCATGAAGCGGTGTATTATGTTCAAAAATATTTACAAGAAGCTGGCTTGAAACAATACCATCAACTTTAATTCCAGTTCTTTCAAACTCCTCTAATGAAGATTCATTTTCAAGTACAATAAGAGCACCTGTTCTTGCTCTTCCCATTTCGTAACTAGCCGAAATAATTTCGTTCATAGTTTTGTCTGAAAATCGTCCATCATACTGACGTTCTCCCAGACGTAAAATGTTATTCAAAAGATTTGTCTTTCCCAAATCCTCGATAAGTCTTCTGATTTCAGGCTGGAGGGCTACGATAATTGCAACAGCGCCCAACGAAAGAAGGCTCTTTCCTATCCAAATGATTGTAGTCATATCAAGGATTTCGGCTACTGCCATAAATACAAGAATTACAACAAGGCCTTTTACAACTGCCCATGCTCTAGTATTTTTAATCCATTTCATTGCCTGATATAAAAGAAATGCAAGGATTATCATTTCTAAAATATCCAGGATGCTGACTCTTGGCAATCTGAACGCTGTAAGATATTTACTTATGAAATTAAGAACTCTTTCAACCATCCCTTGTACCTGTTACTTATCTTTCTCTTTCTTCCATCTTTCTTCTCTGGTATGCCGCTCTTCTGCTCATACCAAGATCATCATTTTCTGTCTGAACTATTTCAGAACTTCTCTCCTGCATTCTTCTTGCCTGCGCTTCACGAAGTTCTCTTCTTTGTTCTTCTCTTCTTCTGTTAATCTCTGCCTGACGTTCTTCTGAATTTCTAGCCTGGCTTTCTCTTCTGGCTCTTCTTTGCGCCATATCCGCTGCCAGTCTCTGTTCATCCTCAGTTCTGCTTCTTTGAGTTCTCTCAGGCTTTCTCACTACTTCTGGCTCTACAATCTCTGATACAATTTCTTCCTGTGGCATTGAAACTGCTCTTTGATTCTCTCTAGCCATTCTTACCGGTCTTTCAGTATTTTCCTTTAATACTCTCTCTTCTTCTGCCACCCTTTTTCTTTCAGGCACTGCCTCTGAAGAAATCTGTCTTCTTGGTCTTCTTTCTTCAACTGTTTCTTTCTCAGAAGATTCTTCAACCGCTCTTCTTACTCTCTTTTCCGAAGGTCGATTATCAGACTGTTTCTCTCTGACTGAAGTCTCATTTACTTCCTCTTCATCGTCATCTTCATCCTCTTCAACTCTTCTTACTCTCTTATGATTCTTTGAAGATTCGGATTTTTTCTCACCACGTGCTCTAATCTTAGGAACCGCCTTAACGTAGTAATAATAATCATCGTCCTCAAACTGTACTTTCTCTGTTCGTGAATAATCAACATCAAATACTAAGAACTGGATTATTTTAACAACTATGCAAGCTAATATTGTTCCAAATATAAGGCCTACAATTGAAATTTGTGTGTTATATATTACATCTCCAATGAGAATAATAAACATATTAGAGAGAGCACCAACTATCATGGCAATAGTCCATGAATACTTGATAGACATTCTTCTGACAATATATACAATCAGTACTGTGCATCCAAACGCTGCAGCACATACCATCATTTCTCTGTTCTTAAGAAGTGCTTCAAGAATTGCTTTAAGATTATCAACAATATCATCCGAACCAGCTTCAGTGAATGCATCTTTTGCTCTGATTAATGTTCCAAGAACGAAATAAATAACAGTACCACAAGCTACAGACACTGCACTAGCAGGTGTTCCAATCAAACCGCATGACATAGGAATTACATATGGAATCTTAAATGCAAAACAAATTGGTGTTAATACTGCTGCTATTGTATCCTTTGGTGAAAATCTGAAATACAAAAGGAACATAATTACATATACAACAAACAATACTATTGCACATTCCATAGACAATGCATACGCATGTAGCAAGGTCAGCAAAGCACCGATTATTACTATCATGTTCATTGGCATAAATGAGCAGAACAAAGCAAGTATCAACGCAATTGGAAACTTAGCTGCTTTTCCCATAAATCCAAATTTGGAATTGATAACGCAAAATGCTACCATCGCCAATATAAATTTTCCTAAAGGAACAAGATAAGCATCAAATTTGCTCATAAAATTGGCAACCTGAAGTCTTATCTCCCTCAACTTATTCATAATCTGTTTCATCGTCTATATCATCCTCATCATCCGCATCTCTCACTAACAGTTTCTTTAGGTTCTTCGAGAATATTCTCTTATACTTAACCGCACCATTATATTTAACAAAAAATGCTATTATTATAATAACGATATACGCAACAACAAAACCGATATAGTAATATATCAGTTTCTTGGCCATCTCCATCAGCGTATCCATCTGATAGAATTTCATCATCAAATCCTCTGAATTACAAAGAACATACAATCCAACAATAATTCCAAATACTATTGTCACGCTAACGATAGAACTAATAATCTTTAAAGCAATATAGTCTGACCTGAAATATTCAGACACCTTTTCATTCTTGCTTCCTTCGTTCTTCTCATAGATTGCAATCTTCGTCATCAGACGGACCTTCTTCTTTCCGTCTTCGTTTATCATTGTTGCCTCTATTTTTCCAGGAACCTCATCTTTGCAGTCTGAGTCTTTTTAATACTATAATCCTCTGCAGGTTCTTCTTTTCTTGTTGCGTCGAGCAATCCTCTTGTAAGATCAGTTTTACACTTAGGGCAAAATCTTCCGCTTTTAATAATTGCTCCACATCCTTCACAGTCAATTCCTATCGGTGAATCATCTCCAAATGTAAGTCTTTCCTCACGAATCCACTGTCGAATCTGATTATTTGTTACTCCACAGTTTTCAGATATCTCATTAATACCAGCTTCCTTGTGTTCGCTCATATAATCCTTAACATCCTGGAACTGTGCTTCCATTTCTTCTTTGCATTTAGGACATATCATTTTGCCCGCAACATAGTTGAAAATTCTATTACATCTTTTACAGTTTTTTATTTCCATAATAACACCCTCCAATTAAGATTTTCCGATACCTATAGCCAGTGTAATAAAGAACACTCTCTCTGTCCCCCCAGACAAAAGAGTCCTGGTCGCTTCATCAATTGTAGCGCCTGTTGTATAGACATCATCAACCAATATTATTGTCTTCAATTTTACATCATTTTGCACTAAATGAAAAGTCCCTTGAACATTATTTTGACGCATCAAAAAGCCTTGTTTCTTCTGATCTTTCGTGTTTTTTGTTCTTTCTAGAACATCCTCTCTGACAGGCACATTTATCAGTGCTGATATTTCCTTTGCAAGAATACTCGCCTGATTATATCCACGTTTTTTTAGCTTGTTTTTATGGAGTGGAATTGGTATTAATGCATCCGCCTCAAACAATGCTATTTTATTCCCTAAATTTTTAACAATTTCAGAAGCGTAAAATTTTGCATATTCGCACCTGCCCTCATTTTTATAGGCTTCTATTGATTCTCTTACGCTGTCATACTCATAGAGAGCTATTCCACTTCTAAATGCTTTAGGATGTTGTCTGCAGTCATAGCAAAATTGTTCATTTGAATCTTCTATATGTTTACTGCATTTCATACATCTTGCTCCACTCACTTTTCGTGGAACTACTCTGCATTCCGTGCATATTTTTAGTCCACCCGACAGCACCCCATCACATATTGGGCACCTTGCAGGAAAGAGTAATTTTTCTATCAAATATTCAATACCTCATTTAATCTTTGAAGAAAATCTGTATATCTTTTCCTTTCATTATCATTCTTAACCATTTCTTCAACCTTTTCGCTACTTCCAAGAATCATCACGCACTTAGTAGCTCTGGTTATGGCTGTATACAATAGATTTCTCGTAAGAAGTTGTCTTGGAGTATCAAGAATAGGAATAATAATCGCAGGATACTCACTACCCTGAGCCTTATGTATCGTAGTAACATAAGCCAAATCCAGTTCCTCCATTTCCTCCCTCGTATAAGTGATTTCCTTCTTTTCATCAAATTCCACCACAATACTTTTTTCGAAATTGTTGACCTCCTTGACTCTTCCCATATCGCCATTGTAAATTCCAGTTCCTTCTTCAACCTCTATTCCGTTTTTGCCACGAACAACCCAGGGAATATCGTAATTATTCTTTATCTGCATTACCTTGTCGCCCGTCCTAAAAATCGTATCTCCAAACGTAAGCTCTTTCTTGCTAACATCCTTTGGATTGAGATTCTCCTGCATCACCTTATTCAAAGCCTCTACTCCAAGTTCACCTTTTCTACTTGGGGTAAGCACCTGAATCTCATAAGGCGTGGTTTCAAATTTCTTTGGAATTCTATTTTTTAGAAGTTCTACAACATCCTTCGTTAAGATTCTTCTATCATTTCTTTCAAGGAAAAAGAAATCCTTATTCTCCGCATTTTTATCAAGTGGAGGCACCAAACCCTTGTTTACCATATGAGCATTAACAATTATCTGACTTCCCTCACTTTGTCTATGGATTTTTTCAAGAGTAGAAGAAGCAAATAACTTGCTTTCTAACAAATCCTTAAATATATTTCCAGGTCCAACACTTGGAAGCTGATTCATATCGCCTACAAGTATTACCCTTGAACCAACCGGAATCGCCTTAAGAAATGCTGTAAACAAAAACACATCTACCATAGACATTTCATCAACAATATAAACATCGGCCTCTAACATATTATCTTCATTTCTGTTAAATCTATCCTTGTCTCTGTCATTTGAAACAGGACCCGCTTCAAGAAGTCTATGAAGAGTTTTTGCCTCAAATCCAGTGGCTTCCTGCATTCTTTTAGCCGCTCTTCCTGTCGGAGCCGCAAGTACAACATCATAATCTGCATTATAGAAAAACTCTATCAATGCTCTTATGATTGTAGTCTTTCCTGTACCAGGACCACCTGTAAGAAGGAATATACCATTATTAATACCCTGTTCAATAGCGTTTTTCTGGTATTCATCAAGTTCGAAAGCATACTTTTGTTCAATCGCAGCAAGATCACTTTCAAACATTTCTCTTTCTTCTTCTGTCTCTTCAACTTCGACAAATGCGTTCTTCAAATCAGCCAATTTACTAGCACAATATGCTTCATCATAGTAAACACCTTTCAAAAACACCTTATCAGGCTTCTTTTGTGTAAGCTTACCAAAAGTACATAAATTAACTATTTCTTCCTCTATTTGTTCCTTATCGACGCTTAATACTTCAAAGGCCTTATCTAAAAGAATCTCTCTTGGAAGATATGTATGTCCTTCTTCCATCGCCATCACCAAAGCATACTGAATCCCAGCCTGAACTCTTTCTGTTGAATTTTCCTTAATGCCTCCAGTTTTAGCAATAGCATCTACAGTTCTGAATCCTACTCCATAAATATCCTCTGCTATTCTGTATGGATGTTCTCTTACAACCTCATACATTTTCTCCTCGTATTTTTCGAAGATTTTAGCCGCAAGACTATTTGAAATATTGTATGACTGAAGAAACATCATAGCATCCCTGATGTTTTTCTTCTCCTGGTATTCTATGGCCATATTTCTGGCCATATTCTCACTTATTCCTTTTACCTCAGCCAGTCTTTCAGGCTCATTTTCAAGAATATCAAGAGTACCCTCGCCAAATTTAGCAAAGATTCTCGCAGCAAGTTTGCTTCCAACACCCTTTAAGGCTCCTGAAGCTAAATATTTAATTATCGCATCGGTATCCGTGGGCTGAATTGCCCTAAAAGAACTCATCTTAATCTGATTGCCGTATACAGGATGTTCTATTTCTATTCCTGTAACTTCAATGTAATCTCCTTCAGAGAGACCAAAAACATTGCCTGTTACGGCAATGCTTCCATCCTCAACATCAGGAGTATTCAAATAGAATATTCCAAAATGATTTGTATCATTTACATATTTAAAAGTATCAACTGAACCTTTTAAAACCATTTCCTTACTCGTAATTTCTCCTCATTTGTTCATAGAGACTCTGAGCAAGTCCAATACTATTAGCACCTTCAGTTGTCTGCTTAGCTATTTCTGAAACAGTCTGATCCTTAAAATAGTCCACAAGTGAAGAGGTACTATTTTTCTCCTGAGGAATTGTATTAATCATTTCCTTGTAAACCTGTTCAACAAAATAAGCTTCAAATTCTTTACAGACCTTCATCAGTTCTTCATCAGTAGCATTTTCTGCATTGTTAATTCTGCCCTTAAGGGCCTCTGTATCTACTGAAGATTTAACTGCGTCTGTATATTGTGAATACATTGAGCTTAAACCTGATATATCCATTCAATCACCCGTTTATTATCTTCTTAACTGATTTGCCTGACTCATCATCTCATCTGTTGCCTGAATAGCTTTTGAATTAAGTTCATAGGCTCTCTGTGCAACAATCATATTTACCATCTCATCTACTACCTGAACATTAGAACCTTCAAGGTATCCCTGTCTGAGTTCACTCTTTGGAAGTGTCTGAACTGTACTTTCATTCATCGCTGGGCCACTAGCTGCAGTCACTGCATATGAACTATCTCCAATTTTCTCAAGTCCAGATGGATTATTAAACTGCCATAAGCCAATCGTAATGCCCATAGGTGCTGGGTTATTAGTGGCATCTGGATAGCAAAGCTGTCCATCTCCTGAGATTGTAAGTTTGCTCGATACTATATCATTTCCAAGTACGATTGCTTTTCCTGTAGAATCAAGTACTGGATTACCATCACTTGTTGTAAGAGCAAGACCATTGCCATATGTTGCAAGATGGAAATCACCATTTCTTGTATAGTATGTATTGCCATCCTGACCTTTGATTGCAAAAAATCCATCTCCACTTATAGCGAAAGCAAGATCGTTTGTTGAATCATAAAAGTTTCCCTGTGTAAATCTTGATGTTACTGATGAGTTTCTCACACCAAGACCAACCTGAGCAGATACTGGCTTTGTTTCACCATTTCCAGAAGTTGTCTTTGACTGAATATCCTGATATAAAAGTGATTTGAATTCAGCTACTTCTGTCTTGTATCCTGTTGTATTAACATTTGCAAGGTTATTTGCTATTGTATCTACGTTATTCTGCTGAGCTATCATACCGGAAGCTGCAGTCCATAATGATCTAACCATCTAAACCTCCCAACTACTGTACTTTACCAATTCTGTTTACCGCAATATCAAGAGAACCATCGAATGTCTGAATTAACTTCTGATTAGCTTCATACTGTCTCGTAATACTGATGAGATTAACCATCTCTTCTACAGTCTGAACATTACTCTGTTCAAGGTAACCACTTACAACCTTAACATCTGGTGCAATATCACTTGCCCCTTCAACAGGTGCAAATAAATTCTCACCATATCTCTCAAGATAATTATAATCCGCAAAATCTGTAATCTTGATATTTGCAACTACCTGATTGTTCTGCATGATTCTTCCTGCCTGATCTATTGAAGCTGGAAGATTAGGATTTAGCTGAATATGAGCGGTCGCTCCACCAGCATTTGTACCAAGTACAAAATCTCCATCCTTAGTTACAAGATATCCTTCTTTAGTAAGTGAGAAGTTACCATCTCTTGTATAAAGAGTTGATGTTTCTCCTGCTTTATTGGTAAATTCGATATTGAAAAATCCTTTTCCAGATAATGCAACATCAAATGTATTTCCAGTTTCTCTGAAAGCGCCCTGAGAATAATCTACATAATTCTCACCAATCTTTACACCTGGGGTTCCAATCCCAATATTGACATCATTCCATCTGCCTGTACCATCAAGATCCTTGATTCTGTAAGCTAATACATTATCAAATCCCTGTGATGTAGTGCCTTCCTTCTTAAAACCTACAGTTGAGGTATTCGCAAGGTTATTGGAAAGTACATCCATTCTGTTTTGTTCATTTAACATACCAGTATAGGCAGTGTAAAGACCTTTCAGCATAAATAACTCCTATTATACTTCGTAATATTTTGTATCGAGGTATTCAACGAATTTACCAGTTCCAATTGCCACACAAGTAAGTGGTTCATTAGCTGTATTTGTTTCAATGCCAGTCTTTATTTCAATCAAATCCTCAAGACCTCTTAACATTGAGCCACCACCTGTAAGTACAATACCTCTTTCAGCTATATCTGCAGATAATTCAGGTGGAGTTTTTTCCAATACTGACTTAATAGCATCTACAATCTGAGTAGTAGTTTCTTTTAATGCTTCTTCCATTTCTGTTGATGTAACAGTAATTGTTGTTGGAAGACCTGATAAAATGTTTAATCCCTTTATTTCCATTTCATCTTCCTGCATACGTCTGTAAGCAGTTCCGATTTTAATCTTAATATCTTCAGCTGTTCTTTCACCGATTGATAAGTTGTGTTTCTTCTTGATATATCTGGCAATTGCTTCATCAAAATCATCACCAGCAATCTTAATAGAATCACTAACAACTGTTCCACCAAGAGAAATAACTGCGATATCTGTTGTACCACCACCAATATCTACAATCATATTTCCACATGGCTTTGAAATATCAATACCAGCACCAATTGCTGCAGCTATAGGCTCTTCAATGATTGATACATCACGGGCACCTGCCTGGTATGTAGCATCAAGTACAGCCTTTCTCTCAACTTCAGTAACTCCTGATGGTACACATACAGCTACTCTTGGCTTACGAGAGAATAATCTTCTTCCTGTTGCCTTCTGGATGAAATATTTCATCATCTTTTCTGTTACTGTATAGTTTGAAATAACTCCGTGTCTAAGTGGTCTGATGGCCTGAATAGTACCTGGAGTTCTACCAATCATTAATCTAGCCTCTTCACCAATTGCTCTAATCTTATTAGTATCTTTATCAAATGCAACTACTGATGGCTCCTTTAATACAACGCCTTTATTTTTAACGTAAACAAGTACTGAAGCTGTACCTAAATCAATTCCCAAATCCGCATTCTGCATTTACGTATCATCCTCTCTATCTGTTTATAATCTCTTTTTCGCATAATAATCTACAATGATTATATATTATAAATAAACAAAATAAAAGTGATAAATGCACATAAAAAGGGAGACCTTTTTGATGAGACCTCCCTGTCTACACATTATATATCGAATTAAATATGAAATATTTAACCCTTCGAAACATATTTGTGTAGTGCACATTTATTTCTGTTTAATCAACTGTTGATTCTTTTCTATCATCTTAGCTATATAAAGACCTGTGTAACTATCCTTATTCTTAGCTACCTCTTCCGGAGTTCCGGTTGCAATAATAGTACCGCCTGCGTCACCGCCTTCAGGGCCTAAATCAATAATGTAATCGGCATTCTTAATTACATCCAGATTATGTTCAATAACAATAACGGTATTGCCTGAATCCGTAAGTCTTTGAAGAATATCTACAAGCTTATGAACGTCAGCGAAATGAAGACCAGTAGTAGGTTCGTCTAAGATGTAAATAGTATTTCCTGTCGCTGTACGACTTAACTCTGTAGCTAATTTAATTCTCTGTGCCTCACCACCAGAAAGCTGAGTAGAAGGCTGGCCTAATCTGATATATGAAAGTCCAACATCATTAAGAGTCTGAATCTTTTTCTTAATAGATGGTATCGCATCAAAGAACTCAAGAGCTTCTGCAACTGTCATATTAAGGACATCCGAAATATTTTTACCCTTATATCTAATCTCAAGAGTTTCGCGATTATATTTATTACCACCACAAACTTCACAAGGAACATATACATCAGGAAGGAAGTGCATCTCGATTTTAACAATACCATCACCTGCACACGCCTCACATCTGCCTCCCTTAACATTAAAGGAGAATCTGCCCTTCTTATACCCCTTTGCTTTAGCATCTTTAGTTTCAGCAAATAAATCTCTAATCTGATCAAACACACCTGTATATGTCGCAGGATTCGACTTAGGAGTTCTTCCAATTGGAGACTGATCAATATTAATAACTTTATCAAGTTTCTTAACACCGACAATATCCTTATGCTTGCCAGGAACACACTGTGCCCTGTTCAAATCTCTTGATAATCTCTTAAAGAGAATCTCATTTATTAGTGAACTCTTACCTGAACCTGAAACACCTGTTACACAGGTAAATACACCGATTGGAATATCTACATCTACATTCTTAAGATTATGTTCCGTAGCACCTATAACCTTAAGATAATCTTTTGGCTTTCTTCTTGTTTCTGGAATTGGAACAAATTTCTTGCCACTTAAATACTGACCTGTTATAGATTCCTTGCAGGCCATAATCTTTTTGGCATCACCACAGGCTATTACTTCTCCACCCTTTTCACCTGCCAAAGGTCCTATATCGACGATATAGTCAGCCTGAAGCATTGTATCCTCATCATGCTCTACAACTATAAGATTATTACCAAGATCTCTTAACTTTCTTAATGAAGCCAAAAGCTTATCATTATCTCTTTGATGGAGACCGATACTTGGCTCATCAAGAATATAAGTAACGCCAACAAGGCCAGAACCAATCTGTGTTGCAAGTCTTATACGCTGTGCTTCACCACCTGAAAGAGTTGATGTGGGTCTTGCAAGTGTAAGATATCCTAAACCTACATCCATAAGGAATCCTACTCTTGAGCCAATCTCTTTAAGAATCTGTTTTCCTACCAAAGCACTATTTCCTGTAAGTTCAAGTCCATCAAGATGAGCCTTTAACATACCAAAGGGAAGATTTGTAACCTCATATATATTTTTGTTGCCAACTGTAACCGAAAGAGAAGTTTTCTTTAATCTTCTACCCTGGCATTCAGCACAGACAGTGTCTGTCATATATTTCTCATATTCAAGTTTTGCCTTATCAAAAGGACTCTGTCTGTATCTTGTTTTAATATTCTCTAATAATCCTTCAAATACTGTAGGATATATTCCACGTCCTCTTTCACTTTCATAGTGAACATCAACCATCTCGTTAGTACCATAAATGATAATGTCCTGAATTTTCTGAGGAAGCTTATTAAATGGAGTATCAAGTGAAAACTTAAAATGTTTTGAAAGCGCCTGTAACAATCCGTTAGCAAAAGAGCCTTCTTTGTTACTACTCTTCCAGCCTATTACCTGAATAGCACCCTCTGAAAGAGAGAGATTTCTATCTGGTATCATTAAATCAATATCAAATTCTCTCTTAAATCCAAGTCCATCACATACAGGGCATGCACCAAACGGATTATTGAATGAGAAGCTTCTTGGTTCAATTTCTTCAATGCTTGTACCACAATCAGGGCAGGAGAAGGACTGACTGAAATGAATCTCATTACCTTCTGAATCTGCAATAGTAAGTAATCCTTCTGACAGACTCAAAGCATTTTCGATTGATTCTGTAAGTCTGCTTACAACGTCTTCTCTAATTACAAGTCTATCAATTACAACATCGATATTGTGTTTAATATTTTTATCAAGCTTGATTTCTTCATCTAATTCATAGATATTTCCATCAATTCTTACTCTTAAATATCCACTTTTTGAAGCACGCGCAAGAAGTTTTTCATGCTCACCTTTTCTTCCTCTTACAACAGGAGAAAGGACCTGAATCTTAGTTCCTTCTGGCATAGACATAATTCTGTCTGCCATTTCATCTACAGACTGTCGACTTATTTCTTTACCACAATCAGGGCAGTGAGGAATACCAATTCTCGCATACAAGAGTCTGAAATAATCGTATATTTCTGTTACTGTTCCAACAGTTGATCTTGGATTTCTGTTTGTCGATTTCTGGTCAATACTAATCGCTGGTGAAAGTCCTTCAATAAATTCAACATTAGGCTTCTCCATCTGTCCAAGAAACTGTCTTGCATACGAAGATAAAGACTCCATATATCTTCTCTGTCCTTCTGCATAAATAGTATCGAAAGCAAGAGAAGATTTACCAGAACCTGAAAGTCCAGTAATAACTACAAACTTGTTTCTTGGAATCTCAACATCTATATTTTTCAAGTTATGTTCTTTAGCCCCGGATATTCTTATAACTTCTTCCTTGGGTAACATTTTCTGTGCCATAAAAACCTCTTATTCTTCTATCTGAGTCCGTATCTTTTTTAATTCTACTATCTTATCTCTATACATTGCAGCATTTTCGAAATCTAAATCTGCGGCAGCCTTCTTCATCTGGTTCTCAACAGACTCTATAAGCTTATTAATCTCTTTAAGAGTCATGCTCTCTGGCTCTGTCTCCCAAGTACTTTCAGCCTCAGCAACCTTCTTGGATATCGAGATAACATCTCTTACCGCTTTCTTGATAGTAGTTGGAACAATATTATGTTCCTCATTATATTTTATCTGTATCTCTCTACGTCTGTTAGTTTCATCAATGGCAATCTTCATTGAATCAGTAATCTTATCTGCATACATAATTACTCGACCTTCCGAGTTTCTCGCAGCACGTCCGACTGTCTGAATCAAAGAAGTTGCAGAACGAAGAAATCCTTCCTTGTCCGCATCAAGTATCGCAACAAGACTGATTTCAGGAATATCAAGACCTTCTCTCAACAAATTGATACCTACTAAAACATCAAATACATCAAGTCTCATGTCTCTGATAATCTCTGCTCTCTCAAGAGTATCAATATCTGAATGAAGATATTTAACCCTGATGCCAACTTCCTTAAGATAATCAGTCAAATCCTCAGCCATTCGCTTCGTTAAAGTTGTGATAAGAACCTTATTCTTTGATTCCACAACCTTTCTGATTTCGCCAACCAAATCGTCTATCTGACCTTCTATTGGTTTAACAGTAATCTCTGGATCTAAAAGGCCCGTTGGTCTGATAATCTGCTCAGTTCTTAACATCTCATGCTCTTCTTCATATTTCGAAGGAGTTGCTGAAACACACATAAGCTGATCTATTCTATCCTCAAACTCCGTAAATGCCAAAGGTCTGTTATCCAGTGCTGAAGGAAGTCTAAAACCAAAATCAACCAGTGTAGTTTTTCTTGCTCTATCTCCAGCATACATACCTCCAATCTGAGGAATGGAAATATGTGATTCATCTATAATCATGAGGAAATCATTCTTAAAGAAATCCATGAGGCAATGTGGTGGTTCGCCTGGCTTTAAGCCTGATAATACTGGCGCATAGTTCTCGATACCTGAACACATTCCTGTTTCTTTAAGCATCTCTATATCAAAGGTTGTTCTTTCAAGAATTCTCTGAGCTTCTACGTATCTCTCTTCACTCTTGAAAAATTCAACTCTTTCTCTCATTTCCTTCTCAAGTTTCTCGCAGGCAATATCAATCTTCTCCTTGGAAATAACATAGTGAGAAGCAGGGAAAATAGCAACATGGCTAAGTACTGATTGTTTTTTGCCAGTTACTGGATCCATCTCTGCAACTTCTTCTATCTCATCACCCCAGAAGGACACTCTGATTATTCCATTACCTCCTTCAGCTCTTGATATTTCAAGAGTATCTCCTCTTACTCTGAAGGTTCCTCTGGTCAAATCCATATCATTTCTTTCATACTGCATATTAACGAGAGCTTCAATAATATCGTCTCTATCCACATTCATTCCCGGTCTGATAGAAAGAATCATACTCTCGTAATCTTCAGGGCTACCCAAACCATAAATGCAGGATACTGAAGCAACTACAATAACATCTTTTCTTTCAGAAAGGGATGCCGTAGCAGATAGTCTCAATTTATCTATTTCTTCATTGACTGATGAATCCTTCTCTATGTAAGTATCAGTTGAAGGAACATATGCTTCTGGCTGATAATAATCATAGTAGGATACAAAATACTCTACTGCATTCTCTGGGAAAAATTCCTTGAACTCTGAATAAAGCTGTCCAGCCAAGGTTTTATTATGAGCAATTACTAAGGTCGGCTTATTAAGTGCAGCTATAACATTTGCCATGGTAAATGTCTTACCCGATCCTGTTACACCCAAAAGTGTCTGAACCTGATTACCCTTTTTAAAGCCATCTACTAGTTGTTTTATTGCTTCTGGTTGATCACCCGTCGGTTTATATTCACTATGTAATTTAAACTCCATAAATGGCTTTCTCCCTATGATTTTTCTACGTCTTCCGTCTTATCGCAGTGTATCTATTCTATCACAGTGCCTACTTTTTGTCTATGATTTTCGAATATTTGTTCGATTATTTTTCTCGTTATTTCAGGTAAAAAAAGAAGGCTGTTGCCAACCCTCTTTTCAATAATTTTATTTACCAATTTCTTTCTTAAGATAGTCTACTGCATATTCAAGCTGACTATCTGTTCCGTCCTCTAAATACTTCTCTGCGTCAAGCTTAACCTCAATATCTGGCTCGATTCCAATCTTATGAATATTATTACCATTAGGTGTATAGTACTTGCTTGTTGTAATCTTAATAGCTGAACCATCACCTAAAGGAAGAACGCTTTGAACAATACCTTTACCAAATGTTGTAGTTCCAATTAATGTTCCTTTTTTGTAATCCTTAATTGCACCAGCCATAATTTCTGAAGCTGAAGCTGAACCACCATCTACAAGAAGAACTAAAGGAATCTGAAGTTCATTCTTTCCATCACTAGTATAATCTACTCTCTTACCATTCTTATCTTCGGTATATACAATTACGCCTTCTGGAAGAATATTATTACACATATCAACTACTGCATTAAGATTACCACCAGGATTACCTCTTAAATCAATAATAAGGCCTTCTGCTCCGGCTTCCTTAATCTGCTTAAGAGCGTCATCAAACTGAGAAATTGTAATATTATCAAATTCAGTAACCTGAATCTTCCAGATATTATCGCCCTCATCATTAACCTTAACCGTTGGTGTTTCAATCTTTCTTCTTTCGAGATCTATTTTATATCTTCCGTTTGCACCTTCCATTGTAATATTAACAAAAGTGCCTTCTGGTCCTTTAATCTTTGATACTACTTCATTAAGTGTCTGGCCATATACATCTTCTCCTTCAACCTCAATGATATAGTCTCCTGCTGTTAGCTCTTCGCATTCTCCTGCAGAACCACCTTCAATGAAGCTTTCCATCATTGGATAGCCTACTTCAGTATCAAGCTTAATATAAGCTCCGACTCCTTCGTAATTACCATTCCAATCGGCATTCATATCCTTAAGTTCTTCTGGTGTATAATAACATGTATAAGGATCTCCTACACTTGTCATAAGGCCTTGATAAAGACCATTCTTTAAATCTTCTCTATCTACATCCTCGTAATAATAATATTCTATCATGTCTTCAAGAATATCAAGTTTAGTAGCTGCTTCTGCATCAATAAAACCATTAGTACCTACTATCTGTGACATCTTTTGCTGATTAAACGAATACATCAAAAGACCTGCTATAAGTACTATAAGTAAGGTAATGAGAGTTCCAGTTGTACTTCCAAGAACAAATATAAGCAAGCCTTTGAAAAAGCCCTTAACTCCCTTGCCTTTTTTCTTCTTAGTCTCAACTGTATTTTCTGTTACTATATTCTCTTCCATTATGACCTCCAAAACAATCTCCGATTTCCCATCAGATGTTGTTTACTGAAAAATCTATCTATATTGTGTCTTTGTTACTATTCCTTCTATGGATGTGGAATATAATTCCATGGGCTTACATACTCTCCATTAAGTCTGACGCTGAAATGAAGATGATTTCCTGTACTTCTTCCCGTACTTCCGACGAGAGCTATTTTTTGTCCTCTGCTGACTTCCTGACCTTGTGATACAAGCAATTTGGAAGCATGCATATAAACTGTATACAAACCATCACCATGGTCTATCATTACATAATTACCCATGGCAGCTGTGTAAGAAGCACTAACTACAGTTCCGTCATAAGCAGCAAGAATATCGCTTCCTCCAGGAGCTGCAAGGTCTACACCATTATGGAACAAGTTAACACCCAAAACCGGATGATTTCTGTTGCCGAACTCTGATGAAACCTTTGTATATGATGGAGCTGGCCAACAGAATGCACCACCATCATAATTTCTTATAGTCATAAGACTCTGTTTCTGTTCTTTTACAAGTCTTTCAAGTTCTGAAATAGTAGCATTCTGCTCAGCAATTTCAGCCTCGAGTTCTCTAATAGCTCTTTCTTTATCAGCGATTTCTGTCTCTACAGATGCAAGCTCTGTTTCTTTTTGAGAAATCAAAGCTTCAATAGTCTTCTGCTCTTCTTCCTTAGTATTCTTTGCTGTCTGAAGTACTTCTTCTTCAGCTTCAAGTTGAGCTTCGCATACTGTTACATAATCTACTGTTTCTGAATAGTTTTTAAACATTCTATCATCATATTTAGACAAATCTTCAATATAGTCTATCTGATTTAAGAAATCGCCGAGTCCCTTGGCATTAAGAATAAGCTCTAAATAGAAATTGTCACCTTGTTCATAAAGAGACTGAACTCTTTTTTTCATTGCTTCATACTGTTCATCTCTGACAACTATAGCAGCAGCAAGTTCTTCTTTAGTCTCTTCAATCTGACTCTCTTTATCTGCAATCTGCTGATTAAGGCTCTCAATATTAGCTTCTATTTCTTCTACCTGTCCATCAAGCTGTGCTACGTACTGAGACAAATCAGCCTTACTATTTTCAAGGCTTTTCTTGATCTTTTCAATATCAGACTTTCCCTTTGCCAAAACATCTTTTTCCTTTTTGGCATTGGCAATTTCGCCTTCTTTTTCTTTAATTGACTGTTCAATGGCTGAAGCTTCTTTTTTCTTCTGTTCCTCTTTCTCTTTGTCCTCTTCCGACTTCTCACTTCCCGCGTTGGAAGTAGCCACCGCTCTCATCGGAAATGGATTTGAGAATGCAATAATAATTACCATTACAGGCAACAGAATATAAGCTATCATCCTGTTAATTGATTTATGCATATTAATTCCTCAAAATCATACTTTCAAATGTTTGTGGACAGTAAAGAAACTTCCTAAAAATCCGATTCCTACGCCAATCAAAACAGAAACTGGAATCAAATATTTGAATATTTCCATTGGTGGAAGGAATGTTAGGAAAGATAATATTTCAAACTCCTCTTCCAAAAACTTCGATCCAAGAAGGTATAAATAATACAATGCTCCGATAGGAATTATTGAACCAATAGCGCCAATAATCATTCCTTCGAATACGAATGGTGCTCTGACAAAGAAGTCTGTTGCACCTACATATTTCATAATTGTAATCTCTTCTTTACGCACTGAAATACCCATTGTTACAGTGTTGTTTATAAGGAAAATACTTACAGCAAAAAGAACTATAATCATTCCAGAGAATACATATATAAGAATCAAATTAATACCCGAAAGAGTATCAGCAGTAAAATCTGATTTGTTAATTTTTCTTACGCCTTCAATACCCTCAAGATAATGAACAAGCTGAGCCTGTTTGGATACATCCTTAAGGTAGATCTGATAGTTAGAAGAATTAGCCAAAGGATTCTCTGAGAAGCCCTGTGCATATTCACCGAGCTGTTCTGAGAAAGATTCCCATGCCTCTTCTGCTGAAATATATTCATATCTTGTAACTTCTGCTCTTCTTCCAATCATTTCACCAATTTCATCAATTCTTTCCTGTGAAAGACCTTCATCAAAGAATACTGTTACTGATACATTCTCCTCAGCAGTCTTAATAATATATTCCACATTAAATGCCAATGCAAAGAAAATACCAAATACAAAAAGACACGCTGCAATAGTAGCTACTGTTGCCACTGTAAACCATTTGTTTTTAAATACGCCAATAATGCCCTGCTTAATGGTATAAAGGAATGTTCTAATCTTCATCAACATATCCTCCTTCCTCAGCATCACTTACAATTGTACCCTGTTTAATTGTTACTACACGCTTACGCATATCATTAACCAGTTTATCATTGTGAGTTACTACAACAACTGTAGTTCCGTTTGAATTTATTGTATCAAGAAGCTTCATAATCTCTTCTGTGTTATATGGGTCAAGATTACCAGTAGGCTCGTCTGCAAGAAGAAGTTTTGGCTGATTAACCAAAGCTCTTGCTAATGCAACTCTTTGCTGCTCACCACCTGCAAGCTGCTTAGGCTTAGCCTTATATTTACCTGCAAGTCCAACTATAGAAAGCATACTTGGTACATTTCGTCTGATTTCTCTCTCTGACTTCTCTACAATTCTTTGAGCAAAAGCTACATTCTCATAAACGCTTCTGTCCTTAAGAAGTCTGAAATCCTGAAACACTACACCTAATGAACGTCTGAACTTAGGTATTTTATTGTGTTTTAGTGTCATTAAATTATATCCATTTACATAAGCCACGCCACTATCAGCCTTTAATTCATGAAGTAAAAGCTTGATAAGTGTAGACTTTCCAGCTCCTGAAACACCTACAATAAATACAAATTCGCCTGGTTTAACTTTCAAGTCTATATTGGAAAGTGCTGGAACGCCATCCGAAAAAGTTTTGCAGACATCTTCAAGGTAAATAGCATACTTTGAAGGATCGTCGCCTTTAACTTCTCTCGTTCTTTTTTTCTTTGTTTCTGACATTTGTGAACTCCAATCTTAGTACTCAATGGTCTCCATATATTTCATATACTTAACAACCATTAAAGCAATTCTGAATGTAATAGCATCCTCAAATACTCTCAAGTCAAGACCTGTACTCTTCTGAATCTTATCAAGTCTGTATACGAGAGTATTTCTATGGATAAATAATTGTCTTGATGTTTCAGATACATTAAGACTATTTTCAAAGAATTTCTTAATAGTGATAATTGTATCCTCATCAAAATCTTCTGGATTAATTCCATGGAAAATCTCTTTAATAAACATTTTGCAAAGAGGTATTGGTAACTGATAAATCAAACGTCCGATACCAAGTTCGCTATAAGCAATTACTTCTCTTTCTTCAAAGAAAATACCACCTACATCAAGTGCCATCTTAGCCTCTTTGTATGAACGGCTAACGTCTTTAATTTCGCTTACACATGTACCATAAGAAATTCTTACACCTTCTGCTCCTTCTTTTGCCAATGCTTCAAGAATGCTTGCAGAAGCTGCTTCTATTTCCTTATCAAGATCTTCCTGAATCTCTTTAATAATAACTACGTTCTTTTCATCAACAGCACTTACAAAATCATGCTTATTAGAATTCATAACTTCTCTTACAATTGAAAGGCAGTCAAGTTCCATACACTTTGAACTGTCAACGAGAAGAACAACTCGTGATGCATCAAGAGAAATATGAAGTCTCTTGGCATAACCATAAATATCTACGAGAAGAAGGTTATCAAGCAACAAGTTCTTAATGAAATTGTCTTTATCAAAACGCTCTTTGTAAGCTACTGTAAGACTCTGAATCTGGAATGCTGCCATCTTTCCCACAAGATAAGCATTATCCCCATTACTTGCGCAGATAACAATATATTCAAGATTCTGCTCATCAAAAATCTTAAAATACTGGCTGTTCTGAATCTCCTGGCTGTCAGCTGGAGACTTAACAAATTCAAGGACTTCTGCCTGATAGTTGCTGGAGCTGATAATAGTACTAGCTATTGTTTTACCTTCAGCATCTGTAACGCATAAATCCACTCTTGAAATATTCTTAATCCCCTCTATCGTCTGCTGTAAAATCTGATTTGAAACCATTAAGGTTATCCTCCCTATGCAAAATTCACAATACAATATTTTTTTTGTTATTACTTTTTACCTAAGCAATTTTCATTTTAATACTTTTCACAAAATAATTCCACATTTTTTGTAATTTATTATGTGAATTATTTGATTTTTCTTATAATCGCGCGCATACTTTTTCGACAAAATGCACAAAAGCCCGATTTCTCGGGCTTTTGTCTACTTTCTTGCATATATTACTTTTTCACCAATTTCAATATCTCCGTTTTTCAAAAGGTGTCCTACAGCACGTTTAAATTGATTTTTACTCATGTTGCATTCTCTCTTGATTGTTTCAGGAGTAGCCTTATCGTTAAATGGTAATACACCGTCATACGAATTAATAAGATACATAACATATTCTGCATCCTTATCAATTGTCATATAGGATTTCTCTCTGGTTGAAAGATTTAATTTACCATCTTCATGCACTCCCGTTACACGGGCTTCAAATTTATCTCCTACTCTGATATCCTTTGTTACTTCCTTCTTAGGTATAAGAGCTGAATACTTATCATCTACCGCAACAAATGCACCAAATCTGTCTGACAATTCATATACTCTGGCCTGAACCCAGTCATCCTTTTGATAATCACTGTCTGTATGAAGAAACTTATAGACTTTCATTGTTGCACAAAGTCTTCCGGATTTGTCCTCATATGCTGTTACAAGTACCTCGTCGCCCTCATGAAGCGTCGCAGTCATTTCTTTAAAAGGAAGAAGCAAATCCTTCTCAAGTCCCCAATCAAGAAACGCTCCGATTTTGGTTATACTGCCGACATTTAATACTGCAAGCTCTCCAACCGAAACCTTTGTTTTTCTTCTGGTAGCAATAAGTCTGTCCTGCGAGTCCTTGTAAAGAAATACCTCTAACTTATCACCAAGTTTCAGATCTTCTGGAACTTCCTTCTTGGGAAGAAGAACTCTATTTTCACGATCTCCCTCTTCTGCAAGATATATACCAAAATCTACTGTCTTAACTGCTGTGAGTTCTTGTCTTTTTCCAATAATAAACATGTGTCTTCTCCGTCCTAAATATTATTTCCAAAGCCTCCCCTTGGTTTGCTGAATTCTTCCTGATAATTCTCTCTTTCCCATGCCGCAAAATCATCTGCAGTATATCTGCTGATTGGCTTAGTACTTCCTTCCTTGGTATATGGCTTTGATGATACATTTGTTCTTCCACTATTAACAGTCTTGCCTGGCTTAAAGTTTGGTGAAACGCCACCACCTCCAAAAGGCTGTGAACCAGTCTTGGTTGTAAATGTAACACTCTCTGATTCTGTTCTTGTAAATGATGAACTTGAGCCTGGTGTATTACGTTCAGCAGATGCCGCAATTACGCTTCCAAATGGATTGCTTTCCACACTTCCTGATGGAGCTCCAAGTGTCTTTCCATAAAGGCTTCCTCTGTTAAGGAGTGTTCCTGAACCGTATGCATTAGAATATCCTTCTTCATCTGAGCTTCCATAATATGAACCATTATAAGAATCAGGCGCTGTGATAGGTCTGTCATATTTTGGCTTTGATTTTTTGCCTGTGGATGTAGAATATCCTACGCCAAAAGTAGCCTCACTTTTAATAATCATTGGTCGTGGAGATTCTTCCTTAATCACTGCAGGAGCTGGTTCCTCATATACTGGCGCTGGTTCGCTATATGTATATGCTGGCTCTTCGTATACTGGTGCTGGCTCACTATATGTAACCGCTGGCTCTTCGTATACTGGTGCTGGCTCACTATATGTATATGCTGGCTCCTCGTATACTGGTGCTGGCTCACTATATGTATATGCTGGCTCTTCGTATACTGGTGCTGGCTCACTATACTCAACTACTGGTTCTTCATATACTGGCTGAGGTGCTTCTACAACTGGAGCCGGCTCGCCTTTTTTTCTAAATAATGGAACTTCTACTTCCTTAACTGCTGAAGAACTTGGTGCTACTGGAGTAACTGGTGCCACTGGAGTAACTGGTACTACAGGGACTACTGGTACTGGAGCCGCTTCTGCTTCTGAAGCACGAGTTTCCTTCTTATATCTCTCATCTCTGTATCTGTCTTTTCTTGCAAATGGATCTTCTGGCTCAATTTCGCCTGATAATTTCTTAGAAGTTGGCTTCGTAAATACAATTGTGCTTGATGGTCCAACATCTTCCTGAGAACCTGTTAATGCAAAGAACATATAAGCAGCTGTTGCAAGAACAAAAATAACATTTATCCAGATAAAAGGTATTTCAAGTGGCTGCGCATTAAGTAAAACCTTAATGAAATTAGTGACACCAGCCACATACATTCCAATCTTAACAAGCTCACTATATGAATACTGAAGTTTGAAAATCTTCGTAATAAGAAAACCAATTGCAAACGCAATAAGTCCTGAAATAACTGCTGTAATAGCAAATACTACAAACGAAGCTATTGCAAGTACACCAACAGCCTTATAAATAGTAATTTCACTCTCTGTTACAATAGTGGAATTGTTAAGTTTAGAAGCAAATCTTAATACATTTTGAAGTTTCTGATAATCAATTGTTGGACCGCTTCCGTTTCCAAGTGGAAGAATCACTGTAAGTGACTTTGAGTTAAATATAAGGACAATCTTTCCTATGGACCAGTCTGTTCTAATACACATAGCTTCCTTATATTCGCTACTTGCACTTTCTACTGAAGAATCAACTATAACAAACCTTGTTCTGTCTATATTGCTCTTTTCGTATTCTTCGCCCATATCAAGAACATAGTTCTCGTATGTAAATTCCGGAAGATTTTTAACTGCAAGCTCTGTCTGATGAATAAGCCCGTTTGGCATATTAATAAGTAACACCTTAATTCCCCAGAAAAGAACTGTTGAAATAAGTGTTATAAGTAATATATATCCGACAACTTTTCCCTTTCCCTGTCCGGAAAGTCTGTTGAAAAATTTAGGCCTGAATAATCCTTTTAATACATATTTGTTTTGGCCAAACATTCCGATTTTGTTTTCCATTTTATCCCCTTTTAGTAAAATCGTAAGAATTTATCGTACCTTTTATCATATATAAATATTTGTCAAAATGCAAATATTTATTGAATTTCCAATGGCAATACAAGATAAAAAATCAATACATATCTAACAAGTGCCATAGGACCAGCTAAAACTGATAATAATGACAGTAACATTATTATATGAAATGTGTATTTTTTGTTTCTTTTATTTGTAAATACAACTGATACCAACCACGCAAGAATATACCATCCTGAGTTTAAGAATATCGACAAAACTCCAGTAGTCACTTCTTTTTCTGTAGATAAATAGTTGATAAGTGCATAAATAGGTTTAATTATTGTAATCTTTTCACCAGGCGGCGCAACTCTGTAATCAAAGAAAGTACTCTTATCATCGCTGTCCATAGCATATAGCCACCTGTATCCATCATTTACTGAAATTGGGCACCAAAAATCCACCGTATTAGCCATAAATGCATTTACATATGTCATTGGATTTTTAAGTCCCTGTTTAATCCAGACTTTGTAGAATTCTACTTTTCTTCTAGCATAGGCATCATTATCAAATCCATTCTTAATCGAATCCACCGTTGTCGGAATATATAATTTCCAATACTCTTCAGGAATAACCTCAAACATTACTTCTTTATCTTCATTAGTCAGGCTTTCACTATTAAACCTGTAAACTCTGGCCATCTGCTGAATAGGCACAGCCATCATCTCAGCCGAACTTGTTTTGCCAACATTAAGCACTGCGAAAAATGGTACTGAATAAAGGAAATAAACAAGCGCAATAATTGCAACAGTCACGAAAATTCGCTTCTCACTTTTAAAATATCTGATAAGCAAATAAATCATCACTAAGACAACGATGTACAAGCCATTTTTTCTAAATATCATCGTACCCGCAGCTGACAAAACAAATTCCGTTATAAACAACTTATCCTTTAATTTTTCGCCTCTTTCAAGTCTTAAGCAGTTAATAATAAACCACAATTCGAATGCCGCAAAAATACTGTCCTTTGTGGTTGCAATCACAAACATCATAATAACTGGTGATACAGTATAAAAAACAAGTGCTATCCACTGAGCTAAATACTTCTTTTCTGTCTTTAAGAAGGCATTCATCCTTAAGAAAACAAATACATAAAAAGCAATCTGAATACCGACGTATACCGCTATGCCGACATTACCATTCCCAAAAAGCTTATCTGAAATATTTGTAAGTCCACCAAGCATAAGTACATGAAGAACCGGGTGATGAGAAGTCAGCGAATTGTTGGCAACCATTTGCCATTCTTCATAGCAGTCATATGAAAAGACACCAGGGAATATTGCAAGCCATGATACAATCCATGAAGCTAATGGGATAATTACAGTCCATTTAGGAAGTTCTTTAACTTTTATTACTCCCTTACTTTTTATTTTGTTAATAATCAAATCGCCTGCTGCCATGATTCCAAAAGAAAGAAATGTAATTACAGCCATCTTAATAAACATAGAAACATCATTTAAATAAATGGTATCTGTTAAATCTATAGTTTTTCCAACCGCAAAAACAAAGCCCGCAAACAATGCTGCAAGCGCCATCTTTATGTATTTATATACTCTTTCCTTCTTTGAA
The DNA here is from genome assembly GCA_024403275.1 of Lachnospiraceae bacterium. Taxonomy (GTDB): domain Bacteria; phylum Bacillota; class Clostridia; order Lachnospirales; family Lachnospiraceae; genus UBA3766. The sequence continues at coordinate 26,149 of JAKSSD010000008.1, forward strand.
CTCATTTATTTACCTTCTGATTTATTCCACTATCAGCATCCTATGCTATAATACACTTATATTATACAAAGGATTTATTTTATGAAACGCGAAAAATCTCTCTTTTCATACATTTATATATTCTTAGCTTCATTTATTCCACTTCTGCTTTGTAGCAAGTGTTCATTTATATACCCTTTCAACGACTGGTACGATATTAATATCCTATTCACAATCGGAAAAGGAATGATGACTGGCAAAATCCCTTACGTGGATTTCATCGATCACAAGGGACCTTACTGTTATCTCTTAACAGGCCTCGCTTATAAATTCAGCCATACAACATTTGCAGGTATCTTTATCGTCGAAGTTATCTGTATGTTTCTATTTCTTTTACTTATCAATGATACAATTAAGCTTTATTCAGACAAAAACTACTTTGGACTTTTCCCTTTTGTCTCTTTCGCAATTGTATCTTCAAGAGGCTTCGTTCATGGTGGAAGTATGGAAGAATTATCTCTTCCTATACTTATGTTTGCACTTTACACTCTTATTCGTTATATCAGAAAAAATGAAATTTCTTACCCTGTGATCCTATTAAACGGTTTTCTTGCAGGAGTGCTTTTCTGGTCTAAATTTACCCTTGTTGGATTATTCCTTGCATGGGTAATACTATTCGCTGTTTTTTATATAATCAATAAAAAATACTCCGAGCTTCTTAAGAGTGCAATTATTTTCTTGATTGGCTTTATAATAGCAACCCTTCCATGGATTATTTATTTTACTTTTAAGAACTCCCTGAATGATTTTCTTGGTATTTATCTTATTAACAACATTTTTGGTTACACAAATGAGGCTAAATTATCTTTTAATGACAAGTTTGAATTAATTATCAAATGCGCACTTAAATTTTACAAAACCAAAGGAAATCTTCTTATCACTTTACCTGTATTCCTTGGTATTTTAGGAGTCGTTATATTCCCTTCGAAGAAGATTTCTTTAAAAGAAAGAATAACCGCTTTGATAACCTTTGCCATTACTAATCTTGGTATTTTTTATAGTGGTCATGCACACGATTACTATGGCCTTGTTTCAGCACTCTTCCTTGTATATTTTTGCATTCTGACAGTACTTATTGCAGACAAATTCAAAGACAAAAAGCTAATCGATAAATTCACAAACAAGCCTTATATTTTTGCTATCGTTTTTGTTATCGGAATAGTCATTTCTCTATTCATAAGCGACAATGTTTATCTTATTAAATATCACAAAAAAGATTTACCTCAGTATCGCTTTGCCAAGATTATTTCAGAAAGCGATGATAAAAGTATTTTAAATTATGCATTTATGGACTGTGGAATATATACAGTCCTTGATACCGTTCCTGAAATCAGGGAATACTGCACAACTAATCTTGATTATTACGGCCTGGTGGCTAAACAACAAAAATTTGTAGACAACAAGACTACCAAGTATGTCATCACCTGGAACGAATCACCTCTCAATCAGGATGAGGTGTTAAATGTATATTCAAATATTTCTAACAATTATGAAATAATCGAACTCTGTCATATGGTCAACGAAGGATCTGCAAGAACCTACACTCTATGGCAGCGTAAATAATTATTTTTTCTTCATAATATGTATATACCAGTTGCTAGCTATTTCCTCATATTCATTTCCAAATAATTCGAGGGCTTTTGGCTCAAAAGCATTTTCATATACCACATATTCAGGTACCTTTGATGGATTGATTTCCTGATATCTATAAATCTTCTCATCATAGGTAGGTGTGGATATTGTAGATGGAGAACAAACCTCATATTCCCCAAACATATAAATATCACTATCTCTACCCATATACATAAGCTTACTAGTAGTAGGGATATTGGCGATTATCAAATCATAATCCTCTCGATTTCTGGTAACTATTGTATCATCTGCAATTATTCCAAAAGCTGGCCCCTTTCTAATAAGAGATACATCTCCCAATATTGTACATCTCGTTCCGTCCGCAGTTCTTACAAGTAACAAATTGCCAAACAGAATAACAAAAAGACAAACATATGCGAAAGCCACCTTAAGATTAATCGCCTTAATATCCAAATCCTCTGTTATTACAAGTCCCGCAAGCACATAGGAAAGGAATGGTGCCGATACAAGAAATGGATGATTAGTAAATATTGATACTCCCAAAAAAGAAGCTATTGGAATAATCGTAAATATAAGAAAGTCTCTGGTCTGCTCCTTGCTTCTCTTAGTTACAAATCCTCTAAAGCCCAAGTAAATTGAAACTATAAACATTTCAACTCTTGGGAAATTGATATACTTTCTTGCAAATAACCATATAAACAACTGACCTATAAATGAAACAAATACAAGAATATATATAATCTGATTTTTTCTTATTTTACTTCTAAAAGGTAAATAAATAAGTAAGCTTATTATCGAATAAATCAATGTAAATATAATTACGGTAATCGCAGAATTAAGATGATCCATTAATCTCATCCCAATTGATGCAGAGTGCGAACCATCGCTTAATACATATCCCATCAATTCCTTAATCGATGATGCTTCTATCCTAAGCAACAAACTAATGATAAATATTATAAGTCCGATAACACAAGGAATAGCCACAGCCAGTGTCTCTTTAAATAAACCCTTATTATTCTCCCTCAATCTAATTACTATATAAGCCACCACTGGTACAAGAACAATAAGCGCTGGATAAGATAACACTCCAAACATAAGTGCGCATCCGGTTATTATCAAATAAATAAGTTTTCTCTTGCCGCTATAATATTCCATAAGAGACAACATTATAACAAGCTCCATCCACATAAGGATATTTGAATAATCCATAGTGAACATAAGCTTAGGAATTGTAAAAGCTATAATCCCTGTTACAGCTAAAGCTATACAAGAACTGACTCTTTTATTTAAGAATCTATAAAGGAGAAACATGGTAATTGCCTGAATAATCATTCCCACAAATCTTGAGAATAATACCACTCCTTTAATACCAAATACCAATGTATATAAATACATAACAAGTGCTTCTGGTAATGCCGAGGTTTGATGTGGCTCCCACATTTCTTTTAAGAATCCATCCCCATTTATAAGTCTGTAGGCTAAAGTATATGCATACTGTTCATCCATATCATAACCAACAAGCAATACCTTAAGAGCTGTGATTCCAATCAAAACAAGGAAAATAATCTGTATTATTAAATTAATATGTTTTTTATCATTTGCTAATTTGTCCATACTAATTCCATTCTATATTCAAATATAAATTAATTATATCGCATTTACTCTTATTTTAAAATCTTTCAATTGATTGCACTATATGATTTATGCATGCTATTATATTTTTAACAAGGCAAACGGAGGATAATTTCATGTTCGAATTATTACATTCAAACTTTTTCTCAAATATCTTATTGTTATCTTCAGGAATTCTGTTTTTCGTATCATTGATTACAATAATCGTTTTGGCCAAAACTCAGAAGAAAAAATTATATGGATTAGTAGCCGCTGCAACATTAATTCTCCCTATTGCTATGTTTATATTTGTAATTTTTGGGAATCTGTCAAACTACATTAATTACACAAGAGAAGTAGATAATGGAATACAAGAAGTCAGTGCAAATGTTAAAGCCACTGCACTTGTTGAAAAAAATAAGACCTATGATATATGCTACTTTTTTAATAATCCTGAAGATTTAAAATATGTCGATAGGGCACATTTGTCATATTCTTCAGATGATGAAACTAATGGTTATATAATAGATTCTTCCGCTAAAACTATTACCATTCTTGATGCTTGCCAATCTGGTGATGTTATAAATATTTCTATCTTTGCTCTTGAAAACACAACTTATCATCATCAAGTAACCCTTAATATTGTAGATTAACAAGGAGACAAGAATATGGGTACATTTACTTTTATCATTTATATAATATCAATAATAGCCTTTTGGATTATGTGTCTTGTTAATATGACAAGCCTTCGTAACAAGATCACCAAAATTATCCATATTATACTAACTATTAGTCTTGCAATCTCACTTGTATTGGTGGGAATTATCACCGCGACGGAATTATATCAAATATCTCCTAATTTAAATATCAATAACAATACCATATCCATCAGCTATAATAAAACTCTTTATAATTCAGATTTTGTTACTCTTAAGAATTCATCAGATAACCAGTCATTGTCTACTGAATATGTTTCAATTATATCAGCATACTGGAAAGATGGTTCATGTGATGGAATTATTAGAGATAATCAAAAAATCACCCTTAAAGATTTTAGAAGAGCAGGCGAAACTATGACTGTTCTCGTAAATACAAAAAAGGGTAATCTATCCTTTGATGTTACTGTAACTGAATAATACCCTGGTATCAATGGGTAATCCATCGATTCCAGGGTATATTCTAGTGTCACTATTTATTTTTCTGTACTATTTTTGTTGGATTTATTGCTTTAGTAAATCAAAAGTGTTAGAATTAAATCCACGGTTTGATATGTTTTGACATATCTATAAGCTCTCTAAACAACGCCAATTGTTTAGGGAGTTTTTTATACATAGTTTACTTCCTGCAATATGCTACGTTTCATTTCTTCGTCAGTAATATGTTCTGCCCTTGAGACGAATGCATCAATATATCTTTCGTCCTGTGTCAAATCATACATCTCGCACAATCTCTCACTAAACCAATATACTTCCTCATCAGTCGCCACATTATTAATAAAATCCAAGACTGCTTCAGAATCTTCTTTAACAAGAAGCAATGCTTCTTCCCAACATTTTATTCTCCCAAAATCATCTTCTGGGTGAAGAGAAACTCTTCTAGCTATAATTTCTTTTAACTTTTCAACCATTATCTTTTTCTCCTTGAGTTAGACCTCGTTTGGTCACTATCTGGAAATATAGTACCTATCTGGCCATTAGTCATGATAACACCGACTCTGACTCCTTTATATGTACCAAATATCGTAGAACCATCTTTCGGATTTGCATTTCTCTTGAGTTTTGCAACATTGTAAAGTGCAACATATTTTTGTACAAAAAGTGGAAAATATTTATTATAAAGCGAAAAACATAAGCTCCGCATTTGCGCACAAAAAAGGAACTCGAATCGAGTTCCTTAAAACAGCGCTACAAGGATTCGAACCTTGAGATGACGGAGTCAGAGTCCGTTGCCTTACCGTTTGGCGATAGCGCTATGTCTTCACAACAAAATGTATTGTACACGATAATTTTACAAAACGCAACAACAAATTTAATAATTTCTAAAATTTCTTAAAAGCGCGGTCTTGTTGATATAATAGATATGAAATGTTATAATGCTATGTAGTATTCAATACTACATAGTTTTTTATTCTAGGAGGATTTATGAGCGATTTCATTTTAAGTTGTTGTTCATGCGTCGATTTGCCTGCTTCGTATCTTGAAGAACGTCAAATTCCCGCCGCTTGTTATACCTACACCATTGAGGACGTTCCTTACACTGATGATTTCGGAGCTACTATTTCAATTGAAGAATTTTACAAGAAAATAGATAATGGCGCAATGCCTACCACATCTCAGATTAATTTAATTGAGTTTATTGAATATTTCGAACCATTTGTAAAGGAAGGACATGATATTCTTCATCTCGCTTTCTCATCTGGACTTTCTGGAACAGCTAACAATGCTATTATGGCTGCCAATGAATTAATGGAAAAATATCCAGACAGAAAAATCTACGTTGTTGATTCTCTCTGCGCTTCATCTGGTTACGGTCTCTTCGTTGATGTAGTTTATAATAAAATTCAGTCAGGCGTTTCTTTAGAAGAAGCTTACCAGTTTGCTGAGGATATCAAACTTAATATCAACCATTGGTTCTATACAACAGACCTTACTCATTTAAAGAGAGGTGGTCGTGTTTCACCAGCAGCATGTGCAATTGGTAATCTTATAAATCTTTGTCCTTTCCTTCTGGTTGATCACGAAGGTCACCTTACAGTTAAGTCAAAGATTCGTGGCAAGAAAAAGGCAGCTAAAGAAGCTCTTAATACAATGATTGAGCGTTGTGATAATGGTCTTGATTACGACCAGCAGGTTTTCGTATCAAACTCAGGATGTCCAGAAGATGCTGAATATTTAATCAGTCTCATTAAGGAAACTTTCCCTAAGGTTAAAAAGATTGAACTTTACGATATCGGTGTTATTGTTGGTTCTCACACAGGACGTGGAACTGTAGCTTTATTCTTCTTAGGAAAAGCAAGAAATCAATAGTTTAATAGCAATTCTTCCATAAAAAAGGGCCGGTTTTGAACCGACCCTTTTTTTATCTTTCTTCTCTGAAATATGACATACCCAAACTTGCTGGTGGCTGATTTTCTCTTTTATTTCTCATACTTGTAAGAATAAGAACAATAAGAGTTACAACATAAGGAATCATCTTATATAATTCCTTGAATTCCATATAATCCATTCCTGTTGGAATATACAAATGAACAATGTATAGACCACCAAAAAGGATAGATGCAAAAATACCTACGAGAGGATTCCAGATTGAGAAAATAACAAGCGCAATCGCAAGCCATCCTCTATCACCAAATGCATCATTTGACCATACACCTGAAGCATAATCCATAACGTAGTAAAGACCACCAAGACCTGCTATCATACAGCCTAAACATGTAGCGAAATATTTATATTTGCTAACATTAATACCAGCAGCATCCGCTGTTGTAGGACTCTCACCTACAGCTCTTAAATGTAATCCTACTCTTGTCTTAGTAAGAATAACTGCTGCTAAAATCGCAATAATAAATGCTGCATAGCAAAGGAATCCATAGTTTAAAAATATCTTTCCAAACCATCCCATATTTGCCGCAAAAGGCAGCTTCCTTGCAAAGCACTCACTTGTTTTAGCCAAAGCAATTGATGGAACATCCGCTCCTGATAATTTAATTAATGAACCACCAAAGAAGTTACCAATACCAACACCAAAGGTCGTCATCGCAAGACCTGTAACATTCTGATTAGCTCTTAAACTTACTGTCAAATAACAGTAAATAAGTCCCATAATGAGTGAACCTATCAAAGAGCATAAAAGAGGAATTAATACCGCAAGAACACTATTGAAGTTTCCGCTTTTTACACAAGCCTGCTCGTAAGCAAAAGCTCCGATTACACCGCTGATACCACCAACATACATTACACCAGGAATACCAAGGTTAAGGTTACCTGATTTTTCAGTAATGATTTCACCTGTACATCCATACAAAAGTGGAACGCTCTGAACTATAGCTCTTGGGATAAATGCTACTATATCAAACATTTATTTTTCCTCCTTTCCATTAGCAATTTTTTCTTTCTTCTTATGAACTGCAACCTTATATGTAATGAAGAATTCACATCCAATAATGAAGAAAAGAATAATACCTGTAAGAATATCTGCGAAAGACTGATTAAGTCCAAAGTTCATAGATATTTCTCCAGCACCTCTTTCAAGGAAGATAATTAATAAACTTGTGAAAATCATGGTAATAGGATTAAACTTCGCAAGCCATGAAACCATAACTGCTGTAAATCCCTGACCATTATTAATTGTTGTTGTAATTGTATGGTTAATCGAACCTACAAGAAGAAGTCCTGCAACACCACATACAGCACCTGATAAAAGCATTGTTCTAATAATAACCTTTTCAGTCTTCATACCTACGTATTTAGCTGTTCTCTCACTCTCACCAACAACTGAAATTTCATATCCCTGCTTACTGTATTTCAAGTAAACAAACATTGCAGCTGTAATAGCAAGTGCAACAATTATACTAAGAAGGTATTTAGAACCAAATATCTGTGGAAGCCAACCAGCATTTGTAGACTGGTTAATAATACCTACTGTAAATGATCCTTTAGGAACCTCCCAAACAACTGTAAAGAAGGCGACTAACTGGGTGGCTATGTAGTTCATCATCAAAGTTGACAAAGTCTCATTTGTATTGAACTTGGCTTTGAAAAAGGCAGGAATAAATGCCCATGCAGCACCTGCTGCCACTGAAGCCACGGTCATTATAAGAATAACTACCACATTAGGAAGCTTACCGCCAAGGCAGATCATACAAGCCGCGGTTGCCAAAGCACCTGCAAGGACCTGTCCTTCACCACCTATGTTCCAGAATCTCATCTTAAATGCAGGCGTAAGAGCCAATGCGATGATAAGAAGAATTGACATATTCTGAAGTGTAATCCATATCTTTCTGGCTGAACCAAAAGCTCCCTGGAAAAACGCTCCGTATACGCTTATAGGATTAAGGCCTGTAGTAATTGTTGTAACAATACCACAAATGATAAGAGCTATAATAATTGCTATTGCTCTTACACCCCAAGCCTTATACCAAGGAAGAACATCTCTTTTTACAATGTGAAATGATTTAAATGGATTCATTTTCTTTTGTTCCTCCTTCTTCCATAATTTTTGTCATCATCATACCTACTGTGTTCTTGTCTGTAGTTCTTGCATCAACAATACCACTTACCTTGCCGCCGCAAAGAACGAGAATTTTATCAGACAATCCAAGAAGTACATCCAAATCCTCACCAACGAAGATTACTGCAACTCCTTTTTCCTTCTGTTTATTAATAAGATCGTAAATAGTATATGATGAGTTAATATCAAGTCCACGTACTGCGTAAGCTGTAAGAAGAACCGTTGGCGCAGAAGCGATTTCACGTCCAACCAAAACCTTCTGTACATTACCACCTGATAATCTTCTTACAGGTGTCTCAATAGCAGGAGTAACAACTTCAAGTTCATCTACTACATTCTCTGCAAGATTTCTAGGAGACTTTCTATCTGTAAATATACTCTTACCATTTCTGAAAGATCTAAGCATCATATTATCTGCAAGGTCCATATTTGCAACAAGACCCATACCAAGTCTGTCTTCTGGAACGAAGGATAATGCAACTCCAAGTTCTTCAATTCTTCTTGGATCATTTCCTAATAATTCTTCCTTAGAGCCTTCATCATTAACATATACAACACTTCCTTTTTCAGCTGGCTGAAGTCCTGCAATTGCTTCAAGAAGTTCCTTCTGTCCGCAACCTGAAATACCTGCGATACCAAGAATTTCTCCACTATTAGCAGTAAATGATACATTATCAAGCTTAGTTATTCCATCTATTGTCTTTACTGTAAGTCCTTCAACCTGAATTCTTGGTTTAGGATCTACTGGATCAGGACGTCTTATATTAAGGGAAACAGTTCGACCAACCATCATATTGGTCATCTCTGCAGCATTAGTATCCTTAGTCATCATCTGACCGATATACTCACCCTTTCTGAGAACTGCAACTCTGTCAGAAATAGATTCAACCTCATGCATTTTATGAGTAATAATGATAAGAGCTTTACCATCTTCCTTCATATTTCTCATAACTGTAAAGAGCTTCTCTGATTCCTGAGGTGTTAATACCGCAGTAGGTTCATCAAGAATAAGAATATTGGCACCTCTGTAAAGAACCTTAACGATTTCGACTGTCTGCTTCTGAGATACTGACATATCATAAATCTTCTGATCTGGATCAATGTCAAATCCATACTTATCACAGATTTCTTTAATCTTCGCTTTAGCTTCTTTCTTGTTTAATCTTCCTTCAAGACCAAGAATAATATTCTCAGTAGCTGTAAGCACATCAACAAGTTTAAAATGCTGGTGAACCATACCAATTCCCAGTTCAAATGCCATCTTTGGTGAACTGATAACTGCTTTCTTACCATTTACATAGATTTCTCCTGCATCTGGGAAATAAATACCTGAAAGCATATTCATCAAAGTAGTTTTACCACTTCCGTTTTCTCCAAGAAGCGCAAGGATTTCTCCTTTGTTAACTTCCATGGAAACATTAGAATTGGCAATTACCGGGCCGAATTTCTTTGTAATATTTACTAATTTTATTACTGCTTCTGCCAATGCTTTTTCTCCCTTTCTGAATTTGTATATGAACTTATTTATTTCAAAAAATAAAAAAGAGAGACGGTTGGCTTCTTTGCCACGCCGTCTCTCTAAATATATCACATATTAGTACTGTTCATCAAGAAGTGTAATACCATCAATTCTTAAATCGAAGTAAGGAGCTGATCTGAATCCGTCAGCTGATTCTGCGAAAGCACCATTAACGATAACTTCATGGTCTCCTTCGTATGCAGCATCTGAATCAACGTCTGCCATGTAGCTTGTTACAGCCTGACCACCAACAGTAAATGTTGTTGTATCAAATACCTTACGTGTACCAGCCTGAAGTTCAGCCTTAACCTTATCGATTTCAGCCTGTGTTCCAGCAGCTGGAGCAAGCTTACCAACTTCTGTAAGAACTACAGAACCTGTTTCCATTGTACCTGTGTAATCTACAGGAATAGCCTTGCCTTCCTGAACGTCTTTGATAATCTCTTCAAAGTATGGAGCCCAGTTAATTCTTGAAGAAACGATGAATGTGTTAGGAGCAACTGATTCTGTGCTACCGTTGTAAGAAATGTTTGGAACACCAGCGTTCTCACAAGCTGTAGGAGCACCCATTGAGTCAGCGTGCTGTGAAATAAGTACACAACCATTGTTGATTAACTTTGTAGCGCCTTCCTTCTCAGCTGTTTCATCGTACCATGAACCTGTAAATGTTACTTCCATAGTAGCTGAAGGGCAGATTGAACGAGCGCCTAAGAAGAATGATGTGTAACCAGAAATAACTTCTGCGTATGTGTAAGCACCAACATAACCAATCTTAGCCTGATCTTCTGTGATTTCGCCATTAGCGATCATCTCATTTAACTTTAATCCAGCTGCAACACCTGCGAGGTAACGACCTTCGTAGATAGAAGCGAATGCGTTATGATAGTTTGGAAGGTTCTCTGTATGAGCCTTTGTACCTGTAGCGTGGCAGAACTGAACATCTTTGTATTCCTTAGCTGCCTCGATGAGGTAATCTTCATGACCAAAGCTGTCTGCGAATACGATATCGCATCCTGCATCAGCAAGTTCACATGCTGCTTCGTAGCATTCCTGACCTTCAGGAATATTTGTCTTTAATACATACTCAACTCCAAGTTTAGAACAAGCATCTTTTGCACCATTGATGAAGTTTAAGTCGTATGTTGAGTTTTCATCATGTAAGAAAATGAAACCAACTTTTACTTTTCCCTCTGCCTTTGTACCATTGTTAGCAGAAGCTGAGTCGCATGCTAAAAGGCTGAAAGCCATAAGACATGCAATAATTACACTAATTAACTTTTTCATGTTATCCTCCTCAAATCAAAAGTTAAAACCTATATCAACGAAAAAAGTATATACCTATATAAATTTTTGTGTCAATTCTATTGAATTTATTTTTTTATTTTTATTCAAACTGTTCACCTTTTTTATTAATTGAAAGATTTTTTTAATCACTTTTATTTTGTTTTATAGATAATATTAATGTTGTATGCTATCATATTAAAATAATATTAAAAAATAAGTGGTAACACTTGGGAGGTCAAAATGGAGATACTCGAAGAGAGAATCAGAAAAGACGGCGTTGTTAAGGAAGGAAATGTATTAAAAGTAGATAGCTTTCTTAATCACCAGATGGATGTTCAGTTATTTCACGAAATGGGACTTGAATGGAAGGAACTTTTCAAAGACAAGCCCATCAACAAAATTCTTACTATTGAAGCAAGTGGTATCGGTATTGCATGTGTAGTTGCTGAATGCTTCAACGTTCCAGTTGTCTTTGCAAAAAAGGCTGCATCAATCAATCTTGATGGCGAAATGTACACATCAAAGGTTGAATCATTTACCAAGAAGAGAGTATTCGATATTATCGTTTCCAAGAAATTCTTATCTCCTGATGATCATATTCTTATCATAGATGATTTCCTTGCAAATGGTTGTGCCGTTATGGGACTTATCGATTTAATCAACGCTGCGGGTGCTACAGTTGAAGGTGTTGGTATCGCAATCGAAAAGGGCTTCCAGCAAGGCGGCAGAATGATTCGTGAAAAAGGTATTCAGTTAGAATCACTCGCAATAGTTGAAGGAATGAACGCTGAAACTGGAGAAATTGTTTTCAGACATTAATATTCATGGATTATTAAATAGATTTTAGACATCAAAAAAACTCCGTTTGAAAACGGAGTTTTTTATCTTTATATTTATTCTATTCAGTCAAATCTGAAGTACAGTGTGGGCACTTTGTTGCTTCAATGTTAACTTCGCTCTTACAGAAAGGACAAATCTTTGTTGTTGGTTCTGCTGGAGCTTCTTCCTCTTTCTTCTTGAAAACATTAGTTACTGAAGTAATAATCTTAACAAGAATGAAAACGATAAGAGCCATGATAAGGAAGTTAATAACTGCTGTAATAAAGCTTCCGTATGCAAGAACTACACCACCTTCAATTGTACCATCTGCTGCTGCAACACCTTCCTTGATAACCCATTTGAATTCCTCAAGGTTTGTTGTGCCAAACAATCCAAGAACTGGAGAAACAACATCACTTACAAGTGAGTTAACGATAGCTGTGAAAGCACCACCGATGATGATACCTACTGCCATGTCAATAACGTTTCCACGGCTGATGAATTCTTTGAATTCCTTTACAATTTTCATTTTTTATTTCCTCCTAATTTTTATTTCTTTCCATTTGATATTCCAAACTGACTCATAAACTTATTAAGTCCATCGCCAACATTTGTCATAAATTCAGAAGCCTTATCAAGCTTATCAAGGGTATCGTTAAGCTTCTCAATGTCAATGCCAGAGATAACTCTTCCAAATCCCTCAAAATCTATCTTACCTATTGTATCAAGAGCTTCGTCAATTTTAAATACATCTACTGCATTATTTATTGTATTTAATGTTTTATTTAACTCATCAACATCAATTTCCATTATGGCTTCAACCGCAGGCTCAACCATATTTACAAACTGATTAACCTTGTATCCTGCATATCCAACCACAGCCAAATTACATATCATTACAATAAGAATCAAAATCAGCAAAACTCTGTTAACAATCTGACCAGCATACATTCTTTTGATTCTTTTTTGCATTAATTCTGTCTCGTTCACTTGTCTCCCCCTCTTGCCTTATGGCATGTAAAATAAATAATCTGATACTCTTTACTTAACTCATCTAAAAGCTTCATTCCAGATATTAGATTCTTATCATCAAGATTCACAAATGGATCATCCATTATTATAAAGGGCTTTTCCTCTGAATACATAGCACTCACCAAAGCCATTCTCATGCATAAATCAGTAAGATCTTTTTGTCCAGAGCTTAAATCCTTTATTTTTCTTTGAAGTCCTTCCTCGAATCTGGTCATTTCAAAATTAGTATCCATTCTGAAATCATCAGGATTCTCAAGAAAAATAGAACAATACTCTTTAAAAGCTTTCATGGTTGGGCCTGTGTACTTATTCGACAAGCCGTCTTTTGCCTTTGTCAGATATTCTCTAGTGAACTTCATTAGATTATATTCTCTCTCCAAAGATGTCAAGAGTTCTGACTTCTCTTCTCTATCATTCTTAAGATTAAGCAGTTCTCTCTTCTCTTCTTCGAGTTCTTCTATCTTATTTCTCTGTCTGTGAAGATTCTCTTTGTCCTTATCTAGTTCCTCGTTAATATCATCCGTATCATCCATTATATCCTCACGGCTTCTGGATACTTCAGGGATATCTTTCAGAAGTTCTCCAATATCATTATCGGCTTCATATTTTTCAACATTAGTCTTCTTTCTGATTATTTCCTGATTAATTTCACCATATGCAGCCAAAACATCCTGAATGCTTTCAAATACTTTTACTATGTCATCATTTAAAGCTACACCCGTTTTCTTTAAGAATGCCTCATACTGATTTTCTCTTTTTTCGCACTCCTTCGAAAGCTCATTATACTTTCTGATTTTGTCAGCACCTTCTCTATAATCTGCAGCTAATTTCATCAACTCAAGAAGAACATTTACTACCTCTTCCTTATCATAAGAATAACCATATTTGCTAAGGAATCTCTCTATCTGACCATTAAGAAGTATAATTTCATTCTCTGTATCTTTAATTTGTGCCTGTTTCTTCTTGGCCTCCTCTGAATTACTTAAGGCCTCATTTCTATCAGCCTTGGGAAGTTCTTCTAGTTTTGCTTCAATCTTACCTTTTATAAGTAAAGAAAACACCATTAATATGACACCCATCAAAGCACAGACTCCGCCTGTTATCATAAGTAGCATATTGTTAAATCCGCTGATTATTAAGCTTGCAGCACCAGCGATAATCAAAAGAATTGAAACAATAAGAAGTATTATTTTCAAAGATTTTTTACCAGAGTTATTTCTGTCTGTTTCTGCTTGAATTCTAAGGTTTCTTTCTTTAACTTCTTCCTGTTTCTTCATATTATATTCGTCAACAGCCTTATCAAGTTCTGTCGATAAAGTTAACAATTCTCTTCTTTTATCCTTTTCATTTCCAGCAAGATTAATATACTCTTTAATTTCTTCATCTGTAGGAGTACCTTCTTTAAAAATCTCTGCTTTCTTTTCCCAGTTTTCATCTTTATAGAAATGATTTTCATCCATCTGTTTCAAAAGCTGTTTATATTCAAAGTAGCTGCTTTTAGCTTCGATAAGTTCTTCCTTATCTGGGATCCTGCCTCCAAAATTATCTTCAATTTCCTTTGCCTTTTTTCTACTTTCTTCAAGCTCACCAAGATATGAATTATAGGTTTCCTTCTTTTCTTTAAGAATTTCTGTCTTGTTCACTTCCTGTAATTCTTTTTTAAGGCTCTCTAATTTCTCCTTATCTCTTTCAAGCTTGTCATTAAGCAGTTTCATCTGATTCTCATTTATCTCAATAGCTTTTTCAATATCATCTGCTTTTCTTAATTCATTATCAATTTCACTTATGTTACTCTTAAGAGATTTAATTAAGCCCGTCTTTCTGTCAGGGCTGTACTCGTTAAGCTTCTTATCAATCTTACCGCAGACATTCTCATAATTATTAATATCATCTGTAGCATCAGTAAGATTTCCAAGTTTAGCTCTTATGGAGTCTGTCACCTTTTCTTCTCTTTTGTTAAGATCATGCGCTGCAATATACGCAGTTCTGAAGAATGAATCCCTATCAATTCCAAAAATCTGACTGCCAAGCTCTGACTTATCAAAAATATCAACAAGATTATTGCTTTCGCTCTCTCTTACTTCAAAGGAATCATCATTTTCATTCTTTCCAAATACACGGCTTACTTCATAGGCTTTACCCTTAACCTCAAAGCACATTCTTCCCCCATATGTGCCTTTATTCCAGGGACGATATTTCTCCCTTTCTTTATCCTGAAGACTCTTCCTTTTTTCATCCTCAAATCCATAAAGCATTACCTTTATAAATGTTGCAAGCGTACTTTTGCCAAATCCATTATCCTCTCTGAAAATATTTAATCCATTTTCAAAAGAGAAGTCTTCATTATTAATTTTTCCAAATCCATCGATATGACAACTAATTATTCTCACTGAACAATCTCCTCTCCCGAAAGAGCTCTCAAGCCCATCTGAACTACCTGGCCTTTCATTTCCTCATCAAGTTCTTCAGAGTTCTCAACCAGTCTGATAAACCAGCCTTTTAAGGATTCATCATTAGCATATTTCCTGTAATCAACATTTACCTTTACTGAATTCTTGACCTTCAGGAAATAAAAATCTTCCTTAAATACATGTAATATATATTCTTCATTTATCTCAGCTTCTTCGCTAATCTTCCCTGTCAGTTCAATCTTCACTAAATCTTTGAAATTATATTTACCACTTGATAATTTCTCTCTGACTAATTCAACTGCCTTAGCTGTGCTCTCGCAATCTGTAAGATCTACTATTACATGGTGTAATTTCCTATTTGCAAAATCTATAAATTCAGCAATCACATCACCATTTTCTTCATTTACATCAAGAAGCATAAACCCATGATCGCCGCACTCATCAAAGCCTCTTCCTTCAAGGCATCCAGGATAGCAGTATGTTCCCCTTGAATCCAAAAGCGCCATCTTCTTCTCATGAACATGGCCAAGTGCAAGATAATCAATATTTTTGCCCTTCATTTCTGAAATCGGAATAATATCTGTAGTATCCTTTCCTCTATACTCATTCTCCTGACCATGAAGCATAACGATATTAATATCTTCTGCATCCGCATGAAATGTATTCATCAAAAAGCCGTTATTATCCCCTGAAAACTCTGCCCCGTAAAGAGCAATCTTACGCCCATCCTCATTCTCATTAAGAATATATTTCTTCCATTCATAATCAAAAAGATGAAGATTCTCTGGCACTTCTCCTTCTTCCTTAATAAGATTTACGAAGCTGTCCTTGTCATGATTACCCTTAAGATAGTAATAATCAATATCAGCATTTCTGTTTATCTCATTAAGAACTGTTTTACCCACCTGCTTGCTGACTCTTTTATCATCAAAAAGGTCGCCTGCAATGAGTATTGCTTTTGCACCCGTCTGGTGTGCAAAAAGAGATAGTCTGACAAAATTCTGTGTAAGCTCATCTCTTCTTTCTTTGGCTCTTGCTTTATCCAGATTCGCCTTCATTACAGAATCTAAATGCAAATCCGCTGTATGTATAATCTTCATTAACAACTCCTTGTTTAAGTCAAAATTATTGAAATCTTTCATTTACTATTATAACATAATTGTGGGATGTTTTTAGGACTAGGTACTATTTATTCCTCTGAAATATTCACTTCATTTTATACGATAATTTTGAGGTTTTTATATGATTTTTTCTCCAAAAGATGATTTCAATCTTGCAAGAATAGCAGACAGCGGTCAATGCTTTCGCTTTAACCAGACTGATACAAATGAATACTCTGTTATAGCTTTTGGTAAATATCTTAAGATTAAAGATTTAGGACAAAAAAGTTTCGAATTAAACTGTAGCGAAAAAGAATTTGATGAAATTTGGAAAACTTATTTTGACCTTGATACTAATTACACTGCAATTAGAAATAAAACTAAAAATGATCCATTCCTAAAAAGATGTGCTGCCTTTTCCGAAGGAATAAGAATTCTTAATCAGGACAAATGGGAAATGGTTATTTCTTTTATTATATCCCAAAGAAAAAGTATTCCTGCCATCAAGACTTCTATCGAGCGTCTTGCAACCTTATGTGGCGATGAAATTTCTGAAGGAATATATGCTTTTCCAAGCCCTCTTCAGATCCTGTCCTGCAATCAGGATAGATTAGCTGAATGTGGTCTTGGCTACAGATTGGAATATATTAGAAAAGCCGCCGAGCTTTTTTATGAGAATCCAAACTTTATATCCGAGCTGGAACTTTTATCAGATGAAGAGCTCCTTGAGAAACTAAAAACAATGCAGGGAGTTGGCGATAAAGTCGCCTCCTGCATTGCTTTATTTGGATTCCATCGTCTGAATTTCTTCCCTAAAGACGTCTGGATTAACAGAGCCTTATCAGAACACTATTCGAACGGTTTTGATTTTGATAAATATGCTCCCTACAATGGAGTAATTCAGCAGTATATTTTCTTTGCTTACAGAAGTGAAAACAAATAATTAACTGTCAATATTTGGAAACATCTTAAGTGGCATGAATAAGTCTTTATACTTATCATATTTATAAACTGCAGCAAATCTGCCTTCGGCATTGTATACCTTATATACAGTGCCGTTTTTTATTGCTTTTTCCTTATCTAAGGAAACATTATCTCTTGTAAGAGGATTTCCATTGTCAACAATTCTCTTTGAAGCTTCATTTACGTACAAAGACTCATTCTTTTCGAATACCGCCTCTACTGGAAGAATGTAATCATCTATCTGTCCTTCTTTTGCTAGTTTTTCAACCTCAGATAACTTAAGAGATTTTTCCTCTGTAAAATATGAAACTCTAGTTCTTTTAAGATGCTCCATACAGGCACCACAACCAAGCTTCTCGCCTATGTCTCTGCATAGAGAACGAATGTATGTACCCTTAGAACAGCTCGCCTTAAATGTAACATATGGAAGTTCAATATTTAATATTTCAATATTGTAAATTGTTACCGGTCTTGCCTCTCTCTCAACTTCCTTGCCGGCTCTGGCAAGTTCATAAAGTTTCTTGCCATCCTTCTTAAGAGCTGAATACATTGGTGGCACTTGAAGAATATCACCCTGCATGCTCATCACCGCATCAATGATTTCCTCCTTGGAATTCAAAATATCCTTTTCGCTTAAAATCTTACCTGTGGTATCCTCTGTATCCGTTGTTCTTCCAAGAAGCATCTTACATACATACTCCTTGTCCCTGTTATCTAACAATTCGCAAAGCTTAGTTCCGTCTCCAAGGCAAACCAGCAACACACCCTCGGCTTTAGGATCCAAAGTTCCTGTATGACCTATCTTTTTTTGTTTTAATATTCCTCTTAGAATTGCAACTACATCAAAGGAAGTGAAATCTGGTTCCTTGTAAATATTTATTAATCCGTTATACATTTACTACTCCTTACGGGGTATTATTTTTTCAATATTTTCAAAGGTTCAATACTTCTGTCTAATATACCTGTAAGCTTGGCAATTGTCATACCATAATTAGTAATGGCAACATTGCCTGCTTTTGAAGCTTCGATTCTACTCTTCATTTCCTTATCATTTAACATGCAGGCTCCACAGTGAATAATAACCTTATACTTTTTAAGGTCAGTTGGGAACTCAGTGCCTGATGTGAATTCAAGATTGAAATTGCCGAGCTTAGAAAGCATTTTAGGTATTTTTTCTGTACCAATATCACCGCACTGTCTATGATGAGTACAACCTTCTGAAATGAGAATTGTATCTCCATCCTTAAGTTCATCAAGTGCATTTACACTTGCTAACTGATGCTCAAGTTCACCCTTGTATCTAGAGAAAAGAATTGAAAATGAAGTAAGAGGAATGTCTCTTGGAACAATATCTTTTATCTTGCCAAATGCCTGACTATCTGTAATAACAAGCTTGATATCTTTTCCAAATTTATTAATAACGCCTTCAAGTTCACTATCTCTGCAAGTAATTGGAACTGCACCATTATCAAGCAAATCTCTAATTGTCTGCTGCTGTGGAAGAATGAGTCTGCCCTTTGGAGCTGCTTTGTCAATTGGCACTACGAGCACTACTAAATCATTAACATTTACCAAATCACCAACAAGAGGTCGCTCGTTTGTTTCCTCATTAAGAAGTTTGGCTATTGCTTCCTTAAGTTCGTAAATGCCTGTGTTGTTAAGCGCACTAACATTCATTTCCTTAGCCTGACCATCTAATGTAAATGTAGCTCCATTGTCAGTTAAATCTGTTTTATTATATGCTACAATAACAGGAAGATTCTTTTCTTTAATTTTACTTAAAATCTCTTTATCCTGCTCATTTAATCCCTTGCCTGCGTCTGCAACAAGAATAGCTAAATCTGTCTTATTAAGTACTCCGACAGCCTTCTCAACTCTTAACTTTCCAAGGTCCCCGACATCATCAAGACCAGGAGTGTCAATCACTACTACAGGGCCAGCTGGAAGAAGTTCCATAGACTTATAAACTGGATCAGTTGTTGTACCAAGCACATCTGAAACAATTGCTAATTTCTGTCCTGTCACTGCATTTAACAAACTGCTCTTTCCTGCGTTTCTGCATCCGAAAAATGCAATGTGTTTTCTCTCGGATAAAGGTGTATCATTCAATCCCATACTATCACCTCCTAATTGTCACAATCCTCTATGTATACGTTTGAATAATTTGTTTTCGCACTTACTCCATCAAGTCTGCCAACCTTGCCTGACAAAGAATTAATAACATCCTCAGTCGCATCAATCGCAACCGTTATAAGATTAACCTTACCTTTCTTATAAGGTATACCCATTCTGGCTATAATATAATCTCTGTACTCAGATAGAATCTGATTCAATTTATCTGTAGATGTATTATCTTCAACAATTATTGAAATAACTGCTATTCTAGTTTTCATTTTCTCTCCCTATCAGTTATCTTTAAGTCCAGAAAGGTTTCTGATCCTTATGAGTATAACCTTTCATTTTCTCATTGTATTCTTCTATACGTTTTTCATACAAAGCCTTCGTTTTGTCTTTGATTTTACCTTCTTCAACAAATCTTGCAAAACTATCCTGTAACTCTTTTAGATTACTTTGAGCAGCATCTTTATAATTATTGCTCATATTCATTTCAAGCTTTGAAATAATATTTATAAGTTCTTTCTCGTATTTTGATTTAAATAATCCCATATTAACCCTCTTTTTGCAAGTCCCAACAACTCTTTTTGATTATACTCCCATTTATATTTCAAATACAATATAGCCTGCTTTAGCTTTTTTTATTATTTCCTATACAAACAACTATATTTTATTTATAATAATTTATGGAAGTATTCTACTTATTTCGGAGGTTCTATGGGAAAAAAATCTATTAAAGAAAACAAAAACATGTATCAGCTCTGCAGGGAAGAAGCAGGCATGACAAGAGCTCAGGCTAGCGATGCACTTGTATTCATGAGTGACAGTCGTATCGAAAAAATTGAAAGTGAAAAATGTGAGCCACATCCTGATGAAATTCTCGCTATGGCTAATGCCTATAAAAAACCTAATCTTTGCAACTATTATTGTTCTAACGAATGTCCTATCGGACAGATTTCTGTACCAGAACTTCAGCCAAAACAGCTTGCTCAGATTACACTTGAAATGTTATCTACAATCACTACTCTCTCTAAGCAGAAGGATCGTCTTGTAGAAATTACTGTTGATGGCGTTATCACTGAAGAAGAGAAAAAAGATTTCATGCAAATCAGTGATGAACTCGACAAAATGTCAGTATCGATCGAATCTCTCAAGCTTTGGGTTAATCAAATGATTGCTGAAGGTAAATGGTCTGATTGATATTTACCAGGTGTAACACCTTCATATTTTTTAAATACTTTAACGAAATAACTCTGGCTCGGGAATGCAAGAATATTTGATATTTCAGCAAATGAATAATCTGAATATTCTATCATATTCCGAGCCGTTTCTATTTTCTTACGGCTTATATATTCACTGACGGACATGCCCATTTCTTCTTTAAATAATCTTGATAAATACGCCTCACTAATATTCGATTCCCTGGCAACATTCTCAAGAGTAATCCTTTCGTGAAGATGATCATATATATAATTAATACTTGTAATAACATGTTTAGAATAAACCTTCTTGGTTTTAATGTCACTCATTCTTCTGACATATTCTCTGACCATTTTCTTATGTAGCTCAGATATTTCCTTAAGATTTCGACATTTATCTACTCTACTAATATATAAATCACTCAGGTTATATGCCTTTTCGTGTTCCATTCCGCCTTCAATACAATACCTTGATAACATAGCAGCAGTAATTACAAAATGATATCTGAAATTATTTACTGCATTTTCAGATAAAATTCCAAGCCCCTTTTTGTCGCAAAAATCTTCTATAAGCAATTCTTCAACCTTTTTCTTGTTCCCACTCATAACAAGCTCATAGAATTCCATCTCCGGATTATACGGAGCATGAAAAACATAGTTTTCACGCATCAGGTATTCTTTATATATTAATTCTCTGTTTAAATCCTCTGTCATATCTATCTTTACCTTTTCGTTTTATTATATCTCTCTTAATATGTTCAGTCTTTGCATAGCCTTTTTTGTTTAGTCATTATTTTATCAAAAATGTCATTATTTTTATATAACAATATTGAATATTTTTTTATTCTTATTTGGTAAGGTAACTTATGGTAATTATTTTGAGAGGGTAAAAAATCATGAACAAAAAATCATTTATGGCAAGATCTCTTGCTCTTTTATCTTGTAGCTCAATACTTTTTGTAACAGCCTGTGGACAGGCACCTGTTGATCCATCTTCTTTTTCTAATATCGAAGATGTCGCAAAGGTTGCAGTAGTCGCTACGCCTACTCCTGAACTTGAAGGTTATAATCTTCTTTGGAGTGATGAATTTGATGGTAGCAAACTCAATATGGACATTTGGAATTATGAACCACATGAACCAGGTTGGACCAACAATGAACTCCAGGAATATACAACATCTGAAGACAATGTATTTGTAAAAGATGGCAATCTTGTAATCAAAGCCATTAAGGAAGAAGATGGCAGCAATGTACATTATACTTCTGGTAAAGTAACTACACAAAATAAAGAAGACTTCCTTTATGGCAAGGTAGTTGTAAATGCCAAGGTTCCTGAAGGACAGGGCTTATGGCCAGCTATCTGGATGATGCCAACTGACGAAAGCTACTATGGTCAGTGGCCAAAGTGTGGCGAAATCGACATTATGGAAGTTCTTGGTAACGACGTAACAACAGCCTATGGTACTCTTCACTGGGGTGAGCCTCATGGCGAGAAGCAGGGCATCGTAACGCTCGAAGATGGCACAACATTCGCTGATTCCTTCCATGAATATTCTGTTGAATGGGAACCAGGCGAATTTAGATATTATATCGATGGTGAACACTATCTCACTGTTAATGATTGGTTTACCGCTATAGAAGGCCAGGACGAGAAACCTTATCCTGCTCCATTCGATCAGACATTCTTCGTTCAGCTTAACCTTGCTGTTGGTGGTAACTGGCCAGGTAACCCTGACGACACTACAGATTTCGATAATGCTGAATTCCTTGTAGACTATGTACGTGTATATCAAAAAGATGCATATGATCTTAATGTTAAAAAGCCTGAAAAAGTATTCAAACAGGCAGATGATACAGGAAACTTCATTACAAATGGTGATTTTGCTGTTGCTGAAGATTTAACTGATGAACAGGATTGGAAATTCCTCCTTTTCGAAGGTGGTGAAGGAAGTGCTGAAATCAAAGACAACACCATGATTATTTATACAGAGAAGAAGGGAACTGTAGACTACTCAGTACAGTTAGTTCAGCCTGATCTTCCAATGGTTAAAGGTAAATCTTACAGATTAACTTTTGACTGCTGGTCAGATGAAGAAAGACCATTAATCATTTGTGTATCTGCACCTACTGCTGGTTGGGTTCGTTATCTTAAAGATTCATATCTTAAAGTAACTACTGAACCTACAACATATACTTATGAATTCACTATGAAGAGCAAGGATGACAACAATGGTCGTCTCGAGTTTAACATGGGTAACAAAGGTTCAACTGCAACAATCTACATTCAGAATGTTCGTCTTGAAGAGATTGAAGAATTATCAGAATAGGAATTAAATATGAAAGCTTTTACAGGATATAATCGCGGTGTTAATCTTGGTGGATGGTTGTCTCAGTGTGACCACACCAAGGAAAGATACGACACCTTTATTAAAGAATCAGATTTTGAAAATATAGCCAATCGCAAATTTGATCATGTCAGAGTTCCTATCGATTACGAGCTTATTCAAAACAAGGACCGTTCTTTTAAAGAAGAAGGATTTAAATATATCGAATTTGCTATTACTATGTGTCGTAAATATAAGCTTAATATGATTCTTGATTTACACAAAACTTTAGGCTATTCTTTCGATCCATTTCATAATGAGTTAGGTTTCTTTGAATCTGAAGATTATCAGAACAATTTCTACTTAATCTGGGATGAACTCGCTAAAAGATTTGGAGCAAATGATGATATGCTTTCATTTGAACTTCTTAACGAAGTAACCAAGAAAGAATACTGTGACACCTGGAATCTGATATCAACAAATTGTATTGAAAGAATTAGAAAGATTGCACCTAATATCAATATTTTAATCGGTGGATATTATAATAATAGCTTGGAAGCAGTAAGAGATATCGCGATGCCTTATGACGACAAAATCGTATACACCTTCCATTGCTATGATCCATTATTATTCACTCATCAGGGAGCTTTCTGGATTGCAACAATGGATACTTCTTTTAGATGTGATTATAAAATGCCTTTCAAAAAATATGATGAACTTAGTCAGAAATATTTATGTCAGGCCTATCCATCTTTCGATGCATTTAATATGGATGATTGTCCAGATGCTAATTATTTTGAAACCCTTTTAGACGATGCTATTAAGGTAGCTTTAGAGAGAAACGTTGCTCTTTATTGTGGCGAATATGGTGTCATTGATCGTGCTGATAGAAATGAAGCTGCTAAATGGTTTAAAGACTTCCATAGCATTATGGATAAGTATCTTATTGGTAGCGCAGTATGGAATTATAAGGAAATGGATTTTGAAATCTCTCCTGAATTCTAATTATTTTATCTTTTAAATATACGGATATAGAAAAATCCCCTTAAGTAGATTTTCTTAAATTTCTTGTCTACTTAAGGGGAATTATTATTTCCTCATTATTTATTGCAATTCATATTCGTATTCAACGCCTTTAATCTCGAACCACTTCTCCCATTTCATATACTCGATTTCATCATATCTAATCCAGTCATTTTCATTTCTTGCATCAATAACCATTCCATTTCCAACATATATACCAACATGACCATACATATATACGCCTAATCCTGGAATTTCTGGAATAGTACTTATATCACCTTTTTTAGTTGATTCAGCCAACAGACCTTCTGTACCTCTTGAGCATACTCCAACGAATGATTTAATGAGTCCTGAACAATCTACGAATCCTTCTTCGCATCCTCCATATCTATACTCCCAGCCCTCGTTATAAGCTCTAAATGCCCAATCAACCAGGCCTTGTCTTGAAACCTTCTCATATTCTTCGTCAGAATAATCTATATTCTCAAGTACCATCTCTATACCATACATTTCAGCTTCAGCTACTTCTTCCGCTTCCATAACATCATATTTGTCTGGAGTAATATATGAATAATCCATTCTCTCAACTACTTCAATAGAAAATTTATTATTATCATTTATATTCGTTTTTTCTTTTATTGGAACTATTTCTGTCAGTTCTTCAAAATTCTCCACCTGCATTCTTTTCGAATTATTATTTATCAATATAACTATTCCTATAACTAATAATCCAACTAAAAGAATTGTCAGTGAAGTTATAACTAATTTCTTCTTTTTCATATTATGAATTTTACTATATTTTTTAAATAAATTCCACTTTTCAAATTTGTTCTTGATATTCTTAATAATTTGTCTTATATTATCATTTATATCTTTGAAAGGAGGTCATTATTTGAACAATAAAAATCAAATAGATATGCTAAATGGTTCCATTTTTTCCAAGATGCTTCTGTTTACCATTCCTTTGATCGCTTCAAGCATTCTTCAGCTTTTATTCAATGCTGCTGACATTGTAGTTGTTAGTAATTTCGCTGAAGAAAGTTCACTTGCAGCTGTTGGAAGTACTGGATCTTTGATCAATCTTCTTACAAACCTTTTTATTGGTTTATCTGTTGGTGTAAATGTTTTGGTTGCCCGTTATATAGGTTCTAAACAACTTGATGAACTGAAGGATACAATACAGACCTCCATCTCAATTAGTGTAATCATTGGTATTCTTTCCGGAGTAGTCGGAATCATTATTTGTCCTTCGATTCTTAAAATTATGCATCTCGAAGGCGAAATCTGGAGACTGGCTTCACTTTATCTGCAAATATATTTTATCGGTATGCCTGCAGTTATGATTTACAACTTCGGAAGTGCTGTATTAAGAGCTGTAGGTGATACCAGAAGGCCTTTAATATACATGATAATTGCTGGTGTAATTAATGTATTATTAAATCTTATCTTCGTTATCGTATTCCACCTTGGTGTAGCTGGCGTAGGTATCGCTACAGTAGTCTCACAGTATGTATCAGCTATTTTGGTTGTTTCCTGTCTTGTTAGAGAAAAAGGTATTATTCATTATAATATCAAACACTTCTACATTAATCGTAAAGTATTATTAGGTATTATTAGGATTGGTTTACCAGCAGGTTTACAGGGTACATTATTTTCTCTTTCAAACGTATTCATTCAGTCTTCAGTTAATACCTTTGGCGATATTGTTATAGCTGGTAATTCAGCCGCTATTAATCTCGAAGGATTTGTATATGTAGCTATGAATGCATTTTATCAGGCAACACTTTCCTTCATTGGACAAAATGTTGGAGCTGGTAAGAAAAAACGTGTCGGCCTTATTACAGTAACAGGTCTCTTACTTGTATGTTCAACAGGTCTTTTACTTGGAAACATCATGGTATTATTTAGAGAACCTCTTTTAGCTATTTACAAAAATGATCCTGCAGTTATTGCAGCTGGTTCTGTTCGTATTTCCTGGATTTGTTCCATTTATTTCTTGTGTGGAATGATGGATGTTATGGTAGGTGCTTTAAGAGGACTTGGTTATTCGACAATGCCTGCCATTGTATCCTTGATGGGCGCCTGCGTATTCAGACTTATCTGGCTCGCTACAATCTTCCAGATTGATATGTTCCATAGTGTTGGTACTATTTATGCTTCATATCCTATTTCATGGATTCTTACATTTAGCATCCATTTGATATGCTACATAGTTATTAAAAGAAAATACGACAGAGAATAGTATTCTACAATTTAATATTTAACACAAAAAAACTCGCTGATATGAAATCAGCGAGTTTTGTATTATTTACAGATTCAATATTAACCTTTAACTGATCCTAAAGCAACACCAGCGATGATGTACTTTGAAAGGAAGATGTAAACTATAATCAAAGGTAAAACTGTAAGAGTAAGTCCCATGTAAACGCAACCATACTCTGTCTTGTAAATATCACCCTTTAACAATGAAACCATGATAGGCATTGTGTAGTGCTTCTTATCTGTAAGAAGAACCATAGGAGTGAAGAGGTTGTTCCAGCTACCTACGAAGCTGAAGATTGCCTGAGTTGCAATAGCTGGCTTCATGATAGGAAGAACGATTCTGTTAAAGATAAAGAATTCACGCGCACCATCGATACGTGCTGAATGTACGATTTCGATTGGAAGTGCTGGCTGTAAGTACTGTCTCATAAAGAATACCATTGAAGGTGCTGCTATAGATGGAAGGATAAGCATTAAAACGTTATTTGTCATACCAATCTGGTAAACCATCTGATAGAAACCAATCATAGTAACCTGTGCAGGAAGCATCATGATAGCCATGATAAAGCTAAAGAATGCATTTCTTAATTTCCATTCGTATACAACCTGAGCATAAGCTGTTAATGATGAGAAGTATACGGCAAGAATTGTAGAACCACCTGCAATAATAAATGAGTTAAAGAAACCAAGCAATGGCTTAAATGTATCCTTAGATGTCAAAATCTTAATATTGTTAAAACCGTGTGTACTAGGAATGAAAGAAATCGCAATCTGTGAAATCTGTGTTGTTGATCTAGTAGCATTAACGATCATGATCCAGAAAGGAAGTACACTTAAAAGTGCGAGGAATATACATACAATATAGATTATAATCTTAAGAACGATGCTTCCACCCTTCTTCTCTTTTCCCTGAACTGTTAATTCAAGGCCGTTTGAATTATTTGCCATTTTACATTACCTCCTATAAGCCTTTCTGTTTACGCTTATATGCCTTTTCCTGCTGTCTGATTAACTTACGAAGAGCAACCTCATCCTTATCTCTAAGGAGATAGAATACGATAGCAGAAAGAACAACGATAACGATGAACATAATAACTGATGCAGCAGCTGCCCTATTGTAAAGGTATGAACCAGCGAAAGCCTGGTTGTAAATAAATACTGCTGTAGTAAGTGTCGAATTGTCTGGCTTACCATTAAGGAAAAGCTTTGGAATATCGAACATATTCAAACCACCGATCAATGATGTTACTAATGTGAATAATAACATTGTCTTGATACTTGGAATTGTGATTCTAAAGAATGTCTGAACCTGATTTGCACCATCAACTTCAGCAGCCTCGAATAATTCTGGGCTGATACCTAATACACCAGAAATCATAACGATTGCTGTATAGCCATACCACATCCATGTCTGGATGAAGATAACAATACCCTGAGCAACCCATTTTTTCTGGAGCATATCCACGGCACCGTTCTTAAATATACCTAAATTAATAAGAACATCGTTAATAACTCCCTTAGGATACTGGAAGAACTGTGCGAACAAAATAGCAACTGTAGCTGCTGTAATAATATTTGGTAAATAGAAAATTACCTTAAAGAAGCCCTGTGCCTTGATTGTACTTCTTCTATCAGTAAACCAAGCTGTGATTACAAGAGCTAAAACAATCTGGGGAACGAAGTTCATAAGCCAGATAAAAACTGTATTTTTAAACGCCGTCTGGAAAGAAGGTGTTGTCAAAATCTGCGTAAAGTTAGCAAATGGAGTAGTCCAGAGGACATGGAAATTCTTTGTACCAATACCCTTAAGATCTGTAAATCCAATAACCAGCGTATATAAAATTGGGTATAACTGGAAGATACACCATGCTACTACGAATGGAATACTAAAAATGTATCCAAATCGAGCGTAATCGTATGATTTTTTCTTTTTCATACGTTGACCTCCTCTTTAAATATATAGTCGTTACACACCCATATTACCCTCTGTTTCACATATATTCGGAGTGTGAATAAATAGTAATGAGAGTGATGAAAAGAGCAGGGTGGACGATGAGTCCGCCCTGCTCTATCATTATTAATTTAATACTTACGTATTATAGAATTAATTATTCTACGATTACGTCAAGGTTATCAGCAACGTTCTGCTTGAAGTCCTTGATACAATCTTCTTTGCTCTTCTCACCAGCAGCGTAGAATCTAACCTGCTCTCTGAAGAAGCCGTTGATTGTTTCATCGTACTGTGTGAGGTTATCACCCTTAGCGTTAGCGTTTGCAGGAACGAATACATCGAACATGTTCTGGCCACCTAAGAAATCAAGCTCACCACTTGAAATTGACATAACTGTACCTGAAGCAACACAGTCTTTTGCAGTTGGAGTTGATGGATCGTTATCCCAGTCAACTGTACCGTTTGCCCAAGCATACTGAAGACCATCTTTTGTAGCATCAAGTGTGATGTACTCGATGAGTTCAGCAACAGCATCAGCCTTACCATTGTCAATTGCGCTCTTTGAAGCAAGTACCCATGTACCACCCCAGAAGAAACCGATTGGAGACTCTGTAGCAGCCCAATCACCGTATGTTCCTTCACCAACTGCTGAACCACCGCAGTTAGGAGCTAATGTGTAGTTGATTAACCAAGCTGGACCGAAGAAACCGAGAACTTCCTTCTCACCTTCACCCTTCATATCAGCGAACCAACCGTCCTGCCAGTCCTGAGTATCATTGTGGTAACCATTGTCTTTAAGCTTCTTAGAAACATCAAAGAATGCTTCTCTCTTTGGATCGATGTTAAGCTTGCCATCTACAACCCAACCTGAATCTGAGCTGTTCTCGATAGCGTGCCACATATCACCATCACCTGAACAGATACCGAAGCCCTTAGCCTTAAGTTCTTCAGCTGCTACCCAGTACTGATCCCATGAACCTGAACCACCACCGATTTTTTCCTTAACTGTTGCAGGATCATCTGTTCCCCATGTAGCTTCTGCTACTGAACGACGATAAATGAATGCACCACCTGTAGCCTGGTATCCTAAACCAACAAGATCACCATCTGGGTTTGTACCAATCTGTACTGTGTACTGTGCGATATCAGCATCCTTAAGAGCCTTGTCTACGTCAATGCCAAGATCCTTGTATGGAGCTGCGTATGATGACATATCACCCTGGCAGTACTTTAATACGAAAGCTGACTCTGCTGCGTAGATATCAGGAGCATCTGCACCACCAGCTGCTAAAGCCTGGTCAAGTGCTGGCTGATAAGCACCATCTGTTGTTGCGATAATTGTTGTCTTGATTTCATAACCAAAATCTGGATGATTAGCTACATAGTAATCTGCCATCTTTGGAATTTCATCTGTGAATGCCCAAAGGTTGATTGTTCCCTTTGTTCCTGTTGGAGCTGGATCTACTGGATCTGTTACTACTGGATCTGCTGGATCTGCTGGATCTGCTGGTGTTACTGGTGTTGAACCTTCACAGCCTACTAATGTAGCTGCAACCATGCATACGCTTAATGCGCAAGCCATAAATTTTTTCATTACTGTTTCCTCCTTAAATAGGTTTTTTGACATTCATTTTGAAAATCTGCACAATTTTCAAATATATAAATGTCGAGTTTTGTAACAACAAAATTATTATATCCGTTATTTACCTATTATTCTTTACATATCTTGCTTCGTTTTTGTCATTTGTTGCTACAGCGTTCATAATTTGTTAATATTTGTTAATATTTGGATGTAAAAATCGCACAATTTTCACTATTTAATCTTATTTTTATGATATACTCTTTATGTTTAATAGAATTTATAACTAATTTGGAGGTTATTTATATATGAATAAGTTTTTTTCTCCAGACAATTTTGCAATGAAAGCATTATCAATGTTTTGCGACTGGATGTATATCAATATTCTTTTCATTATATGTAGTATTCCTATTTTTACAATCGGCGCATCTTTGACTGCCATGTATTCTATAGTATTTAAGAAGCTTCGTAAGGAAGAGCCACCAATCGCTAAAACCTTTTTCAAAGAGTTCAAGGCCAACTTCAAGAAATCTACAATTTTCTGGATTCCATTCATGTTAATTTGCGCCTTCCTTACTTATGATGTATATCTTGCACATTCAGTAATTGATCCTGCATTTAGCTTTTTACAGTATCCAGCATCAATCTTCTTATTTATTATTGTATGTGCTACAGTTCTTGTTTTGCCACAGATTGCAGTATTCGATTCACCTCTTAAAGCAATTATCAAGAATTCAGTACTGCTTGCCGTAGTTAATTTTCCAACTATATTTCTTGTGATTATCATTCCGGTATTCATTTTCCTTCTTGCTATGTTATCTGGCAAGGCTACAATAATTGTTATTTCCTTATTCCTCTTCTTTGGATTTGGAGCACTTGCTTACTTTTATTGTCTCTTCTTCAAGAGAATATTCATTAAAACTCTTATGAAAAACTCTGATATGGACGAGGACGATATAGATATTTAAAGCTTCCTATATAAATCGAGTAGGAGGGAAAATTAAATAAATTTTCCCGACCTCTCACACCACCGTA
>JAKSSD010000080.1 GCA_024403275.1 Lachnospiraceae bacterium
ATCACATCCAAAGTGATGTTCATTTCTACTTTTCTTTCTGGATTATTAGTCCCTACTAGTCTGTATAAATCATTTACAGATACGCTTAACACTTCTGATAATCTCTGCATGTTGTCTCTATCAGGAATTCCTCGGTTGGTTTCCCATTTTGCAATGGCCGATTTAGACACATTCATCTTATCTGCGAGTTCTTCTTGAGTAAGTCTTATATGCTTTCTTCTTCTCGAAATTAATTCCCCTAAACTCACTTTGTTTTCCTTCTCCATCTTCTAATACTCCTTTAATCTTATTCTTGTATAATTACCTGTTCAAATTACTTTTTGATTACTCTGCGTAACCTTACTTTCTTTGCCTCCTTTCTTACAGGAGTTGTAATTTTTGCGCGGGCAGAAGAATCTATATTTCATTTAGACTCTAAAGAAGTTGATTAATTTACTAATTTAGAAAAATGGAAGAGTTTATAATTCGCTTTTTTTTATATATTGAATAGGTGGGGAATATTATAATGAGGTTGTGTAAAAGGATAACAACTATAGAAAACGGAGGAAACGAAAATGAAAAAGAAAAAAGGTCTTATTATTACATTCATTATTTTATTTGTTTTAGCTTATCTTATTTCTCCAGTCGATTTTATTCCTGACGTTGTTGCTGGTTTAGGACAGATCGATGACCTTCTTGTAATCCTTGCAGGTTTATCTGGTGTGATTGGAACATTCTTATATGACAAAGAATCAACAAAAGAAGTTGAAAACACATATACAACTGATTATGAATATAAGGGATCATACAAAGAGGTATAAATAATCATAATTGATTACTCATAAATTACACTCCAAAATTTAAACATTATTAGTTTCTCAAAAAGGCCTTAGGTTAAAACCTAAGGTTCTTTTTGTGTTATAATAAATCTAGTTTCCATTAATTTAATTTTTGTTGGGTAATAATATGAAAGTAGTAATTGCAATCGATTCATTCAAAGGAAGCCTGTCCTCCATTGAGGCAGGAGAAGCTATTAAAAACGGTATATTACAATCTCAAAATGCAGACGTTCTCATTAGTCCCATCGCAGATGGTGGAGAAGGAACAGTTGCTGCACTTGTTATTGGAATGAATGGTACTCTGAAGTCTTCAGTAGTTACCGGTCCTTTAGGTAATAAAGTCAATGCTGAATGGGGAATTCTTGATGATGGCAATTCAAAAACAGCTATTATTGAAATGGCTTCAGCAGCCGGAATTGTTTTATTAAAAAAAGAAGAATTAAATCCTCTATATACAACTACCTATGGAGTTGGTGAATTAATCAAAGAAGCTATCCATGAAGGATGCAGACGATTTATTATCGGCATCGGTGGAAGTTCCACTAATGATGGTGGAGTTGGAATGCTTGAAGCTTTAGGTTTTAAATTCTTAGATTCCAATAACGAAGTTATTCAAAGAGGAGCGATTGGATTACAAGATCTCATATCTATCAATAAAGATAACGTTATTTCAGAACTATCAGATTGTGTATTTAGAATTGCCTGTGATGTTAAGAATCCTCTTTGTGGTGATTCTGGATGCAGCGCTGTATATGGCCCGCAAAAAGGTGCCGATTCTGAAATGATTAAGCTTATGGATAAATGGCTTGAAGCTTATGCAGATATTGCTGGTGGCGATAAGAATTATCCAGGCACTGGTGCTGCAGGTGGAATGGGCTTTGCCTTCTTAACCTTCCTTAACGCAAGCTTAGAACCAGGTATTGATATTGTACTTGAAGAAACAGGCCTTGAAGGTAAGATTAAAGAAGCTGACATAGTAATAACTGGCGAAGGTCGAATGGATTCCCAAACTGTAATGGGTAAGGCTCCTATTGGTGTGGCCAGATTAGGCAAGAAACATAACAAGAGAGTAATAGCCTTTTGTGGATGCGCCTCTTCAGATGCTGGCATCTGCAATGAATATGGAATAGATGCCTATTTCCCAATTCTTAGGAATATAGTTTCTCTCGAAGAAGCTTTAGATAAAAATAATGCCTTCGACAATTTGTCAAAGGCATCAGAACAAGTCTTTAGATTAATTAAATAATCAGTATTCCTGCACATCCTAGGAATATCACTATAAAAATCAATATAAGCACTGCTATTAGGCCAATAGTTACCGCAAGGCAACCGCCTCCAGATGAACTGTTGGCCGCAGCAGCATCATCCATTCCAAAATCATCAATCACATCCATCGTGATCATATCATCTGACAGACTTTCTTCTCCGTCTCCATCCCAGTCTATACCAAACATATAATCCCCCTACTCTTCGTCACCAAATCCTTCATTAAGAAAAACGTTCCACTTTGCATTACTTTCTTCAACATCATGTTTTTCCATAATGCTATTTCTATCACTTAATATAGCTAACATTTCATCTGCAACCTCTTCTAATGGAAGCAGGTCATAATTACGAAGATATCCCATCATTCTTTTTGCAGTCCAGTCAGTATTTAAATTCCTTGTGACCACTTCTGCAAATCCTTCCGGATATCCTCGCTTTATCATATATTCTCTTAATTCAATACTCTTTGGTGACTTAGGTTTCATATATTCTCCTAATTATTGAGGATTAATTAAACCCATCAAATCTATGATTAAGCCTCTTTTTTAAGTGCTTTATCATAACCTGATAAGAGTTCTAACATATCTTTCTCAAGATACTTTAATCCCTTCTCCTTGATTTCTTCTGGCATTCCATACATTGCCTCTCCCATCGCTCCTGCAATTGCAGCAAGGGTATCTGTATCACCACCAAGTGATACTGCATTTCTGACAACATCCTCATAGCTTACACCTTCGAAAAATGAAGCTAAAGCTTTAGGAAGAGAATCCATACATGTTTCTACATGCTCATGTAATGGTCTAAGTTCATCTACTGTTTTAGACAAATCATATCCAAATTCCTTGATTACATAATCCTTAATGTCTTCCTTGCTAACACCATTTCTTGCAAGAAACATTACTGCTGCTGTACATTCAGCACCCTTAATTCCTTCAGGATGATTATGAGTCACCTCAGCAGTAGCTTTTGCAACCTCTCTTGTTCTCTCTACTGTATCATATAACCAGCCTGCTGCAGATACACGCATAGCAGAGCCATTGCCAAAGCTTCCATAAGGCTTAGGATCAGCTGTTAAAACCCAACCATAAAATCTTGCACCGTATCCGGCAAATGGATATTTCTGTCCCCATTTCTTCATAGATTTAATGCATTCTGCTTTAATCTCATCAACACTTGCGTCCTTGCCTGCATTTAATAATGCTTCTCCAACTGCCAGTGTCATAACTGAATCATCTGTCCATGAATCTTCATTTGTAAATAATTCAAAATCCTTTGACCAACCTCTCTGATCAAACTCAAATCTGCTTCCAATAACATCTCCAAAAATAGCGCCGTACATCTTCCTACCTCCCATGAATTTAATTTATTTGTTTATCATGGTTTCATTCTACTCTTTAAGATTTGATAATTGGTCAACCGCCAGGAGACTTATAAAATTTATTGAATTATTTTATTTTTTCTAATTCTGGACAATCATAATCAAATAAAATCAAATCTATTTTTACCTTGTTATACTCTTTATTTAAAATACATCCTCTGACTACCAAATCAGATTTATTACTTGGACTAAGCGTCCATCCTGCTCGACCTAAAAGATCTTGTGTTTCATCAATATCTAAATGAAGTGACAGACAAAAAGCAAGAGCAGTATATTTATTAGGATGATAATATTTGTCCGCCTGAATTTTTGAATATACCTGTTTTGAAACATATCCATTATAAACCTGTGGACCTGTAAGACCTCTTGAATCAATCATTTCAAACAGCTTCTCCTGAAATGTTTTCTCTGAAGAAGCAATTAAATCATCAATCCTAACCTTTGAAGGAGCAGCGCTTGGAAATTGCATCTTGCAAATCCTATCTTCTAATGGCTCAATAAGATCTTCCTCGCAAGCTTCATCCATATATTTTGTTTTGGTTTTCTTTTCTTTTTTTGTCGAAGGTCTTTCTTTGAAATAATCTATTAAAGACTTTCTATCTACTCTTGATTTTTCAATCGCTGGAGAAGTCTCAACAGAGGCACTAATGCCCCTAACATTCATTGTTCTATATGGTTCTCTTCCACGCCTATAATCTTCTTCAGCACCTTCGATATCAGCTCCATACTCTAAATTAGTTACTTCCTCAACATAGTTAGAGTCAACATATTCACGGATATTATCAACAAGATTACCAGATAATTCAAAAGCCTTCTTATCAAAGACAACAAGAATAACCTGCATATCATTTTCTTCAATGAATGGCTCTATTACAGACATTGCTACATCAAGAGCCCTATCCTTAGGAAATCCATATATTCCTGTTGCAATAAGAGGAAACGCAATTGATTTGCACTCTAATTTAAGAGCTAACTTAAGTGAATTCTCATAGCAAGATTTGAGTATGTCAAACTCTCCACTTTCCCCACCATTCCATGCTGGTCCTACAGTATGAATTATATATTTAGCCTCCAAATTAAAAGCCTTTGTTTCAAAAGCTTCCCCTGGTGCAATTTCTCCAATTATCTTTCTTGCAGCCAACAACTGATCTTTGCCTGCTGCCTCGTAAATCGCCTGGTCTGTTCCACTTCCATATGTTGGCAATGGATTAGCTGTATTTACAATCGCATCAGCTGCAACCTTAGTTATATCGTTTCTTATAATCTGAAATGACATATTTCTCCCCTCATTGATTATCTCTTCGTATAATCAATCCATTTTTTCTTTCCTGGTTTCTTCTGGAATATTGGAAATCCACAATTATCGCATACACCATTAAAATCTTCAGCACCGCATCTTGGACAACTCATATCTCCACCTCCATTTTAATATGCATCCACCTAGAAATCTACAAAATATATTCCTACATTTATTTGCTTAATATCAAAAATTCCCATCTCTCTTACACTGCTCGTAGAATTTACAGTTTAAGCAGCATCTCTTACAATCCCTGTTAGCTTTTCTTTTCTTTTTTCGAACCCAATATAAAAATCTTCCCATTTATTCCTCCTTATGTCAGTTGATATTTAAATACTAACTAAAGGATGTGTCCAAAAATGGGACTCGCAAATTTGTAA
>JAKSSD010000081.1 GCA_024403275.1 Lachnospiraceae bacterium
TGATTAAACTCCTTTTCGGCCTGTCAAATAATAAACCGCGAGCTGCGTTCTGTGAGAGAGACCCTCTTTAAGAAGAATCGAACTGATGTAATTTTTGACAGTACCTTCTGAAATAAAGAGTTTTTCAGCAATCTCCTTATTCGAAAGACCAAAAGCAACTGCTTCGATAATCTCAAGTTCACGCGATGTGTAATTCTCCTTATTGAAGTTACTGTTAGGCTTAATTCCTACATCTACGAACTTATCGAAAACTTTCTCATCCATGATATGAACGCCCTGATGAATTGAGTGGATCATCTGCTTTAGTTCTTCAGGTTTGTGATTCTTAATGAGGTATCCTTTAGCACCATTCTTAATCGCCTTATCTACGAGCACATCATCGTCGAAAGTTGTAAGGATCATAACCTTACCTAAATCTTCCTCGACGAAAACTTTGGTTGCTTCAATTCCATCCATCACTGGCATCTGGATATCCATAAGCACAACATCACATTTATTTAAGCGGGCTAATTCAACAGCTTCCTTACCATTAGAGGCACAGCCAACAACTTCAAAATCATCATCGATTTCTAAGATAATTCGCATGCCATCTCTTACAAAATCACTATCGTCAACAATAATTACTTTAATTGGATCCATTGTTTTCACCCTCTGTTTTCTTAATTGGAAGAATCATATTAATAGTAAATCCACCCATGGATTCAATATCAAGATATCCTTTTACATTTCTTACTCTCTGTTTCATGCCCTGAATACCCATTCCGTCTATAACATTCTCAGAGCCTTTACCATTATCCTTAATTACACATCGTACAACTTCTCCAAGTGCTGTAATGCTGATACTTATCTCTGTACATTTAGAGTACTTTAACGCATTTGTCACTGCTTCGAAGGCATTATCAAGAATAATATCCCAGATATTTTCTGAAATCTCCTTGTCATCTGCCTGAACATCCAAAGTTGCTTTGATGTTATACTGCTCCTCACACTCACTGCAGAGTGCCTGCAAAGACTTAAGAGCCATTCTCTTCTTATCTGGTCGTTCATTACGAATAATGACACGAATCTCATCCATACTGCCACGAAGATTATCGATTACTTCCTGTAAGATTTTCTGGCTCTCATCTGGTTTTTTATCCATAAGAACTTTAACAGCTTCCAGCTTATACAAAGAACCATTAATGCTATGACCTAACTTATCGTGCAGAGCCTGCGAGATACGCGCCTTCTCTTCAAGCAACTCATTATCGTGACGGAGCCTTGATTCGCGCATCTCATTCTTGTGAGCAACATTACTGTGTTCCATATCAGATTTAAGCTGGGATTCTGTCTCAATATTCTCACCTACTATCTTCTTATACCAGTCGATAATCTTATAGTTCTGAAGATACAAAAGGAAGAGAAATGAAGTAATCAGAAAACATAATCCAGTATTGAGATTCTTGTAATACGCCAGAAACAGAACCAGATATGAGCCAAGATAGTAAAGAACAGAAAGATTTGAGACAGCATCAAGAAAAACGATACCTGCGAAATATACTCCTATAACAGGAAATAGGAATACGGCAATCACTGCCGGTATTCCCTCTCCAACAATCCATAAATTACGATGTTTTTTATCAATGTCAGTCATCACAGAGCAAAGAAGAAATAATGCTCCAAGAAGAAACTGACCACCAGCCAATCCAGTAGAATCGAGTGTCTGCATTATTCCCCAGCAAACAAGACTAAGGATTCCTACAAACTTTACTAATACGAAGTAGAAACTACGAAGATGACTTTCCATTAATTAACCGCTTACTCTTCATCGTTGAGCTTAAGACCAAGTATTCCAATTACGAATATTATAACCAAATAAGCAAGAGTAGCACAAAGCATTAATGAATATCCGCTGCTATTTCCATTCTGGAATCTTGATACTGAGAAGAGTGCCCATCGTTCTGGCATAAGAAGAGCTACTTTTCTATATGTCTCACTAGCTCCACTGATATCAAAATATGAACCAGAAAGCAAAGCTGAGAGACTCCATATTACAAAAGATAGGAAAGCACTTCCTGCCATTGACTTACAGAACAATCCTGTACATACGCTTAAGAGATTAAAGATGAGACCCTCCAGGAATACTACGATGAAGAACTGGAAAACTGTAATTCCAATATCTGCTCTTACGAAAAGTACGAACGCAAGAAGCATAACAATCGCCTGGAAAAGTGAGGTTCCAATAACAAGGAAAATCTTTGACAAAAGATAGCTAGCCTTATTCGCCTTTGTAAGAAGGATTCTTGAATATACATGATCCTGCTTTTCCTGAAGGATTGTACCAAGAACCAGTACTCCTCCGAACACGAATGCAATAGTCGCAATTGCGATGCAATAACCAACTGTTCTTGTCTCATAGTAATCAATGTCATCATCTGATTTTACTGATACATATGTAACTACCGAATCGCCACTTACTGCATTATGATTTTTCACAACTAACTCAAAGGAATTAACAAGAAGATCAAATCTGTCATCTTCTCCAATCTCATAGATAGTGCTATCGCTAAAATTGTCTTCAAGAACAATAATTGCACCAACCTTGTCATTCTTTGGAGTGAATTTAACACTGTCCATGATTTCATCTTCTGAAACATTACTTACATCCACTCTGAAAATCTGAAAAACACCAGCAGCGTCAAGATTATCACAAAAGTTCTTTGATTCTTCGTTATATATCTTGTCGTAAACTTTAACTGGGTAACGATAGAAATCCACCTGATAAGCAATCTGTGTATTCATTGACTCAAGTTCATAGACTTCATCTTTCTTCTCTGGCTTATCCATGTTATTCCACAGATTCATGCAGACTGTAGCAATGAGTGGAATTACGATACCAACAACCAGGAAAGCTTTATTTCTAAGGAGGAGTTTTGCTGTAGATTTTGCCATTCTAAGAGCATTATTTAACATAACTTATACCTCTTTCTTACAAGATGTAATGAGAATTCCCAAAGGAATACAAACTGCTGTCATACCAAGCAGAACACCAATACATGAGCCAAGCATACTGCTGCTGCCATTTACAGAAGTCTCAACTAATGTTCTGTTAACATAGTACAAAGGAGATAATCTCTTTATTGTTTCAGGCACAACTGAATACATATATGTCTCATAAGTTCCACCTACAAAACCTGCAAACCAAAGTGTCATGAACAAAAGTCCAATTGAAACAGCCATGTTCTTAAAGAGGAGGAAGAATACCAAACCATATGCAGTAAATGCGATAGCTGTTAGTGCAAGGATTCCGTAGAACACGAGTGCATTTCCCATCGATACTTCAAAGAAATTCATAACAATTACACTTACAAGAATAACCTGAACAAGAATTGCGATAATAAGACATGAAATATACTTTGACATGTATCTAATAAAGCTTCCGGCATTTCCCACGCGGAATCTGATTCCTATATGGCTCTGACGTTCTGCCTGGAAGATAAAACTCAAGAAAACAACACATAGACTTAAGAAATAAACAATCTCAATAATTCCGTAGTAGTTTTCAGCTTCTGAGAACTTGATTGACTCAATAGTTGATGTCTTCACATCTACTTTTGAACTCATCAGTCCGATTTCCATATTCTTATCAACATTAAAAAGAACATACTGAACGATTCTTGTCTGCATCTCTTTCTTGTCATCGCCATAGATGTGATAAGAATCTTTATCAAAGTTAACGAAAACATCGACTTCACCATTCTGGATGAGTTCTTCAGGATTACTATCCTTGTAAGATTGGGCAGTCACACCTTCCTTATTGAAATTATCCACCAGAATATTCTCGAGAATTGCATATCTACTGCTGTCTGACATCTCGTATCCCATCTTAAAGTCTGTGACTTCTTCAGCGGAATCAAGAAGTGTATGAAAGGCATTTGCCAAAGCTGCAAATACTAATACTGTCGCAACTGGTACAACGATTATCATGACCTTATTACGAAAGATAAGTTTCAGATAATTCTTGATTATTACAAATAACTTATTCATTTACTTAACCCTCAAACATAATCTCTAAGTGTCTTTCCAGTAAGTGTGAGGAATACCTGCTCAAGTGAGATGTCATCATCTGGTGACTTACGAACCAGATTCTTAAGTTCTTCCTTAGTGCCAATCGCAATAATCTTGCCGTTATCCATGATTGCAATTCTTGTACAGATTGCTTCGATTTCTTCCATATAGTGGCTGGTATAGATAACTGTCGTACCATCACTATTAGCTTTCTTAATTCTCTCGAGTATGAAGTTTCTGGACTGTGGGTCGATACCTACTGTAGGTTCATCAAAGATAAGAAGCTTAGGCTTGTGACCAAGAGCACATGCGATATTAAGTCTTCTTTTCATACCACCTGAGAATGTCTTAGCGTATGAATTACGTCTGTCTGTAAGTTCAACAAACTCTAATGCGCTATCCACTGCTACCTTTAAGTCTTTACCCTTTACATCGTAAAGTGATGTGAAAAGTTCAACGTTCTCCCAAGCCTTAAGGTTACCGTAAATTGCCAGATCCTGTGGGATGTAACCTATGAGCGGCTTAATCTTTTTCGAGTCCTTCTTAACATCCATTCCAAAAAGTTCGATATTTCCTGCAGTTGGTTTAAGAAGTGAACAGATCATATTCATTGTTGTTGACTTACCAGCTCCGTTAGGACCAAGAAGCCCAAAGATTTCACCCTCCTTAATTTCAAGTGTCAGGCCATCAACTACTGGTTTATTATCATATTTCTTAATAAGTCCTTCTAACTTAACTACTGTATTCATAACTGAATCTCCTTAACGTGTTTTACATTTACGATTCTATAACTTGGAATTCAATTACAAATCTGCCTTTTGACATATTTTGAACATGACTTTAGTCATATCCTGCA
>JAKSSD010000082.1 GCA_024403275.1 Lachnospiraceae bacterium
AATGAGCCAATCATATTTGCAACCCAACGTGGTTATGGAGAGATGAAAGGCGGATGGGAATTTCCTGGTGGTAAGATTGAAGCGGGAGAAACACCACAGCAAGCTTTGAAAAGAGAGATTAAAGAAGAGCTTGAAACAGATATTTCAGTAGGAGAGATTATTGATACTATAGAGTATGATTATCCTACATTTCATTTATCGATGGACTGCTTTTGGTGCGAAATTGTATCAGGGGATTTGGTACTTAAAGAACATGAGGCTGCTAAATGGCTTACGAGAGAGCAATTAAATGATGTCAACTGGCTCCCAGCGGATATCACATTGATTGACCAGATAAAAAAAGATATGTAAAGGAGACAAAATGACAGATTTGGGGAAGAAAAATTGGAAAGTTACAAGAGACAAAGTTGGAAGATTGAGTAAGAGATTAGTGGCAATGTTTATTATGGCCGTGACAATTATCTTGTCATGCTTTGGTACTTTGTCAATGGATGTTAATGCCAAGGGAACAACCGGCCTTACTGTTTCGCCAAAGGCAAGTGGCACAATCAAGATTAACTTGCTTGTGGCGTCGATAGACCCAACACTTACATCGATAAATGGTAAGAATTATCATAATGGAAGAAAAACTATATCTGCTTCCGAGTATTTCGGATTTTCTTTGGATAATTCAGTTGATTTTTGGATAAATAACTTTGAGGAAATATCACATCAGACAGTAGACATTAATGTTGTGGATAAAATTGTTATAGATGAGTTTCCTCAATATAAATCACAACCATCGCTTAATAATACAAGCTTTCAGCAGATTTTCGAAATGGATAACTCTGGCCATGGTAAGTGGTACGAGGGTGTGACTAGTGATGCATTTAAGCCATATGATTCTTTTGGTGATTTGGATTATCAACATTATATTAATGCGCTCGATTTGGTAAATAAGAAAAATGCTGGTGAATTTGACATGCTTTTATTAGTAGGTATTGATCCGCTTTCACCTTATGAGACATGTATGGTAGGAAGAAAGCCATTTTGGATTAATGGTGGTGCGGTAAATGCTGATTGTGACAACTTTGTAATTGTAACTCCTACATTCTCACGTCTTGATGGTTCAATTGAAAATGTAGGCCATATGGCAGAGAATATGTTAGGCTACACTTACGGCGATATATCTTATACTCCGGGATGTATCGACGGAAGCAATTATAATGCTCTTAATGACTGGGAAAAATTCTGCCTTTGTGAGTATTTAGCAACACCTGGTACACAAGTGTATGGCTATGGTATGGTTCATTTCTCACCTAACTCTAAGGCAGACTATGACTGGAGTAATAATACGAAGGTTAAATATTATAAAGACTGGCGTAATGGCAGTGATATTCAGGATTTTACAGCAAACGATTGTTACTTAAATAATCCAGCATATAACCAGTATAGTGATCCAACCATATCGCATCATAGATGGTGGTTCTCAAATATGCCTTATGCAGATGGTCGAGATAAAGATGGTTATTATAATAACTGGTGGCGTTATATATTTACACCAGATTTCGTTACAGGATTAAGTGGCAGTAGCAAGTATACAAACGGCAAGATTAATCTAACTGTTAAAGAGGAAAAATCTGTCGAGTTCGTAGTTGAATACTATTCAGGTAAAAAGATTACGACAAATATTGCGGATAGTAGTGCAGCAGTTGTTCTTGGAGATTCTTCTTTAGTTAAGATTAAAGATGGTAAATTAGTAGGTCTTGCTGCAGGCACAGAAGAAATAGAGATTAAGATTGATGGTAAGAGTCTTAAATATACTGTAACTGTAACTAAAAATGGAGGAACAACTCCAAATCCTGATAACGGCGGTTCTGGAGAAGATGTTGCGAATTTCGTAGAAAGACTTTACACAACTTGTCTTGGCAGAGCATCAGAGAAAGATGGCAAAGCATACTGGATTGATGAACTTATGTGTGGCACTACAGGTTCAGATGTTGCATATAAATTCTTCTTTAGCCAGGAATTTACAGACCACAAATTCAGTAATGACGAATATGTAACCAGACTCTATA
Source organism: Lachnospiraceae bacterium (assembly GCA_024403275.1). Lineage (GTDB taxonomy): Bacteria > Bacillota > Clostridia > Lachnospirales > Lachnospiraceae > UBA3766. Next base: position 2,058 of record JAKSSD010000082.1, read on the forward strand.
GAACATTTATGGATCGTGAACCAGATGCCTCAGGTAAAGCATATTGGTTGGATTACATGAAAAAGGGTGGTAGCAGAGAAGACGTATTCTACGGATTCATTAATTCGGTTGAGTGGGCAAATGTCTGCTTAAGAGCAGGTATTAAATCTGGCGGACAGGGCGTTCCAACTATTACCAAGGAACCTTCGGCTAAGGTTACTGCATTTGCAGAGAGACTCTATACAACCTGTCTTGGCAGAAAAGCAGAAGCGGGTGGATTAAAGTATTGGTCATATGCTCTTGCAAATGTTCAGGTATCAGGTTCAGAGGCAGCGTATCAATTCTTCTTCTCAGATGAATTTATCAATGCTAACTATAGTAATGATGAGTTTATTAAGCGACTCTACAGAACATTTATGGATAGAGAGCCTGAAGCAAATGGATATAAATACTGGAAAGGTCAGCTCGATAGTGGCAAAATGGACAGACAGGCAGTATTTACAGGATTTGCAGGTTCAGAGGAATTCAAGCAGAAATGCTTGGAAGCAGGAATTGTAAGATAAGCAATATAAAGATTGTAAGAAAGGGCATCGTTATGGTGCCTTTTCTTTTTTTTGTAAAAAAATGAAATTAACTGTTGACATTAATACTGCGTATGTGTAATATTAAGATACAAACTAACTAATGAGTATTGCAGTATTAAGGAAAATAATACTAAAACTTACAGGTATTAATCAGGAGGTGGAAAGATGACAATAGCAGAAGAGTATATGTTAAGAACAAAAATGGTAGATAAGAACAATAGTAAGAAGGGAGTACAGAAGATAGTAGAGTATTTAACTACAGCAGAATGCGTAAATAAGCTTATTATCGCAACAGAGCTTGGATTGCCAGTATTAACATTGGTAGCGAGTGATTTGGAAAAAGAATTTGGCGCTGATTCAGATTTTCCAGTGGTTAAAGTGGGAGATAACTATAATGCGACAAATCGTCAGAATGTAGGCAGAATCATTAAATTTGTAATGACTAAATATGGTTATGCTCCAGTAGCAGGTAAGCTTGATCCACAGTGTAGAATTCCAGCAGCTATGAATGCAGAGCATTTTAGCACAAGTGCTCTTTATAAGAAAAATGAAGAGATCATTCCGGAATACGAGATAAAAGTAGAATCTGTAAGAAAAGAGGACTAATGCATAAGGAGGGTTACAATGAATAGTTACATTAACAAGATACTGATTAATCTGTGTGCATTCGAAGATGGAATCGATAAAGAATATTTCTGCAGGATTTATTCTGGGATTCATGGTTTGGATAACGATGAACTTAAGAGAACAGTAGATAAGCTGATTGCAGAAGGTCAGTTAGCAGAAAACAATGGCAAGGTTATAGTGAACACAAGAGTATATGCGGAGGTAGAAACTATGAAGAATTATTCATTTGAAGAAGCAGTTGAGATGATTAAGGAGAATCCTAAAGGATCAAGAGTATCATTGCCAGAGGGATATGATAAGGACTGGAGTGCTTGTCCAGGCAACCATGGGGTATATGGCCGCAGATTCCGTAAATATGTAGAGAGCGAAGATAGAGGAATCAAATTCTCGGGATTCGGATATGTTCCAGGTAAGAAGGGTAAAGTAGCTAAGTATTTAGTAGTCTAAGGAATTGAGGTTAGAATTTGTACTGAATTCTGCATAACATTAATATAATAGGATTGGATAAAAGCCGCCGGCGATAAAGACTATTTAGTTTAGTCAATGTCAACCAGCGGCTTTTTGTTTTGATTAAGTATTTATATTATTTGTCTAAAGAATGTCTTTCACCAACCTGGAAGTCAGCGTTATTTTCAAACATATACTTAACAGTGATTGGATCCTGACCAGTAAGCTTCTTGAAATCATCTGTGAAGATATCCATCTTGCCTTCACGAATAGCCTGAGCGAATGTTACCATTCCTTCACTTGAGAATGGAGCTTCACTGCCTTTTTGGAATACACCATCGGTTGTTCTTGGAACGCCCATCGCATCGAAAATCTGATAGTTTTCTTCGTCAGTAACATTTTTGAATGAAATGTTGTTTCCAGTAGCAGCATTACCATAGTTGATGAATTCTGTAATAGTCATAAGTTCTGGACCATTGATGTTCCAAACCTTCTCGTGGAATTCATTTGATCTGTGAAGTGCGTAAGCAACCGCTTTAGCGCAGTCTTTTCTTGAAATGTAAGCCATCTTGCCATCTCCCTGAGAGTTAGTAAGAGGAGCATTAAGATGAACGTAAGTGAAGTAGTTAGTAATCATTGCTTCAGCATACTGTGAGTTTCTCATGAACTGATAATCAAGACCAACTTCCTTGATATAAAGCTCTGTGTAAATATGGTCTTTCTTCTCAACACTTGGATTAGTCTCATCATCTGCATTTACAAGTGATGTGTAAACAATCTGCTTAACACCAGCTGCCTTAGCCGCATCAACCGCGTTCTTGTGAGCAGCCTGTCTCTTAGCACCTACGAAAGGCATTGAGATAAGAGCGAGAGCATCTGCACCCTTGAATGCATCAACAAGTCCGTCAGGATTGTTGAAGTTAGTTACGTGTGTTTCTACACCTTTTTCAGCGTATTTAGTTAATGAATCTGGATTGTATCCACAGAAAATAAGGTTCTCTGCTGGTTCAAGTTCAAGTAAAATATCTGCTGCGATTCCCCCAAGATTACCATCAACACCAGTTAATAATAATTTGCCCATTTTGCTACCTCCTAAATAAATAATGGTTTTCACTATAAATAAATTGTATCAACTGATATTAAAA
>JAKSSD010000083.1 GCA_024403275.1 Lachnospiraceae bacterium
CTGATTATTCAGTTACTGGATTTACAACATTTGTTGTATCCATAATATCTGATACATCTAACATCAATCCATTTTCACCTGATACGCGGGGAAGCTCACCATTCCATTTATCAATTGTTTTCTGTTTGAGGATTGTATCTGTAAGAGACTCCTCTAATAACTTGTTTGCTTCAGCTTCAGCTGTTGCTTCAATAAGCATTGCCTCTGCTTCTGCTGTCGCCTGTGTAACTTTTACCTTAGCTTCTGCTTCTGCTTTTTCAACAGATGTTTTATTTTCAATCTGCTGTGTTTCATAAGCCATCTGAGCCTGCTGTTTCTGAGCAATCTTTGCATTGTATTCATTATCGAATGTTGCATCAGCGATTACTACTTTGTTGATCTTAACAACCTCTGAACCATACTTCTCATTTAATGAAGCCTGAATGCTTTCCTTTACAAGTGGTTCAATAATTGTACGGTTTGTAACGTCTGTAGGTGTCAGTGTTTTTGAAACTGTCTTAAGTGCAGATGATACAAGGCTTTCAGAAATAAGATTATTTCTGTAGTTACTTACATTTGCATAGATCCATGAGCTCTTCTCTGCATTGATCTGATATGTAACAGTTGTGCCTGAGAAGAATACTTCATTTCGTTCTGATGTTTCAGAACTGATAATTCCTTCAAATGTAACGTCCTGCTGTTTATTATTTACAAGTGTAATGCTCTGGATAAATGGTACTTTGAAATTCAAACCACTCTGAACAACTGTATTTGAAATCTGACCAAATGTTGTTCTTACACCTGTGTAACCAGTTGGAATAATCTTGACGCTGTTCGCACCAAGGAAGATTACTAATAATACAGCAATAATAATTCCAACATAACCTGCTTTAAATTTTTTCATTTTTTCTCCTTTCGAGGACCCCGCCTCATTGAAATTAATTATAGTATTTCTAAGTTAAAAATGTATATTTTCTCGGGTAAATTACGAACGTATAATTTACCCCCAGATTGCAAATAAGGAAGGCTGATGGCAAATATTTGTCTAGCTAACATTTTATCGCCCCAGTCTTCCTCTCAATGTCACATATTAAATATTTACTTTACTATTTCCTCTTTGAACATTTTCATCATTTCATTGGTGAGACTAGATTCATCAGGCTGCAAAACTATATCTTCTCTTAATGTCCACTCTGCTGATTTGAGTTCATCCTCATCTCGATGAATTGTATCATCGCCATCCACTTCACAATAATATCCCATCAGGATATCATTAGCTACTCCCCATGGCTGGGATTTGTAATAACGGATATTCTTAACTTTAATTCCCGCTTCTTCCATTACTTCACGCTCTACAGTCTCCTCAACTGTTTCGCCGATTTCTGTAAATCCCGCAATCAAAGCATTATGATTATAACCTCTGTTGTACTTAGTAAGTAATAGCTTATCGCCATTAATAACACCAACTATTACTGCTGGCATAATTCTTGGATATGCAGTATATCCACAAGAAGTACAAATCATAGCACGTTGCGTATCCGAATGTTTCATTGGTGAGCCGCATCTTCCACAGAATTTCATATCACCGTACCAGTCAGCCAAATGCTTGCCTGTAAATGTAGCGTAGATTCTGTATTTAGGTTCAATATGATTCTCACGGATTTCTTTCATATCATTGAAAGAATATTCCGCAAGCTCACCCTCTTCCTTATCCTGAAGAAGGAAATATTTCTCCTCATCAATGGCAAACAAATATATCAAAGAGTTCTTATTTTTAACTTCCCTGACAGTTGGAAATCTAAAATCTTTCTTATCATCATCGAATCTGCTGAGAACCTTTCTTCCCTCAAACATAAGTACAAAATCCTCATCAGATGCTTTAATCTCTGGATTGTACTGATTATATAATTTATGTGGATAAATATCCTGAAGCATTTTATTTCGGTCCTCTCTTTGAATAATCAAATGATTAAATCAGCAATCTTATTTGCTCGCTTTAGCAGATATGAAAATAGAAGCAAACTGAATTCCTGAGATGGCAAGCAAGAACAATCCTGGTAATACACCATCAATAATCATAAGAATTCCAAGATTATTCCAATCATAATTAAGCATCAATGCAACCACTGCCAATATTGATGTGAAAACAACAAATCCAAGATTAGAAATAATCTGTAATATTCTTAAGATATTATTAGCAATAGTAAGCTTCTTAGTTCTTGCATCTACTGAGTCATACATAGCATTATTAATCTTTCTGGAAACAATGCTAAGAATCATATTTATAAGATTAACAATTGCAACAATAAATCCATATATTCCAAACAGGATCAACATAACCGGGAACATGATTAGAAAATCGTTGCTTAGTCTTGTATCCGCAAATACCATAACAAATCCTGAATATGCAAGTAAGCTGCCAAGTCCAACATATATCGCAAAAACACATGCTGACAATACAAATGCAATAATACCAAGAACCATTTGTGAGGTTAATAATTTAAGTTTCTTTTCCATTTTCTTCTCTCTTTAAAACCTTCTGTCTAAATTGTCAAATATCATCTTTAGAATGCATCATCGATATAATCAACAATATCGCCAATTCCATCTAACATATCATCAAGTGTTCTGCCCATATTATAACTGTTATTGTAATTCATATAATATGTAGGTGATGGAAGAGCTCCCATAATACGTGAAATACAACTAAATAGAATCAACACTACACCAAGTGTAAGACCAGTAATAGCAAAGCCCTTTAATCTCTCGTGCGTAACAAGTGAAATAATTCCTAATACAATTGCCGCAAGCTCTAATGGCATTTGCAAACAAGAGCAACAGCCACATGAGAAAAAGCCTACTATCGCTAAAATCATCGAAAGTAAGCCAAGAGTATAGGATTCATTATATTTCTTGCCATTGTTATAATAAATCGTAGTGTCATATTCTGCTTCATCAGAATGTGCATATACATCAGACATGTTTTCTACTACATTTCTGTAAACAGACTCATTACCAGATACATTCTCTGTCATTGGCTGTTCTTCATTCTCTTCAAATCCAGCTTCTGTAGCATTAACAAATTCCAACTTAGAACCACAATTTACGCAATATTTAACGCCAACATCATTTGAGTGACCACAATTTTGACATATCATATTTTTAATTCTCCATTTACAAAATAATAGAGACATTATACATCATTTTGCCCAAATTTCAAGAATTCTAAGTGTCGCATCTATATCCCTGATGGTTTTCTCATATTCAATTATTTCGGATTCTTTATCCTTAATTGCCTGCTTACTTTCCACTTTGTCTAAGTCCATATTTATAATTCCATCATCCTTCTTACTTGCATAGAATATAAATGCTACAACCCAGACAATGACAAAGGCTACTAAACTCAAAATTAGCAAAATCGGCATCAAAAGAATATCAATAGCCAGTATAGTAGTTATTACATCTACGAATGCCCCACCCATAATTTCTAATATCATCGCAACGAGAAATAGTCCTAAGAAAACCACCACTGCTAAAGCTGTTGGAATCCACATAGCTAGCGATATTAGCCAACATTTAATGCTCGCAAGAGGGAATTTCGAATTGCCCCTACGACTCTTCTTCATATCTCTCACATGCATTCTCATAAGGTCTAATTCTTTAACATATTCTTCCTTTTCAGCATTTAGCTTACTTATCCTGTCTAAACGAGCCTTTGATGCATTAAAATCATTAATAAAACCAGCAACATATCGCTTATATAGCTCAGTTGATTCTGCTGATACTATATAATATTTGTAAGAATTATCTTTTCTTCCTGAATGATCATTTATATACATCATTTCAAATAAAGATGTATAAGTTATAACTTCTTTAAGCTTAATATAAATATCAAGTGCTCGATTCTCATCATTTATATGTTTCAGAATCGCTCCTGTATAAAACAATAATTTACAAAATCCACGCTCCTTTTCCTGGCACTCAGAAATATCATCAAACTTTCTGTCACTACATTTATATTTCTCAATAATCATGTCAGCCATTGAAACATTTTCTTCATCAATAATATTTAAGAATTTATCCACTTCTTCTTTTGAATCAAGCTTAGCAATAGCCTTCTTAGCCTCTGACATATAGAGATTGTACTCATCAACATCATTGCACTTATCTATAAATATCATCACAGAACAGATAGCCTTACGATATAGGCTTTCTATATCGTTTGGATTATCTTCAAGCACCTGCGTATAATAATTATCTGCCTGGACGAAACGGTCAACCCTATAACACCTATCTCCCATAATCTTACGATTATTCACAGCTTCAGTATTATCCATAACATGTCGCACTTCAAATATATCTTTGATTTTTACCTTGGTATTACAATATTTACATACTCCGTATTCTTGCGAATCATCAAATTCCAGTTTGGATCCACACTGGGGACATATCATTGCTTTAAGTGACATATTGAACTCCTTTTTAATTCTCCAAATATTAAAGACCTACCACCTGAAGGCCCATGCTATCTAACCAACTCATCTCAATTCCGTAACCTTCTGGTCTAAACTCTTCACTTGTTAAATGGTAGCCATTGCATTTAGAACACCAATAATAATCAAGTTTCCTGCCACGCTGTCTCTCATACATCTTCTTGTAATAATTCACTGTATGCTCATCTCTGTATCTATGCTTCTTACCACACTGATTCCAATTACTCTTTCCCATATTGACTACCTCCTTACCTTTCTAAGCTTCATCCACTTCGGTTATTTTTTACTACCTAAATAAATCTTACTAAATATTTAGTCCCGAAAAACGGACAACAAAAAAGCGCAGTCAAAACTG
>JAKSSD010000084.1 GCA_024403275.1 Lachnospiraceae bacterium
GTGCTTGAGTAAACTACAATGAAAAAAATTGGCTTTTCTTGACTAAAATACAATTTATTTATAAAATATAAACAATAAGAGGAACGAAGCCGACATGGTTATCCATAGTCGGCTTATTTTATAACAGTATAACTATAATTCGAAAATGAATTGTAAGAGGGAGAAAAATGGAATACCCAAGAATTATTACATCCGGAGATACAGCTATAGTTGTAGAATTCGAGGATAAGATTGATTCTTCAATAAATGCGAAGGTTAAAGCTTTTTACGAGGTGTTAAAAGCAGAGAATATACCAGGAGTTGTGGATATAATTCCGACATATCGTTCAGTACTTATTCATTATAGTCCACTTATTATTAGATATGGTGAGATGATGGAGAAGGCTGAGAGATTACTGAATAGAGCTGGAGATATCAAGGCTGTTGATAAGAAGATATTTAAAATTCCAGTTTGCTATGGTGGCTACTATGGTCAGGACTTAGAAGATGTAGCACAGCATGCAGGAATGACTAAGGAAGAAGTAATCAGTATTCATTCAGGAAGAGATTATCTCATATACATGCTTGGCTTCCAGCCAGGATTTGCATATCTTGGTGGAATGGATGAGAGAATTGCAATGCCAAGACTTCCACAGCCAAGAGGACAGATTCTTGCAGGATCAGTAGGAATTGCTAACAAGCAGACAGGAATATATCCTATGTCATCCCCTGCTGGTTGGAGACTTATAGGATGTACACCAGTAAGACCATATGATGCGAGAAAGAGAAAACCAATTCTTTATGAAGCAGGAGATTATATCCGGTTCGTTCCAATTAGTGAAGCAGATTATACTAGAATTGAAATGTTAATTGAACAGGGTAACTATGAATGTCCTGTAGAAATACAAAAAGCTTAAGTAAAAATAAAGGGATTATCAAATGGGAATTTGCATAGAAAAAGCCGATTTTTACGGTAGACATATACTTGCAACAATTCAGGATTATGGTAGATATGGATATCAGAATTCTGGTGTTACTGTATCAGGCGTAGTAGACAGGCGTTCGGCAAGTAATGCTAATGTTTTAGTAAATAATGATATTAGAGAAGCTGTAATTGAGTTCATGCTGATGGGACCTACAATTAGATTCACATCAACAGCACATATTGCAATTACAGGAGCTGACTTTTCACCTAAGATTAATGGAGAACCAGTACCTGACTATAAGGCTATTAAGGTTTATAAGGATGATGTACTGGAGTTTGGATTTGCAAAAGGTGGTGTATGGGGTTATATCGCATTTGCAGAGAAGTTAGATGTTCCAGAGGTTATGGGAAGTCGTTCAACAAACACTCGTACAGGAATAGGCGGTGTGCAGGGTAGAGCATTAGAGGAAGGCGATAATATAGGATTTAGGGAGAAAATCAAGGCTCTTCCTAATTTTGAAAAAAGAGAACTTACTCCTGAAAACTTTGCAGATAAAGAAAAAACAATCCGCGTAATACTTGGTCTGCAGAAGGATGCATTTACTAAAAAGGGAATAGAAACTTTCTTAAATGGTACATACAAGCCAACATCTGAATGCGACAGAATGGGATACAGAATGGAAGGCCCGGAAATAGAACATGTTGATGGTGCTGATATCACATCTGATGGAATATCTCTTGGTGCTATTCAGGTGCCAGGTTCTGGAACACCGATTGTAATGCTTACAGATAGACAGACAACAGGTGGCTATACAAAAATAGGAACAGTAATAGGTGTCGATGTGCCAGAATTTGTTCAGAGTGTAGCTGGAACTGAGATCCATTTCAAAGAGATATCAGTTGTCGAAGCTCAGGATTTATATATTCAGCAGTTTGATTATTTCAGTAAACTCAAGGATGATTTGGCTAAGCTATCATTTTGGGATAAGATTAAATCGATTTTTGTAAATGCTTAATGACGACAATAAAAGGAGGTACATATGTCAGTAGATATAAATATCAGCCCTAGAGAATTAAGACTTCTTGCAAGAAAAGGTGAATTTGTAGAGCCAACAAGTGGATACTGCCCAGGTTATGCTCAGGCAAACCTTATAATTTTACCTAAAGAAGAAGCGTATGATTTCTTATTATTTGCTCAGAGAAATCCAAAAGCCTGTCCTTTATTAGAGGTTACAGATGTTGGTAGTAGAATGACAAAATTCACAGCAACAGACTGTGATATAGCAACAGATTTCCCTAAGTACAGAATATATCGTGACGGCGTATTGACAGAAGAAGTTACAGATATCTCAGAATATTGGCAGGATGATTTTGTAGCATTTATTATAGGATGCTCTTTCAGTTTCGAATCAGAAATGATTGATGCAGGAATTGAAATTAGACATAATACAGAAGGACGTAATGTTCCTATGTATATGACAGGAATTGATTGTGTACCAGCTGGTAAATTCTCAGGAAAAATGGTTGTTTCTATGAGACCTATTAATCCTAAGCAGCTTGTTAAAACAGTTACAGTAACAGCGCAGCTTCCTAAGGTTCATGGAAGCCCAATTCATATTGGTGATCCAGCGCAGATTGGAATTAAGGACATTAATAAGCCTGAATTTGGTGATGCAGTTACAATTAATCCAGGTGAAGTTCCAGTGTTCTGGCCATGTGGCGTTACACCTCAGTCAATAGTAATGAACGTTAAGCCTAAGCTTGCAATTACACATGCCCCAGGCTATATGCTTGTTCTTGATGTTAAGAATGTAGACTTAAAAGAGTAAAAAATACAGTCTGATAGTCCAAAACATAACACAAGAATGCAAAATCATAAAAAATATAAAATAGAAAGAGAGCAAATAAATAAATGAGTAAAGTAGATTTAAACTGTGATCTTGGAGAAAGCTTTGGAAGCTACAAGATTGGCAATGATTCAGAAATTATTAAGCTCATTACATCAGCTAATGTTGCATGTGGCTCACATGCCGGAGACCCAATCGTTATGGGTAAGACAGTAGCTTTTGCTAAGGAGTCAGGAATAGAAGTAGGCGCACATCCTGGATACCCAGATATTCAGGGATTTGGACGTAGAAATATGGCACTTTCTCCAGCAGAAGCTAAGGCATATGTTATGTATCAGGTTGGTGCTTTGATGGCATTCTGTAAAGCAGAGGGCATGACTATGCAGCATGTTAAGCCTCATGGAGCACTTTATAACACAGCAGCTAAGAATGCAGATCTTGCGTTAGCTATAGCAGAGGGTATTAAGGCAATTAATCCAGATCTCATTCTCATGGGACTTGCTGGAAGTGAGAGTATAAAAGCAGCTCAGTCTATCGGTCTTAGAACAGCAAGTGAAGTATTTGCAGATAGAGCATATGAGGAAGATGGAGCACTTAGAGCTCGTACAAAAGAAGGTGCTATGATCACTGATGAGGAAGAAGCTATTAAGAGAGTACTTCGTATGGTAAAAGAAGGAAAGGTTACAGCTTATTCAGGTAAGGACATCGACATCAAAGCAGATTCCATTTGTGTACATGGTGATGGGGCGAAGGCACTTCTCTTCGTACAGAAAATAAGAGAAGAGCTTACAAAAAATGGAGTAGAAATAGCTCCAATCAAGAGTTTTGTGTAAACAAAACGTAAAATTAGTTAATCACAATGTGATAAAACAGAATTAATTAGTGCAATAATCTGCTAATATGGAAATGTTAGAGATTTTAGCATAAAAAATTTAAGGAGAATAATTATGGACAACTTCAAGACAAGACTTAAAAACATTGGTCCAGGTGCTCTCGTAGCAGCAGCATTTATTGGACCAGGTACTGTTACTAGCTGTTCAACATCAGGTGCTAACTTCGGTTATACACTTTTGTGGGCAATGCTTTTATCAGTAATCTCAGTAATTATCATGCAGTCAATGGCAGCAAGACTTGGTATCGTATCAGGACTTGGCCTTGGACAGGCACTTCGTGAGAAATTTACTTCAAAGGTAGCAAGAGTACTCCTTGCAATATTAGTTATTGCAGCTGTATTCATCGGTAACGTTGCTTATGAAACAGGTAACCTTACAGGTTCTATCATGGGTATCCAGGCAGCAGCTCCTGCACTCGAAGGTAACACAGCAAAGATTATACTTGCACTTATTCTTGGTGTAATTGCATTTGCACTTCTTTGGTCAGGAAGCTACAAGAACATTGAGAAGTTCCTTACAGCATTAGTAGTTATCATGGGTGTTGTATTCTTCATCTGTGCAATTGCTGTTGGTCCTGACTGGGGTGAAGTGTTCAAGGGATTATTTGGATTTAAGGTTCCTGATGTTGATAAGGCATGGATGACAGTTGCAGCTTTAATGGGTACAACAGTTGTTCCTTACAATATTTATCTTCATGCATCATCAGCTGCTACAAAGTGGGCTAATGATGGAAATAAAGAGAATGCACTTGCTAATTCAAGACTTGATTCAATTCTTTCAATCGGTCTTGGCGGACTTATTTCAATGGCAATTATCATTTGTGCAGCAGCTACAATTGGTAAGACAGGTGCAGAAGTTAAGTCAGGTGCAGACATGGC
>JAKSSD010000085.1 GCA_024403275.1 Lachnospiraceae bacterium
CCGTACAACTTGTTAGGAGTAGATGGTGGAGTACGGAGAAAATCGGGAAAAGAGGAATTCCTCCGTATGAATTGTCAAATGTAGCATATTCGGAGAAATATTAGTATGAATAACAGAAAAGTATTTAATTTAATAGCTATAATTGCTGCGGTAGTTGCTATTTTTACTTGTATTTCTCTGATGGTATTTCTTATAGTTTTTAATAAACCTTCTGAAGTAAGAAATGTTTCAATGGATGAATTAATGAATAATGTTGAAATCAATCAGATGGGAATTAAGGATAATTCAGAAAATGTAGTGAAAGAAGAGAATACAGCAACTATTGATGAACCTAATACATCATTAAATACATATTCGGAAACTTCTGCAACAGATAATTTATACCCAGCAGAAGAAGTTAAAGAGTGCATTTATAATGCGATTTATCAAAAGGTAGAGGGAAATACTTCTGAGGTTGAATATGCTATTTCTGAGTTAGAAGCAATGGATGCAAAAAGAGCTGAAGAAGTAAGAGAAATATTTGCCTATTGGGATTTAACTAAGGATTCTTCTTATGTGAATATAAATGAAAATACAGAAGGATTTCCAGAGGATGACAGCCTTTTGATAGCTGTAATGGGATATCAGCTTAATCCTGATGGTAGCATGAAGGAAGAGCTTGTTGGAAGATTAACCAAGGCTAAAAGTTTGGCGGATAAATATCCTAATTCATATATTCTCGTGACAGGAGGTGGAACTGCTTCCTCTAACAGAGAGGCTACAGAAGCAGGACAAATGGCTAAGTGGCTGATTAAAGAAGGCGTTGATGAAAAGAGAATTATTGTGGAGGATAAGTCTAAAGATACGGCTGATAATTCTGTTTTTTCATATGAGATAATTAAGAGGGATTATCCTTCAATTAAGAAGACTGTTATAGTTACAAGTGATTTTCACATTCCTATGGCAGGAATGTTTTTTGAAGCTCAGTATATTCTTGATGATAAGCAGATAGAAGTTATTGGAAATGTTCCGTATAATACCAATTTTAGATATAATTTTACTGATGAGGAAATCTCATACTTCTTGAAAAGATTAATAAGTAATCAGAAGTGGTAGATTTATAGAAGCGATATAGATTAGAGAAGCAGGAAGTATTGGTAAATGCTATAGAACAAATATGATTGATTATGGAATGGATAAGACTGGCCCAAGATTTGTAACAAATGACGGGGTTGAGTATCCATACTAACAGATTTGATATTTAGGAGAAGAAAATGAGATCATTTGCTTGTGATTATATAGCTGGTGCACATCCAGAAATTATTAAGAGACTTACAGAGACTAATCTTGAGGTGTTGCCAGGATACACAGAAGATAAATATTGCATGAGTGCGACAGAAAGGATTAAGAAGGCATGTCAAAGAGAAGACCTTGAAATATTCTATTTAGTTGGCGGAACCCAGACTAATCAGATCGTTATAGATACAATGCTTGCAAATTATGAAGGTGTTGTTGCAGCTAAAACAGGACATGTAAGTATTCATGAAGCTGGTGCAATTGAGTTTTCAGGACATAAGGTTATTGAAATAGAAGGTGAGAAGGGTAAATTATCTGCCGATAAGGTGGATGCTTATATCAAGGCTTTTTATAATGATGAGAATCATGAGCATATGGTATTTCCAGGAATGGTTTATATTTCATTTCCTACAGAGTATGGAACTTTGTATTCAAAGAATGAGATGAAGGAAATACACGAAGTATGTAAGAAATATAACATTCCTTTGTTTGTAGATGGAGCAAGACTTATATATGGACTTGCAAGTTATGAAAATGATTTAAGCCTTAAAGACCTTTGTGATAATTGTGATGTCTTCTACATTGGTGGAACAAAAGCAGGCACTCTTTGTGGTGAGGCAGTTGTATTCACTAATAAGAATATGCCTAAACATTTCTTGACTCAGGTTAAACAGCATGGAGCTTTATTAGCGAAAGGAAGATTATTAGGTGTACAGTTTGATACAATGTTTACAGATGATTTGTATGTAAATATTGGCAAATGGGCTATTGATAAGGCTGAGGAAGTTAAGGAAATATTTAAAAGGAAGGGTTATAAATTCCTTCTTGATTCTCCAACAAATCAGCAGTTCATTATTATGAATAATGAGAAGATTAAGGAATTAGAAAAAGAGATAGGCTTTAGCTTCTGGGAAAACTATGATGAGAATAATACAGTTGTAAGATTCGCTACAAGCTGGTCAACTACTGAGGATGATATAAAAGAACTGGAAAAGCTTATATAGATAAATTCATAGAAAAAGCTGGAAAAATGTATATATAGATAAATTCATAGAAAAGCTGGAAAAATGTATATATAGATAAATTCTAAGAAAAAGGCTAGTGAGTGAGGCATAAATGGGAAAAGAAAAAGTAAAAAAAGACAGAAAAGAATTATTTGAAAACTCCCCTGTCTGGAGTGCAATATTTGCGCTTACAGTTCCAATGATAATAAGTTCACTTGTGTCTATGATATACAATTTATCGGACACATACTTTGTTGGAACATTAGAGGATTCGATACAGAATGCAGCAATAACTCTTGCAGCTCCTGCCATGACTTTGTTCTATGCTATCACTAATCTTTTTGGTATAGGTGCTTCAAGCCTTATGAGTAGAAGTATGGGAATGAAGGATACGGAAACTGTGAAGAGAGCTTCGGCAACCGGACTTTACCTTGCTTTTGCCAGCGCAACTATTTTGTCTGCAATCATTCTTATATTTAACAGACCAGTTCTTGGTATTCTTGGTACAGATATTGAAACCTACCAATCTACTAAGGAGTATCTTTTTTGGACAGTAGGGGTTGGTGCCATTCCGACTATTATGAGTATTATGTGTGGATACCTTCTGAGAGCTGAAGGAAGAGCTATGACAGCAAGTATTGGACAGATGAGTGGATGTGTTTTGAATATCATACTCGATCCTATATTTATCCTGCCATGGGGACTTAATCTAGGAGCGGCAGGTGCAGGTCTTGCAACATTTATATCAAGCTGCGTTTCATTTACGTATTTTATGATATTTATACTTGTATCAGGAGAGAATACTTATGTTTGCATCAATTATAAGTATGTAACATTTTCTAAGAAGATTTTGTCCAATATTTTCATTGTCGGTGTGCCGGGTGTATTTCAGAATATTCTGAACGTATTAAGTATGACAATTCTTAATAACATAGTTAAAGATTATGGCCCTGATACAGTGGCGGCAATGGGTATCGCTAATAAAATTAATCAGCTACCGATTCAGATTGTATTTGGATTTACCCAGGGAGTTATGCCACTGATTGGTTATAATTATGCTAGCAGGAATTTCCCTAGAATGAAGGAATCGATTAGAAAGACATATATTATTACAATGTCTTCACTAGCGGTTCTTACGGTTTTATTTAACCTTGCAGGACAGCCTATTGTTAGATTTTTCATGGACGTAGATGTAATAGTTGAGCAGGGTGCCTGGTTCTTAAATGGATTTGGTACAAGCTTGGTTTTCCTTTGCATAGATTTCATGGTAGTTGGAATATCACAGTCTTTCGGAATGGGAAAGGTCGCACTTATATTCTCATTTGTAAGAAAGCTTTTCTTAGAGATTCCATTTATAGTCCTGTTAAATCATTTAGCAGGAGTAAGAGGCGTTGCATATGCCCAGTGTTCAACTGAGGTTATAATGGCAATGGTGGCGATTGGTGTTCAGATAGTCTTGTTAAGTAACAAACGATTATCTGCTAATAAACAGGCTTAAATTGGGAAAGAATTATTGGAGTGATTAATATGAGTTATGAACAGCAGGCTGTATTTATTGTAGTAGTGTCTTTTGGATTTCCACTTATAGGATTTATCATAGGAGAAACTGTAGGCAGATTGATTGCTAAATTAATAATGAATAAATTTGGCAATAAAATAGCAGATAAATTGCATGTAGAAGAAGGCAAGGAAGGACAGATTTTGGATGGCGAAATTCATAGAAGCGCCAGCAGAATTGTATCAGTTAAAGGTATTACAAGAATAATTACAATAATTACGACAGCGACTGGAATAGAAGTCGCATTTTTGTGTATTATGTTTTTAAGGATATTTGTATAAAGTTTACTAAGGAATTAAGAAATTCAGCAGATGCAAAAAATGCAATCAAAAGTGGATTTACTCCAGCATGGGTAGAGATGACGGTTACACCAGGAGAGGTAGTGGAAGAAATGAATATATGATAGTGATAAATCTAAGTGTGATTTTATTATAAATTTGTTGACAATTAATCGCTAAATTGATAAAATATCTTTTGCGTGTAAACGATATGTGCGTTTAGCTCAGCTGGATAGAGCGTTTGGCTACGGACCAAAAGGTCGG
>JAKSSD010000086.1 GCA_024403275.1 Lachnospiraceae bacterium
ACATTCATTCTTATCTCTTCAATAATACTTTTATTTTTCATTTTATATATCTCGATATATGTGATAACCATAACACTCATTGTAATTAAAAGTAAACCTACTATTACAACCACCCAAGGTATATGATATGTCACAGGAAATACTTTTCTAATGAATATATTAATACAAAATGGAATTGCGATTCCTATTACGATTCCGGGAACAAAGGCCTTTACCATGCATATAATACTTTCTATATAAATCATTTTCCGAATAGATTTATTCGTCATACCTATACTCTTAAATACAGCAAACTCACGCGTTCTAACTCTGATATTAGTAGCAATTGTACTGATTACCGCTGTTATACCCATCAAGCTAAGAAGAAGCACAAAACCATACATTATAAATTCAACAATTACTATTGCAATATTGAGTACTTTAACCATAGAATCCATGCGGCTTATTCTGACCGTATAGCCCTGATCCACATAAGAATCTTCAGTAAGTAACGGATAATAATCATTAAGTATATTTCTTGCATATTCAGCATATTTTGTTTCATCATCAACCTTACAGTACCAATCAAAATATCTAACACCAATATTGGGCACTACAATCCTAACAGGATTTGGGAAGGGTTCTTCAAAGCCACTCTCTATAAGATCATCCTCGTACAAAAAACCTCCAATATCCAAAACAAGCTCTTCGTCATGTGCATTTACAAGTGAAACTTTTGTCAAATTCTCACTAAACGGAGTCAACGCTAACATTTCACCATTGCTGTTATACTTAAAGCTATTAATAATTAAATTGCTGCCATAAGGAGCTTTTGCTCTGTCACATAACTCTTTATAAAGCTTCTCATCAACTGCTAAAAGTGAGGTTTCCATCTCCCCAAATTCATTATATATTCCTGAAGCATTTTGCATTTGCGAGGTCAAATATTCCTCATTGATAACGGCATCAAATGTACAAGCATCGCTTCCTATTCCATAGACTTTAAAATCACCATAATCGGATAATCTCTGCGTAATCTCATTATATACCTCCGAAGTGATAGGAACTCTGATTAGCTCTTCTTCCTTGCCAGTACTGTCATCAACAAGGTAATCACAAATAGAAGTAAAATCAACCATCATCTCATCAGAATCAGGTGTCATCCATATTTTAAAATCATTCGCCTGCATCATAAGACCTGCAGTGAGAATTAATAATGACATTCCCATTGCTAAAGCTTTTATCATAGCCTTAAATCCGGACTTATTTCTATTAATATTTATGATGGCGATTTCCCCCTCAGTTCCCCCTATAACAGAACATAGTTTATCTAAGCCTTTTACTTCTCTTAATGCTACAGTTGTCTCAATCCCTTTCACAAAATTCAATGCTGTATATTGGCTGACTTTCTTTGCAGGCTTTCCGGAAGACACAAGGACCATCAAATATGAGATCATTAATGCTATAACATATGTCCACACAGATAATGAAAAACTCAAATGTAAGTTCATTGGCCGCATAATAATACTCTTGGAAAAATCATTGATTTGGGATATATAATGACCAATAACCGTAACCGCAATAAAACCTATACCAGTTCCAATCAATAGCCCCAATGGAATTCCAATAAGACTGAGCCATAGGCCCTCGTATATAACAGTTTCCCTGATTTGTTTCTCTGTACCTCCAACACATTTTAGTATTCCAAATTCACTGTTCCTTTTATTCGCACTGGCTTCAAAAATATTGGAGATAACTGTAAATGACATAAAAAAAACAAATAACGTCAGCAACAGAATCGGCACAATTAGTATTTGCCTATACATCCCTCCATAATCTCCATAACCTTCACCAAGAAATGTCGTAAGCATCTTATTCCCACTACTTACAAGACACATCAATGCTGTAATAAGTGCTGTAGAAAGCGTTATTGCCATCACTGCACCTATTGATCTTTTTTTATTCATTTTAACCTGATTTAAGGCGAGGTAAGCTGTTAATTTCATTATTTCATCACCTCATCTTTAATAATCCTGCCATCACCAATTGTAATGACACGGCTTGCCTGAAGAGCTATTTTCTCATCATGTGTAACCAGTAAAATAGTCTGTTTATATTTACGATTCATATTTTTTAGGATATCCATAATTTCCCGGCTAGTCTTGCTATCTAAATTACCGGTTGGCTCATCAGCCAATACAAATGCTGGCTCATTGATTAAAGCTCTGCCAATTGACACCCTTTGCTGCTGACCACCTGACATCTGTCCAGGTAAATGTTTTCTCCTGTCTTCAAGTCCAAGTATCTTTAAAAGTTCATTCGTTTTAGTCTTCTTTATTTTCCTTCCATCAAGTTTCCACGGTAATTCAATATTTTCCTCGGCAGTTAATGTAGGAATCAGATTATAGAACTGGTATACAATTCCAATATTCCTTCTCCTGAATATTGCACGCTCATCCTCACTCATCCTCGAGATATCTTTGTTATCGATAATGCAAGTGCCTTCGGTAGGATTATCAATTCCCCCAAGCATATTTAGAAGAGTTGATTTTCCTGATCCCGAAGCACCTACAATTGCAACAAATTCTCC
Organism: Lachnospiraceae bacterium; assembly: GCA_024403275.1. Lineage (GTDB taxonomy): Bacteria > Bacillota > Clostridia > Lachnospirales > Lachnospiraceae > UBA3766. The sequence continues at coordinate 2,570 of JAKSSD010000086.1, forward strand.
TCTTTCAACTGAAAAAGAAATATGATCAAGAGCATTTATTTCCGATTCGCCCTGTCCATATTTCTTACATAAATCCTTTACCACTAATACAGCCATCTTATATCTCCTCCTTGTTTTCTAAATTCTATCAATATAAAATGACTGTTTAGTGACTCTATGTTCATTTTTTGTGACTATTTATTCACTTAAACATTTTGATGACAAATTTCGTTCCTGTATCATCATCAAAATCCACGTCTATATCTCCGCCCTGCCCTTTAATAATGGATAGTGCAAGTGGCATTCCTATTCCAAATCCGTTCTCATTTGTCGAATTTTCAAAACGCCTAAACAATTTATAATATTGCTGTTTCGTCAGACTCACACCTGTATTTTTAACAGATATCCAGTTATACATCGGATTATCCCCACTATCTATCTCTATGGTGCTTTCTTTATCAGCGTGCTCAATAGCATTTTTTATAATATTAGTCAGTGCCTCCGTAGTCCACCTTTTGTCGCAATGAATCAAACAGTCATTTTTTATAGAAATATTTTGATCATTTATATCTAAAAGAATTCCTACACTTGGCATAACTGCATCTACAAGTTCAGAAACCTGTACACTTATTTTACTAAATTCAATAGATCCGGCATCTATTTTTGCCATTTTTAGAAGTGCTCCCAGTAACCAGTCCATCTTGCCAAGAGAAAATTTTATATCTCGAATAAACTCGTCACGTTTTGCAGGTTCAGCATCTTCAAACAAATCTGCCATAATCATCATTGACGATATAGGGGTCTTGAGCTGATGTGAAATATCTGCCATATAATCAGAGAGAATATTTCTCTCATTCTCCAGTTCCTTTATTTGTTCTTCCTTTTTTCTTACGAGAGAATAAATATCATTTTTAAGTACATTTATTTTACCTTCCTTATTCTCTCTTATATCAAATTCCTCATAGGATATATTTCCATTAATAAAATCAGATATCTGTTCTACTTCTTTTTTACTTATCCACACGGTACCCCATTCCCCTTACTGTTTCAATATTGATGGCACCATGCAGTTTTTCGCGCAATCGCTTAACATATACAGTAAGCGTATTATCCTCCACATAATTTCCATCAATGTCCCATATTTTCTCTAATATTTTTTCTCTGGTTAAGAGTATACCTTTATTGTTTGCAAATATTAAAAGTAATCTGTATTCAAGTGCTGTCAGATCAATTGTTTCACTTCCAACATATACTTTGGCTTCATCAACATTAATTATTACCTTGCCAATCATTATTTCATTTGCACTAGAATTCTGATTATGTAAAGAATTCGTTACACGTTTTACTCTTGCTAACAATTCTCTAATTCTAAACGGTTTAACGATATAATCTTCTGCCCCACCATCGAAAGCCTTAACAATTGTATTTTCATCATCTACAACAGTAAGAAATATAACTGCTGTTCCAGTTCCTTTTAGTTTTTCAAAAACTTCGAAGCCTGTGCCGTCAGGAAGTTGTAAATCCAAAATAGCCAAATCAACATCTTCCCTATTTATAATATTAAATGCTTCATTCTTATTTCTTCCACATATGACCTCATATCCTTCTAACTCAAGTGCATATGTAATCCCTGAGGAAATCATTGTGTCATCTTCAACTAATAAAATTTTACTCATAAATCCCCTCCACTCTTGACT
>JAKSSD010000087.1 GCA_024403275.1 Lachnospiraceae bacterium
CTAGTCCATAGCATTCTGTAGATAATCCCGTCACCTGATTCTCTGCCATCATATTCTTAGCTTCCTCTGATAAGAGCACATTGTTTCCTTCAAAAAAAGCGGAACCAAATGTACACAATTCTTCGACATCTGTCATGACACCACCAGCTCCGATAGTCTGACATACATCAGCAGTCATTCTTATATTTCCATTCATATAATATTGGGCCAGATTACTCGTTTCCATATTCCACATACTTCCAGTATTATCAAGTCCAAGTGGCAATGAAATATTTTCCTCCATATACTCGGTAAAACTCATACCACTCACTCGCTCAACCAGTATTTCTAAAAGTGTAAACCCATCATTACAATAACAGTTATACTCTCCTGGCGCTGCTTTAAGTCGCTCTTTGCTAAGAACCTCTAGGAAATTTTCATTATAATCAGTACTCTTATCATCATATCTAACAGAATCAGTAACAACAGATCCCATTAATCCTGATGTATGATTCATAAGCATCCTTACTGTTATATCCTTATATCTTTCATCGGCCAATCTAAAATCTGTTATATAATCTGTTACAGGAGCATCTATATCAACCTTCCCATCATCAACAAGCTGCATTACCGCTGTTACTGCATACATTTTACTTACAGAGGCAATAGAAAAAATCTTTTTTTCTTCCCCTGAAGAATTAATTTTTCCTTCGGCTTTAAGGTTCATTGGAATAGCAGTCATCACCAGACCTGCAATCATTAATGATATTAATAATTTAAAATTTTTCATTTTATTTACCTCAAATTTTGTTTAAACTTCATCTACTCTGTCATTAATTCGTAGACCGAAATTTCACCTATCTTTTTTGCATTCAGATAAGAACAAAGGAAACAGAAAAGAAGGATTCCTAAATCTACCAATACTATGCTTAATGCAGATATTGTTATCTTAACTATAAACATTTCCAGAAGTTTTATTATCAAAATACTAATAAAACTTCCTAAGATTACACCTATAACAGTTGGCGGTATAATCTTAAATGACATCTGGAACTTAAGTTCTCTTGCTGTATATCCAAGTCCCTTCATAATTCCAAGTTCCTTATACTGATTTTTAATAGCTGATGACATAAGAATCGATAGTACGATTAGCACCACAATGACCGATATTGCCATAAGCGCTACAACAACAATTGGAATAGATTTCAAAACCATATTGTTCATAATATTTTCATAAAAGTCATATTCATAGTTCAGTGAGGTGATCTTCATATTACTTGTACTACCAGTAATAACCTTATCCCCTACTTTTATTGCATATTCCATATAGCTTACACCTGATTCACTCATAGCTTTAGCCATCTTTATCTCTGCTGCATTCCTAAGTTTTTCTTCAAGAGTATCCCCTTTCATTTCTCCATTTTTTATTTCTTTTATTTCTTTTCCATATCTATCTTTCAGGTCCTGTGCAAATAATTCTTTATCTGTATCTTTACTTAGAAAAATCTTATAAGTATCTGGCGTATATAATGGATCAAGATTTTTAAAACCATCCTCTGTCATATAAATAGAATTTGCATTTACAAGTGAATTTACTACACCACATACAATATAGTAACGCTTGACATTAGCATATTCTACAGATACTGTTTCCCCCATTTTCATATTATTTAAACGTCCCTGAGAAGTAATTGCAATTTCATTATCATGCTCTGGAAGTCTTCCTTGTGTAACAATGGTAGTTTCTGTTTCTGAAAAATCCTCATATATATCAACCATAAAGAATCCTTCCCCATCATTCACTCTTGTACTTATAGATGAGGAACTAAGTAATACTTTTTCTACACCAGTCATGCTTCTTAATTCTTCGGCAAAGTGCTCCGAATCAGTTCCACCCACTGCAACCAAATTAATATCCGCTAGTTCATGACCACTAACACTTTTCAGCACTTTATCTGCATCAGAGAAAAAAATGGTACAAAAACTACTGATTAAAAACATTATGGTCGTCACAGTCATACATACTATGAATCCATTTTTTTTGTCTATATTTTCCAAATAATCTTTAATAGCAAGTCTAATATGAACATTTCTCTTCGTCTTATCTAAAGGTAAAAAAGTCCTTTTAAAATGATGGGTTGCAATTCCTTTACGAATAGCTAATACAGGTGGATATTTATTAATCGACAATGCCTTCATCAATGCAACTAATCCTATAAAGATATGCAAACCAACCATAATAAATATAATCATCAGAAAAGATACATCGACTTTACCACTGTAATATACAGATGATGCAGCATTTTTAAGAAGGAAATCAGCCATACATACCGATGGAATAAATGCTAAAATGCAACCTGCAAATGCTACAAGCACATATTCGAAAATATATGAAAGCGCTATATCTCTGGATTTATAACCCATTGCCTCCAATACACCAATTGAAACAATCTGTTCACTTATGTCGGTCACAATTCTGAACCTGATCATAACTATAACAGCAATAATAATGACTCCAGCCATGATCATTATTATCTGACCGAGCAATTTCATATTTGACTCATAATTAAGAACTAAACTTTCATAAGGATATCCCAAAACAGCATTACTAGTATCATTTATAGATACTTCCTTTACAAAATCAGTAAATTCCTTTATTACTTCATCTGTATCAACGCCTTCCGTCACATTAAAACCTATAATTTCATATCTAGCCCCATATTTTTCCAGCATTTCAAAATCTTCTTCTGATACGACCATCTTTGCTCCGTTCGTCCATAATCCAGATTCATAGAAGCCTGCTACTGTAAAATTAAAATCCTTATTATCAATGATAACATTCAGACTATCGCCTTCATTTACTGACAAGTTATCTTTTTCACTTTTTACAAGATATATTGGATGTTCGACAGTCATTAACTGTTCATTTGACAGATTTGTCACGACCTGATAATTTTCCAGTTCTCTTTCTGAACTTTCAGATATAAAACTCATATCATAAACCATATCATTTCCAGAGCCGTTATAATTCTTTATCTTAGCTTCGCCCCCAACATAGCTAACATGAGAATAATCTGTTATACGAGCATCTTCATCCATAAAGCTGAGCAATTGATCAGAATATATCTTCTGGTCTATATCTATGAAATTCTTATAGCATCCGCTTTCTTCCACCATTTTAGGAATTATTTTTTTAATAACACTAAATGATGATAATGAAGAAGCAAAAAGAATCGCACACATCATAACAAGAAGCCCAAGAAGAAAGCTCTCTTTTTTATGTCTTTTAATATTTGCTTTTGATAACCTAATAATCTTATACATCTTTCTACCATCCCATTTCATCTAAAAAAATCTGAAGAGAAGCTCGGCGTTCCTTTATATCATCTGTATCATAAGCCGGCATACGATGTTCACCTTCTATCTTACCGTCCTTCAGATAAATCACTCGATTTCCTCTAAGTGCAGTCTTTAAATCATGTGTTACCATCACAATACTCTGACCACTTTCATGAAGCTTTGTTAAAATATTCAGCACATCCTGTCCGGATGATGAATTAAGAGAACCTGTAGGCTCATCTGCAAAAAGGATCTTAGGATCATTAATCGCGGCTCTTACAATACCAACTCTTTGACATTCACCACCTGATAACTGATTAGGATATTTCTTCCATAACTTTTCATCTATACCCACATCCATAAGAAGCTTCTTAGCCTTAGAAATAAGCTCTGGCGAATTCTTTCTTGCTACCAAAGCCCCCGTCATGATATTATCTAAAACATTCATATTTTCTAATAGATATATACTCTGAAATACAAAGCCACAATGATTTCTTCGAAACATTGCCAGCTGGTCATTGTTATATTCTGTAATATCTTCATTATCAAAAAACACCTTTCCAACAGACGGCTTATCCATTCCAGATAATGCATATAGAAGGGTCGATTTTCCTGAGCCAGAAGCACCCATTATTACAGTAAAATCATTCTCCATTATCTCAAGGTCAAGATTTTTAATTACATGCTGCTGTACACCATCATTTGAAAATGTTTTACAAAGCTTCTCTGTTTTTAATATT
>JAKSSD010000088.1 GCA_024403275.1 Lachnospiraceae bacterium
CGCAACTGCAATCAGAGAAATCTTTTTGCCTAGTGGGCTAATATCTGATTTTTGAGCATTGATAATACTCAGTTCATCATATGAACCCGTTATACCTTTGGTTATGCAGCCTGGCTCTACGAATTTAAATGTATTTACACCTGGCTCGAATCCATTCTTTGCAACATATTCCTTTAATTCACTTCTCAATTGCTGACATTCAGGATTCCATGCTCCGCCTTCATCATAAGACAGATCCATCATCATCTTATCATCCTGATAATATGTAGCTCCATCCTTTGAAAATGTACCAGAGGTTAATGTCATGCTCTCGACTATGCTATCTTTAAAGATTATTGAAACCTTATCTGGATAAATGAAATTATAGTATCTGTAGTAGGAATCAATTCTGATCTCCATCTCTGGATTAAACTCAACGTAACCCATTAACTTTTCATACTCTGCCTGAGTAAATACCATTTCTATAGGAATAGTGCCATAAACATCTTGTTTGAATAATGATAAATCCTTCCTTGGAACACCATTTTCTACAACATACTTAAATGCTATTGCGTGAGGGCCTTCAACTAATACTTCTCCATTCTCATAAATCAATTCAGCAGTACTCATTTTATAAACAGCCCCAACGTTTACTTCTGAATTGTAGTAAACGTCAGCATCTGTAAGCATAGCGGCAACAATCTTTCCCGCTTGTGCCTCCTCATTTATATACATAACTTCAAATTTATCTTTTTCGAAATATTTTTCTAATCTGCTATAATAATCTTCCGTTTTAAGCAATATAAATGACAAAATAGCATTTACCAATACAACTGCTAATATACTCAGAATTACAAATAATCCGACTGATATACCTATTACTTTTCCGACTTTTTTCTTTTCCATAATCATTCTCGCATTTTCTTTAAATAGTCATCATATATGACATCATACATCCCCCATTTGCACCTGCATTTATGATATCTCTCATATTGTCAGGTTTGATGCCACCTATGGCGTACACAGGTATATTACCATTTTCTTTGCAATATATACAGATTTCTTTTAAAAATTCTATTCCTTTTCCCTTTAAACCCTTTTTACATTCTGTCTCAAATATCGTACCAAGAACAATCTGTGTTGCCCCCTCGGCAATGGCCATTTTAACATCATCAAGGCTATGACAGGATACACTAATATTCTTAAAATTATCCCTATATTTACCTAATTCAGCAATATCTGAAAAGGATAAATGCACTGAATCATAACCACATTTATAGGCCTCTTCAAGTTTCGAATGCATGAAAAGAATTGTCTTTGAATCCTTGCAAATATTAACCACTTCACGAAAAACTACCGCATACTCCTCATCAGATAGATCTTTCTCACGAAGAATCATCGCGTAAGGTTCAAATGAAACAACCCTTTTTAACTGTTCTAAATAATCACCTTTAACAAGATTTCTATTAGTTATGACTATGGTATGTGAAAATATATCTTTCATATCACACATATATATAATCATTCAGCACTGGCTGAAGGCCTCCATTTTCCATATCATGATACATGGCATCAAAGGAACGATTATCATTGATTTCAAACTGTTCATCTCCAGCATCAGCATCCTGTTTGCCTTCATATTTTTCTTCATGATCACCAATACCTGTAGATACTCCCGCTGAAACCTTAGTAGCACAAATCTTAGTGATACCATTTCTAAATTCAACACTTTCACGGCTGGAAACTGTAATTCCTGCGAATGGTAAGAAAATACGATACGCACAAAGAATCTGGCACAATTCCTTCTCACCTACATCATTTGGATTAATCTTGTCATTATTTACAATTGGACGAAGTCTTGGGCAACTAAGAGAAACTTCTGCATGTGGATATTTTCTATTAATGTAATAAACATGCAAAGCTGTAGCCAAAGCATCTTTTCTAAAATCATCAAGACCTAAAAGTGCTGAGAATGCAACTCCTCTCATACCACCCATGAGTGCTCTTTCCTGTGAATCAAAACGATATGGCCAAATTCTCTTATGTCCTAATAAATGGAGTGTTTCATATTTTGCAGGATTATAGGTTTCCTGGAAAACTGTTACATAATCAACTCCACATTCATGCAAATACTTGTATTCTTCAACATTTACAGGGTAAATCTCAACACCTATATTTCTGAAATACTTCTTGGCAATTTTAACTGCCTCTCCAATATATTCAACATCAGAATATGTTCTGCTTTCGCCTGTAAGAATAAGAATCTCTTCCATACCAGTACGTGAAATAATCTGCATTTCGTGCTCTATTTCCTCGAAATTCATCTTCTTACGACGAATGTTATTGTAGCAGTTAAATCCGCAGTATATGCAGTAATTCTGACAGTAGTTTGCAATATAAATCGGTGTGAAAATATATACTGTATTACCAAAATGATTCTTGGTTATCTCCTCTGCCTTTCTTGCCATCTGTTCGATAAATGGTGCAGCTGCAGGAGATAAAAGAGCCTTAAAATCTTCTATGCTACAAGTATCTTTTGAAAGTGCTCTTTGAACATCTGACGCTGTATAGAGACTATAATCAAATTCGTCCATAGCCTTTAATACTTTGTCTTTAATATCTGATTGAATTACTTCCATCCCCTCCATGTATTCCATATGATTACTACGGCATGAAGGATCCTGCTCAAGCTTGTGCTTCTTTGCAAGTGCCTCAGGAGGTAAAACATCACTGTCTATATAATAAACCTGATTCTCTTCGTTCATTTTTCTTCTCCTAACGTAAAAATCCTGTTAATGGGTCTGATGCGCTTCCGCCTCTCGCAAGAACTCTTCCCATTCCTGTAAGATATGCTTTACGACCTGCCTGAATAGCAAGCTTAAATGCTTCTGCCATCTCTGGAACATTACCTGCAGTTGCAATTGCTGTATTTGCCATAATTGCTGCAGCACCCATTTCCATAGCTTCACATGCCTGTGATGGCTTGCCAATTCCTGCATCAACAATAACTGGTAAATCAATCTCATCAATAAGAATCTGAATCATTTCTTTTGTTGCAAGTCCCTTATTACTTCCTATTGGAGCCGCAAGTGGCATTACAGCTGATGCACCAGCACTCTGAAGGTCTCTGGCTACATTCAAATCTGGATTCATGTAAGGCAATACTACGAAGCCTTCTTTAGCAAGAATTTCTGTTGCTTTAATAGTTTCCTGATTATCTGGGAATAAATATTTAGCATCGCGCATAATCTCAATCTTAACAAAATCTCCGCAACCCATTGCACGAGAGAGTCTTGCAATTCTAACTGCTTCCTCTGCATTTCTTGCACCAGAAGTATTAGGAAGTAATGTTACTCCCTTTGGAATATAATCAAGAATATTTTCACTCTCCTGTGTGTTAGCTCTTCTTAATGCAAGTGTAATGATTTCAGCACCACCCTGCTCAACAGCAGCCTTAATAAGATTAATATTATATTTACCAGATCCAAGAATGAATCTGCTGTTAAATTCTTTTCCACCTAAAATCAACTTATCTTCCATATTATTTCTCCTTAATTCTTTAATCAATTTTGAATCTCTTTATTATCCGTATTTTTCCTATCAATCGTTCAAAATAATCTGAATAACCTTATTAGCCTGATGTGCTGCGCAGACAGTTACTCTTGGGGCCATAAGACCAATTCCATCTAAAACATCTGTATGTTCATCACCGCATACATATAAGCGTCTTAATTTCTGTTTAGTAACGATTTCATTTGCATCCTGATAGCCTGCCATACCATTTCCAGATACCACAACTGTATCCTCAAACTGAGATAATAATTCACCTACTAACATAGCCTTCTGATCAGGCTTATCAAATGCCTCACACACAATTGGATAAGCTGAGAATAAATCCTTAACCATTTCTGGCGTCACCTTTACGCTTTTAAATTCATAATCAAGATAAGGATTAATCTGTTCTAAAATAGTTTTCAAAGCCTCGGTCTTTTTCATTCCTACGTGAGGAATCATATAAACCTGCCTGTTAAGATTGGTAACATCCACACTGTCAAAATCTATCAAAAGTAAATG
>JAKSSD010000089.1 GCA_024403275.1 Lachnospiraceae bacterium
GGATGTTCTGTATTTTCATCAAATTCAATACTGTTCGCATCCTTATATCCAACAACATTTCTGATAAATTCTATTATTGAAATCTGCATTCCAAGGCATATTCCAAGGTAAGGAATCTTATTGGTTCTTGCATATTCTGCTGCAATAATCATTCCTTCAATACCACGTTTGCCGAAACCACCTGGAACCAAAATACCATTAACATCATGAAGATATTCATTTGCATTATCTGGAGTTAATTCTTCTGAATCTATCCATCTGATTTCAACTTCAGCCTTGTTAGCAATACCACCATGCTTAAGAGCTTCAACTACACTAAGATATGCATCATGAAGTTCTACATATTTACCAACAAGTCCAATTGTTACTGTACTCTGTGGATTGTGGAAATCATTTACCATCTGTGTCCATTTATCCAAATCAGGTTCTGGACAATCAATCTTTAAGCACTCACACACTGCCTGCGCAAGTCCTTCCTTTTCCATAAGAAGAGGTACTTCATAAAGTGACTTGGCGTCTAGGTTCTGTAAGATATGTTCTTTCTTAATGTTACAGAAAAGTGAAAGCTTTTCTCTCATATGGTCATCTACTGGATAATCTGAACGACATACCAGAATATCTGGCCAGATACCCATACTCTGAAGACTCTTAACACTCATCTGTGCTGGCTTGGTCTTCATCTCCTGAGAAGCTTTAAGGTAAGGAATGAGAGTTACCTGAATCATAATGGCATTTTCTCTTCCTATCTCAGCCTGAAACTGTCTTATTGACTCAAGGAATGGCTGACTCTCAATATCACCAACAGTTCCACCTACTTCAATAATGGAAATGGTAATATCATCACTTTCTTTTTCTCTATGGAATCTTCCCTTTATTTCATTTGTGATGTGTGGAATAACCTGAACAGTTCCTCCGCCATAATCACCATGTCTCTCTTTATTTAATACAGACCAGTAAATCTTACCGGTTGTCACGTTAGAGTTATAATCAAGACTCTCATTAATAAATCTCTCATAGTGACCAAGATCAAGGTCTGTTTCTGTTCCATCATCAGTTACAAATACTTCGCCATGCTGTATTGGATTCATTGTTCCCGGATCAACATTGATATACGGATCAAACTTCTGCATGGTTACGTGATAACCTCTGGCTTTTAATAATCTGCCAAGTGATGCGGCTGTAATACCTTTACCCAAACCTGAAACAACACCACCTGTTACAAATACATATTTAACCATTTTCGTCTCCCTCTTCGTTTTTTGTCTTCATCAAAAAGGCGTCAATTACCCCAGTAATCGACGCCCTTGTCATTTATAATCTTTTTTATTTAATTCTTATTGTCCACTTGCACCATAGTTTGATAATACTCTGGCTGAAGGATCATTTACATTACAACCTTCCCAACTCTTGTTAGGCATCCAGAAATCAACAATCATCTTTGCCTGACCTGGATAATACTGTTCAAAGATTTCTCTGTAGAGAAGTGATTCCTTAGTAAATGGAGTAGCATAGTCATATTTCTTAACTAACTCTTCATATTCAGCATCTGTGTATTTTTCCTCTGCATATGCCTTGAGGTAATCAACCATTGAATGTCCAACCGCATCTGAGAAAGCAGCTTTTTCTCTCATAAGAATGCTCTCTGGTAAATAATCTCCTTCAAATGCATGTCTTAATAAATATTTACCCTTGTTATAAATATTCATCTTTTTCTCAGGATCAATGCTCATTACATATTCAACGAAATCAAGATCACCAAAAGGAACTCTTGCTTCAAGCGAGTTGCATGAAATACATCTGTCAGCTCTTAATACATCATACATATATAATTCTCTAATTCTCTTAGCTGACTCATCCTGGAATTCTTTAGCATTTGGTGCAAAGTCTGTATATTTATATCCGAAAAGCTCATCTGAAATCTCACCAGTAAGAAGTACTCTTACATCTGTCTGCTCATGAATTGCTTTGCAGATAAGATACATACCAATACTTGCACGAATTGTTGTAATATCATAAGTTCCAAGAATTGAAATTACTGTAGGAAGTGCTTCAAGTACATCCTCCTTAGTAATAATAATCTCTGAATGATCACTCTTAATATAATCAGCAACTTCCTTAGCATACTTTAAGTCAATTGCATCTGTACTCATACCAATTGCATAAGTCTTAATAGGCTTATCAAGTAACTTGGCTGATACTGAACATACAAGTGAACTATCAAGACCACCTGATAAGAGGAAACCTACTGGTGCATCTGCATCAAGTCTCTTCTCAATACCTGCAACAAGCTTATCATGAATATTCTTACATACTGTTTCAAGATCATCTGTTACAACCTCTTTAACAGCTGTCATATCTCTATACTCAACAAACTTGCCATCAGCATAATAATGTCCTGGAGGAAATGCTTTAACTTCTTCGCAAAGACCTACAAGGTTCTTAGCTTCTGAAGCAAATACTATTTCTCCACCATCTCTGTATCCATAGAATAATGGTCTGATTCCTATTGGATCTCTTGCAGCTACAAGACTTTTCTTCTTATCATCGTAAATGATACAAGCAAATTCTGCATCAAGCTTAACAAACATTTCTGTTCCATACTGCTCATACAATGGAAGAAGAATCTCACAGTCTGAATCTGACTTAAATGTATATCCTTTACCTTCAAGTTCTTTCTTGATAGGTCTAAATCCATATATCTCACCATTACATACAACGCGATTATTATTATATTCAAATGGCTGCATGCCATTCTCATCCAATCCCATAATCGACAATCTCTCAAATCCCAAAATAATACCAGGTATCTCTAAGATACGTTGCATATCAGGTCCTCTGGAGATGGTCTTATCAAAATTTTCTTTAAATTCGTCTTTTGTAAGACTACTGCCCATATATCCCATTATTGAACACATAAGCATACCTCCTTATTGTTTTTTCGCATAAAAAAAGGGCAAAAGAGCCATAGTTCGACTCCTTTGCCGTTTGTCCTATAATATACCCTTATTTAAGTGGTGTCAATAATTTTTATATTCTTTATTATTTTATTAGGACTCTAATATACGCCTTTCTCCTATAATTATTGAGGCTCATCAGCAAGAGACATATATTCCTTACTGACTTTATTCCACTTTAATTTATCATTATCAAATGCTTGATAATCAGTTCTTATTTGTGATTTATCAAGTTCAAATGTATACTGAGCTACTCCTACTTCCTCCAGGAAAACTCTTCCACTAGGAAAATCAACTTGCTTTAGATCTATATTCTTATCATATATTAAACTCACATACAAATTGCTATCACTATATCTCATTTCGACTTCCTCGAATTTAAAATTATAATAACTTTTTGAAACCATACTTCCACTTCCGTAGATTCTTGTATAATCATCATTATCTGCATTCAAATTCTTTCCTAATTTATCAAACACTAAAATAATAGTATTAAATTCTTCCTTTTCCTCTTCAATTATTGCAGTTAATCCAAGCAAATTATTAGACGGATATTGCTCTATTGCTGCATTTTCAGATATATCAAAAGGACATTCCACAATTACTTTTTCATTTGTAGCGCATGCAGAAAGAAACAATACAATCAGTATAATATTAATAATTGAAAGTACCTTTTTCAAAACCGTAATCCCCTCCTTGCTTGTAACTGATTTGATTAATAGTCTTTATTATCTCAATACAATCATTATATAAAAAACAAACCGACATTTTCTAGTTTTTAAGGGGTCAAATCATAACTTTTTTCACAAATGAAAACAGGTGGAATGAAGAGTTCCACCTGTTTCACAAAAAAGATTATATAGAAGACTACTCAACATCTTGAAGAGCATCGTAGTTCTCTTCTCCAGTACGAATCTTAACAACCTTCTCGACTGGATATACAAAGATTTTGCCATCACCAATATGGCCTGTATAAAGAGTTTTCTTAGCTGTTTCAATAACATCCTCAACTGGGATTTTACTTACAACAACCTCGACTTTAACCTTTGGTAAGAGTGTTGC
>JAKSSD010000009.1 GCA_024403275.1 Lachnospiraceae bacterium
TTCTCTATGAAACTGTAGGTTCTCATAGTAAGTCCGAATGGCGATCAATTCTCAACAAGTACACTAACTAAATATTTAAAATTAAATAATAATTCTTAATCAATTTAAAACCCCGAAGAATCTATGACATGTATCTGATAAAAAGGTTACATATCATCAATCCTTCGGGGTTTTCTTATAAAAATTCATTTTCAAAAAAATCAAATTAACCTAGGAATTAAAAAATCATTATCCATCAGCTTAGTAATCCATTGATGAATCATCTAATATCCAGTCAATCAAATCGTAATATGATTCATCCCAGTCATAGTCAGAATTAGAATAACCATCCCAGTCATAGTCATACCAATCGTAATCATCCCAGTCAGAATCATAATACCAATCATCTGAGTCGTAGGAGTCTTCATCATAATAACTCCATCCTGTAATGGAACCTAAATCCCAATCATATTCGTCATAATCGCTTGATACAAACTGTGCCAGGAACTGAATATAATTCTCATCAAATCCACAAGCCCTAAATTCTGTTTGAAGAAGGTCGAAGAATTCATCATCCCCATATGGCAAGGTTACTGATAAACCTGTCATATAAGAATCTCCACTCGTTGTTGAACAATAAACAATTGCTCTCTTTAGCGTTGCCTCAAGTGCTTGAGATTCTTCTGTATTCATTTGGCCTGCAATAGCCATCAAATCTACTGCATAGCAATAAGTTTCCATTGTCGAATCATCTGCGAACAGCCAATCCCAGAAATCCTTATCTTCCGATTTCTTATTCTTAAACAAATAATCAGGAGCTCGACTTGAACGCTGCATGCTCATTGTATAATCATACTCAAGAAGCTCATCCTGATTAGCATAAGCAAAATTAGTCCAGGTATTATACAGAAGTCTCGAATATCTAAGATCTACTACCGCCAAGACTCCCTCTGAATCAGCACCGTTGCTTTCCTTAATGAAATCATCCACCATTACTTTACCAAGTTCAGTCATTGGTGTAGATGAATTGTATCCAAGAAGTGTAAGCCAGTTCTGATATTCCCAACCATCGCCAGATTCGAAATCTTCCGATACTACAAGATAATCAGCCGAATCACTGAGAGCACAAACCGATTCAATTCCACCCATTAAGCAAGCGTCAAATCCAATCATTTCAAATTTAACACCGCAATTTCTTGTTGCCTGCTGAATCTCCGACAAGGTTAAAGCTTCTTCGACATCATCTACAATCTCATCCACTCCAAAGCCATAAACAACTCCGCCACCATGGTCCCAAAGAATTAACATATTTCTATCTGCTGGGAAATTAGTTGAACAAAATCTTATGAAATCTTCGAGAGTTTCTTCCCTTGTAATATCAAGCTGATCAAGTGTGTCATCAATAAGAACAAGCTGACCATTTTTGACTATAAATCTTTGGGAATGCTTGTTTGAAATACCACTTGTTTTCCATTTTTTGGTTCCGCCTGTCTGGACAACCACATTCACATTATCTGAAAGCTGGGCATTTAGCATTTCTTTTAAATCTGCCGTAGCACAACCATTCTGACTCTCAAGATCAGAACCATTCATGTAAATCATTACTGTTACGGTGTCTTCACCATTTCCCTTAATATTTACAAATTGATCTCTTAAAACCTCAGATAATGGATCTTCATCATTAATAAAAAGTTCATTGTTATAAGTAACCGTGTTATTACCCAAATCTATATTTTGATTCAGGGAATCAGTGTATGCAGTATTTACTACAACCGGATCTTCATCTGGCAAAAACAGTATAAATCCAAGTAATCCCAAAATAATACCTGTCACGAGGACAAAAACGGCAATAGCTCCTATTGCCAAGGTGCTAAGTATAGCAATGACAGAAATAATAATCGCCAAGCCTTTTTTCTTTTTCTTTTTTACAGGCTTTGCTTTCTGTAAAGGTTTTGGTGACTGGTTGATATAAACAAGTGTGCCGTCATTTTGAACTACCGTAAAATGCAATCCACACTTATCACATATATTTTCATCTTTATCTATAATATCTCCACAGCGTACGCAATACACTTTTACTATCTCCTCTTTTTGTTGCCTTTAACATTCTTGATTTCAAATGTTTCTTCTATTTCCAATCCCTCTTTCTTGCTCTCCTCGATAAGCTTTTTAGCTTTTTCCTCTTTCTCAAATTTCTCGAAATCGTCATCAGTAGTAACAGCCTTGACTTTTATATTCTTAATATTCTTCAAGGAAGCATATTCCTTACATACAGGAATGAAATCAATAAGAATATAAATAGCAGCTATACCACCAAGAGAAAGAACAATCCATGGCCAGAAACCATCTACAAGAATTCTTACCACGATGCCAAAAATCAGTAAGCTAATAGCAGCTACAAGCATTATCAAATCGCTCTCAAATCTATCCTTTACCTTTGCGTAATTAATATCCCATTTTGAATTCTTTTTTGATCTGTTTTTAATTTCCGGTGATCTGACATAATATACACCTACCATCAGAATCAATGTTCCTATTAACATTATTGCAGCTGGTTCAAAATTCCATCCGCCATCTTCTAACTGTGTAGGATTCTTGATATTGTAGTATATAGTCATTTCAATCTGATCTTCAGGAATTTCTTCTCTGTAAGTTGAAGCTGATGTAACCAATTCTCCGCCAACTCTGTAAGCAAGTTCTACATACACATAAGGATCATCACTCTTAACCTCTGTTCTCGAAAGAATTGTAGCCACAGTTTTTTGAGAATACAGATTTACGGCATTTAAAAGAATAAAAAATGCCAGACCTGCTACTATAAACAAAACTCCGATAACTTCACAAATAATACCTGTAATCTTATTGTTTAATTTACCCTTCAACTCCATACTAATCCCCCGTATCTTTACTCGAAAACAACACTCTTCATCATATCAAAATATTCTTTAATCTTTTCAAGATATGCAACTGAATCAAATTCATCCTTTTTATATGCCTCTTCACGAATTCCTTTAACGGTAAATCCTACAGTCATATCAAGAATGTCTTTAGATACGCCCTCTTTAAGAATAGTCTCATCGACTTTGCTAAGAGCTTCCTCGACCTTATCCTTATATGGTTTAATCTTGCTTTCAGCTATTTCCTTGATTTCGTCATCATCCTCTTCAAGCATTGACTGAACCATTAAAGGAGCAAATGGATATACTTTTGCTATTGAAGCCTTGGTCTCCTCAATCTTATAAAGAATATCAAAATACTCAGTTCTCTCTCCCATCAAACTTACTGTAAGTTCCATATTAAGATATTTGATACAATAGTCTGATATAAATGTATAAAGTCCCGCTTTATTTCCAAAATAATGGAACCAAAGTCCTTTAGAAACTCCTGCCACCTTTACCATATCATCAGTACTGGCAAGCTTATAACCTTTTCTGGCAAATACCTCCATGGCACCGTTTATCATCTTATCTTGTTTCTCTTTTTTTAAGTCAAAAAATTTATCGTTCATAGGTCGTCACTCCTCAATAATTGACCGAATTAGTCGAACTTCATAATAACATAATTGATGTACTTCTTCAATGCTTTTCTATTTACTTTTATTGCTTTTAAGAGTAAAATATCTTCTTGTAATATATTAATAGGAGGACACTCTAAATGGGAAAGACTACTAAAGGATTTATTCTTGGTTTATCAGTAGCTGCTCTTGGTGTAGGTGCTTACTGTGTATACAAGAACAAAGATAAGATTTTTAAATCAGAAGAAATCGTTAATGAAGATGGTACAATCACAAAGAAAAGAGCTTATGTTGATTTAGACAATATTAAAGAGAAAACTAGTGAAGCTGTTAACAAAGCTAAAGAGACTGCTCAGGATACAATCAAGGCTGCTCAGGACAAGCTTGGAATCAAGAAGGATGACAAGGAAGATGTGGCTGAAGCTGAAGAAATCATCGAAACAGAAGACGACGTAGTTGTTGAAGTTGTTGATGAAGCAAATTAGTATTTAGAAATTTCATAAGCGATTGCAAAAACGCACTAAAAAATCGGAGTTAATGTAGAATTAGCTCCGATTTTTTTATAAAGCCATATATGTTCTAAGTTTTTACCATCTACTCTATTTCAACATTTTCTATATACTCTTCTTTTTCTTAACAGTAAGTATTTGATAATTTTCTATAATTCAATCTAAGAATAACTTTTCGCTAAAATAAGTTTCTTAAACTCTTCACTGTTCACTGGCCTTGAGAAGAAGAATCCCTGAATGAAATCGATTTGCTCATCAAGAAGAGTGTCTAACTGTTCTTTCTCTTCTATGCCTTCAGCAACAACACGAATTCCTATATCATGCGCCATTCGAACTGTCGCCTCCAATACATATTTAGCTTTAGGTTCAACAAAATACGCCTGAGTCATATCCATATCCAGTTTAACTATAGAAACTGGCATTTCTACAAGATACATAAGGTTAGATTCACCCTTACCGAAATCATCAAGAGAGAACTTGAATCCATTATCTAAGAACTCATTCATATTTTCACTGAGGGTTGACTTAGTATGTATAACGGCTGTCTCTGTAATCTCAAAGTTAATCTTGTTTGAATCTATTCCATAGAATTTCATGATTCTTAAGAATTTGTCTGCAAAGCCTTTTTGCTCAAGCTGAGCAACCGACAAATTAATCTCAACATAATCAAGCTTGTCATAGATTTCCTTTTCATTTCTAAGGAACTGACATACCTTTTCAAATACTCGCTCTCCAAGAGGTACTATCAATCCCGTTTCCTCTGCTATGTAGACAAATTCCCCTGGAGGAATAAGTGTGCCATCATTTTTCCTGATTCTGACTAAAGCCTCACAGGATGTAAACTGCTTTTTTTCTCGAGAGAAAATAGGCTGATAAAATACTTCAACTCTGTCTTCCTCCAAAGAAAGCTTAATCTCTCTTACTATTTCATCATACTTGTAATATTTCTCTATATCTTCTTCCTGCGCAAGGATAAATTCGCTACCTTCCTTAAGGATAATGGAATTTCTAATTCTCGAGGAAATAATGAAAATATCCTGTGGCTTCTTAACCTTCATACAGTCATCAAAAGCAACTATTTTCATAACAGGAGTTTTAAGGCCATTCTTCATACGCTCATTGATTAGTTCTGCGTATTCCTGCTGAAGTTCCTTAATGTCATCATAAAGCTTGTCCTTTTTCATAGTGTATACAACAAACTCATTCTCAACGTTTTTGTATACTGAAAAATCTTTTTTGTAATCAAAATAATCTACTACACGATTGAAGGCTTCATCATTATTATCAGACAAAAGCTCATTATCATTATCTTCAAAATAAATATCCACTAATGCATAATGTTCTCCACGATCATAAACCTGATGTGTAAACAAAAGCAAAGCGTGTGAATTAAAGCATCCATATCTTCTATCATGAAGCGCTTCAGGATTCTCAAGCATGATGAATATAATAAGAACGCCCATGGCTACAGCAAATCCAACGATAAGAATGTCATTATAAACAAACTGTGTTGACGCAGCCGCAACCCACATAAGCATCCAGATACTCATTGCTATTCTTCTTCGCCTGTTGATTTTTGCAAATCCAAATATAAGAAGCATAATCGTCGCAATTATAAAAGAAAAAGCACAACCATAAGTTACTGTTGTAGAAAGACCATAGCTATAAACAACTCTTCCCTCTTTGTATGCATGTATAGGTAAGAGCATTACTATAATCATTTCTATTCCAAGAAACATCATGATGTACTTTATTATCTTCTTATATTTTTTCTCATCAAAAATAATATCTGTAAGAACATAATCCATACCTGCGAAAGCCATAAATACAAGCGAAATCAAATATAGCTTACAGCTTATATGAACCCATATTGAATCTATATTTGGGATTTTCATTATCGCTACTATGGACAGAATGTCCAAAGAAAGGCAGATTATGCCACTAATAAGCGTACGAACAAATACTTTTTCTGTATAAAGACCTATACGTCTATTACCAAAAAAGAATATTGCTAACATTATTAACATTATAAGTCCACAAATCTGAACCTGAATGTTCATGTAACCCTCCCGCGATTACAGCGAATTCAAACCTTATATTCTATCGTTGTATCGCTTGCTACGATTTCTTTTAAGTGCACTATTTTCTCTGGCAAGCCAAATCTGTGCACTCTTAAATTCCTGAACGCTTCTCTTTTGAAGCAATGCCTCTTTGGCATCCTCTTCTTCACGTTTCTTTCTATTTATTTCCTTTTCGTCTTCTGTTTCTACCACATCAACCAGAATTGTTACTGTATTATCTGCTACAATAAGAATTCCCTGAGAAACCATCGCTTCTATCTTATCTCCATCCCCTGTTGTGAATTTAATGGGGCCTGGAACTACAGCAGCAACAGTATTATTATGATGAGCCTGAATTCCTAAGAAACCATCGGTAATTGGAACCACCAGACTCTGGCATTCGCCTTCATAAAAACTTCTCTCTGCGGCAAGTATACCCAGGTTAAATTTATTCATTATACCCTCCGGATATTAAATCTCTCCGTTTTTAATCTTCTCTGCCTTAGCTTTACAATCATCAATTGTACCAACATTGAAGAAAGCTGCTTCTGGAAGATCATCTACCTCACCATCAATAATAGCCTTAAATCCTCTGATTGTTTCTGAAACAGGAACATAAACACCAGGATTTCCAGTATATTTCTCTGCTACATTCATCGGCTGTGAAAGGAATCTCTGAACCTTTCTTGCACGAAGAACTGTAAGTTTATCCTCTTCTGCAAGTTCATCCATACCAAGAATTGCAATGATATCCTGCAATTCTGCATATTTCTGAAGGATTTCCTGTACTTTTCTTGCTACCTCATAGTGTTCTTCACCAACTATATCTGCTTCAAGAATTCTTGAAGATGACTCAAGTGGATCAACAGCAGGATAAATACCCTGTTCTGCAATTCTTCTTGATAAAACTGTAGTTGCATCAAGATGTGAGAAGGTTGTTGCAGGAGCTGGGTCTGTAAGGTCATCCGCAGGAACATATACAGCCTGAACTGATGTAACCGAACCTTTCTTAGTAGATGCGATTCTCTCCTGTAAAGCTCCCATTTCCTCAGCAAGTGTAGGCTGATAACCTACGGCTGAAGGCATACGTCCAAGAAGAGTAGAAACCTCTGAACCAGCCTGAACGAAACGGAAAATATTATCAATAAATAAAAGTACATCTTTATTCTCAACATCACGGAAATACTCAGCCATTGTAAGTCCAGAAAGAGGTACCCTCATACGAACACCAGGGGCTTCATTCATCTGTCCAAATACAAGAGCAGTCTTCTCTGATACTCCGGATTCATTCATCTCTCTCCAAAGATCATTTCCTTCTCTTGATCTCTCACCTACTCCTGTAAATACTGAATATCCACCATGCTCTGTCGCAACATTATGAATAAGTTCCTGAATAAGAACTGTTTTGCCTACACCAGCACCACCAAACAGACCGATTTTTCCTCCCTTTGGATATGGCTCAAGAAGGTCAATAACCTTAATTCCTGTCTCAAGAATCTCAACAGCAGGACTCTGGTCTTCAAAAGCAGGTGCTTTTCTGTGAATAGACCATCTTTCTGTGTCAGTCTTCACTTCTCCAAGTCCATCAATTGGACGACCAAGTACATTAAACATTCTTCCTAATGTACATTCACCAACAGGAACTGTTATATTATTGCCTGTAGCTGTAACCTCCATACCTCTGGCGAGTCCTTCACTACCTGCAAGCATAATACAACGTACTGCTGATTTACCAATATGTGAAGCAACCTCCATTACAAGTTCTTCACCATCTAATTTAATTGTAAGTGCCTCTCTGATTTTAGGTAATCTTTCCTCGAACTGTACATCTACTACAGAACCAGAAACCTGAATAATTTTACCTGTCATACTCTTTTCCTTACTTTCTCTTACATTTCTGCCATTTTTTCTTTAGCTGCCTTAAGTGCTTTTTCGCGTTTTTTCTTCTTAGCTCTTGCACCTGCTGAAATCTCGGTGATTTCCTGTGTAATGGCTGCCTGTCTTGTTCTGTTATATTGAAGTGTCAGATTTGAAATCAACTCTTCAGCGTTTCTATTAGCCGCATCCATCGCTGTCATTCTGGCATTCTGTTCACTACAGAAGCTGTCTACCAAAGCACCATAAATAATACCTGTAACATAGCTTTCAATCATATTCTCAAGTACCTCAGATGCTTCAGGGAAAAACTCTATTTCTCCTTTTGGCCAAGGTATATTGCTGGCCAAATCCGCCTTGGTTGGCTTGAACTGAGAACGATTAAATGGTAGTAATCTTAAAACCTCAACCTTCTCTTCCATTCCATTCTCAAAGTGTGTAAATATAAGATAAATTTTAGATAATTGCTTATCCTCATACATATCAAGAAGAATATCGGCAATTTCCCTTGCTCTTCTAAGAGTAGGGTTCTGCGCAGTGTAAAGAAAGCTCTTCTCAATTGGAATCTTCTTGTTATTAAAGAACTGACGTCCATACTCACCGACAACAAAAAGCTTTTTTTCATGCTTCTTGCTCATCAGTCTCATGGCTTCTTTAATAACATTCTGGTTATAAGGTCCAGCAAGACCTTTGTCCGCTGTAATAACCAGGTAACCATAGGTTCCTTCTATCTCATATGTCTTATCACTTGGATAGAAATATTCACTTTCAATTGTTTTACATGATCTGAAAATGCGTCGGATATTAAGAGCTGTCGCTTCAAAATATGGTCTGGTATTCTCCAGTTCCTTTTTCGCCTTACGCATCTTGTTAGAAGAAATCAGGTACATGGCATTAGTGATTTTTTGTGTATCACGAACGCTCTGAATACGCCCCTTAATCTCCTTCATATTTGCCATAAGCTCACCTCACGACTGTTAAACAGTCTGATTACTGATTCTTGTACTTAATGGAAATATTGATAATTTCCTGTTTATCTTCTGGTGTAATCATCTTAGTTGATTCAATCTTAGCGATTACATCTGGTCTTGAATTCTTGAAATATGTAAGTACCTTGCCTATCTCTTCATTTATCTTCTTATATGGAACATCCTGGAAGAAATGATTAAGAGCAATTATAAGCAAAATAACCTGTTCTGCCTGTGAATATGGCTTGTACTGAGGCTGTCTTAAAACATACATAAGTCCCTGGCCATAAACTAACTGCTTTTGTGTTGCCTCATCAAGGTCTGATGAGAACTGGTTAAATACTTCCATTTCTCTATACTGAGCCAAATCAAGTCTTAAGGAACCTGTAGCCTTCTTAACCGCCTTAGTCTGTGCATCACCACCTACACGTGATACCGAAAGACCTACATTAACCGCTGGTCTTTGACCTTCGAAGAAAAGATTACTCTCAAGGAAAATCTGTCCATCAGTAATAGAAATTATATTTGTAGGAATATATGCTGAAACATCTCCAGCCTGAGTCTCAACTACAGGAAGTGCTGTAATTGAACCGCCTCCTAATTCATCACTTAAATGTGCTGCTCTCTCAAGCAATCTTGAATGAAGATAGAATACGTCTCCAGGATAAGCCTCACGTCCAGGTGAACGATCTAGTAAAAGACTTAAGGATCGGTATGCAATAGCATGCTTTGACAAATCATCATAGATAATAAGTACATCCTTGCCCTGGTGCATGAAAAATTCTGCCAAAGCACATCCTGAATATGGTGCAATATACTGAATTGGTGCAGCATCTGAAGCAGAAGCAGTAACAATAATTGTATATTCCATAGCACCATGCTTCTTAAGGTTTGTAACAAGCTGTGAAATCAAGCTTGCCTTCTGACCTATAGCAACATATATACAGATAACATCTTTGCCTCTCTGATTAACAATAGTATCAATTGCAATTGAAGTCTTACCTGTCTGTCTGTCACCGATAATAAGTTCTCTTTGTCCTCTTCCGATTGGGAACATAGAATCAATACATAAGATTCCTGTTTCCATTGGCTGATTTACAGGCTGTCTCTCGATAATAGAAGGTGCAGGACTTTCAATTGCTCTATATCCTTCTTCCTGAATATCTCCGAGTCCATCAATAGGTTCGCCAAGCGGATTAACTACTCTTCCAAGGAATTCATAACCTACCGGTATACCGGCACTTCTTCCTGTTCTCTTTACTTTACTTCCTTCATAGATTTCATCTGTATCATCAAAGAGAATACATCCAATCTCATCTTCTCTTAAATCAAGTACCATACCTCTGATACCGCCCTCGAAGATAAGGATTTCTCCGTATGTAGCATTATCGAGTCCTTCAACACTGGCAATACCATCACCTATGCTGATAACTTTTCCATATTCTACAGGTACTCCCTTTGGTGTCCAGTCCTTAAGGTTTTCCTTAATAAGAGGAATGATATTGTCATTATTTTTACGACCTTTTACGCTTTGAAGCATTTCCTTGAACTGTTCAAGCCTTCCAAGCTTTGTCCAGTCATAAACCTCCTGACCTACCTCAAGTCTGAAACCACTCTCAATATCTGCGGTCTCACACCATTCCATTGATATATTGCCATACTTCTTAACAAGGAACTCTTTTAATTTCTGTTCCTGGCTCTCAGTAGGCTTTACTTTTGAATATAATATAGCCTTAAGCTCATTATCCATTTTTTAGTTCCTTTCAACAGCATTTAAGAACTCATCGTAAGAATCAACATTTGAATCCATAACAATCTTTGCAGTTGCTTCGTCAACAATCTGAGCAATGTCTTTTTGTGCATCAGCAATAATTCTGTCATGCTCTTCCAAAGCCTTCTCTCTTGACTTCTTAACAATAGCCTCTGCTTCTTCCTTGGCCTGGTTAAGAATCTTATCTCTTTCAGCCACTGTATCTTTTCTTGAAGCCTCAAGCTTCTCGCTAATCTGTGCATCAACATTGCCAAGTTTTTCTTCAACTTCAGCTTTTTTAGTTTTAGCCTCTTCATTTGCCATCTTGGCTTCTTCATCCATTTTCTTATAGTATTCTGCTCTCTGATCCATAAATTTACGAACTGGCTTATAGAGAATGAAATACATAAGACCGAAAAGGATAACAAAGTTCAGCAAATGTAATAAAATCTGTTGAATATCAATATTTAATGGTAAATTTCCCATCCTTAAACCTCTTCTCTACAAATACATTTACAATACAAATACTACTAAGATAGCTACGATCAATGCGTAAATAATAGCCGTTTCAATAAATACAAGACCAAGCATCAGAAGTGTCTGAATCTTACCAGATGCTTCTGGCTGACGTGAAACGCCTTCTGCAGATCTTCCTACTGCAAGACCCATACCAAGAGCACCACCCATAGCTGCAAGACCAACTGCGATTGCAGCACCAAGTGCCTTATACATAATTACGTCATTCTCATTAGAACCAACTACTGTAACTGCTACATCATCAGCTGCAGCCATAGCCTTTACTGGTGTAAATGCAATTCCTAATGCAACTGTTAATAATAAAAGAGCTGCAACTATTTTAAATAAATTTTTCATTATTGAACCTCCGGATTTATCTCTTCTTTAATTTTCTTTTTCTTTTCTTTCTTAGGCTTCTTTTCTGTAACCTCTCCGTAGAATACACTGCAAAGCATTGTAAGTACGTAGGCCTGAATTAGTGCATGTAAAAGCGTAAACATTACACCAACCAGTACTGGAAGTACAAATCTTGTAGCCTTGAAATAATAAACAAGTTCAGTTACTAAGGCACCTGAAAGCAAGGCACCAAACAAACGGAAACTCATTGATATAGGGAGTGAAAACTCTTTAATAGTTTTAAGAACGCCCTTGATACCATTCTGTGTCAAACCACCCACCATTATGAAAAGGTAAGTTGTACAGCCCATCATTATTGCACCATTTATATCTGATAAAGGAGCAGACAATGTAATCGGTCTTCCCGTTGTCGTAATAACCTGTATTCCCAATAACTCGAATATTGTACTTACAAATATGTAGGCACCTGCCACAAACATATAAGCCTTTAAAAATCCGTTCTTATGTGGACAGTTGGAATCTGCTGTACCATCAAAAATACTTACAGCCATCTCCAAAACCATCTGGAATTTTCCTGGAACCATTTTAAATCTTGGAATCACGAATATTCTTACAATAATCGCAAATACCGTCATGATGCAGGTAACCATAAAGGCTGATATCAGTCCTGGATTAACATCCTTTAATCCAAACAGACTGACCTTTGCTGATTCGTGAAGTACCGCATCTCGCATAACTTCCTGAATCGCTTCCTCCTCACCATGAGAGCCACCAGTCAAAATAATTCCAACAAGCAAACAAACTATCAGGACACCAAAAACAATGCCGCTGACAATTTTTCTCTTCTTACTCATTGTCCTTCCTTCTTTCTGTTTTTTATTTAAATTTTTTATATTTTCGAACTAATAAAATGATATTATTTTGAGTATTTTTAGTCAATATTTTAAAGCCTATTTAGTCCCTGTTTATCAGGTCAAAAACAAAGAATTTTGCCCTATACATCATCCCTTGTTGGCTTTAGTCTGGTATGTATTGAAATCTCATATAAAGCAAAGCATACAAATATCGTTCCTGCCGCTATTATGCAAATCATCATCCATACGGCTACAGGAGCAAGTCTTTCCTCCTGATATCTGGCAATCTTCTCCCAATACGGGAAAATAATATCTCTGTTTTGCATCGAACGATATTTCTTTTCTTTGTTAATCTTCCAGAGTTTTTCAACTGTAAATCTTGTAGAATTCTCAACCATTTCAAAGCTATTTGTATCCACCTTGAAAACATCTGTCACAATTTTACTTGCGAAATTCTCTACTGGATTTGGCATACATATCTCAATGCAAACGATTGACGGACTATAATCTTCGGAACAAAGAAGCTCATATGGCACAAATATTTCTGGCTCATCCCCTCTTGCATATTCAGTGATATGATCACCGCCCCTTTCATACACTCCTCTTACATAAAGAAGCTTGCCTTCCCAATAAATCTGCTGGTCAGCTACATCGCTTGAACCAAAGAGTTCCCAGGCAGTTTCCTCATCCAGAATCACTCCATCGTGCATAAGATCATTGCCACTGAAGTACTGTCCAGAAAGCAGCTTAACTGGGTGAAAATCAAAGAAATCTCCGCCTACAGCCATGCATTTTACATTTACACTCTTTCTGTCGCTTTCAAGATTCATCTGATCTTTGGCCATGTAACTGTCAATAAATTTTCTGCCATTCTCATTTTCATTATCAACATTATTAATCTCTAACTGCTTATTAATGTTGTATTCAAGTTCAGAAATCGAATTGCCATCTACATTTGCACTATCCTTAATAAATAGCGAAATGTGAGAATATTTATTGTTCGAATCCCATCTAGATGCCATAGTCTGGTCAGTATATCTTGCAGTTTGTATTCCAAGAATAATCTTCAATACAAGGCTTATAAGAGCAAGTACTAGCACCAGGGAAATGCATATAACTCTGTAATATTTAATTTTGGAAAGAATCTTTTTTAATTTTTCCATCAATAAATCCTTACTCAGCTAATTTAACCTGATCCTTATTCTGTAAAGGCTTTGATGAGTTGGTAATAACATATTCCCAACCTGTTAATTCAGCTTTAATTGCAACATTTTTATCATCTTTTGCAAGAACCTCAACATCCACTCTCTTGGCAACATATCTTGAACCAAATGGAGTTGATTTAGTATCCATAATGAGTACGAAGGTACCCTTGTTGTCTTCTCTTATAGCATTTACAGGTACTATAAGGTCATAATTAGAGCTTCTCTCTCCTACTGATAGAGTGAGTCTTTGTCCTGGCTGAACGCCATCACCTGAAATAGAAAATACAAGTAATTTTCCATCTCTCTGACTATTTTTATCCGGCTGAATAGCTACAAGATTAACTGATATATCTGAATAAAACCATGAATCAACTACTGATACCTCATCGCCAACCTTAACTGCTTTAGCCTGCTTATCAGATACAGGGAATGATAATGAGTAGCCTTTACCATCAATCTGAACTATTGCAACTGTTGAGCCAGCCTCAATCTTCTCTCCTGCTGTATACATAACGCTTGACAAAGTTCCTGCAACTGGAGAAGTAACTGTACCACCAATCGCCTTAGCTTCTAAGTCCTTAATATCATTAGCTTTCTTAACAAGCTCCTGATACTGCTTTTCAACCTCAAGCTTTGTTTTCTCTTTGTTGTAATAATCCTCTCTGTCCAATTTAAGCTTCTCAAGTTCTGCTTCTTTGTTTGCAAGATCACTCTTTGCCTCAATAATCTGATTGTTGATATTCTTTGAATTAGAATCACCTGAATTGCCCTTGTTTTCAAGATTCTTTTGTGCCTGTGCAAGGTTAGCTTCCTTTGCCTTAACATCAGCCACCTGCTTATCATAATCTTCCTGAGAAGGAAGCTTACTTAAGGCTTCATTCTTCTCTCTTTCAAGTTCATTTAATTTAATAGCAAGCTCATTTGCCTTATCAAGATAATATTCATAATTCGCATCATAAATAGGATCTCCTGGCTGATTCTTTGAAGGATCCGCATATTGCGGGTCATTTGTTCTTCCTTCAATAAGACCTAAATAATAATTTCTGTCATCTACCAATTGGTTATATTCTTTTACTATTGCTCTGTTCTTATCATGTTCATCAAGTATAGCCTTTGAAGCATCATATGCAGCCTGAGCATCTGCAACAGCCTTTTCTTCCTTTGATGTATCTACTGAAGCATCTGCTGATAATTCTTTTTGTTTCTCAAGGTCATCTACCTTCTTCTTAACTTCCTCAACCTTTTTCTCCTGAGCAACAATTGCATTATCCTTCGCCTCTAACTGCTGTAATATTGCACTGGTTGTAGGAGTAACTCCAGCTTCAATTGTTGAGATTTCCGCCTGTGTTAAGCCAAGCCCTAAAAGATTAATCTCATATGTACTCTTCAATGTTTCATACTCATTTTTAGCATTAGTAAGCTCGTCACTAGTCTCGCCCTCAAGCTTATAAATAACATCGCCAATTTCTACTCTGTCACCTTCATGTTTAAGGACCCCTGCAACTTTTCTTGTTTCTTCAACAACTACCTTATAAGGATCGTCAGCCTCGATAACACCGTCGCCTCTTACCTGTGTTACAACCGAACCACTAGTAATGCCCTGAGTAGAAACCTCAGGAAGTGATTTATTCATAATAGTCTTTGAGAAAAAAGTAAGTATAAGCATGATAACAAGAAAGACTATTGTTATATTTTTAATTATTTCTCTTTTTGTTAATTTAGTCATTTTAACCTCCAAACTATCCTTTTACGCCACCCTGGTAGGATATTCCTTCGACCAGGTAATCCTCACCATAGAGGAATACTAAAAGGCTCGGTACCATATAAATACAAGCGACCGCAAATGCAAGTCCTATTTCTCCAACATTTATCTTACTAAGGAAAATACTCAATGGATGCAGATATTCGTCTGCAAGAAGTATAAGCGGCTGTTCAACCATGTTCCAGTAATCAATAAATATAAGTATAGCTACTGAATAAATCGCACCCTTGCAAAGTGGAAGACATATTTTCATAAAAATCTTCCATTCTCCAGCTCCGTCCACCTTAGCTGCCTCAATAATTGATTTCGGAATTCTCCTCATATACTTAGTCAAAAGATATACTGCAAAAGGAGAAAACATTCCCGGCAACCATATAGCCCATCTCGTATCCAGAATTCCTATCCACTTTGATACTAAGAAGTTAGGAACTAAAGTTACCTGATAAGGCATAAGGCAGATAATTATATAAACGAAGAAAAGTATTTCCTTTAGTCTTCCCTTTAATCTCATAAATCCATAGGAGGCCAAAAGAGCAATTACTAATTGGAAAATCATAATCGGTACTGTATAAAGAACTGAATTCCAGAATTTATACAAGTAGTCAGGACTCATGAAAAGTACCGATTTGTACTGCTCGAAGCTAACCTTGTCAGGAATTACCTTAAGCTGTATTGTCTCATTTACGAAAACCTTGCCACCATTTTCATTAGTTGCAAATACTTTTCCGTAATTAGCATTTATTTCTGTTTCATTCATAAATGAATTAGTTACCGTCAATACTGTGGGTAAAAGGAAAATCACCGCAAAGAATAAAGCAATAATGAAAAGTATTGATATTCTTGTGAATTTTCCACCCTTCTTCAGAACATGTCGGATTTTATCTTTTCTTTCCTCTTTCACGTCAATCCTCCATATCTTTTCCGAAACGATTCTCAAGTATATACAGAATCAGAATAATCACTATCATGACAATACTCATAAGAATTGCCGCTGATGAAAGCTTCTGATAATCAAGCGAGTTAAACATATTATTCATAAAATGCTGAAGGGTATACATTGACCCATGTGGATAATTGCCCGATAAAAGGTATACTTCACGGAATATTTTAAATGAGTTAATCAGTGAAAGTATAGTTACGAAAAGAATCGTTGGTGACAAATATCTAATCTTGACTATAAAGAACAATTTCAGTGCATTATTGCTGTCAAGTGCCGCAACCTCCATCATTTCACGTGGAATTGTTCCAAGAGCTGCCAAAAACATAATCATGTTGTAGCCAAGGTTTTTCCAAAGAAACAAAAGAATTATAACAAATGGTGCGTACTCACTTTTTATCCAGTCAATATTGCTAGCTCCGAAGAATCTAATAATGATATTAAAAGCTCCGTTATAATCAAATAAAACTCTAAACACCAAAATAACAGATGCTATAGGCACCATCATAGGAGATAAAAATATAGTTCTGAACTTGGATGCAAATGGAATACTCTGGTCAAGAAGAATAGCCATAAGCAGGGATATTATAACTGCAAGTGGAACTGCTACTAGTGAGAATTTTAAAGTATTCCCTGCTGCAAGTCTGAAGGCCTCATTCTTAAATATTGCTATAAAATTAGATAATCCTACATAATTCTTAGTTACCGGATTATCCTGAAAAGCATATACTAGCACAACGAAAAAAGGAATCAGATAAAAAACTGACACCCCTGAAATGGATGGAAGTAGAAAGAGAGTACCCTTTACCCTCTCTTTTCTCTCCATTTTTCTCCCGTATGAAGAAAGCTTTACTTTCTTTTTCTTAACTTTCTCTTCTTTATCTTTATTCATTACCTTAATTCTATAATGCTTCGTGAGTCAAATTATATTCAGAAGCATTCTTAGCTCTTCCTTCTGCCTGACCATAATACAAATAATGTCTGTACAAAGCTTCTGCTGAATTACCATATACATTAACTACATCAGGATATGTTGTTGCATAAAATTCTGCGTCAAAGTCATCTGGTATCAAAAGAGGCTCTTCTTCGTTACCATCACCTTCCTGATTCTCTGATTCTTCATCCTGTCCTTCAGTTTCTTCGCTTTCCTTTGAATCTTCCTCAGTCTGCTTATCTTCTTCAGAATTTTCTTCTACATCTTCTTCCTTCGAATCATCTGTCTCATCTTCAGCAGTTTCATCATTATTTGTTGTATCAGATTCTTGTGTTTTTTGTGTATCCTCAGATTCTTTTTCTGTATCTTCTTTATCTGTCTGCTCTTTGGAGTCCTTTGTTTCTTCTTTAGTTGTCTTAATCTCGTCTGCTTCCTTAACTTCCTCGTCTGCAGATGCTAACTGTCTCTCTTCTTCAACGTCTGTTTCAGCATTGCCAGCTTCTGACGCCTGAGCCACATATATCGTCTCAGATGTATCTACAATTGTTCCTGTTAACTCTTCACTTCTTTGTGCGCTAACCATTGATGTAACATCTGTAACTACTGTTTCACAGCCAGCAAAACTAATCATCATACCTGCTGCTGCCATTATAACTGCAAACTTTTTAAGATTTCTCATTTCCTACCAGTCTCCTAACTCAAATCACTATATATTGTATCACATTGTTATAAATATATCACTATATATTTTGACAGACTTATGTATAAAAAAAGCAACCCAATTTCTTGAGTTGCCATTAATCCTTTAATCAAAATAATTATAATCGTATACGATAATATGAATAACCTTACTATTCCACTCTTCAAATACGCTCGATACATCGCCTCTTGTATAAGGATCAATTTTCCATCCATCTACAATAAATTCTGTTGCACATCCACAGCTTAATGAATATACATTACTCTCATCTGTATCTACATCTGATTTAATATCACCAACGATACATGGAATAATAACTCCATTTTCAAGTTCAACATCAATATACTGTCCTACTGGAGCTCCAAAATATGTTCCAACTGCTATCAGGTATCTGTTATCGTAGATTCTGAAGCCATAGTCATCTGTCCAGGCATTTACCCCTAACTGATACTGTTTGCTATATCGGTTAGTAATCGCCGAATAATTCTCGTATGCTTTCTGTCCATAATATGGATAGTAGTAAGGTAAATCATAAACTGTGAAATCCACATTAAAAAGCTTACTCTTCTCTACTTCTTCAGATTCCATACTATAGCCTACACCACCAACAATAGTATCTGTGTACTTACGGTCTCTTGCTTTTTCAATCTCAGCCTTATTCTTATAATCACTGATTGTTGAACTAAGCATATAAATGTAAGTAAGTGTTAAAACACAGATACCAAGGATTGCTGTTGCGGCCACAAATTTCATGGTTTTCTTGAACATAAACTTTCCTTTTTCTGCATAAATAAAATGTACTATTCCCAAGTTTCCCCGAGAATAGTACACATAATATCATATTTTAACGTTTTATGTCAACCTTTGAGTTATTTTTGATATCTGGAAGCCTGTACATTCCACATTTCTGCGTATTTTCCATTCTTCTTTAATAACTCCTCATGAGTGCCTTCTTCTATGATTCTGCCCTTCTCAAGCATCACTATTCTGTCCGCATCTCTCGTCGTTGAAAGTCTGTGTGAAATATAGAATACAGTCTTGTTCTCTGCTGCCTTTTGCATCGCCATATTAAGATTGTATTCTGCTATTGGATCAAGAGCACTGGATGGTTCGTCCATGATAAGAATATCCGCATTCTTGTAAAATGCTCTTGAAATAGCTACTTTCTGGCTTTCACCGCCAGAAAAATCTACACCTTCATCATCAAATTCAGTAGTAAGCTGTGTATCCAAGCCATTACTTAATGCATCAAGTCTCTCTTCAAAACCACTTTGCTTAAGTGCATTGATTACCTTAATCTCAAATCCTTCATCATTTACTAAATGTTCATCATCTAGGCAAACATTTTCTTTGAGCGAAGCTCCATACATATTGAAATCCTGGAATACAACTCCCATTCTCTTATGATACTCTTCAAGATTATAATCCTTAATATTCTTTCCATGATAGCTAATTGAGCCTTCACTTGGATCATATAATCTCATAAGAAGCTTAATAAGAGTAGTCTTACCTGAACCATTATAACCAACTATGGCAATCTTTTCTCCTGGCTTAACTCTTAATGAAATATTATGAAGTGTCTCCTCAGCTTCTGGTGTATATTTAAATGACAAATTATCTATAATTAATTCGCCACATCCCTCTGGTACTTCTTCACCCGAATGTTTCTCTATCTCAGGTTCATACTCAAGGAAGCTTTTTATCTTATCAATGTAGAGACTGTTTTCATGAGCTTTAGCTGGAATATCTGTCATATATCCAAGGCTTCGTCTCAAATCTCCAGTCTGTCCCACAAGGATAATCGCATTTGAATAATCCAAACCTCCAAGAATAACTACTCTAAACATAAGATAGAGAATATATAGACTCTCTGTTAAGAAATCTGTAAATACATATCTTATTAAGAACATAAATAGTAATCTCTTTGCAGATACCTGTCTTTGTTCCTTTTCGATTTCATCATTTGCCTCTTTGAATTCTTCCAAAAGCTTATCACGCATTCCATGGTGAAGTCTTAATTCCTTGGCAAAATCTCTAATGTAAAATACTCTGTTTACGTAGTTTCTCTTTCTTTCAAAAGGATTAATCTTAAGTCTTAGTTTGTAATTAAGCTTATTCAGTGCCTTTGAAATAAGAAGTGTGAATATAAATGATACAAAGGCAAATCCAATACCTGCAGCATCAGTAAATATAAAGAATATACCACTGGTAACAATAACTGTTACGCACTGAGATATAAGATCTATCAGTTCAAGGAAACGATCCACCGTCTTCTCTGATTCTGACACAGCCAAAACGAAATCATTATAATAATCAGGATTATCATAGCAGGCCAAATCAAGATCTGCTGCCTTAACATACATTTTATCCTTCAATGTTTTGTAGAGTCTTGGCTTAACCTTCTGCATCCAGCCCTGTTGGAAGAAGCCATCAGGAGTAAATGTAATCATCGTCAATATAAGAACAATAAGCATTGCTATCAATGCCTTGTAAAATGGCTCGTGATACTCTACACAATGCAAAACATATCTGATACCAAGTGTATGCTCCACAAAAATCATAAACTGATATCTGAAACCATTATATATTACGTATAACATATAAAATGGCGCTTCTTTAAATAATAGTTTCCAGAGAAACATGTGGTTCTTAAATGTGTTTTTCATCTTTATTCCTCCATGTTTCTTTAGTTACTGCAAGATAATTAACTGCCTGCTTCTCATACATATCTGCATAGAGGCCCTCTAATGCCATAAGCTCTTCATGAGTACCCTCTTCTTTAACCTTGCCATCCGCAAGCAATAATACCTTATCCGCATCTTTAACCGATGATAATCTATGGGAAATAAATATCATCGTTTTGTTCTGACCATTTTTAATAATATTGTCAAACAGTTCATACTCTGCAATTGGATCAAGTGCACTTGATGGCTCATCAAAGATATGAAATGGTGCAGCATCCGCAAATGCTCTTGCCACAACTACCTTCTGGGACTCACCACCTGAAAGTAATGCTCCATTTTCATCAAATTCTTTGGTCATAATAGTATCTATTCCCTTTGGAAGGGTCATGATTTTATCATAAACTCCACCCTTCTTAAGTGCCTCAACTACTATCTCATCATCTTCTGATGTACATTTTCTCATCATTACATTTTCTTTAATAGAAGCTGAGAATAGCATATGATCCTGAAATGCTGTAGCAAACAATTTTCTATAGGATTCCAAATTATAATCCTTAATATTTCTTCCATTTAGAAGAATCTCACCCTCTGTTGGATCATAGAATCTCAAAAGAAGCTTAATAATTGTAGATTTACCCGCACCATTATATCCCACAAGTGCATAAGTTTTCTGTCCTTCAAGTGTAAAGGAAAGATTCTCTACAACTGGCTTCTCCTCATATTTAAACATTACATTTCTAAATTCTATGGATTCAATTCTATCTCCTGCATCAATTCCATCATAATCCTCAGGAATCTTCTCCTTATATTCAAGGAAATCTCTAAGATTATCCATATAGAGACCATTCTTAAATGAAGCCATACAAGAGTCTGCGAATCCAATTAAAATCCAGGTTGACGCAACCATCATTCCTGCAATAACTGCAAGTTCAGCCATTCCCATTGTCTTACTTACAAGTGTTCTGTAAGCACCGTAGATAAGCATGCCTTCAAAAATAAAACTGAAGGTA
Source organism: Lachnospiraceae bacterium (assembly GCA_024403275.1). Lineage (GTDB taxonomy): Bacteria > Bacillota > Clostridia > Lachnospirales > Lachnospiraceae > UBA3766. The sequence continues at coordinate 21,615 of JAKSSD010000009.1, forward strand.
AAGCTACATCTCCATAAATGATTAATGGCACCCTTAAGCTGGTATTTATTAGCCACCTTGGTAATTCCTGCCAATGACTCTTTATACCTTTCAAGCATCAATCTTAATGCGTTTGTAAGTCTCATTTCCTTTGAATACTCACGCATATATATAACTCTGTTTACGTAGGCACTTTTTCTGTTGTGATATGCCATCTCCTTGTTTCTTTCGAACTCAATCTTGCCTAGAGCCCTATTGAAAACGAAATTTCCGATAATCGGAAATATTACAAACAAAACTGCAAACTTATCTATCTGAAACAAAAGATAGAATGCAGCAAGCGATGCTATTGCGCCAAATATCACGCCCCAAATAACTTCAACTGTTTCTATAAGACGTGTGTCAGCATTTTCCATAGCAAGTGTATACTTGTTATAAAATTCTGTATCTTCGAAGCATCTCAATTCAACATTCTGAGCCTTCTTAAATAGAATTGTATTGAGACCATTATTAACTCTCGCTATCTGAACTGGCTTGACAAAGCCATTTATAAATACAGTATAGAATTCAACGATTCCAAAGAATAAGCTTACAAATATTACAAATAATACAAAGTAATAAAATGGTGCTCCTTCATCTAAGAATTTAATAATAAGTCTCATAAATAGTGCACTATAGAATAACCACTCCACATATCCAAGGATTTTTCCTCCTGCACCATGTATTACAATCTGAGGACTCAGTTTGAATAAGAGTTTCAAAGCATATAAATTATTTTTAATTACATGATTTTTTTCTTTCTTCATTTTCCTCTGTAAGACCTAAACGGTCTCCCCTTCTAGCAACGTCTAATTAGCATTAATAAGTCTTCTCTATCAGATTTATCTTCTTCCATTTACCCTTGGCAAATCTCGTAGTCAACGTAATACCACGAAGAATTTCATCTGTAGCCATAGCGATCCATATACCTGTAATTCCCCAATTTAAAACCACACCAAAAATGTAGCCAAAGGTTACTGAGACACACCATGTGAAGGCTACACTCATAAGAATTGGGAAATTAACATCACCTGCTGTCTGTAAGGCTCTTACCATGATCATATTAGTAACACGGCCTAGTTCAAGGAAGAGTTCTATAAACAGCATTACCTTGGCAATCTTTAGTACATCAGCATCTGCACTTGGAAATATACCAATTATCTGATTTGAGAATATAAAAAGCAACAAAGTTACTATTTCAACAATAATAAGTCCGACTCTTTGAGTTTTAAACACCTCTCTTGCCGCCACATCCTTTTTGCCAGCACCAATAAGCTGACCTTCTACTAACTGCATAGCTTCAGAGGCCGCCATACCCGCAAGATATGCGAACTGCACTACAATACACACGTACACCTTAGCATTAACAGTTGCCAAACCCATTGGATTGATAAATGACATAATAAGGAGCTGAGAACCATCATAAGAAATATTCTCACCAATAGATGGCGCCCCGATTTTAAGCATCTTCCATAAAATCTTAAATGGATGGCAGGATTTAAGAATACTAAACTGAATCTTGCCAACCTTCACAAGGAATATAACAATTGCAAGCAACATACCAAGAGTTCTACTTATTGCAGATGAAAATGCAACACCTGGCACACCCCAGTCAAATACATATAACGCAAGAGAGTTACCTGCCACATTAAATATATTTACAATTATGGATATAACCAATGCTTCTTTAACCAATGCATTGCTCTTTAAGAACGCTGCAAAACAGTTTTCTATAGCCTGGAAAACAATCATTCCACCCACAATCTGAAGGTATATATGGGCATATTCAAAGGTCAATCCTTCCTCCACCTTAAGAAGTCTAAGGATCGGTTCCATACAGAATACACACACAAGGCTTATTATAATACCCAGCACAACATTAAAAATAAGCGCTACTGGATAAATCGCCTTCTCCATCTCCTCATCCTTGGCACCCTTATACTGAGAGATAAGTACTGTAGATGCAATAGACACAACACCAAAGAACAATGTCATAACCCAGCTTACCTGGCCCGCATTACCAATGGCTGCAACTGCTTCCTGTGAGTAAGAGCTAAGCATAAATTGGTCAACATTACTTACCAATATATATAAAAGAAACTCAAAAAAGAGTGGAATTGTAAGCTTAAATATTAAGTTTTTCTCCTCTGGATTAGTTATCTTCATTTAATCACCTCAAAATAGTATTAGTCGCCATTATATGCTTTTATACCATACTGGTCAATAGGTAAAATATATCAAAAAGCATCTGTCCACTTTCGTGAACAGATGCCCTAACCATAGATTAATCCAGTTTATTACTTTATTAATCCTCTTTCTTTTCTTCTGTTTCTGCCTTTGGAGCTTCTTCCTTAGCTTCTTCATCTTCTGGCTTCTTCTTTGTAGATACTACAAATGCTGCCCCTGCAAGTACTGCTGCAGCGCCAATTCCAATGAATGCACCAATTTTGCTCTTCTTATCAGTCTTGCCTTCTGTTGATGCATCACCTGTTGCAACTGGAGCATCAATCTTTTCAACAAGCATAGCTGAACCGTAGCATGCTGGAGATGACCAACACTGGTTTGTGATATCATTCCATGTAACTGTACCAATTCTCATTGTTGAAGAATCAGCATCGTTAATCTGGAGTTCAATACCAATGTTTGCACCAACTGCAGGAGTAACTTCTGTCCACTTGAATGCACCTTCTACAATGTATCCAGTTTCTGTTGTCTTAGCAACTGTAGTTAAGTTTTCCTCAACACATGTTTCGCCATTGAATGAATGATCATTGTTATAGTTGATTCTATACTGCTTTGTAGCATTGTTGTACTCTGCAGCCTTTGAATTAGTCTCATCAATGAATACTTCTAATGAATCCTGCTGATGTACTTCTTCATTATCCTTATTTAAATCTGAATCTGTAACCTCTGCATATACATAAAGATTCTGCTCATCCCAGAGAACCTTAACCTTAGCTGTTGCCTGTGGGTTATCAGTCTTATTTCCAAGTGTAACTTCTACTGCATCTTTCCATGCATCATCAAGTTCACCATCTACTGTGATTGTTCCCTTAGGAATAAACATAAATGGCTTTAATGCACCTTCTGCATAGAACTTACTTGATGTTGACTGTGAAAGTGATGAATCGTTAAATGCAACCTGCTTGTCGCCATTAGTAACTACTACATCAAAGCCTACAACCTTATTAGCTTCAGCTTCATCTACTGCTACATTAACAACTGCCTTATATCCTTCATCTGTTGCCTCTGCATCAGCTCTTGTAACCATAACACTCTTAGTCTTAATACCATTAGACTTACTGTTATATTTATCTAAGTATACTGTTACACCATCTGTACCATCATCTGTTGCATCTTTAACCTCAACAAGGAACTGAACCTGACCAGGATTCCAGATTGGTTTAACTGTAACTTCTGTTCCTTCGCCTGAGAAATTAATTTCATCAGCTGCATCAAAATCATCTGCAAGTGCCTGCTTAATATCTACAGACTTAGCTTCTGGATCAAGCTTAGTTGGATCTACCATTGCCCAGAATGCTGGCTTAACCTTATAGTCATCATCGAAAATCAATGGACACTGTGGGCTACCATCAGTTACGCCACCACCAACACCTGTGAATGCCTGAAGCCATGAATTACCATCAAGAACACCCCAGATAATCCATGCGCCTACTTCTACTGAACCTTCATCATGAAGCTTCTTTAATGAATCATAAAGTCCCTTATAACGATATGCCTGTCTTGAATACTCTCCCTGAAGAGTAGCAGCTGTACCATCATAAGCACTACTTGACTTGAAATCAAGCTCTGTAATCTGAATCTTACCAACTACTTCGCCATACTTTTTAGCTGATGCTTCGAACTGATCCCAGTTAGGATACTCATTGTCATAGTGAGCCTGCATACCCATACCATCAATTCTTGCACCCTCTGTTGCCTTTACATCTTTAAGTAACTGAACAATGCCTTCTACCTTACCTGGTGTACAGTCATTGTAATCATTGTAATAAAGCTCTACGCTTGCTGGAGCATACTTGTTAGCAAATACGAATGCATTTGTAATGAATTCGTTGCTCTGGTATACCTTCCACCACATTGAACCCTCAGAATCTTTTCTGTAAGTTCCTGAACCATCACTAACTGCTTCATTAACTACATCCCAGCCATAGAATAAATCTTTATATTTGCTGTCCTCACCAACATAGTGTTCAAGAACAGTCTTAATATACCACTCATGACGAAGGTTCATTACCTCTGGTGTTACAAGTGGCTTGCTTACATCATAATCCTCGTGGAAGAACCACTCTGGAGTCTGTGAATGCCATGTAAGTACATGACCACGAATCTTAAACTGAGCATTTGGATTCTCTTCATTCCACTGAAGGAAATAATCAAGATATTTCTCTGCCTGTGAGAAGCTAAGTACTGGAACATCGATTTCCTGTCCATTAATTGTAGCCTTCTCTGTTCCTCTAATTGCATTGCCAAGATGTGCATCTGGCTTAAGCTCATTACCAAGTGTAACTGCATTAAAATGCTTTGTTACAAGCTGCATAAGAACCTTATCGTTAATTTCACCACCAGAAAGTGATGTACCAACGATCATATCGTTACCGAAATCTTCAGTGAATTTATCTTTAAGATTTGGAACACCTGCTTCAATTGAAGCTGTTTCAAGATTCATATCTACAAATGAAGCACCTGCAATGTAATATCTACCTTTAACGCAGTCACCTTCACCATAATTTTCACCCTGCTCAAGGAAACGAAGAACAAGCTTCTCAATGTTTCCACCAGCCTGAACCTTATATGTACCTTCAAACTTTGTCCACTCACCTGGTGTAAGCTGCTGGCTTGAATTACCAGTTACATTAGGTGAATATGAACCCTGATATTCTGTGCTTCCACCAACAGTGATATATGGAGCAAAATCTACCTGTCTCTGAGTTGCAGGAGCACCCTCATAATCCTCTGAAAGCATAATATAGAAGCAGTAAGCATATGTCTTACCATCTTCTACAATATCTGTTACATCATAAGCGAAACAGTCATAAGGTCTCTGTCTGTCGCTAATAACAGCATATGTTGTTACATCACCAAAGATTGGTGTGTCGCTTGTAGCTGTAGAAATCTTTGCTGTTTCAGCCTCTACTGTCCACTTTGATACGTCTGCATCTGTAAAGTAACCATTCTCAAGAAGGTTTTCTCCTTCAACTGAAGGGCCAGCATCTGGCTCAGCTTCCTTGTTTGCATCAGGATTTCCTTCACCTGATACTGTAAATGTTACGCTTGCGATAACAGCGTCTGTTGTACCTTCATTTAAAGACATGATAGAGAAATACTCTACACCTTCTGTATCAGGAATAATAGTTGGGTTACCATATGATACTGGTGTACCGCCCTTATTATCTGACTCATAGTCTGCCTTTGTGTGAAGTTTGAATGCAAGATCACCTGCATTACCACTCTTAACATCAAATGTTACCTTTGTGATTGTTGAAGGATCAATATCACTTGGGATTGCATAGAACTGTGACTTGTACTGTCCCTTAAATGTAATCTCGAGTTCATTGTCCCCATTGACCTCAGAAGTTAAATCATACTCCATAGTAGATTTAAGCATTGAGAAGTCGTAAGTTTTCTCTGCTGGTGCTGCCTTAGCCTTCATTGGTACCATTGGTACAACAAGCGCAAGAAGCATAAGAGCACTCATCAGAAATGCCATGATTCTCTTTGACATTGTTTCTCTCCTCCTTCTAAAGAATACCTTCTCAAGCATTCTTTTGTGCCTTTTGGCACATTTAAAAAAATTATAGCAAACCAACATTATTAAAATCAATGCCAGTCTGCTATATTATATTTTTTGTCCCCATATTATCAATAATTTTTCGGGTATTTTTACTTATTTCTTGCAAGAACCGAGCAAGTTTTATCAAAACAAAGTTCTCCGCCTTCAACTGTAGTTACAATTCCACCCGCTTCTTCTACTATAAGTGAGCCTGCCGCATAGTCCCATGGAGACAGCCTTAATTCAAAATAAACCTCCGCTCTGCCTGCCGCTATAGAGCACAAATCAATCGCAGCAGAACCACTTCTTCTTATATCCAAAGCCTTCTTGAAATAATCAAAAGCCATCTCAAAAGATTTCTCATTAAGTTCTTCATAATAAGGAGAGGTTCCAAACAAAACAATACCATTACTTAATGGTTCGTCTGAAACATGAATTCTTTTATCATTAAGATAGGCTCCCTCACCCTTTATCGCATAATACATTTCATTCAGATACGGATTATATACTACGCCTGCCGCCTTAATTCCATCATTAATAATTCCAACAGATATACAGCTTGTATGATAGTCCTTAATAAAATTAGTAGTACCATCAATTGGATCGACTATTAAATACATTCCCTTATTTGAAAATGTATTTTCAATCCCTTCTTCTCCCAAGAACACTGCCTCTGGTAAAATCTGCTTCAAACCTTTCTTAAGAGCATCCTGAACCTTCTTATCATATTCAGTTACAAAATTAGCGCTTCCTGCCTTCGAATCAATAAGAATGCTTTCACGATTGGCATTTAACATTATCTGTCCACAATCCCTTACAAGTGATTGAATTTCTAACATTTTGTTCTTATCCATACTAACCTCATTCCACTCAATTATTTCTTAATCCTTAGAGTACGCAAATAATCTTTATGCTCATTTGTAACTCTAAAGCTTTCTACTGATTTCTGAATAGTTTTGTTATGTACCCACACACTAAGCTTCTTTTCTTCAATATATGGAATAGTTGCCTCCCACTGTTTTGCCAAAGCTGTCGCAAAATACCATGCCACCATCATATTCACATAGTACTCATCAGATACAATTTTCGAAACAATTTCATTATATTCCGCTTTAAAATAATCATTTAAATAATAGGACATAATAAAATCAACGCCTACTCTGCAGGTATAGGTTTTGTCTGATTTAGCCCATCTTATTGCATCCTTTATTAGAAGCTCAGGATTTTTCTTTGCTGACTTGCAGGCAATGGTATCTGATACTGCCCAGTTATCAATATAAGGGAAGAAAGCCTCTAATTTTTCTACAAACCTGTCATAGTCGCTTTCCATAGAAATAAGAACTGCATGAAGCATATTCTCATCAAAATATTCATGTGGCAGTTCTTTAAGAAATTCTTCTACTAGTTCCTTATCTGTATAAATCTCTTTTGCAATCTTTCTTACTACTGGAACCCTTACACCCATGAATTTGTCTTCATCTACTCCTGGAGTAAGAGAAGCCTGAAATTTGGCATTTTTTTCATCTCTATTACTGTATAATATCTTTTGAATTTCTGTCATATTCTTCCCCTTTCATAGTTAAGGCAGGATGATTTAATCACCCTGCCAGCAAGCTGTATGCTTTTAATTAATTATTTAAGGCAGATATCAGCCTGATCATCATTTACAAATTTAGCTGTTGCTACTTTGCCATCAACTGAAATCTTGTAATCTCCCTTAAATCCTTCTACTGTTGCAAAACCATTTTCATCTGTTGTTACAGTAGTATTAGTCCACCACTCTTCTTTAACCATCTTTTTAAGTCTTTCAAATGAAGGCTTTCTTGATCCATCCTTTCTTACGAATCCACTAGGAGCACCAAGCCAAGCGCCATCTGAAAAATCCCATGTTGTAATAGCTTCAACAAGTGGATGTGCAAACAATTCTCTGTACATTGTCTCTATCTCATTAGCCTGTCTCTCTTCTCCCTCTGGAGTAGATGGCCATTCTTCAACCTGCCAATCATTTAAGTCCTCAATATACTCAGGAATTAATGTTCCTGAAACAAGTGTATTCTCTGTAAAATGAATTGGAAGTCCGAAATGATCAAATCTCTCAAGTACTTCATGAAGCTTATCAACTCCCCAGAAGCCCTGATGCTGATGTGACTGAATACCAATCGCTGTAATTGGAACTCCTGCATTAAGACATCCATCAATAAGGATTTCATAGTTTGTTGAAGTATTGAAATCATTGATAAGAAATGTACCATCTGGATTACATTCTTTAGCCTTAGCAAAGACTTCCTTTACAAGTCCTACTCGACCCTTATCCTTACAAATTCTTGTGATACCATTATCATATTTATCAAATATAGGCATAATAACTACTTCATTTATAACATCCCACATATCGATAGTACCCTTAAACTGAGTAACATCTCTGTCAATTCTCTCAAGCTGTTTCTTAAGAATTGTTTCATTATCATACTGCATGAGCCAGTCTGCGCACACTGTATGCCAGCAAAGTGGATGACCTTTCACTGCAACATTTTTACTCTTTAAAAACTCTGCTGCCTTCATTCTGCTTTCCCACTTAACATCACCCTCTGTTGGTTCATACTGTCCCCAGTAAAATGGAAGTGTTCCATAATTGAAAACTTCAAGCCAGCTTTCTACATTCTTAGCCACATGCTCATGCCATGGCTCATTTTGTGCCATTACATATGGTATTGTTTCAAATGCACCACAACCAAACAGGAACTCATGGTTTGTCATATCAACCTTTACCTGAGTATTAGCAAGTGGCTGTCCATTTGCATCTGTAATTCTTAATGTTTTGTTAAATTTTCTGTGTGAAATATTCATATTCCCTCCTTGGTAAATAGTCTTCTACTGTAAAGAGCATCTATTCTTCAAACAATAAATCTCTAAGTTTTGGATGCACCTCAAAATACAACCAGCCACAATTTCTTACATGTGTCATAAGCACAAGACACACTCTGTTTGCTGTATCCATGATAGTACAGCTTCCCGCTGCACCATCCCATCCAAACACTCCGACTGGTGCTGGAGAATTGAATCGTTCTGGCTCCATAAATACCTGCATACCATAACTATATCCATAACCAGCTCGACCCATAGTATTGGCAATGTCTTCTCGACCTACAGCAGTTAACTGATTATCCTTAAACATCTCAACGGTCTCAGACTTAAGGATTCTGACCCCTGACTTGGCCATACCACCATTTGCCAGAGCATCTGCAAGAAGTCCATAATCATCTGTACAACTTACCAAGCCTGCTCCTCCACTCTCATAGGAATCTGATAACTGGTAATTACAGCTTGCTTCCATTGGTTCAATCGTTTCTAAGCAAATATACTGTTGTGCTAATCTTTCAAGACCTGTATTATCACCCTTGGCAAAAAAAGTATCCTTCATGCCAACAGGCTCCCATATATTCTTCTTAAGATATTCTCCAAAGCTCATGCCCGAAACAACTTCAACAATGGCTGCTGCCACATCATGGCTTAGGCTATAACAGAAATGCTCGCCTGGCTCGAAATTAAGAGGAGTTTCCACAAATGCATTAACCAATTCCAAAGTTGTTGCATTCTTGCCCTTCTCTTTCAAAACTCTTTTAATACCAGCTCTGTCAAGATCATAATCAAGTCCTGACTGCATAGATATAAGTTTAGCGATAGTAAGTGGCTTACTTACCTCCTCAATCACTTCAACTCCATCAACAATTTTCTTGACCTTAAGCTTCTTATATGCAGGAAGATATTTACCTACCTCATCTTCAAGGGAAATCTTTCCCTGCTCCACAAGCTGCATAATAGAAACCATAGTCTGAATCTTAGTCATCGAGAAAATAAGGTATCTCTGATCACTTTGTATTTTCTTAGTTTTATCTTTATCTGAATAACCATTCATATGTCTGTAAACCATTTCATGATCTTTATAAACAATACAGTCATATGATGGAATGCCTCTATCAAGAATTGAATCTAAATACTCTGTAATCTTGTCAAAATTCATGTCTGCCTCCAATTCGTTATTTCCTTGAAATTATACGTGCCCAATAATCAAATTAATTATATCATAAACTATTTTGTCGATACACATAAATCTAAACGTCACGATATCCATTTTGTTAAGACTTTAATTGTGCTTTTCCTTTATCTTGTATTAAAAACTATACTTTACATTTTTACTCATATTTTAATTATTTTGTCTATATCAGAATAATGTTTTTACTATACAACTAAATCTAAATTATTTATATCTATTATATGAAAAGAAGAGAGTTTTGAATTTTCAAAACTCTCTTTCTAAATTACTCAAAACTATACACTGAAAATCAACCACAAATTATAGTTAGTCTCCTTTCATGATTTTTCTGGTGTATAATCTTTTAAGTAATTACTTTCTTTTCTGATTTCTTTATATCTATAAACGGACATTACTGTCCCAAACATAATATAATCAACTATCAAGAAACTACTATCAAAAGAAAGAATTGGCAATGTGAATCCCGTACTTGGTAATAGTCCTAACATAATTAATAAATAAAATACTATTTGACCACCTATTGATAATGAACACGCAGTTCCTATAATAAATCCTAATTCATTCCTCATATGTGCAACTATATTAAACATATAAAAAATAACTAACAAACAGCATGCAAGGGCTGCAAACATTGCTAATATGCCATAATATGCCATAATCGCTTCTAGTATTTTATTATTTCCATAGCCATCATATTCCTGCAAACTTTCAATGGCTTTCTCACTTCTACTTATCCAGTTGCTATTTGTTATTATCTTCCCCAAAAATGAATATACCGTTTTTGAATTCTCGCTGGCTGTCATTGCAAAATGAGAAATCCAATTTTTTACACGTTCCATCTGGTTAATATTTCTTATTGACTGATATTTTCCTCTGGTTATATACCAAACAAAACTAATAATCAAAGAAGTTAGCGGAATTGCAATTAACAAAAGTATTTTTTCTTTTATATCTATGACATACCATTTTCTATATATTGCCGTAAGCAATAACACAATTTCTATAAGAAGTAAAAGACCTATATATGGTAATGAGATTGTCTCCATTACAGAAACTATTAATATAGGCATAAACATCCATATCAGGAGTTTAGTCATTATACACTTCCTTTTTCTTCTGTTTTCATATAGAACACCTGCATATAATGGAATATATAAAAGCATATATGCATTCATTGATAATCTGATAAATTTAAATCCTAATTTTAACCAAATCGCTCCATCAACTGGACTTCTTAATGGACCTGACATTAATGGTAAAACAATTAATAGTAGCAAATGTATTATTGCTATTATTTTGCTTCGTCTTAGAAAAAAGGTATAATCCAGCCTATACGCTATAAGCATACCGCAAAGGCCAATTATCATTGGAAATAAATATGAACTAATATACCCTTTAACATCCCCTATATACTTGGCTATAAAAAACTGTAATATCATTCCTCCCATACTCATAATAATAACCATAATAAAGAATTTCCATTCAAACTGCGGTCTATGAATCCGATCTAATTCTACCCCTACCTTTACCGGATCGCCCATGTCTTTTACAGCACTAGAAATCGCTTCATCCTCACCTATTCCAATTTCTATGTTATCTCGTATCTGATCCTCTATATGGCCCCTTATTTCATCAGCTACAAACTTCCTAGCACATTTGTCACGTATCTGATTTTGAAGTATTTCCAAATACTCTTCTATCCCCATATTACATCCCCCTGTCACTACACTCCATATAACAGCACGCTGTCAACTGCCTTCGAATATACATCCCATTCGTTTAGTTTAGAATCTAAATACTTTTTTCCTTCTTTTGTAATTGAGTAATATTTTCTCACCTTTCCTAACGACTCCAACTCGTATGATTTCAAATAATTTTTGGACTCCAATGTATGAAGCAAAGGATATAATGTACCCGCTTTTAATTCAAAAATATTCTCAGATCTTACTCTGAGTGTTTCTATCATTTCATAACCATACATATCCTTTTCAGATAGTAATTTTAATAGCATAGTTCCCATGCTTCCTGAAATCAAAGTTTTGTCTATAGTATTCATTTCTGCCTCCTTGTATATCGATTATCTATATAATATATCGATATTCTATATATGTCAACACGTTATTTTTTTAACTTTAGTTTCCCTTATTTCTTTATAAAAAAAGAACGCATATCATGCGTCCTTTAATAATTCTTATTCAGCGGATGTGGATGCTTCCACATCTACATCTGCAACCTCCAAATCAAGAGATGGTCCACCTGCCGGAGCCTCCTGACTATCCGCATACTCTAGTGGATCCATTCTTTCTTCAGGATCTTCCTCATCCTCCCATAAAGAATCATCTTCCTCATGCTCCTTGGCAAGCATACCCATCTGTTTAGCTGCCATATAAAGCTTATAATTATATTTCATAAGCTTCTCTTCATCCTGAGGTGGTACTGTGTCACCCTTCATAATTCTTCTGGCAGTCTCAATACACTTTAATTCTTCCTCTCCTGCCTTTTGGATATCCTCGGCCTGATATTGTGAATTAAGCATATTAGCATAAGACACTTCCATCTCGATTATCTTGCTCTGCTGATCAAGATACTCCTCGCTTGTTTCATTTAATTTATTATATTTTAATTCCAGCGTAGCCGCTTCCTTTTCATACTCTTCCTTCAATGATGGATACAGTCTTGAATTCTTTTCTGCCTCTTCCTTTTGTTTATATAATTCCGATGCCGCAGCACTGAATTTCTGATACTGGGCATAATAAGCTGTCCTTGCTTCTCCTATTTTCATAATACCGCCTCCCTGCGCTATCTATATTATTGTTATCGGTTTATTTATACAATCCTTGATAGTTCATCAATTATTATCTATATTCTTATAATTGCCTTCAATTGCAAATCCATGATTCATAGGTCCTGAACCCTTGCCCAAATCAAGCATTGCAGCAAGTGCTCCAGAAATATAATTCTTAGCATATTGTACTGCATCCTCAAGAGTTTCACCCTTTGCCAAATTCGATGCTATAGCACTTGACAGAGTGCATCCTGTTCCATGTGTATTTGGATTATCAATTCTTTTTCCCTTGAACCACTTATATTCACTATCTGTACAGAGTAAATCATTGGCATCATTAATGCTGTGGCCACCCTTTAAAAGAACTGCACAACCATACTTCTCATTAATGAATCTGGCTGCTTCTATCATTTCCACTTCATTTTCAATCATCATTCCTGACAATTCTTCAGCCTCTGGAATATTAGGTGTAATCAAGGTTGCCAAAGGAAATAACTCCTTCTTAAGAGTTTCCTTTGCATCTTCCGAAATAAGACTTGCACCACTGGTTGATACCATAACTGGATCAATAACAATATTTCTCGCCTTGTATTCCTTGAGTTTCTTAGCTATCACACGGATAAGCTCTGACGAAGCTACCATCCCTGTCTTAACAGCATCTGGATAAATATCTGTAAATATACTATCTAATTCTTTCTCTAAGAATTCTGGAGTCACTTCCATTATCCCAGTCACACCAGTGGTATTCTGCGCTGTAAGCGCTGTGATTGCACTCATTGCATAGACACCATTAGCCATCATAGTTTTAATATCAGCCTGAACGCCTGCTCCACCACTTGAGTCGCTTCCTGCGATAGAAAGTGCTGTTGGAAGTTTTTGCCCTCTTGTAATACTGTCTGAAATAGCTAGGAGTTCTTTAGCTGCTTTAGTAATATCATCCTTTGCAAAAATACCACTTACAACAGCCATTCCCGCTATGCCTGTACCTGCAAGCTTCTTGGCATTAGAAGAATCAATTCCACCAATCGCAACAACAGGAATATTTACGGAATCAACTATCTCCTTAAGTAATTGCATATCCATAGGCTTAGCATCCTTTTTGGTTGTCGTTCCAAATACTGCACCACTTCCTAGATAGTCTGCCCCTGCTGCCTCAGCCGCCTTAGCCTGTTGTACGGTTTTAGCTGTTACGCCAACAATCTTATCCTTACCAAGAATAGCTCTTACATTTCCAGCCTCAAGGTCTGATTGTCCTACATGAACACCATCAGCATCTACTTCCCTGGCAAGTTCAACATTATCATTGATAATGAATATTACATTATTTTTTTTACAAATATTTTTAATAACATAAGCTTCCTTCAGGAATTCATCATATGATAAATCCTTCTCTCTAAGCTGCACCATTGTAACTCCGCCTGCAATGGCCAGTTCTACCTGATGTGAAAGAGTGTCACCCTTAAGCCAGCTTCTGTCTGTAACTGCATATAATTTCAATGAATCCTTATTCATTTCGTCTCCAATCACTATTAAGTAAACTTATACGAATTTAATAAAATCCATATTCTTTTTCTTCTTCGATATCATAAGCAATATTACATTCATCAAGAATTCTCTTAAATGAATAGAAATCGATTATTGTTTCTTCCTTTGTATCATCCTCATCTTCCCTAAAAGAAGGCGTTTTATAAAGCATTACAGCCACTCTGAAAACATAATTACCTTTTATAGTATATACCCTGTATCCGAAGCTGCCACTCTCATTTGGATTCTCCTTAAATGAAATGCTAATTCCGTCTTCAATTTCTTCATCAAATTCACCTACAGCACCTAACAATCCAGGAAATTCTTCCAAAGCTTTCTCAGCAGATTCATATTCTTCAATAGATACCGAGATTAAATTCTTATCTCCTGCTTCTTCATCTCTTGCAGTTTGAACATAGTATCTTTCAAACTCCATATCCTCAGGCGCAATATCTCCCAAAACCTCTGACAATCTTTCAAACTGACTATCTTCATATCCCTCTTCTTCAAGAATTGCTGTTACTGTTTCCATAGCAGAATCTCTGTCAAATTCTAACTCTGTATTCATTGTAATTGTTACATTGCCAAAAGGTGGTAAATCTTCAGGCTTATTGATTACCGAATCCTCTGGAATTGTTTCCTCTTCCTTTTCCTCTACCTGTAATGTTGGATAATCTATCACTTCATCGATAATCTCTGTATCCTTACCTGCGCACGCAAATGATGTACCTATAAACATCGTTGCCAATAATATTGTAAAAAATCTTGATAATATATACTTGTTTAAATTCTTATTCATTTTATATCCCCTTCATTCCCTGAAAATTTCGTATACGTTTGTTATTATAACACATTTTACCTGCAAACATAAATCAAAGAGACAATGTTCACATCTTCTTAACCAAAAATATTTATACTTTAGACATTAAGCGCTTATTAGTGCTATAATTATACAAATCAACTAAGGACTATACATACATGCTTGAATTCAAACCAATTACAATAGATGACCTTAAATTACTGAATCCTTTTTTGAAAGAATTCAGTTCTTCTTCATGTCAGCACTCTTTTGCAGCAATGCTTGGGCTGACTGATAAATACGGCGATGAATACTGCTTTATCGACGATGTATTATTTATTCACAGAAGCCATCAGGATCACGATGGCTACAGAGTTTATTTAGCACCTCTTGGCAACCTATCCACATCTATAAGCAAATATGTTCAAATGATTTTCGATGATGCTCATGACTACGGTTTAAAGGCATCCTTCGAAACAGTTACTGAAGAATTCAAAAACCTTCTGATAGATAATTTTGATTCTAATCTTTTTGACATCGAATATAACAGAGATTATTCAGAATACATTTATACTGTTGAAGGTCTGTCAGTCCTTCCTGGCAGGGACCTGGCTACAAAGAGGAATCGAGTGCATGCCTTCTATTCTGCTTACGAAGGTCATATAGAGATCAAAGACATCACTCCTTCTAATATTTCAGATGTTAAAGAATTCACCAAAGTCTGGATTAAAGAACGCATGGAATCCTTAGACGATCCCGGCTTAGAGAGTGAATCCAAAGCTATTTCCATATATCTTAATAATTTCGAAGCTTTGAACTTTAGAGGAATTGTAGTCTATCTATATGGCAAGGTCGCAGGCTATGCAGCAGGAGTTCCAATCTCATCAGACACAATGGATGAAGTTATCGAAAAGGGACTTAGAGATGTAACTGGAATTTATCAGCTTCTATGCAATGAATTTGCCAACATATGCTGTAAGGATTTCGCTTACATTAATCGTGAAGAAGATGTAGGACTTGAAGGATTACGACGTGCCAAAGAATCTTACAAGCCGTATAAATTATTAAATAAATACATGATTAAGGAAAAATAAATGTTATCACCAATTCTTAGCAAAAGCGATTGCGCTGCCTGCAGATTCTGCTGCAGTTTCAGACGTGTTTCTATGTGGGAAACACCAGTATTTACAAATGAAAATATTGAAGCTATCAAAGCAAATCATCCTGAACTTCTAAGTGAATTGAATACTTTCACCAAGGATGGTTCTATTTATGCTACCTATGATTTATCTGATAAATACACCACTGACAATCCTGATGAAGAAGCTTTATGTCCTTTTCTTGACCCTGACTCAGGCTGTATTCTTAATGCTTACGAGAAGCCCTGGGATTGTAAAATCTGGCCACTTCGTGTAGTTAAATTAGAGAATAGTGATCCTTACATTTCTCTTACTCCAACATGTCCATCAATCAATAAACTAAATATAAATGATGTGAAAGCCTTCGTCGAATCAGACTTATCTGAGGATTTACTTGAATATGCAAAAAAACACCCCTGCCTTTATAAAACAGACAGGGATGATTTCCTTAAACCTTTATTCTAATATTTCTTATTATCCTAAAACCTTACACTCAACAAATGCATTGATCTTTTTAATGACTGCAAAAACTCCGATTGCTGCACCTGGTATAGCAAATGCCAATGTAAGCAATGCGTTATCAAAGAAAACACCAGCAATAGCACCTATTGTTGAAACTGCATATGAAATAACCCAGATTACAAATACTGTATTCCACTCATTTGAAAGTTCTTCGCTATATGGTCTGACAATATCTGCAAAACCGCTTGTTTCTAATCTTATCGCAATCGCCTGTAATACAAATACTACAATTTCAAGTACTGCAGCTGATATCAATGCTCCACTTATAACCATATTCTCATTAGTACCAGCTACTATCAATACAATTACTACTGCTGCAATCACTCCTACAAATGAAGCTACAACAGATAGAATATAAAACACTACAGACTTCACAAGCTTACTACTATACATGCTACCTAACTGGTAAACTCTGACTTCATAAATAATAGTAGTCACGAGCACCGCAAGAGCTATAAGAGTTGACAGGCAACCCTTTCCAAAAAAGCGTGAGACAAGTGCAACAATCGCCATTGGAATATAAATAGCTGCAATACCAGTAAAAGCACTTTCTATATTTTTTCTTTTTGCTGTCTTATCATAACTATATTCAAATTCGTTATTATTAATTTCGTTATTATCCATTTATTTCCCCCCATTTAATTATTCACCCATAACATCACTAAAATAGCTGCCATATGAATATGCTTTAAATTTATTAACATAAGCAATGATTGCAAATACTATAGCAACCAGCATAATTACCAATCCCAAAAGTGGTATTACAATTGCAATGAATGTTCCAATTATTAAAATAATCATTGCAATGAGGTAATTAGTAAATACTTTGTTGAAATATTCTGCAACACTTGGATTATACTTTCTTATTAAGAAATAAAAACCATCTGTCTCTTTTCTCAATGCAATAATATCTAAAATATATGAAATTACGAGTACTACTATTTCAAGTATAGCAATTAATACATATGTATCATTTGAAAGATATGGATTAATGCTTAATACTACAATTGAAATCATACTTGATACAAATGGAAGCCCCATCGCTACAAAAGTAATATATGCTGCAACCTTAAGATCGCTGCTTAACTTATTTCCAGCCTTAAGAAGCTTTGCTGCATAAATAATACAGATAACAATTGATGCAATATCCAATAATAGTCCAACAACTGGAACATTATTAAGCAATGTTGAAGCAATCGAAATAATTAACTGTGGAATCAAAAGACTGTAAATATCAGCACATGCACTCTGAATCTGTCTTCTATTTGTGTCTCTCTCCTCTTGTGTTTCCTTTGTAATAACGTCATCAAAATATCCCATTTTCATTCTCCTTTTAAAAAACCGATTCATCTCCCCGAATCATGTATCAATGATACCATATATTTATTTAACTTAAAACCTACTCTTTAGAGCATTACCCATTTCTAATTTTATTTTAAAGCAAATAATAATATCTTTTTCTTCCATTATCTGAATTAGATACTATAATTATCTTTGTTGGTTATTTAAATGAAGGAGAAATTATATGTCTGATCAGAATAATAATATTTCTACACAATTTATCAAAATGACTAAAACACCTGTTCCAAAGCTTTTGATTTCATTATCAATTCCTACAGTCTGCTCAATGTTAATATCAAGCGCCTATAATATGGCTGACTCTGCCTTTGTTGGACTTCTTGGAACATCTCAATCAGCTGCAATTAGCATCGTACTTGGATTCATGTCCGTTTTACAGGCTATTGGTTTCTTCTTTGGTCAGGGAAGCGGAAGCATTATGTCAAGAGAGTTAGGTGCAAGAGATCCTGAAGCTGCAAGTCATACTGCATCAACTGGATTTTTTATGTCCTTATTCTTATCCACCTTTATTGCTA
The DNA here is from genome assembly GCA_024403275.1 of Lachnospiraceae bacterium. GTDB lineage: Bacteria > Bacillota > Clostridia > Lachnospirales > Lachnospiraceae > UBA3766. Next base: position 40,121 of record JAKSSD010000009.1, read on the forward strand.
TTCTTTCTATTATTTTTATCAATCCGCTGGTTCATATTTTAGGTAGCACTCCAACAATTGCTCCATACGCAAAGCAGTATCTGATATTTATTATTGTCTCAGCTCCTTTTACTGTAACTTCTTTTACCATGAACAATCTACTAAGATACGAAGGAAAAGCTAAGCTTGGTGCTATAGCTATGATGACTGGTGCTTTATTAAATATCGCAGGCGACCCATTATTTATGTTTGTCTTCAAAATGGATATTTATGGTGCAGGTCTTTCTACAGCCATTGCACAAACCATCAGTTTTGCAATTTTGCTTAGCATGTATTTAAGAAAGAAAACTCAGACTACCCTGTCTATTAAATATTTTACTAATGATTTGCATAAGATTTTTAACATAATGGGAACTGGTCTTCCAAGCCTTATCCGTCAATGCTTAAATGGAATCAGTATAATATCACTCACCTTTGTTTCAAAGCCATACGACGATGCCGCAATAGCAGCTATGGGAATTGTTTCGAAGATTTCTTTCTTCGTTATTTCAGTAGGCTTAGGTATTGGTCAGGGCTTCCAGCCAATCAGTAGCTTCAACTTCGGTTCCAAGAACTATAAGCGAGTAAGAGAAGCCTATAAAGATGCTCTGATTCTTTCTGAAATCCTTATGGCAGTCTTTTCACTTGTAACCTTTATATTTGCTCCACAAATCATCAAAATATTCAGAGATGATCCAGCCGTATGGGATGTTGGAACAAGAGCCTTAAGACTTCAGGTTGCTTCACTTTTATTTATGCCTTTATGTATGATTTCTGAAATGCTTCTTCAGACTACTGGCAATAAGTTTGGTGCAAGTATCCTATCCTCAGTAAGAAGTGGTATTTTTTTCATTCCTCTTCTTTTCATTATGTCATTTTTAAGAGGAATTAACGGCATTCAGGAAGCACAACCTTTAGCTTACATTTTATCTGTTATTCCTGCCATGCTATTTATGTATCCCTTCTTTCGAAAACTACCTAAAGAAGACGCTCAATAATATATATATATTAAAAACTTCACCAACTGATTACATATCTAATGTTTATCAGTTAGTGAAGTTTTATTTTATTTTCCTATAAGTACATTTTCAATTGCTTGGCTTGCTTTAGAAGCTTTCTTTCCATTTAAGTAAATGTCTGCTAAAGCTTCTGCCACTGTTTCACTATAAGATATTCCGCCGTCCTCTTTAATGCCTTGCGCATATCCTGAGATTGATTTGCAAAAATCCTCATAAGATTTACCAGGGTTATCCTTTTCCCATTGATTATATGCTTCATCAACAACCATTTTGGCAACAGTCTGATTCATTTTTAATCCATCAGTAATATAGTAAGAAAATCCGTCTCTGTTATCATCTGTTACATAATAGACATCTTCATAGCCAAAATAATTCATCATATAGGCATTTAACACCTGATGAGAAAGCTCATGTACTACAAGAGTTGAAATATCCATTCCTTCTGGCCAGTAATTAGTTTCAGCTCCTTCAGCGCATTTTTTAAGAAGTTCTTCCCTGTTAAGAAACATTGATGCACTAAGCAAAATCTCAAATTTCATCACATAAGGAGTTTGTGAAAAATCACCATTTACTATATATTCTCTATACTGAGTAAGAGCTATGTGACCATTCTTAAATGAATTAATATTCGAAAGCGTAATGTTCGTTAACTTTCCCTTTAGCATAGGGTATCTCTTGTACATATACTTAACAGCTTTTTCCACATCCTTTGCAGTCTCTACATCCATTTCACCAAGATTAACTGCAAATATACCATATTTTTTCTCTATTCTTTTTTCTATCTTTTCAACCTTTGGATTGTCATATTTTTCTCTCTGCTCAACTCCATAGGCTCTAAGTTCCGCTTCTGCTTCCTCGATACTTCCTATGTAGGCTGAATACTGAATATCACTATCAATGGCTGTTACTCTGCCGACCTTTAGATTATCCAGACTCCACTCACCATTATCCGCAGAAATAGTAGCATTCTCTGGTGTCTTTTGTTGTGGAGCTAAAACGAAAAGTCCTATCACAAGACCTCCTGCTACAAGAAGTAAAACAACAATTACAGCCAGCAAAGCAATAATAATTTTTAACTGTTTTTTGTTCAAATCATTACCCTCTATTTAATTTTGATATCAAAGAATTCTTCAACATCTCCAATTTGCATATTTCTTGCTGTATCAAGATCTACAATATAAAGCATTCCATTACCAGCATCTGTAGCAGCGATAATTCTTGTCGCATCGTAATCCGCTGTCTTTTCATGCTCTTCATTGTAGTAATATGTACGGCCATTCTTTTCGAAGGTATTTAACTTACCATTGAATAAATAATGTTCTTCTGTATAAGCTTTTGCATCACCATCATACTCAATAAGGAAAAGATAAACCTGATCATACACATTATTCATATAAATATCATAGACTCTATTTTCATCACTTTCATTTCCTCTGAAGGTGAAGCCTTCAGTAACCTGATAAGTAACCGCTGTCTTATCTGATTCAATAGTTCCTTCAGTCACTACTTCACCTGTTGTGTCATCGATTATGGCTCCGATATATTCTTCTTTTGTAGTATCTGGCTTATCTGTTTTTACAGCTGATGAAGCAAGTGTTGTAATTACATTAAGTAAGTCATTCTCTGAAACTGTCTTACTAAGAACAATGATATTACCTGCAAAGCTATATTTATCATTTAATCTTGTTCTGAATACGAAGCAGTCATCACCCTCTAAATCTGCTCTAAAATGAAGAATCTTATAACCATTTACTAAGTCTTCTGTAGCTGGATTTACAATGATTCCGCCTGCTGCCTCTGCCTTTTTCTGAAGAAGGCTTGGATCCTCTTCATACTTTGCAAATTCTTCCTCTGATTCCTCAACCACTGCGAATCTGGTTTGGAAAATATCATTCATATAAATATATGCACCAAGATCTTCCAAAAATCCTACACCAAATTCTTCTGGAATAGTAAATTCAAATCCCTGGAAAACTAAAGTTCCTGGCTTAGTATCATAATTTTCTCTTTCAATTACTACCTTTCCACCATCAGCATCATTTGAAGGAGTATCTGGATTAGTAACTCCACCATCAACGATTTCTGGATCCTTATCTGCTGTAGGAGTATCAGCATCTGGAACATTATTAACAATTGTTGCATTACTACCAGTTGTATTAACTACATTGTTATTTCCATTGTTGCCTCTAACAATTAAAGCTACTCCAATAATTCCACCGATACCAACAATCAGTAAAAGAATAATTGCCACGAGAATTCCGATAATAACATATAAACCTTTGTTGCTCTTCATTTTTATCCCCTTTATTTTAATATTTCTTCCATTGTGTACTGTTGTATTTCAAGACCTAAATGCTTGTAGAAACCAACTGCATTTGGATTACATTCCCATGCGTGTAAGGTTATATTGTAATAACCATTCTTCATTGCATAATCTTTAACATAATCATACAAAGCTTTGCCTACGTGCTTGCCTCTTGCATTTTCATCAACGCACAAATCGTCAATGTAGAGAGTCTTATAAGCGTAACAAGCTGGTTTGTCTGGTCTGTCTATAGTCTGACAAAAGCAATGTCCTAAAACCTTTTCATCCTCTACAAATACAAACACTGGATTAACATCATCTGCTATTATATCCAGTAACTCTTCATCCGTATATTTCTGACCGATTTCCTTGAATAAATCAGGTCTTCCTACATGATGAACTCCAAGAACCTGAACTAACAGTGCTTTAATTCCTGCCAAATCCTGTTTCTCTGCCCTTCTTATTGCACTCATTTTTTCACACTTTCTGTTTTACAACTTCTATTTTTTCTATATTGTATTTCTGAAATAAATCAATTTCTTTATCAGTAATAATCTGTCCTGATATTGCAATTGGAATAGCTGGCGGACAAGATACTGTTGGAGATGCGCAAATCCTTCCTTTAGCTTCTTTAATATCTATTATTTCATGCGCACTCATTATGGCTTCTCTTATTGTCATAGCCATTTGAATATCTTTTTTACTAATAGTCAAGCTATCATTTAACAAGTTATCATCAAGCTTGCCTATAAGACCTAAGGCTTCATCTAATCTCTCAAAATCCGTATAGGTATTATCAGGTGTAATCATAAATACTATATAATCATAATCCATATACTCAGGCTCTATTTTACATTCCTTAAGTACATTTTCAAGCTTATCCTTGTCTCTTCCATCAAGTTTTACTGTAATTTTCAAGCCTTCTGTATTATCAAGAAGCAATTCCTTATATTTATTTTTTATCGCACCTATCCTTTTTAATGTGTCCGTTAATTCGGACTGATAATCCTTGGCAAGATACTCGTTACATTTATCAAGAGATATAAGGGTCAGGTAGGATGGACTGGTTGAGCCAAACAAACTCATCGCTTCCTTCACTGCTTCATCATCAACCTCTTTATAGGAATCCGCTAAATGAAGATACGCTCCACCAGTAAGAACTGGTAAAGTCTTATGAGCTGAGTCACAACACATATCCGCTCCAAGATCCATCGGATGAATTTTGTCTTCAAGGAAATGTAAATATGCCCCGTGTGCATTATCTACTATCAATGGAACATTAAACTTATGACAAGCCTTTGCAAGAGCTTTAACATCACTTAGTTTTCCTAAATAATCAGGACTTGTAATATATACAGCCGCTGGTAAATAATCCGCCTTAGATAAAATATCTTCAAGGACTTTTGAATCAATCACATCTGAACAAAATGATGAGCCTTCTTCATATATGAATCTAACATCCATATCCAGTAAAGCTACTCCGTATATGAATGCTTTATGTACGTTTCTAGCTGCGATAATATATGGCTTTTTGTCACCTTTATATTCATCCATTACTATTTTCAGCATTGCCTTTATGCACTGACTGCTGCCTTCTGTTGAATAAAAGCTTCTGTCACTGCCAAAAAGCTTTGAAGCAATTGCTTCGCTCTTTGCAATAATTCCCTCTGCATGATAAAGATTATCTGCACCATTTATTTCTGTAATATCATATTCTTCAAATCCCAGGTGGGCTTTACCCTTATGTCCAGGCATATGAAAACGGGAATTACCTTTTTCTGAGTAATTCCCTATAAAATCCATAATGGGAGTATTCACTTTTAATTCATTCCCTATTTCCATGAATCCTCGCATACCCTCATCATTATTGCACATTCTATTCTCTTTTTGAAAAGCTCGCAGCCTGGCTCATATATACCTCTGATAGAGCCAGATGCATGGAAGGCATTGGCTGCACATCCACCTGAACAGTAAAGCTTAGCCCAGCAATCCTTACACTCTTCTCTCGCATAAGCATTGCAGCTTCTGAATTCTTCACGTTTCTCATTATTAGTAACACCATCCCAGATATTACCAAGCTTATATTCCTCTTCACCAACAAACTGATGGCAAGGATATAAATCACCCCATGGTGTCACTGCCATATATTCAGTTCCTGAACCACAACCTGAGATTCTCTTATAAATACAAGGACCACTGGTTAAATCAAGCATGTAATGATAGAAAGTAATAGGCTTACCTTCTTGTTCTCTTCTAAGCATATCCTTAGCAAGAATCTCGTACTGTTCTTTGACAATTTCTATATCTTCAGGAGTAAGAGAAGATGGATCTGTCGGCTTGCCAACTACTGGTTCCATACTAAGTTCTGTAAATCCAAGATCTGCCATATGGAATACATCCTTAGTAAAATCAGGGTTTGCATGTGTAAATGTTCCTCTCATGTAGTAGCCCTTATCTCCACGAGCCTCAACGAATTTCTGGAATTTAGGAACTATTGTGTCATAGCTTCCCTTGCCCTGATAATCTACTCTTAATCTGTCATGAATTTCTTTTCTTCCATCAAGTGAAAGAACTACATTACTAACTTCTCTATTGCAAAAATCTATTACATCATCATCAATAAGCATTCCGTTTGTTGTAACTGTGAATCTGAAATTCTTATGTTTTTCTTTCTCAACACTTCTTCCATACTCAATCAGTTTTTTGACAACATCCCAGTTCATAAGTGGTTCTCCTCCAAAGAAGTCCACTTCAAGATTTGTTCTTGTTCCTGAATTTTCAATAAGGAAATCAAGTGCTCTCTTACCTGTTTCGAATGACATTAATGCTCTGTCACCATGGTATTTACCCTGGCTTGCAAAACAATATGAGCAATTAAGATTACAGGTATGTGCAACATGAAGACAAAGAGCCTTAATAACGTTGCCGCTTCTTTCCTTAAATGTTCCAGCAATATCTTCAAATGTATCTGGTGTAAATAACTTGCCTGCCTTTTTCAAAGACTCAACATCATCTATGCAAAGATTCAAATCTTCTCTTGTAACATCTTCTCTGTCTGCATACTTTTCAAGCATTGCGTTAACAATTTCCTCTCTCGTATGAGACTGATACATTTCTATAATGTCATAAGCAACTTCATCCACTGAATGAACTGCTCCAGAGCATGTATCAAGAACAATATTGAAACCATTTAATTTATACTGATGTAACATAATAACAATTCTCTTTCTCATAAAAAGAAAGTGCCGATATTTCGACACTTCCCTGTTTGCTTAAATACAAATTATTCAGCCTTGTTCTCGCACTGCTGATTAGCAACACCACAACTTGTCTTGCAAGCTGACTGGCAAGATGTCTGGCATTCACCACATCCACCCTTTTTAGCGCTTTCGCAAAGGTCACGTGTTTCAAGAGTCTTAATTCTCTCCATAGTTCTTATCTCCTATAAATATAAAATTTTAAAGTCATAGTATATTGAAATTTAACCATATAAACGACTTAAAGTCAAGATATACCTATATTTCTATCCTAGTTCAATCATTCTGTTAATACAGCGGCTGGCGCCTTCCATTACTTTCTCATCAAGATTTATCTCTTCTCCACCTACACCTTTAAGAACATTAAGTACATCTACAAGAGTAGTTACCTTCATATTCATACATGTAAGATTAATTGATAATGGATAGAATAATTTATCAGGACAATCAAACTGAAGATGTTCAACAATACTGTTTTCTGTTCCTATAATGAATTCCTTAGCATCTGATTTCTTAGCATAAGCCATAATACCTGTTGTTGAACCAACATAGTCTGCCATAGCTACAACCTCAGGTCTGCACTCTGGATGAACTAAGAATAATGCATCTGGATGAAGTTCCTTTGCCTTTTTGACATCATTTACGGTCATTACAGCATGACGTGGACATCCACCGCGGAAAAATACAAATTCCTTCTCTGGAATCTGCTTTGAAACATAATCTCCAAGATTAGGATCCGGAATAAATAGAATCTTATCATTATCCAAAGCCTTACAAATCTTAACTGCCGAAGCTGATGTAACACAAACATCACATCCTGTCTTAAGTTCTGATGTTGTATTAATGTAAGCTACTACTGCGTGATCAGGATACATTTCCTTAAATGCTTCCAAAGCCTCAAGATCCATCTGTTCTGCCATAGGGCAGCCTGCTACTGGATTTGCAAGATATACCTTTTTCTCAGGTGATAAAATCTTGCAGGTTTCTGCCATAAATCTTACACCACACATTATTACATTCTTATGCTCATCTTTGCTTGCTTCCACGCTAAGTCCAAATGAGTCGCCGATATAATCAGCCACCTCAAGAATCTCCTGACCAACATATGCATGTGCAAGTACACAAAAATCTTTCTCCTTTTTAAGTTTAATAATCTCTTCCTGAATCTCTTTTATTGTCATAATAAAACCTCATTAATCAAATTAATCATTCTTCTCCCATGGCTGCCATGGTACAAGGAAACCACTATCTTCAAGTTTCTTTTCTATCAAATCAAGTCTCTCTTTAGATGTAGCCTGCACCAAATGATAATGATAACCAGATGTTGCATTTCCAAGGAGTGAAGATTTACTCTTTCCTATCTTCTCCATGAATTCAGATACATCCTGTCTTGATCTGATATCCATATCTGCTGAAACTCTGTTATAAACTGTATGACTTATACTTACGTTTTTGATAATACCGCCACAATCAACGATAAGATTCAATTCTTCCTCTGTACGCTCGAGTCCATGCTGAACCTTAACCTCTCTTGTAAAGGAATCATCCGCCTGAAGCAAATATCCTCTGTTAGTAACAATTATCCCCTGCATTCCATTCTTAATAACCGCAAGATCCTGAACAATTATTTGTCTACTAACACCAAACTTCTCAGCTAGTTCCTTAGCTGGTACCGGCCTGTCAGCGTTCTTAAGTATAGCTATTATCTTTTCTCTTCTTTCAGCTGTTTTCAATGAAAATCTCCCATAATTAATACTGCTTATATCTCAAATACTTTAGATGGCATGAAGGTTCTTCATAGAAATATCCATGATTGGTGATGAGTGTGTCAAAGCACCGCTTGAAATGTAATCAACACCAAGAGCAGTAAGTCTTGCGATATTTTCTTTTGTTACATTTCCCGAACATTCTGTTTCTGCACGATGATCAATCCATGCAATTGCTTCCTGCATCTGTTCTGTAGTCATGTTATCAAGCATAATGATATCTGCGCCTGCTTCTACCGCTTCCTTAACCTGCTCAATTGTCTCAACTTCAATTTCAATCTTTCTTACAAATGGAGCATATTCCTTAGCCATTTTAACTGCATTAGTAATACTTCCTGCTGCACCAATGTGATTATCCTTAAGGAGTACACCATCTGATAAATTATAACGATGGTTGCAACCGCCTCCTACTCTTACTGCATATTTCTCAAAGATTCTGCAATTAGGAGTAGTTTTTCTTGTATCAAGTAATGTAGTTTTGCTGCCCTCAAGAAGTTTTGCAACCTCATTAGTATATGTAGCAATTCCACTCATTCTTTGAAGATAATTAAGCGCAACTCTTTCACCTGAAAGAAGAACTCTGATATCACCATTTACAACTGCAAGCAACTGGCCTTTCTTAACGAAATCTCCGTCCTTGCTCTTCATAATTACTTCTGTTTCTGGATCAAGAAGTGTAAATACTCTTGCATACACATCAAGACCGGCAATAATACCATCCTGCTTACATATAAGATCAACTGTACCCATTTTCTTTTCTGGCATAACTGCATTTGTAGATACATCTTCACTAGTAATATCTTCCTGAAGAGCCATCATAATAAGCTTATCTGCATTTAACTTCATCGTAATATCATTCATATATTTACCTTCTTTCTGCTTCATTCATAACTATTTCTTTATATTCCTTAAATAGTGCATCTATGTCCGAATAAATGGACATATCAACATTATTTACATCGCAGCCAGTATGTTTGCTGCCATATACAATATCATCTGCTGCTCTTTGCGCAAACACTAACGATTCAAGCAAAGAATTACTAGCCAGTCTATTCTTTCCATGTACTCCGTTGCATCCTGCTTCGCCTACTGCATAGAGACCTTGCATTGATGTTCTTCCAGCTAAGTCAGCCTTAACTCCACCCATATGATAGTGTTGTGCTGGTACTACTGGAATTGGCTCCTTCAATACATCATAACCCTCTTCAAGACAATGCATATAAATATTTGGAAAATGCTGTAAAATAACTTCCTTTCCAAGAGGTCTCAAATCTTCCCAAACATGCTCTGTACCATCTTTGTTCATCTGATCCCAGATAGCCTGACTTACGACATCTCGAGGCTTAAGTTCATCTGTAAATCTTTCTCCCTGCTCATTAAGAAGTAAAGCACCTTCACCTCTTACTGATTCAGAAATCAGGAATCTTCTTCCCTTCTTTCTTGTGAAAAGAGTTGTTGGATGAATCTGTACATAATTAAGATTCTCAACCTCAACACCCTTTCTTATAGCAATCGCTATAGCATCACCAGTTATATGAGCAAAATTAGTTGAGTTCTTATAGATACCGCCAATTCCTCCACATGCCCATACAACATCATTGGCCTTTATTGTAAATACATTTCTTTCGCTATCAGCTACGACAATTCCACCGCAGACATTATTTTCACAAATAATATCAAGCATTGTCACGTACTCATGAATCTCTATATTTTCTTTTTCTTTTGCTCTGGCTAATAAAGTGGAAGTAATCTCTCTTCCTGTTATATCCTCATGAAAAAGAATTCTTGGCTGGCTATGAGCGCCTTCCTTAGTAAAGGCAAGACTTCCATCCTTTTCTTTCTCAAATCTTACTCCCATTTTAATAAGTTCTCGAATGACACTATTAGAAGATCTAATCATCAGATCAACTGTTTTCTCATTATTCTCATAATGACCAGCTCTCATAGTATCTTCAAAATAATCACCGTAATCCTCTTCACCTCGAAGCATACAGATTCCACCTTGTGCAAGGAATGAGTCAGACTCATCTGCCGCAGTTTTAGTGATAATACATATCTTCTTGTTCTCAGGAAAATTTAAAGCACAGAAAAGCCCTGCTGCTCCAGTTCCGACAATTACAACATCGTACTCGCGATTCATATCATATCTCCTCTCAAAAGAGTTAATGAATTCAAACTCAAAAAGACCAGAAATTTGAATATCCTGATATGATTTTATTTCTGTATGTTGTCATTGTCAATATATATGTCAAGTTATGTGTCAAGACACTAACTGTAAATCCTTTATTTATGGGCTTTTTTTTTCAAATTTTCATTAAGACTTCCGGTTCTGTAACCTTTTAAGTCTAATGCAGTGTACTCAAAGCCTATTTTCTTAAACTCTTCATACACACCTTCTCTTATTTTTACATCCATAAATCTATCCATGTCTTCTGCTAACAATTCAATTCTTGCAATCTTGTCATGAATTCTTACTCTTACCTGTCTAAATCCAAGATCCATTATGTACTGTTCTGCTTTATCGACCATATCAAGCTTTTCAGCAGTTATTTTTTCTCCATAAGGAAATCTGCTTGCTAAACAGGCATAGGATGGTTTGTCCCAAGTTGGTATATTAAAATAATTAGATAATTCTCTGATTTCTGCCTTGGTAAATCCGCAATCTCTCAAAGGACTCTTTACTCCTAACTCCTTGATTGCCTGATGTCCGGGACGATAATCTCCATTATCATCCAGATTTGAGCCTTCCACTACAATGCCAGTATTATATTCTTTCGCCAGTTTTATTATCTGAGTAAATATTTCCTTCTTACATATATAGCAACGATTAACTGGATTATTAACAAACTCTTCTATCTGCAATTCTTCAGGATGACATATAAGTTGTTTAACCCCAAGCTCCTTACAATAGTCTCTGGCTTCCATTGATTCTCTCTTTGGAAATGAGTTGGATTCAGCTGTTATTGCTAAAGCATTATCCCCTAACGCCTCATGTGCAGCATACAAAAGGAAAGTAGAATCCACTCCACTAGAAAAAGCCACTGAAACCCCTTTGTATTTTATTAAATCTTCTTTTAACTTTTCGTATTTTTCAAGTAATAATGGACTTATCACAATTCTTATTCCTCTCAACCGATAAATAGTATAATTTTTATCTTATTCGATATTTAGTAATGAGATTTCCTAATTCTATGTAATATCTATCTGTATATTTCTTGCACACCAGGGAGACTCATAGAGTTTATTATGAACGAAATAATTATAGGATCTGCATCCTCCACCACAGTATCCGCCAAGCCCACACTCGGCGCATTTTCCTGTCAGCATATCCTCTGTAAAATGTCTGTTATAAGCAAAATTATCAGGATTGTTCCAAATCTTTTCCAAGGATTCATCTCTGATATTTCCCTCTATAAAGAAATCATCATACATAGATTCGCATCCTCTTATATTACCTATGCTGTCAATTCCTATAGATGATATTCCCGCTGCGCAGCCTGTGAAATACGCTTTTCCATTTTTATCTCCTCTGATTCTTCCGTCAGATGGAGTAAAATAACCAATATTGTCAGCTACTCCTAGTGCAAAAGAATAATTATCCAGATTATCTTCTACGAATTTAATAACTTTATTAAAGTCATATTTATAATCGATATTATTTTTTGAAGCATTTCCCATTGGTGAACAGGACTGTAGCTGCCATGCGAAGACAGGATATTGTTTAATAATCTCGCCAAGTATTTCAAGACTATCTGAATTTTCCCTGTTTAATGTAGAAATAACACTGACTGGTATTTCTTCTTCACATAGAATCTCTATCGCTCTTATTGCTCTGTCAAAGCTTCCTTCCTGTCTATATTTATCATGAATTTCCTTAGGACCATCAAGCGATACAGCTATTGATTCTATCCTAAGCTTCTTCAAATCATTTATTATTTCCTCAGTAAACAAAAATCCATTAGTGATTATATTTACATTTATATTATTTATTCTTAATCTCTCTATTATCTGTCTCCAGTCCTTACGCATGAAGACTTCACCACCTATAAGTGAGACTCTCTCACAACCAAGCCGCCCTAGTTCATCAGCAAGATTCATACATTCAGATGTACTAAGTTCCTTCTCTCTTGCCTTTCCTCCCCCTGAGCCACAGTACTTGCAGGAGAAACAACAAGCAAGTGTGATTTCCCATACACATCTTGTAAGTTTATACATAACTTCCTCCAGAAGTATTATCATCCCTTTTTAAAAGTGATCCACAAGAAGGGCAGAATTTTGAATTATCAGGAACTGGATTGCCACATTCTCTGCAAAACTTCTTTGCTGTTTGTTCGTCATCTGGAGCCTCTGTATTATCAAGCACATTCACCATGCCATTCATCATAGTTTCAGGGCCGGCATATACACCTGCCATTATTACGGAATTATTATTAATACTAACTGGACCTGCATACACAAATCTCATCTCAATTGGTCCCTTTAATTCTAATCCCTTTGCTCTATTTGGATATTTAGGTTCATTATCGTCAAATGGCATATTCTCTGTCATATAATCCCCTCCGGTTTTGATACACTTTTGAAAAATAAAACATTTTCCAATGTTAAGAATTATCTTTCTTTACAAAATACATATAATTTATTTTAACTTAATTAATTTGCAGTTTGGAATACCTTCCTTCCATAATTCGGATACGGGATTATTTCTGATCTGTGTAACTATAGTGGAATTCATTGCACCATGTCCGACAATCAAAACATCTTTTCCTTCTGCCAAATCAGGTTCAACCACTTCTTTTAAGAACTCTCCTGTTCTTTTAAATACATCATCGAGTGTTTCCCCACCTTCAACTCCTTTATAATTCTGTGGTTCAAAAAAGAGAACATTTACGGGACAATCTGGAATATCAAATGAGTTCTCTATTCCCTCGTATATACCAAACCCCATTTCTCTTAATCTATCATCAATAATTATTGGAATATTTCTGCCTTTTAAGACAAGTTCAGCAGTTTCTCTTGCACGAATAAGAGGTGAACAATAGCAAACATCAAAATGAATGTCTTTGTATTCTTCACTGGCAGCAATTGCCATTTCTCTTCCTTCATCATTAATTGGAATATCTGTGCAACCTTGAAGTTTTCTTTTCGCATTCCAGTCTGTTTTTCCATGACGCATTATATATAACATCTCTTTATCTCCTTGGTTAATTTATTTCGCGGATTCTCTCCGTACTCCACCACCTACTTAAAACAAGTTGTACGGAGATTTTGGCTTTTCTCTCATTTCCTCCGTACCAGCACCTTACTGGCGTCCACCACGTACGGAGGAATATTGGATTTCC
>JAKSSD010000090.1 GCA_024403275.1 Lachnospiraceae bacterium
TCAATATTGAATCCCAATCTCTTTTTTCTATGAAAACAAATATTTTATTTTCTGATTATATTATCGTTATTATAATTTTCTTTTTCTTCCACATAGAATAACTTAGGGATTGTCAGGCTGAGAATTCCTATAACAATAGCAAGTATTAAAATATCAGGAAACATATATGCACCATTATAAACCAAACTGTAGAAAGCAGGATGCATTCCTTCTGGTGCATATGAACTCCAAAGAAGCCATCCAGACAAGAAACTGCAAATAAATCTTAAGATTCCGACAATTACTGCACCAACAATATAACCGATTTTTCTATTGGAATGCTTGAATGGGGCAGCGAATACGGAAGCGAGTCCAAGTACTGAAAAAGCAATCACGTAATCCAGTAAAATACAACCAATCTGAGACAAGAGAGTAGAGCAATATAAAACGCTGCTAAAACCTAGAATCATCTGTAAAACACCATGAGCAAAACCAGTAACAACCCCCCATTTATAACCGCGTCTTAAGGCATAAAAAACAATTGGAAGCATTTCTAGGGTAATAGAGCCTCCGAATGGCATTTCATAAATTTTCAGATAAGATAGAATAGTGGCAAGTGCGATACACATGGCTGCTTCAACTAAAATAAGTGTTTTTGAATTCTTGTTCATAAAAATCTCCTTAAATTGCCACAGGAAAGGTTGAGCAGCCTGAAGCTTTCGAGCTATTGATTGATATTTGAAATAAAATATACAGACTTGCATATAGTATGTCAAACGACGTCGAAGTATAGCAGTTAACACAAAGAATATATACATAAATGGTATATATGCCAAATATATGATAAAATAAATAAGCTGAAGACTACTTATGAAATTGAGATACGAATATAATGAAGAATTTTGAATGGTGTGTATACACTTATAAACATAGAATTGCATTTGAATATGTGGCAAGGAAGCATATTAAGGATGAAGAGCTGCTCGAGAAGATGTTGAAAAGAAGGAAATATCATGATCTTGATAAACAGCTTATGTATCAGTTCTTAGATTGGAAGACGTGTATTGATTATCATGTTATGCACGAGCCACATCATCTTGATAATGATATGGATAAATCTTTCGAAGACCTGGTTGAGACTGTAATTGACTTTGAGTGTGCCCCATATACTAAGCCTGACAAACCCCTCAATGCGTATGATTTTGTGCATAAATTAGTTGAATGGGAGTTGATAAGTAAGGAGCGGGCGAAGGATTTATACGAAATAATGCATGAGCTTGGAATCGATTCATCATATGACATTACAAAGGATGCAAATTGCCAGGAATTTGTTAATTCGATAGGCGAAATTACAGAGGAAATGATTCTATTGGAAATAATGGACTATGTGAGAGAAATTAATCCTAAAGAGGTATTAGAGTTTATTAGAGAGAAGATTGAAGCGGGGGATAAATAATATGAAAAAGAAACCGGTTAAAGGCTACAAGGAGCCTGGAATATTTACCAAAGTATTAAATAAAATCAGAAGAAAACCTGCACTGGTAGAGATGGGAATTGTTCCTGCAGAGGTTTCTCCTGATGATGAGCCAGAAGTAGAGGTTGAACTTGAAGGCGATGTATGTGCACCAGTTGATCATTTTCAAATTGATAATGATTTGAAAGTGGTAGGAAAGACACCTGCCTATGATCCTGATGAAGACCAGGATGATGATAATGATAATCAGGATGGCGATGATGTTAATCAGGATGGTAAAGATGGAAATGACATTGATGAAAAGGAAATAATAAAAGAAATCGAAGCTGAAGCAGAACGTGCCAAGGCTGAATATGAGAAAGAAATTGTAGCAATAGAGTATGCAGGAGAAGTTCCTATCGATCATCCAAAGAGTGAATAAATATGAATCTGACACTTGTTTTAACACAGAATTGTAATATGGATTGCACTTACTGCATTCATGAGAAGAAGCCGATTGATATGTCAGAGGAGGTTATGGAGAAGGCCTGCCAGCTGATATTTTCAAGTGGAAGAAGTGCTGGATTTTCCTTCTTTGGTGGCGAACCTTTGTTGAAAGCAGATTTGATTTACAAGGCATTAGCCAAATGCAGGGAAATATCAAATGCTAAGAACATCCCATTTGAATGCAAGATAACAACCAACGCGACCTTAATTGATGAGCAATTCATAAGTCAAGCAAAAGAATATAAGATGGGAGTAGCGCTCTCCTTTGATGGACTGATTCAGAATAAATGCAGGAAGATGGCCGATGGCTCTGAAAGCTTTGATTTAGTGGAAGAGAAGGTGAAAATGCTTCTTAAAGAAATCCCATCAGCCTATGCAATGATGACAGTGGCACCAGAAGCGGCAGCAGGCTTAGCGGATTCAGTTAAATATTTATATGAGATAGGTTTTAGAAGAATAAATACAACCATCGCTTATGGCAATAGAGTTTGTTGGGATGAAGACAGCCTTGAAGTGGTCGAGGCAGAAATGGATAAGGTTGCAAGATTTTATGAAGAATGCTTTGAGAAGGATTATTTCTTCTTTGGACCATTTAATGGCAAAATAAAGGATTACGTCACAGGAAAGTCAGCCAGCGAGAAATGTCACCTTGGTATGAGACAAATGATCGTAGCAACTGATGGAAAGATTTATGTCTGCAATCAGTTTATAGGTGATGAAGAGTACTGTGCTGGTGATGTATTTAAAGGGCTTGACCGTGATAGTCAAATAAGAATTGCTAATAAAGCTTTGACAAGAAAAGAGCCTGAAGATTGCCTTGAATGCGATATTAGAGACAGATGTACCCATACTTGTGGATGTAATAACAGGATGGAGACGGGAGATGAAGATATTGTATCTGCCACAACCTGTTTATATGAGCAGATGCTTGTTAAAAAGTCAGATGAGTTAGCGGAAAGACTGTATAACAGAAATCCTAAGCTTTTTGAAAAGAAATTTGGATAGTGCTCTTACAATAACATTTCAGAATATTGACATAACAAATGACATGATTTCACGACCTTAGTTTTGAGTAGTGTCAATGAAAGGACTAACATGATAATAAGACTAATCGAAAAAAAAGACAATTTGAAGGTTGCGTCAATAATACGTGAGTGTTTGACTGAATATGGAGGAGATCATAGAAGTGATACAGCCTGGGGTGATCCATATATTGAAAGATTTTCAGAAGTTTATGTTCTTGAAAACAATGCATACTGGGTAGCCGAAAATGATGAGGGCGAAGTAGTAGCAGGTGTTGGAATAGGACCAATAGAGGGAGTTGAAAAAGTCTGTGAATTACAGAAGATGTACTGCTTAAAGGACTACAGAGGAACTGGAATAGCAGGAGAACTTCTTGAAAAGGCCTTAGAATTTGCTAAAGATAAATATGAGAGCTGTTATCTTGAAACAATGGATAATATGGATAGAGCCAAGAAATTCTATGAAAAACATGGATTCAGATGGACTCCTGAAACAATCGGAAGTACTGGACATAGTGGTTGCCAGAGCCATTATATTATAGATTTACGTTAAGCTAGGGGGTATAAATGAGAAGAAGAGACAGAGAAGTAACAGAAATGGGGGAAATCCTTCACATACTTGATGGAAGCAAAGTTTGTCACCTTGGTCTTGTGGAAGATGGAATGCCTTATGTTGTTCCAATGAATTTCGGATACTGCTTTGAAGGGGATAAGCTTGTATTCTATATGCATGGAGCTAAGGAAGGAAGAAAAATTGATGTAATCAGAAAAAATGGCGCTTGTTGCATTGAACTCGACTGTGATAGTCAGATGATCGAAGGTCAGGTGGCTTGTCAGTATGGTTATTCCTATTATTCTCTCATGGGATTTGGGAATGCTACAATTGTTGATGATGTAGATGAGAAAATTAAAGCGCTTACTTTGTTGATGAAAAATCTTACTGGAGATGATTTTGAGTTTAATGAAAAACTCGTATCAATTGTACAGGTTATTAAGGTTGAGTGTGATTCGTACACAGCCAAGCATCGACCTCTTCCAGAAAAATGGCAAAA
>JAKSSD010000091.1 GCA_024403275.1 Lachnospiraceae bacterium
TTATATACAGTGACAGTTGTTGATGGTTCTGGTTCAGGTAGCTATGTTCAGGGTGCAACAGTTATGATTTGTGCTAATAATCCACCTTCTGGTAAGGTCTTTGACAAGTGGAAGGTAGATGAAGGTGTATCGGTTCTTAAGGATACTATGGCTGCAACATATTTTACTATGCCAGCTAAAAATGTTACTGTAACTGCTACCTATAAGGACGATTCTAATAAGAACAATAATAGTAACAACAATAATAACAATAATAACAATTCAAATAATGGACAGAATAAACCAAATACTACAGTTTCTCTTACAAAACCAGGTTTCTCAAATAATGGTCTTGCATCTGCAACTGTTTCCGGTTCATCTGATAATTATGTATTAAAAATCACAGAATCTCAGGCAGCTAAGGCCGAGGTAGAAGATGCATTATTAGCAGAATATGATTCACTTGATAACATTAAATATGTTGCAATGGACATTTCTCTTTATGATTCTACTGGTAGCGCTAAAATTGAGAATACAGATGATTTAAAGGTATCTGTTACATTACCAATTCCTGATGCTTTGGTTGATTATGCAGGTAATAATAAGGTTGCGTATGTTGTTAATGGTAAGCTTGTAAAGCTTGAACCTAAATTTACAACAATTAATGGAGTTCCATGTATTAACTTCGTTGCACCTCATTTTTCACCATATACTATTTATGTTGATACAAAGAATTTATCTTCATCAGTTAGTTACTCACCAACATCTACTCCTAAGACTGGTGATGGAATTCAGATTAAATGGTTTATTAGTCTTGGATTGCTAGCAATGGCTGGTTTGTTATTTGCATTAAGCATTCCTACAGGTAAGAAGAAAAAAATAAAAAATTAAGGATTGTAAATGAATAAGAAAACTATTTTTCTTACAATTTCATTATTGGTTTTACTGACTGCTTTTGTTGCTTTTTCATCTGTATATAGAGGAAAAGCAGTTAATATCAGTGAAGAATTTCAGATAGATAAGGATACTCTTGTAAGATATTCCGGTTCGGATGAAATGTGTGTTATTCCTGATAATGTCAAAGTGATTGGTACAGCAGCATTTGAGGGCAACAACTTTGTAAAAAGGGTTGCCCTTCCTAAAGACTTAAAGGAAATTCAGTATAATGCCTTTGCTAATATGGACAATCTTGAAAGAATTGTGATTCCTGACAGTGTTTTAGAGATTGGTCCATCTGCATTTGCTAACTGTTCAAAGCTTGATTATGTATATTTTGGTAAGGAGCTTGAGAAATTAGGAGCAACTCCTTTTTCTGGGTGCAGTAGTCTTGAAAATGTTGAAGTAAGTGATAAGAATAATAATTTCACATGTGTTGATGCTATTATTTATTCAGCTGACCGAACTAGAATTGTCGAGGTTTTACCTGGTAGACAAAAATCTTATTATGTAATTCCTAATCAGGTTTCTGCTATTGATCCTTACGCTTTTTATGGTTGTGATAATTTAAAATATGTAACTTTATCTGATAGCATTGATGATATTTCAGCATATGCTTTTTCTAATGCTTCAGGACTTAAGACTTTATCTGTAAGCTTTAATACAAAGAGTATCAGTATGAAAGCCTTTGAAAACTGTGCATCCTTAGAACAGATATATATTCCAGACTCGATTAAATTTATTCATGATACTGCATTTGATGGTTGTGATAAATTATCTATCTATACAACTGTTGGAACAAATGGTGAGAAGTTTGGTCAGGAAAAGAATATTAATCTTATTTATTCACCTAAATTTGAACTTGATATAGCTTCTACAATGAGAGATAAAGCTGCTGAAGAAAAGTATGAGAAGGAGCATCCAAAGGAAGAACCAATATATGATTTAGAAAAGGATGATTCTCTTGGAGCAACTTTTGTTGTCAATGGACAGGCTGTTGTTATTATGGATCCTTCTTCACTTACTGTTATTTCAAAAGAGGTGATTAATGAAGATTTGAATACTTCAACTGAAGATTTATCGATTAGAAATGAAGAAGATAAAAAGGTTGTTGTAAATACAGGAGTTGAGAATTATGCAATTCCAGAGAATTTATTCTACAAGAATAAAGATTTGAAGACTATCGAAATTCCAGTTAATACTACTTCAATTGGTAAATTTGCATTTGCCAGAACAGGACTTGAAAGAATCGAACTTCCAGAAGGTCTTGAGAGCATTGGTTATGGTGCATTTTATCATTGTGATGATCTAAAAGAAGTAGTTATTCCATCTACTGTGACTTCGATTGATGAAAAAGCATTTGATAATACTAAGTGGTTAAATGACTGGTATAAATCAGATAAAGATGACTATTTAATAGTAGGAGATGGTGTTCTTTTAGCATATAAAGGTGCTAAAGAAGATTTTGTAATGCCTGAAAATGTTAAATATGTATCTTGCGATATTGAATAGTTTAATCTATAATATTTAAAGTTTATGCTAGAAATGAAGGTAAAGATATGAATAATTTAGATGAAATGAATAGCGAATTTCAGAGTCGTCCAGTTACTCTAAATACTAGAAATAATCTTCTTGAAATTGAAGAGCATATGTATATTCTTGAAGATGTTCAGAAACCAAATGTATTTAGAAATATGTTTCCATATTCAGAGGTACCAAAGATTCCTTTCAATGACAGAATTGTTCCTCATAACATGCCAAAGGAAATATGGATAACGGATACTACATTCAGAGATGGTCAGCAGTCAAGAGCTCCTTATTCAACAGAGCAGATTGTTACTATATATGATTATCTTCACAGACTCGGTGGTCCTAAGGGTATGATTAGAGCAAGTGAATTTTTCCTTTACTCTAAGAAGGATAGGGATGCTGTAGTTAAATGTATGGAAAGAGGATATCAGTTCCCGGAAGTTACCAGCTGGATTCGAGCTAGTGAGAAGGATTTCAAGCTTGTTAAGGAAATCGGTATGAAGGAAACAGGTATTCTTGTATCATGTTCAGATTATCATATTTTCCTTAAACTTAAGATGACTCGTAGACAGGCTCTTGAACATTATTTAAGTATTGTTCGTCAGTGTCTTGATTGTGGTATTTCACCTCGTTGTCATCTTGAAGATATTACACGTTCGGATATTTATGGTTTCGTTGTTCCATTCTGTATGGAATTAATGAAACTTATGGAAGAATATAAGATTCCTATTAAGATTCGTCTTTGCGATACTATGGGTTATGGCGTTAACTTCCCTGGTGCAGTTATTCCTCGTAGTGTTCAGGGTACAATCTATGCAATTCATGTAAATGCAGGTGTTCCTCATCATTTACTTGAGTGGCATGGTCATAATGATTTCTATAAGGCAGTTGCTAACTCAACTACAGCTTGGTTATATGGATGTTCTGGTATTAATACTTCATTATTTGGTATTGGTGAAAGAACTGGTAATACACCACTTGAAGCTATGGTATTTGAGTATGCTCAGCTTAAGGGCGATTTAAATGGTATGGATACTACAGTAATTACTGAAATTGCTGAGTACTATGAGAAGGAGATTGGATATCATATTCCTCCAATGACTCCTTTTGTAGGTAAGAATTTCAATGTTACCCGTGCTGGTATTCATGCAGATGGACTTCTTAAGAATGAAGAGATTTATTCAATCTTTGATACTGATAAATTCCTTAACAGACCTGTAATGTGTGCTATTTCTAATACTTCAGGTCTTGCTGGTATTGCTCACTGGATGAATGCTCATTATCATCTTAAGGGTGATTCAATGCTTGATAAGAAGGATGATATTGTTGTTAAACTCAAAGAGTGGGTTGATAAACAGTATGAAGAAGGACGTGTAACTGTTCTTACTGATAACGAAATTGTTGAGCAGGTTAATAATATTTGTGAAGAATATGGTTTACCATTATTTTTATAAAATTTAAAAGGTGAGATTAATTATGGAAAAAATCAAAATGATTACTCCGTTAGTAGAGATGGACGGAGATGAAATGACAAGAATTTTATG
>JAKSSD010000092.1 GCA_024403275.1 Lachnospiraceae bacterium
TAAGGATAAAAAAGATTGTTAAAAATTTTTCAAAAAAATATTGACAATCGAAAAATGAAGTTTTATAGTACATAGCATAAAGGCAAAGGCGCTTTGGAGAAATTCCAGAGCGCCTTTTCTGTTTTGGTCAAAAGCAGGTAAGGCCAGCCGGCTTAGAACCATTGAAAGGAGAAAAAAGATTATGAGTAGTTTAGTACCAGAAATGTACGGAAGTCTAGTATTCAACGATAAGGTAATGAGAGATAAGTTACCTAAAGACATTTACAAAGCATTAAAGAAGACAATCGATAAAAATACACATTTGGAAATTGAAGTAGCAAATGCAGTAGCATTAGCAATGAAGGCTTGGGCAGTAGAAAATGGTGCAACACACTTCACTCACTGGTTCCAGCCACTTACAGGAACAACAGCTGAGAAGCACGATAGCTTCATTACACCAATGGGCAATGGTGAAGTAATAATGGATTTCTCAGGTAAGGAATTAATTAAAGGTGAGCCTGATGCATCAAGTTTCCCTTCAGGTGGTCTTAGAGCTACATTCGAAGCTAGAGGATATACAGCATGGGATCCTACATCACCGGCATTCATTAAGGACGGAACATTATACATTCCTACAGCATTCTGTTCTTACTCAGGTGAAGCACTTGATAAGAAGACACCACTTCTTAGATCAATGGAAGCACTTAACAAAGAAGCTGTTAAGATGATTCAGCTTTTAGGAAATACAGAAGTAGAAAGCATTACAACAACAGTTGGTCCAGAACAGGAATACTTCTTAATTGATAAAGAAGATTTCAAGAAACGTATGGACTTAATCTTCACTGGAAGAACTCTTCTTGGTGCTAAACCACCAAAGGGACAGGAAATGGAAGATCACTACTTCGGTACATTAAAACCAAGAGTAGCAGACTTCATGCATGAACTTGACGAAGAACTCTGGAAGCTTGGAATTCCAGCTAAGACAAAGCACAACGAAGTTGCTCCTTGTCAGCACGAGTTAGCTCCAGTATTTGATACAACAAACGTAGCAGTTGACCACAACCAGTTAACAATGGATGTAATGAGAAAGGTAGCTGACAAGCATGGATATGTTTGCTTGTTACATGAGAAACCATTCGAAGGAATCAACGGTTCTGGTAAGCATAACAACTGGTCAATGGTTACTAACACAGGCGACAACCTCCTTGAGCCAGGTAAGACACCAGCTGAAAACATTCAGTTCTTAATCTTCCTTGTAGCAGTTATCAAGGCAGTTGATGAATATGCAGATTTAATGAGATTATCAGTTGCAAGCGCAGGAAACGATCACAGACTTGGCGCTAACGAAGCACCACCTGCTATCATTTCAATCTTCCTTGGTGATGAGCTTACAGCTGTAATCGATGCGATTGAAAAAGATGAACTTCTTGCTAAGATGCAGAAGGTTAAAATGGAAACTGGTGCTACAGTTCTTCCACATTTCTTCAAGGATACAACAGATAGAAACAGAACATCACCATTTGCATTTACAGGTAATAAGTTTGAGTTTAGATCACTTGGTTCATCACTTTCAGTAGCAGGACCAAACATCGTTCTTAACACAGCAGTAGCTGAAGCTTTAAGCCAGTTCTATGATGAATTAAAGGATGTTCCTAAGGCTGACTTTGACAAGGCAGTACATGAACTTCTTAAGAAGAATATTATCGAGCATAAGAGAGTTATCTTCAACGGTAATGGTTATACAGATGAGTGGGTTGATGAAGCAGCTAAGAGAGGCTTATACAACTACAAGACAACTCCAGATGTACTTCCAGTATTCGTAGAAGATAAGAACATTAAATTATTTACAAAGCATGGTATTTTCACAACTAGTGAAATTGATTCAAGATATGAGATTCAGATTGAGAACTACTGCAAGGTACTTCATATTGAAGCTAAGACACTTGCTGATATGGTTGCTCATCAGTTCTTACCAGCTCTTGCAACATCTACAGAGAAGCTTATTGATACAGCTAGCAAGAAGAAGTGTATCTCAGATAAGATTTCTATTAAGGCTGAAACAGCTGTTATTGAGAAGATGTCAGAGCAGTATGAAACAATTTATGAGTTACTTGAAACTCTTAAGGCTGATACAGCAAAGGCAGAAGCAATGGAAGATAGCATTGAATTAGCTAAGTTCTATCAGACAACAATTATTGATGATATGGATAAGATCAGATGTGTTGCTGATAAGGCAGAGGAATATATTCCAGCTGAGTATATGCCATATCCAACATACGCAGATATGTTATTCTACGTATAAATCTAAAAATTATTAAATTAGAACGCAAAGGCGCGTCACACAAGATAAGTGTGGCGCGTTTTTAATTAACTTTAAGGAGGATGATTATATGGAAATCCAAGACGTATTATCTTTTGTCACTGACAATGTCTTTGGTGTATGGTTCCTGGTTGGTGCTGCATTAGTATTCTGGATGCAGGCAGGTTTTGCAATGTGTGAGGCAGGTTTCACAAGAGCAAAGAACTCAGGTAACATCATTATGAAGAACCTCATGGACTTTTGTATAGGTACAGTAATGTGGTTCTTAATTGGTGCATCTTTGATGCTTGGTAAATCCTGGAATGGATTTGTAGGCGGATTCAACTTTGATGTATTTAGAGATTTTTCAAACTTCGATTATTCAGGATTTGTATTTAACTTAGTATTCTGTGCTACAACAGCTACTATCGTATCAGGTGCTATGGCTGAAAGAACAAAGTTCTCTACTTACTGTATTTATTCAGCTGTTATCTCTGGTCTTATTTATCCAATCGAAGCTCACTGGACATGGAACCCAGATGGTTTCCTCGTAAACTGGGGCTTCCACGATTATGCAGGTTCTAACTGTATTCATATGGTTGGTGGTATATGTGCCCTTATCGGTGCAGCAATGCTCGGACCACGTATTGGTAAATTTGTTAAAGATGCTAAAGGAAAAGTTAAAAAAGTCAATGCTTTCCCAGGTCATAACTTAGTAATTGGTGCTCTTGGTGTATTTATTCTTTGGTTTGGTTGGTACGGTTTCAACGGTGCAGCTGCAACTGATCTTGGTACACTTGGTTCAATCTTCTTAACAACAACAGTAGCTCCAGCAGTAGCAACTGTAACATGTATGATATTTACATGGATTAGATATGGTAAACCTGATGTTTCAATGTGTCTCAACGCTGCCCTTGCAGGTCTTGTAGGTATTACAGCTGGTTGTGACGTAACAGATTGCGCAGGTGCTGCAATCATTGGTTTAGTATCTGGTTTACTCGTAGTATTAGGTGTTTGGTTATGTGACAATGTTCTTCACGTAGATGATCCTGTAGGTGCTGTAGCAGTTCATATGTTCAACGGTATCTGGGGTACAATCGCAGTTGGTCTCTTCGCAACAGAAACAGCTCCTGGCTTTGCAGTAGCTGAGATTAACGAAGGTCTCTTCTATGGTGGTGGATTAACACAGCTTATCAAACAGTTAGGCGGTATGGGCGTAACAATCGCTTGGACAGTAGTAACAATTACAATTGCATTCTTTGTACTTAAGAAAACTATCGGTCTTAGAGTATCTGAGGAAGAAGAACTTAAAGGTCTTGACTCTACAGAGCATGGTCTTCCATCAGCATATTCAGGATTTGCAATTATGGATATTTCTAACACAATGACAATGGATGTTAACGATAACACAGATCTTGGTGAGGAAGAATACGAAAAAGCTTCTGAAGCTAAGAAAGAAGCAGCTGTACAGGTTGTTAACCCTACAGTTATCGAATCTACAGGTATTAGCAAGGTTGTTATCATTGCTAAATTATCAAGATATGATGCTCTTAAGAAAGCCCTCAATGAACTTGGTGTAACTGGTATGACAGTAACTCAGGTAATGGGTTGTGGTATCCAGAAGG
>JAKSSD010000093.1 GCA_024403275.1 Lachnospiraceae bacterium
AAACAGTAGGACCATCAGCAGACTGGATGCAGGAAGTTATATATTCAATGAGAAATCCAAAGAACTCTTGGGATAAAATGGATACCTGGGCTACAAATAATAATAAGCTTTTAGGACGTATTCAGGATTATAACGATCCTAGAGGACAGAACATAAGAAAAGGCGTCGGAAATGCTGACTTCGGGCTCATGAGGTTATTAATCAACAATCCATGCGAAAGAAAGTTCTTAAGAGAAATACCAGTAATGTTCAGACTAAAAGCACCGTTACTCTGGTGGAAAGAAGCAGATACTTATAAGATAGGAACTGTAAGAAATAGCTGCAGTACAATGCATAAAATAACATCTAAAGAATTTACTAAAGATGACTTCACTCACGAACATATCAAGTCTCGGGATGGTTGGCTTCTGTTCGAAGATATGATTTATCATCTTAACAATTTAAGAAATAGATATCTTGAACTGAACGAGCAAATAAAAGAAGATAGCTTAGTAGAACAGCCAATGAACAAAGCATATTATGAGTATCATAAAGCACAGGCTATAAAAGAACGTGCTGAAGTATGGAGAGAACTTATAGACTGTCTCGGCTCTAACTATTTGCAGCAGGCGGATCTTATGATGAATCTCGAAACATTCTTACAGATATGTTTATGGCGTTCTAACCACAAGCTTGAAGAATGGAGAACGTTTGTTAGAGAGGGCATAGATGCAGTAAACAAGTATTGTCTCTTTACAGAAACTGGAGCAGATAATGACTGGACACATTTAATAGAAGGAGTTCGTAACTAATGGATAATAATTTATATTTAAGAGTACCAAGACACTACTATAACACTTTAGGCAACGGATATCAGCAGCAGTATGAGAACCTGCCTAGAGTAATGACGTATATTGATATTATAGCTTCAAAAGACAGAGCTAAGGTGAACTATACTTATGAGGATAGTCATGAGGAATATATAACATTTACATTCCCTGGTGGCGCTAAAGACCCTATCTTTATACATGATATAGAAGAAATCACTTTAGTAGTAGATGGAAGAGAGGTGTGGTATTATGAACCTGACGGAGATGAAGTGCGATTTGGTTCAGGTGAAGGACAAAAAGTTGATGAATGGCATAATTCGTAAAGAAATATTCTTCGAAGAACACGGAATACACAAGAAAGGTATTAATAAAATATTTCGTTACGGCAAAGATTATATCGTAGATAATAGCAAACGCAAAGTTGAAGTATTTGAAATAAAGGAGAAATGATATGTTAGATTTTAAATTTACAAAAGACCTTGATAATAAGGACAATAGTGTTCTCAAAACAGTAGGAGACGCTATGGCTTCTGCTAGAGATACACTCGTAAAGAAGTGTGATCTGAGTGAAGAACAGGCATGGGACGTTGTAGTGGAACTCTTTAGACTGTATATGAACAGTAGTAACTAATTTATATTCTATAGGAAATATGATTGGAGAGATTTAATATGAAGGTATATTTAATAGATCGTGATATAGAAGTACTAAAGAACGACGGTATAGTAATACTTGGAGATATTGTATTAACTAGAGGTAATGTTGATAAGGGCATGTGGATGGAGAAGCTTCTGTCCATAATGCTCGGAAACAGAGTAGCAATAGATACATTTATAAATGGAGATATTATATGGGCGGAACGTGTTAGTTCATACCTTCAGGATAGTGGGGCTAAAAGCATGACAGATTAAGGAGGGTGTATGCTATTTATATACTTCTATGTACGGATTTATATAGCTGTAGCAATCGCTCTCTACATCTGGGCGTTAACTGGAAATGAAAAATAAGGAGGATAAAATGTATATAAAAGATTTGTTATTGGGAGATAGTTTAACATCGGAACAGAAATGTACACTTACTTGGCAACTTCATCGTTTAGGGTTGTCACAGATGCGCTACAGTTCTATGACGTGTAGAGAAGCACTACAGTTTATAAAAGACAACGCAAGAACCTGTATTAATATGGACGATATTTACAAAGTATTGGAGGAGAACGTATGATTAAAATTACAAGTGAAATGTTATTAAATGCTTTTGGTAATGAAAGAGTACCATTCTGCAGAGACCTGTTTATGTATTCTTTAAAATCACTTATTGAAAGAGGAGAATACGGAAAAGATATAACAGCTATCACACAGTACGAACTACAATGTGACCCACAGAAATACGTTGATAACTGGATGAATAGTACTATAGCAAATAAAGAAGCTGAAGAATATTTTAAAGGAGAAGATGATATGAATAAATACGAAACACTTTTAAAGAAATACCAGGCACTTTACAAGGACTTCGAGGCTTATAGAGAAGTGACTGAAGGCATAGCAGTTAAAGGCACGTATGTTACAAATGAAGCTTTGGCTGAGCTTCTGGAATGCAAGAAGAAATATGATACGTTATTCAAAGAACATAAGGCATATTGCTATTCGTCGGAAGACGTAGCTATGAAACTTATAGAAACTGAGAAGAAGTATGAAGAGCTTAAGAAAGAAAATACTGCTCTCGTAGATAAGTGTTGTTATCTTAATGAAATGATCAAAAGACGTGATATAAAAGATAAACAGATGACGGATCTTATAAAAGAACGTGATAACCTTGCTAAGAGACTCGAACATATAAATGCTATGTCGAATCTTGAATGGGAGTTCGAAGTAGTAGAGGAAACAGAAACTCAGCCAACTACTCCATACGATGAGCTTGTTTCTTTCTGTGACGGTTACGAAGGCAGTTGTCCTAAATGTCCAAACTTTACAGCTTGTCACGGTATAAATATGGGATACAAACCTGCTAGATGGAATGAGGACGAAATCGCTGAATACAATGAACTTATGAACATGAAGGAGGATAAATAATGATTATAGTAATAACTGGAAGACAGGGTAGTGGAAAATCTACCCTCATGAAACATATGGTCGAAAAGGAATTCTATGGCAAGATAGAACAGGTGACTACTAGACCAAGACGTGACGAAAATGATAATGATTATACTTTCGTTACTGATGCTGAGTTCAAAGCTATGGAAGCTGCTAATCAGTTTATTGAAATAAGAAGGTATGAGACTACTGAAGGAGTATGGTCATATGGCTGGAAGAAAAAGAACTTCTCTGACTTCTGGTATGTGGCTATAGGAGATCCTGAATTCTGGAAACGTATTAAGAAGAAGTATCCTGATAGCAAATGTATTTATCTAGATCTCGATTTCAACACTAGAACTATGAGACGTCCGAACCGTATAGCTGATGAGTGGATGCGTCGTGAAAAGGCAGATGATAGTTTATATTCTAATTTCGACACTGACGTACCAGGTATCTATACTTTTACTGGCGAACATAGTGTAGAAGAAATTTCAGGAAAAGTAGGAGAGTTGCTAATGTCTGAATATATGTTAAAACATAAGAACGACATCGAGAATGGTCTTTGGACTAAACTCGGGCTTTGATAGTTCGCGAATTTTTCTTGGGGTATTATGAGAAATAACAACGTAAAGTCGTAATGAGTCTGGTTAATCCCAGATCGAGGATACGGAGACATGCTCCGTGAGTGTTATAGGAGGTAGGAGATAACACTTCTCATTTTTTTTTTTGTAAGTAAGAGTCTTGTACAGAAATGTATGAGGCTCTTTAATTTTTATATTTATAAGGAGGAACTTAAAATGGCAAATGACTTTTTAATGGTAGCATGTGAACTCGCAGACAACTACGTATTTAACTGGTGGAACTTATTATTCGGTAACGAGCTTTGTTAAATTAAAGGAGGACTATATATGAAAGTTTATGATTCTATTTCCACTAACAAAGGAGAGCATACTAATAA
>JAKSSD010000094.1 GCA_024403275.1 Lachnospiraceae bacterium
CAACAAGTGTTTCAAAACCAGCCTGCATAAGTGCACATACACCACCACAAAGAACAGCCTGCTCACCAAAGAGGTCTGTTTCTGTCTCTGTACGGAAGTTTGTCTCAAGAACGCCAGCTCTTGCTCCACCAATACCAAGTGCGTATGCAAGACCAAGATCCCAAGCATCACCTGTAGCATCCTGATGAACAGCGATAAGACAAGGAACACCCTTACCTGCCTGGTACTCTGAACGTACTGTGTGTCCTGGTCCCTTAGGAGCGATCATAATAACGTTAACATTTGCTGGTGGCTTAATACATCCGAAGTGAATGTTGAAACCATGAGCGAATGCAAGTGTCTTACCTTCTGTAAGATTTGGCTCGATTGATTCTTTGTAAAGTTTAGCCTGCTTCTCATCGTTAATAAGAATCATGATGATATCAGCTGCCTTAGCTGCTTCTGCTGCTGTCATAACCTTAAGTCCCTGAGCTTCAGCCTTTGCCCAGCTCTTTGAACCTTCGTAAAGACCAACGATAACATTAACGCCGCTGTCCTTTAAGTTAAGAGCATGTGCATGTCCCTGTGAACCGTAACCAATGATTGCTACTGTCTTTCCATTTAACTTCTGTAAATCGCAATCCTGCTGATAAAAAATTCTTGCCATTTTTTATTCTCCTTTTTAAATATTGTTCATTTGTTTAATTGTATTGCTACCCTTTTCAAGGGAAATACTACCACTTCTACAGATTTCAAGAATTGTGTAATCTCTCATAAGATTAATGAAATCATCTATTCTTCTTGGACTATCTGTAAGTCTGAATACCATTGAGTCCTTGGCATAGTCAACTGTTTCTGCGCTAAATGCCTGTGCCGCTGCTCTGATGTCTTCTCTTGTATCAGGCTCATTCTTCATCTTGATTAATAATAAATCATAGCTAAGAGAAGTCTGATCTGAGAAATCCTTAATAGAATCAACATCGGGTAACTTATATAACTGATTAACAAGCTGCTGCTTGGAAATCTCCTCACCTTCAAATGTTACAGTGATACGAGAATACTCAATTGATTCTGTTTCACTAACAGATAAGGCGATGATATTGAACTGACGACGTCTGAACATACTTGTTACTCGGTTTAATACACCGAACTGGTTGTTAACCAATACTGCTATTGTATACTGCTTCATATTAGTCACCTACCTTTACAATTATCTCATCCATGCTACCACCTGGAGGAAGCATTGGAAGTACAAATTCATCCTTATCAATCAAACAGTTAATCAAATAAGGTCCATCTGCCTTAAATGCTCTCTCTAATGCTGCATCAAGTTCATCTAATGTCTTAACATCCTCACCGTTTGCACCAAATGCTTTGCTTAATTCAACAAAGTTTGTCTTACGATCAAGAATTGTATTTGAATAATGCTTGTCAAAGAACAATGTCTGCCACTGACGAACCATTCCAAGCACACCATTGTTAATAAGAAGTACTACAACTGGAACATTGTATGTAGCTGCTGTTGCCATTTCATTTAAGCACATACCAAAGCTACCATCACCAGTAACAAGAACTGATTTCTCACCTGTACCATAAGCTGCACCAATTGCTGCTCCCAAACCGAAGCCCATTGTTCCTAAACCACCTGAAGAGATAAATCTTCTTGGATTAACAAAATGTACATTCTGAGCTGTCCACATCTGATGCTGTCCAACATCTGTTGCAATTGCTGTATTTGCTCCTAAATATTTATTAAGAGTAAGAATTGCGTTTCTTGGTGTAAGGCCATCTCGTCTGTCAAGATATTCAAGTTCTTCTTCTCTTAAATCCTTAACCTTAGCCTGCCAAGCTTCTTTCTTACTTTCTTTGATAAGTGGTAAGAGTTTCTTAAGAGTATCTTTAATATTTCCTCTTAATCCAACTGCTGCATTAACAGTCTTTGATAACTCTGAACCATCTACATCGATATGTACAATATTTGCACTGGTAGCAAACTTAGCTCTGTTACCAGTAACTCTGTCATTAAATCTAACGCCTAAAGAAATGATTAAGTCTGATTTATGCATACTAACACTAGATGCATAATGACCATGCATTCCCTGCATTCCAAGGAATCTTGGATGGTCTGTTGGAATTCCTGAAAGACCCATTAATGAACATCCGATTGGAGCATCAATCTTCTCCGCTAATTCTAACATTTCTTCCTGTGCTCCTGAAGAAATCATACCACCACCGAAATAGATAAATGGTCTTTCTGACTCATTAATAAGCTCTGCTGCCTCTTCAATTCTTACGTCCTTAGCGGCCTGAGTTGGATCAGCCTTCACAACTTCCTTCTCTACAAAGTCACACTTCTTTATCTGAACATCCTTTGGAACATCAACTAATACTGGGCCTGGTCGACCTGATTTAGCTAATCTGAATGCTTCTCTTAATACATCCGCAAGTTCTTCAACATCTCCTACAAAATAATTATGCTTTGTAATAGGAAGTGTTACACCAGTGATATCAATCTCCTGGAAACTATCTGTACCAATCTGAGTTGTTGGTACGTTACCTGTTATTGCAACGAGTGGAATCGAATCAAGATATGCTGTAGCGATACCTGTTACCAAATTAGTTGCACCTGGTCCTGAAGTAGCTAATACAACGCCAACTTCTCCAGTGCTTCTTGCAAATCCGTCTGCTGCATGTACTGCACCCTGCTCATGAGCAGTTAATATATGTGTAATCTCATCCTGATATTTATAGAGACTATCGTATACATTAAGAATCTGTCCGCCAGGGTAACCAAATACAGTCTTAGCACCTTGTTCAATTAATACTCTTACAAGTATATCTGCGCCTGAAAGAATCATGATTTTCCTTCCTTTTTATTTAATATTATTAACAATGATACGTCCACCTTCAACGCATCCTTCCTTTGTCATACCATCACTCATTATATCAGATATATGGTATACTGCACCAATTTAATCTAAATTTCCTGTAACTACTACATCAAACTAAGCTTGTTTTTTATTATTTTAAAGCCTGCTTGCAGTACTGGATACATTGGTATTGCCAAGGCCAGATTACGCAATCTCGCCTACAACTTCTACCTCGACTAATGCTCCCTTTGGAAGATCTTTAACTGCTACACATGAACGTGCAGGCTTCTCTGTAAAATATTCGCCATACACGGCGTTGAATTTAGCGAAATCATTTATATCTGCTAGGAAGCAGACTGTTTTCACTGCATTTGATAGTGAAGAACCTGCCTCTTCTAATACTGCTTTGAGATTTTTACATACCTGATGTGTCTGCTCTTCGATAGTATTACCGACGAGGGCACCAGTTTCAGGGCTAAGTGCAATCTGACCTGAAGTGAATACTAAGTCACCCACTTTAACTGCCTGAGAGTAAGGTCCAATTGCTGCTGGTGCGTTGTTTGTCTGTACCTTTGTGCTCATAATTGCCTCCTTTTTTATTTAACTATTTTAGTCCTTTCCGATTGCTTTGTAAAAAAAAAGTCCCAAAGCAATCTCTAAATTCTTGCTTTGAGACGGGCGTTTATAAATCACCATCGCCGACTCTCTGTGAATTCTCTGAAGAATCCGTCTTCGTCATAGCTTTTCCTGTCA
>JAKSSD010000095.1 GCA_024403275.1 Lachnospiraceae bacterium
TAAATATGGAATATATGGAAGAAGCTTTAAAGGAAGCTTATGAAGGAATAGAGAAAGGCCACGGTGGACCTTTTGGTGCAGTTATTGTTAAGGATGGAAAGATTGTAGGAAGAGGCCATAACAGAGTTTTGTTAAAGCATGATCCAACCTGTCATGGAGAGATGGAGGCGATAAGAGATGCCTGCAGTAATCTTGGAACTCATGATTTGTCCGGTTGTGAGATTTATACAACTGCTGAACCATGCCCAATGTGTCTAGGTGGAATCTTATGGTCTAATATTTCAAAGGCCTACTATGGATGTACAGTTGATGATACAGATAAAATTGGCTTCAGGGATGATATATTCTATGAATTCTTAAGTGGCAAAAGTGACATTCTTACTCTTGAAGAGAATAAAAGAGATGAATGTCAGGTACTTTTTGAAAAGTATGTGGAAAATAAAAATGCTTCAAGATATTAGTTTTGCTACCTGGCTTGTTTTCTTATTCCTAATGGATATTTGTTGAATTAGAATAGGAGTTATAATATAGTAGAGTAATATTGTAAATGGAGAATCAAGAATATTATGATTAAATGTACTTGCGATGAGACAAAACCATATATATTTATAAGTTATGCCCATAAAGACAGTAAAAAAGTTATCCCTATAGTTGATAGACTTATTAAGGAAGGCTATAACGTCTGGTATGATGAGGGAATAGATCCTGGAACTGAATGGGATGAAAATATTGCAAAGCATATTAATGAATGTTCATATTTTGTAGCATTTGTTACTTCAGCTTATATAGATTCTAAAAATTGCAAGGATGAGTTGAATTTCTCAAGAGACTTAGATAAGGAGCAGTTGCTTGTATATCTTGAAGAGGTTGATTTGCCAATGGGAATGGCAATGAGAATGAATCGTCTTCAGGCAATTTGGTGGGATAAATATTCTAATAATAATTATGAAGATGCTTACGCTAAATTGTTTGCTGCTAATGGTATTTCTAAAATGAAAAATCAGGAAGTAGCTGAGGAAGTTAAGGTAAGCGAAAATAGTCTTGATAAGAAAGATGATTTAATACAAGCTAATACTGAGAAGGCAAGGGAAAGTGTTGAAAATATAGCAAATACACGTAAACCAAAGAAGAAAAATGTCGTTCTTAAGGTGTTTTTAATTCTTATTCCAATCTTTCTTGTATTTCTTATTATATTTATGTGCACCCTGGGCTCTATTTTTGCAAGGGTTGGCCGAAAAAGTAAAAAGGTTTCTGAAGGATATAAGTATTTACATACGAATACTGGCAAGGAGTATAGTCCAGCAGACGCTTATGACTGCTTTGAAAAAGAGGCGGTTAAAAATGATGAGAATGCTTATTTTATGTTAGGCTACATATATGGCAATTCATTGAGATTTACTGTCGATGAAGATTTTGATATGGCTATTAGCTATTATGATTATTGCGAACCTGATAATTACTATGCAATTCTTGCAAAGGGAATCGCTTATTATGATAAAGGCATGAATGCGAAGGGCGAGGAGCTTGTAAAAAATGCTTTATCTAACATTGATGAAGTGGCTTTGGTAAAGAAGGATGAACCTTTTATCGCAGAAGTTTATTATCTTCTTGGACGCGCATACGCAGAAGGAATTGGCTGCGAGGAAGATGATTCTAAAGCCTTTATTTATTTTAATAATTCTATTCAGTATGGAAGCTATGAGGCATATTATAGTGAAATCTTAGAATATGCCAAGACAATTGATGATGAAAGCAGCAAAGAAACAGTTAAATCATATATAGATTTTCTTGAAACATCTTGTTACTACAAGGGTTATCTGGTAGAAGGTATTGTAAAAGAGGCTTTATACGATAGTACTAAAGAAGACACATATGCGCGCTCTATGTTTTCTGCTTATTTGCTTGCCGGAGCTAGTGGTGTATATCTTGGTTATGATAAGCTGGCTGAACTTTATATTAGTGATGAAAAATCAGAATGGTACGATGTTGACAAGGCAATCTCTTATTATATTATGGCAGCAGAAACAGGCGATGAAAAAGCTTATTTAGAATTGGCTAAGATATATACAAAATCATATGAAGGCAGAACAGATATGCCTGATTTTGATAAAGCAGACAGTTATTTAACAACAGCTATTAATAATAACGTTCCAGAAAGCTTTTTCTTCAAGGGAGAAATGTGTGAAATCGCTGGAAATAAGATTGAAGCCTATGAATGGTATAGTAAAGGAGCAGAGTTAGAGGAATCAAACTGCTTATTTGCTTTAGGTGTCTATTACTTTAGTGGTCTTGGTGGATGTGAACAGGATTATGAAAAGGCAGTTGAATATTTCCAGGTGTCAATGGAATGTGGAAACAATCTTGGCTATGCATTTTTAGCTAACGCCTACTATGGTGGTAAGGGTGTTGAGCAGGACGTAAACAAAGCTATGTTATATTATGAAGAAGGCGCTAAAAAAGGAAATGTACAGTGTATGATTATGCTTGCTTCTATTTATGTAGCAGGAGATAGCAAAACAGGTATAGTTAGAGATACTGAAAAATCAAGATACTGGTATAATCTTGCAAATTCAGAGGAATATCTTTCAGATGAAGATAAAAGACAGTTAAAGCTTATTTATACTGAATTGGAAACGAATTAATGTAAATAAAATTAGGAGGTGCTATTTTGAAAAAAATAATGAAAAGAAGCATAGGGGTATTGCTCTCGTTTATTATGATATTAGTGATATTACCTCAGATTACAATTAATGCTAAAGCAGAAAGCGGAGTGGATGATTTTGTAACCCGTTGCTATAAGGTGGCATTACAAAGAGATCCGGATCAGGTTGGATTTGATTTCTGGAAAGCAAAGATTACCAATGGTGAGTTGGTAGGTTCAACAGTAGTATATGAATTTATCTTTAGTAAAGAATATGAAGCTCAGAATAGAGAAGACAAAGATTTCGTAAATGACTTATATACAATGTTCATGGGTAGAGAAGCAGACCAGGACGGTTATGATTACTGGTGCGGCCAGATGAGCAAGGGCATGACGAGAAAGGAAGTCTTTGCAGGCTTTGCTAACTCTAAAGAATTTTATGACTTGTGTTATAAATACGGAATTACTGCTGGTTTCTATACTAATGATTATGATATAGGCAGAGTCAATAA
The DNA here is from genome assembly GCA_024403275.1 of Lachnospiraceae bacterium. GTDB lineage: Bacteria > Bacillota > Clostridia > Lachnospirales > Lachnospiraceae > UBA3766. The sequence goes on from JAKSSD010000095.1 coordinate 3,154, forward strand.
TATAAATCTTTTCGTAGAAAGATTATACAAAACCTGCCTTGGAAGAATAGGAGATAAAGAAGGCCAGGCATACTGGGTTGAAGGAATGCTTAAGGGTGAGCTTACTGGTATCGCTTGTGCAGCAAACTATATTAAGAGTTCAGAATATGAAGCATTAGAATTATCTAATGAGCAGTATGTAGAAAATCTTTACATAGCCTTCATGGGAAGACAATATGACCTGGGTGGAAAATATAATTGGTTAAATTATTTGAACAATAAGGTTAAGACAAGAGATCAGGTTTTTGCAGGCTTTGCTAATTCACAGGAATTCAATCAGATATGTGCAAGTTATGGTATTGAATGTGGCTTTTACGTTGCAGCTGATAAAGCCAGAAGCTATGCAGATATTTACCAGGGTACAGGACACTATGATGATTGGGGACATTTC
>JAKSSD010000096.1 GCA_024403275.1 Lachnospiraceae bacterium
CTATAGGAGTACTGCCTGTAAAGCGTTTAAATAATGTGTTACAGTGCGTCTTGCTGACATCGCCGGCTTTAGCTATGTCGGAGAGTGTAAGTTGCTTAGCATAATTGGATTGAATGAATTTTAGCATCAGCTTAAAGCTGGAGTCTGTGTTTGATACATGTGCAGGATGATCAAGCATATAATGGCCACGACACCATGAAAAGATACCGTTGAACAAAGCCAAAAATGATATGGTAATGCTTAGTTCTGAATCAATGGAATCAATGAGTTCTTCTACTCTGAAATATATTTTTTCTGCATATGGATCATCATGTTTTATAAGTACATATGGAATATTTTGATTATTTATAATAGGTTCAACATAGTGTGCCTGCACAAAATAGCTTGAGCATAAAAGTGATGGATGCAATATGGCAATATAATAAGAACAGCTTTCTGGTTGAGTAGTAAAGCTGTAATGAATCTGATTTTTATTGACCATCAGAGTATCACCCTGTTCCAGATATATCTGTTCTCCATTAATGTTGTAACCAGTTTTGCCTTTGGTTATAGTGATGAACTCCAGATCTTCATGAAAGTGAGGTTTGTTTGTCCAGCTTGCGCCAGGGAATACATTACCTACATGAAGGTATGATGGAAAATCATCATTTTGATAATTTACGATTTCTGAACCATCTTCTCGTTTTGCAATCAAGCCTACATTTGCTCTTATCATAACAAAATCCAACCTTTTTATAACAAAATAATCATTGATGAAATATATCGGAGATATTATAACAAAATAACAATTAGCGTAATATTGTTATAAAATTATACTACAAAGTATCTTTTTTTATATACCGGAGTGTTATATTGTGATTGTATCACATCGCGGTGAATAAGTCTAAGAGGTATTTAGAATGGAAAAAATAATTGAACTTAAAAATGTTACTAAAGAATTTAAAGCCTTAAATAGACACGAAGGGCTTAAGGGAAGTATAAAGGATCTATTTTCTCGTGATTATAAAATAGTTCGAGCAGTAGATAATATAAATCTTGATGTGGTACAAGGCGAAATAGTAGGATTCCTTGGACCAAATGGTGCTGGTAAATCCACTACGATTAAGATGATGACAGGGGTTCTCGAACCTAGTAGTGGTGAGCTCATTATAAATAATCGTGTGCCTTATAAGGATAGAACCAAGAATAGTCAGGAGATAGGTGTTGTATTTGGTCAGAGATCCCAGCTATGGTGGGCTCTTCCATTAGTAGAGTCCTTCAAGCTGTTAAAAGATATTTATCAGATAAGTGACAAGGATTACAACGACATGCTTGAGTTATATGCCAGCATGGTGGATTTAGAGTCATTGCTCCATAAGCCAGTTCGCCAGATGTCCCTTGGACAGAGAACTCTTAGCGATATACTTGCAGCGTTCTTGCATAATCCAAAGGTCGTATTTCTTGATGAGCCTACTATTGGTTTAGACGTAGCCATGAAAAGTAAGATACGTGAGATGATCTTAGGACTTAATAAGAAAAAGAATACTACAGTTATTCTTACTACTCATGATATGGGTGATGTAGACGCACTTTGTGAGAGAATAGTGATCATTGATAAAGGTAAGATGCTTTATGACAATGATATTGAGCATCTTAAAAAATACTTTGGCGCTTATAGAACACTTAAGATTAGACTCAAGGAAGATATAGAAGAAGTAGTTAAACAGCTTAACACAGAGCTTGCGTCATATGAAGTCTCTATTTCAAATGATGACACATGGATATCGATTCTTGTAAATGAAGAGAAGGTTCGTGTCATGAAGGTACTTGAAATGATTCAGGAAAGCCATAACATAAGAGACATGCAGTTAGAAGAAATCTCTACAGAAGAGGTAATTAAAAAAATATATGAAGGAGGTACAGGGATAGATGGATAAGCTAAAAAAATATTTTGCTTTGACAAGACTTGGAGTTCTTGAAACCCTGCAGTGGCGTCTAGCCCTGTTCGTAATGGTACTGGGAAACCTTCTTTATTTGACACTTATATATTTCTTATGGAAGGCAATATTTGCATCTGCTGGTACTGATGTGGTAAATGGCATGACATTTGAGATGACCATGGTCTATCTGGTATTGGCCACATCGTTATATGGAGTAGTAGAGCTTTATCTTGTTTGGGAGATAGGTCGTAATATTCAAAGCGGTAAGATAGTGTTGGATCTGCTAAGACCATTTAAATATAAGCAGTTCGTGTTTTGGGAAAATTCTGGTGGACTGGTTGTAAACTTTTTTGTGACCTTCATACCGACACTTATTATCGTAGGATTTATGACTAAGGGAACGATACCAGTTGGTATCAATTTGCTCTATTTCCTTATAGCATTTATCTTTTCGATTATTATCAATTACAATATTGATTTTATTGTAGGTACCATATGCTTATACACTGAGTCTATTTGGGGAATAAATATTATGAAGCAGATGATTGTATCGTTGCTATCAGGTGCCATGATACCACTGGCATTCTTTCCTGAAAAGGTATCAGCTGTAGTGAAGTACCTGCCATTTAGGGCTATTTATGATACTCCACTTACTCTACTTATGACACGTGATCCAGACTGGCAGACAGTTGTTTCAAAGCTTGGATTTTCACTTTTATGGGTGATTGCTATTTCGCTGTTTAGCTCATTTTTTTGGCGCGTGTCAATTAAGCAGGTAACTGTAAACGGAGGTTGATATGGAAAATACAAATACAAATGTGATTTTTAAAAGAAGGGGACTTGCATTCTATATTAATATTTATTTTAAAATCATAGCGCAGGACATTAAGAGTAAGATGAGCTATCGTTCTGACTTTATTATTTCTACTGTAGGTATGGTGGCCACTAATATAGCAGGCTTTATTGCATTTTTGATTATGTTTGGTAAGTTTCCATCTATTAATGGCTGGGGATATTATGAGATCCTTTTCTTATATGGATTTTCACTTATTTCAATCACACCTACTCAGTGTTTATTAGATAATAACTGGAGTTTGCGCCGATATGTTTATGATGGTGATTTTGTAAAATATTGTTTTCGTCCTATTAATTTATGGTTCTATTATGTGTCAGAGGTATTTGATGTAAAGGGCTTAGGTCAGCTGGTATTTGGTTTTGTAACTCTTATCTATGCATGGATTAAGCTGTCATTACCAGTCACATTTCTATTAATAATAGAGACTATTATTGCACTGATTACAGCTTCATTATTTATGATGGCACTTCAAAATGCAGCAGCTGCATCCTGCTTTTGGATACAGAATTCTTTTTGGCTTTTAGATATTTCGCTTAAGATGAAGGATTACGCCAAGTATCCGGTGACAATATTTAATGATGTGTTTAAATTTATTTTTACATTTATTTTGCCAGTTGCATTTATGGCTTATTATCCAAGCCTTGCTATACTTAGACCAGATGATGTGCCACTCCTTACATGGTTGTCGCCAGTTATTGGCATTCTGGCATTTTATGCAAGTTATAAGTTGTGGATGAAGGGCGCTTCTAAATATGACGGCAGTGGTTCATAGGGACGGTTCTTTTGTCA
>JAKSSD010000097.1 GCA_024403275.1 Lachnospiraceae bacterium
TGCGTCTTTTCTACACTCAATTATGCCCCATTAATTTCTTTTGTACTACAAAAATTTTCAAATCTTGTTGACAAATCATTTTTTGTCCGTTAAATTATCAGTAAGCTTTAGGGAGTAGTCGGCGCAGTAATGTGCGGTAAATCAACATCATGGTGTGATGAACACCTGGTTTACCTTAATTGATGAGACTGAGGCACAGATTAGTTATGCTGTGCGCGCCCTGAGTTCAATTCAAATATTTAGCGAGTACAGCAATATGTACTCGCTTTTTTGTTTGTAATAAGCCGGCAACAAATCATAAGAAGTGAGTATCTGTGATGTGAAAGGAGCTTATCATGAACGTAAAAATCAACAATGTGCAAAAATTCTATGGGGAAAAGGAATCACGCATACAGGTACTGAAAGGAATTGACTGTGAAATCAATGATGGTGAGATCTGTGTACTACTTGGACCTTCCGGATCAGGTAAATCTACACTTCTTAATATTATTGGGGGGCTTGAAAATGCAGATGAAGGATGTATCGATATCGGTACCTTCTGTACAGATGATATGAAGGAAAAAGATTTGGCAGACTATAGACGAAACAATCTTGGCTTTGTATTCCAGTTCTATAATCTGGTTCCAGATCTTACTATTAAAGAAAACATAGAAGTATGTGCATATCTAACGGATACACCACTTGATATGGATGAGTTACTTGATACTCTGGGATTAACAGAGCATCAGAACAAGTTTCCAAATCAGCTTTCCGGTGGCCAGCAGCAGCGATGTGCCATTGGTCGAGCACTTATCAAAAATCCACCTCTTCTTCTCTTTGATGAACCAACAGGTGCGTTGGACTATACAACATCAAAGGATATTCTTGAACTAATAGAGAAAATCAATCAGAAATATCGCAATACAATGATTATTGTTACTCACAACCAGGCAATCAGTCTTATGGCAGACCGTATTCTTAAACTGCGTGATGGAAAGATTGTTTCTAACAAAATGAATACTGACAAGATAACTGCTAAGGACCTTGAATGGTAAGGGGAGGAAAATTCATGCGTAATCCATTGTATAAAAGAGTGCCTCGTGATTTCAAAAAGAATTTCCTTAAATATTTCGGTATGATTATTATTCTGATTTGTACCATTTGCATCGGTTCAGCATTTCAGACAACCATGAATGCCGCTACAGCTTACCTTGAAGATATCAAGGATGGTAATTTCCAGGAGGACGGACTTATTGAAGTTCAGGCGCCTCTGTCAGACGAAATCATTTCTCACCTCGAAACTGAAGGCTTCTGGATAGAAGAGAATTTCTATGCTACTGAAAGAGAATTTCCAGATTCAACCAAGGTTGTAATGTTCAACGAAAGAACAAAGATGGATATTCCTACTTTATTCGAAGGTCAGATGCCTGCAAAGGACAATGAAATTGCCCTTGATCATGTATTTGCCAAAAACAGAAATATCCATATTGGCGATACCGTTACTCTTCTTGGTAAGGATTATAAAGTGATTGGAACTGTGTCATTGCCTGACTACTCTTCACTCTTCATGAACAATACTGATCTTATGATGAACACACAACATTTCTGTGTTTCTGTTCTTGATGAATCAGGATTTAATGAGATAAATGAGAACAATCTTACATATCGTTACAGCTATAGATATACAGATAGAAATCTGAAAACTCCAGAAAAAAATGAAAAAGCTGAAGAAGCTTATAAGTATCTTCTTATGAATGGTGTCACAATTGATAACATGCTTGACCGTGACCAGAATCAAAGTATTTCATTCCTGGAAATGGATATCGGAACAGACGGTCCATTTATGGTAGTTTTTGTGTACATGCTGGTTGCAATGATTGCATTTATCTTTGCAATTCTTACTGGCAATACAATTGAGCGTGAATCAGTTATCATTGGTACACTTAGGTCCATGGGCTATAAAAAGGGAGAAATAATCTGGCATTATATGCAGCCAACACTTATTGTTGCTCTTATAGGCTCAGTTGTAGGTAATGCTCTTGGCTACACTGTTATGATTGAGCCATTCCTGAATATTTACTACACAACCTACAGTGTCGGACCACTTAAGATAAGTTTTGATGTTCCTATATTTATTCTTACAACTGTGCTGCCTATAGTAATAATGATTTTCATAAACTATTATATGCTTGCTAAGAAACTTTCTCTTTCACCTTTAAAATTCCTTAGAAGAGAGCTTAAAAAGGGTAAAGACAAGAAGAATATTAAGCTTCCAAACTGGTCGTTTATGAACAGATTCCGTTTGAGAGTTATTATCCAAAACCGTGGCAGTTATATGATGCTTTTCTTCGGTATATTCTTCGCAAGCTTTATGCTGATGTTTGGTATTGGTCTTAAACCACTGATGAATCACTATACAGACGATATCGATAAATCGCTTCCTTATGATTACCAGTATCTTCTTAAGGCACCAGCTGACACCGATAAGGGCGAAAAAGTTATGCTCTATGAAATGGATGACTGGTTTGAACTTGGTAAGAAAGACATTAGCATTACATTTTATGGAATTGATTCGGACAGCCAGTTCTTTAATGGCGCATTAATCACTGAGGCTGAAGCTGTTCCACTTACTCGCTCCGCATGGTTTGGACCTGAAGTAGCAGTTTCATCTGCCTATGCCAATAAAATGAATCTTAAAGTTGGTGACATACTTAATCTGACAGATAAAACTACCGATAAGATTTATCATTTTGAGGTCAGAAAGATTTATCAATACGAAGCTGCTATGGCTATATTTATTGAAAAAGAAATATTAGCAAATGTACTTGATAAGGATGCAGATTCATATAACTGTATTCTTTCAAATGAGAAACTTGATATTGATGAAGGCTGCATTAGCAAGGTTATTGTACGAGACGATTTGCTTGGCGCTGCAAATCAGATGTTAAGTTCCTTTAATACAGTTATCCTGTTTGTAAACATTTTCTCAGTAATTGTATATATGGTTGTTCTCTATATCATAACTAAAGTTGTTATTGAGAAAAATGCCATTTCCATTTCCTATATGAAGGTATTTGGATACAGACCAGAAGAGATTCGTAAATTATATCTTACAGCTACTACAATAGTTGTCTTAGTTTCTCTAATTATATGTATTCCAATGGAGATATGGATGTTCAAAGGAACTCTGGTATTCCTATCCAGCATGATTGACGGCTACATCTCATTTTACCTTCCTATGCGGGTTTATATAGAAATTGTAGTAATTGGAATTGTAGCTTATCTGTGCATCAATGGACTTCACATTTTATCAGTAAATAAGATTCCTATGACAGATGCACTCAAGAATCGTGAATAATATTTGAAAACACAAAAGGCACCTCAAACTGGTGCCTTTTGCTAATTTCTTTTTGTCATAATCTCTCTAACTTATACTGTCTCCTTTGATCCAATTACTTTCTATTTTTACTATACTTTTATAAACACAGAATTTAAGTCAGCATTCGTTCTACAGTATGCT
>JAKSSD010000098.1 GCA_024403275.1 Lachnospiraceae bacterium
GCTTCCTTGGCAATATACTTATCTGTATGTATTTCCTGATTATATGTATGTGGTAGTGTATCTCCACTTGTAAATGTTTCTGTTAAGCTTTTCTCACCACACGTGCAGGATTTATAATATATAGCCTTAGATGTACAAGTAGCTTCATTTTTAAGATATTTACTATCCACTACCTGTTTACTATAAATATGTCCAGGAGCAACAGATGAAACAAAAGACTCTGTACCCTTTTTGCCACATACAGAACAACTTTTATAATATACTGCTGGTGAATTACAACTAGCAGTATCTTTTAAATATTTAGACTCCTCAACTTCAACATATGTATGTGTTTTACATGGAATAACATATGGTGTTTTAGATATAGTAAGCTCTTCCTCACTATATAATTTCTTAGTATCCACACTATATGTATAAGATGGAGTATCTACTGAATGTTCTCTTTCGATAACATATTCTGTATTCACATCCCCTGACACCGCATAGTTAAGGAACGCTTCAGCAAGAGAACTTTGACCACGCTTTCTATGCCACTCTTCACAGGCTGTGACATCTACTACATAGTTTTTTCCATCATCCATATGAACTATATTCCACATATGATTATCAGTAGTTCTTCCATCTACAATAATGGAATAGATTTCGTCACTTTCAAATGTTGAATTCTCTACAAGATATTGAAAGGCTTTAGAAAAACCTTCGCATACTACATTAGTATATGGATTATTATCAAATACATATATTAACTGCCATGGGTCACCATATGGAGTACCTATATTTTCAACTGCAGCATCGTTATAATCAGCCAATTCGCTAATCTTTATAGCGTAGGCCTTTAATTTGTCATAATCTGACTTATCCTTATTCTCTTCTACAATCTTTAATACATTATCTCTAGCTATAGCAATCGAACTAGTCTTAGTAGTATCCACTGTAAAGTATGAAGCGCCTGCATAATCAACACTTACACTTATAGATAAAGTCAACGTTGTTCCCATTCCACAACGACTTCTATCACCAGATAATGAAAATCCGCCTGTAGAATAGCTAAGCCCAGCCCAATACATTTCATAAGGACAATCATTTTTCAACGCATCTATAACTAAACCAGGATCAAAACCTATTTTCTCATATATGAATTGTGCACCCTCTGAACTTAAAGAGCCATCGCTTGCCATCCAGCTACTAATTCCTGCTTCACTCAATGTCCACAAGCGACCTGCATTGGGATTAGAAGAAATATTAACAGAAATAGTAGAGCTTGATGCCTCTCCCTTAGCTATTTTCTCTGCTCTATCCTTTGCAGCATCATAAACTAACTTATTAACGCCTGTCAGTTTATTGCCATTATAATCAGATGAGTAGCATGCAATTTTACTATCAACAAACAATAATTCCAAAGGAAGAACTTCTTCCTCTGCAGCCATTGCTTCCTCTTTATAACTTATGGATAACTCTTCCATGCCTTCTTCTATTACTTCATCACCATCTGCTTTAGCAACTATATTAATAGTTCCCATACATACCAGAAGCACTGCTAAAGCAATGATTGTTTTACCTGCAATCTTTTTTTTAATCATATTCAGTCTCCTTATCGATAAAACCCTACTGAGTCAAATACGATATTTTGTTCTTCAAAACCCTATATTAATTATACATCCTCTTTTGTAAGTACAAAAGAATATATTGCTTCTTTTTGTCAACTGAATCGTCATCAAGTTGATTCTAATTTACTAGTCTATCAAACATCATACAAATATAGCTTATTATCTTCTGTATACTATTCATACTTACCTTGAAATGCTATAATATGCTTGTTGAGAAGGATTTTTTAGTAATAAGCAGAGAAATCCTTTAATAGGCTTTCTCTAACTTGAATTTTTAAGTTAGATGGAGGACATAATATGAAAACACACAATTTGCAGTTGGATTCCAACGGAGTCCCATTCGCAAAACCCGCATTTTGGCTTAACCCGATAGAATATCGGAAGATTTATTCAGAAATCAACCAGGTATTCGATGCTCAATACAGCGATAAACGTATTGCTGCCCACGCATCATTTGGTATAGACGGGAAATCGTATATTTACTGGTTCGAAAATCACGGTTTTGACAACTATAACATATTTTTAAGATTAATCGATAATCATTAAGGAGGTATATGAAATGGAAACTTTTGCAATCAAATTAAATAATGTAGCCGATTCGTATTATGGATTTGTCGTTGCTGTTTTGACATATATAAACAATAAGAAGTCAAGACTCGAATTGGTTGAAAACTATATGAACAATAATCCCTCTGCATTATCTTCTGATATTCTTGAATTTATTTCTTCTCAGGACGATTTTTATGAGGATGCAGCCTATGCAAATGCCGACGTGGTTTAAAAATGTTCAAGAAATGAACTAAATCATTAATTATATTTTTATTATAAGAAATCGCTTAAGCCTTTCGACTTAAGCGATTTGTCTTTTTTAATAATTCTCAATTTTTAGTAATAAGTATTTTCGTAAATTTCAACAATCTCAATAACTTGTCCATCAATGTAATTTGTACTTACACTTTTAACTAAATTACCCCATCTATCATATGTATTTATTTCTTTATATGTTTGTTCACCTTTAGAATTATATTCTATAAACCATGCTATCTCGCCATTTGAAGTGTATTCATAGTCTCGGCTATAAACAACTGCGCCTTTATCGTCATACATGGTATATTTAATCTGTTCTCCTTTCTCGTTAAGAACTGCTATACCGCTATTTAAAACCTTACCATTGCCATCCTTGGAAATAATCTTTTCGATAGTTCCATCTTCGCTAAACTGATACTCTACCGTTTGAACACTTCCATCTTTAAATTTTACATTAGCAAATTGCATTCTACCCTTTGCATCGTAAGTATATGTAGACATAGATGACCATTCTTTTCCATCCTCATAAAAGATATCCTTTATCAAATTTCCATTTGCATCATAGAACATATCATTATACCAGGAAATAGCGCCATTAGTATCTCTTCCAATATACTTCACACAATTATCATTAGCATCATAAACATATTCGTAAACATATTTAGTATCTACTAATTGCTGTTTTTCAATATCAAATATTTTAAAAATCAATGTACTCTTTACACAATTGCCTCTTGCATCATAATCTCTGATAGCTTTAATCTCGCCTGTAGCTGCATTTTTGATAACTGCCTGCTTAATAATTCTAGCCTTAGAATCAGGTGACTGATATGAGCCAGGAACTATCTGATATGAATTACAGATTCCCTGGAATTCTGCAGAATTTGCAAATCCTTCAAATACCATATCTCTAGTCATATCACCGCTCTTTAAAGCATTTACCCAGTTAGTTTTTCCTCCTTCATCAGATGGTCTTCCCATAAATGCTGCATAGAGATTCTCTACATATTCTTCATC
>JAKSSD010000099.1 GCA_024403275.1 Lachnospiraceae bacterium
ATAAAAATCCTTACAAATCGCTTTATTTAACGACTTGTAAGGATTTATAAATTTATTCTCTATTCTTTAACGCATCTGTCATTGGAATCTTTTCAATACTTCGTATGTGCAATGCATTTATTCCAAAATATGCCAGCAATCCTATTACGACTATTTCAATATAAACGTATAGAGGAAGATAATATTCCATATATCCTTCTATCAAACTTGAAAGGAAGATTAGAACTGCTTTAAACATTAATGCCTCTATTGGAAGACATATTATTAAGGATGCTGCAACCACAATAGTAGTGGCTGTAAGATATACCTTTCTTATCTCCTTTCTCTCGTAACCAAATACCTTCATAAATGATATCGATATGGCATTTTTGTCTATTACAACCTTGGTTAAAATATACATTATGATTATGTACACAAGCACTGAAAATACATTAACAAAGAAGATGATTGTTCCAAATGAATCAAGCATCTGATTAGCTGCCCCAAGAAGATCATCTCGACATATCTGCTTAGCAATATATGCACTATCTATATCAAGCTTCTCATCTGCGATTATGCAGTTAAATAACTCTTCATCATCTCCAAGCAATTCATTTAATTTGCTTCTCTCCATAAATACAGCAAGTGTTGCGTTATAAGGATGTATATTTGTAACCTTAAATGTATATTCCTTTTCCTTGGCTGTATCCTTAAGGGTAAATTCATCTCCTACCTTAAGGTTCATCTTCTTAGAGAAGGATGAGGATATTGTTACTCCATCATCAACTACTGCATTCTCAAAGAATCTACTATCCTTCTCAATTCCCATTAAACTTATGCCCACATCCTTTTGCCCAAGTGGGAACCATATATCCATCTCGTATGCTCTTAATTTCTCGCCTTTTTCACTCTCAACAGGAGCCTTAAGAATATACTGATATTCGTAAGGAAGTGTCTCGTCTATTGTATCAGTATAATGCTTCATTAATGGATCAATTCCTATTCCAAACATAAGCAAGAAGCTTGCTAAGAATATTCCAAGAAACAGCATTATATAGCTTCCTTTATTCTGAAGAATTATTCTAAGTCTGAATCTGTTTAAGAAAGAAATATTAGGTAATTTGCTTGCTCTTTTTTGCTTTTTCTTCTTAAGGTCACGTCTTAAAAACTTAAGTGGTTTTAGAGACATTTTACTTGCAAGCATTATGTAATTAATAAGTAGCATAATGACTACTGGAAGGATAGTTGTTGTCATAAATGCAACAATCGAAAATCTAATATGTATAGGACCTATACTGTAAGTATTATAATAGGCTCCCATAAATGGCTTAATCATTGCAGTATAGCCCAAGAGATTACCTATGGCTGAACCAATAACTGCCACAATTAAAGTAGGCTGTAAATAATGCCAGATTATCTCGCCCTTTCTATAACCTGAAGCTAATAATGTACCAATTATTACAGACTCTTTCTCGATTGTATTGCTTGTAAGAATCGCAAATATAAATGCAATCATTCCCACAAGAATATATACAAATACAACTACAAATGGTCCATCAGTTCCTATATCCATTTCAAGAAATGCTATACTCTGATTCTGATCTGACCTAAGGAAATTTTGTACTGCATTTCCATTCTCGACTAAATTCTTAAGCATATCCTCGGATACTGATATTTGCTTTGCCTTGCTTAAATTCTCATCCTCATATAGATAGCTATAACGATATGTAATATCTCCTTCATTAAACTTATCAAAGCCCTCTTTAGTTACAACAGAAACACAAAAATGCGATGTGTTCATTACAAGGTCAGTATTATTCATAAACAGGGATGAATAATCTGGCAAAGAAACTGTTCCGCACACTTTGAAATCCTTATCTAAAATTCTCATTGTATCGCCAATATTTATATCCTTTTGCTTAGCAAATACATGATCCAAAGCAATTTCATTGTCAGCTTCCGGGAGCTTTCCATCAAATAAAACAGGTGTGTCTATCTCTGTTCTCTCATTGAATATTAATATTTTACAATCACCATCATATTCTGGTTCTGTAGCATAAAAATTTGCTACAACCTGTATTCTATTATCTTTGAAATAATCCTTAGTTTCATCATTTATTTCATAAACGGTTTCAAAGAATCCATCTTCTTGCGCATTCTCAATTTTAATATCATCAAGATATCTGATAGCTCCATCCATAACTGTCTGGAATGATGAGCCTATGCAAATGGTGCTCACAAGAATACATATCATTCCAAAATATTTAGGGAAATTCTTCATAAAATCTCTTGGAATTCTTTTGATTAAAGGGCATCTTTTTATCTTTTTCATAAAATTATCCCTCCTACCATTCAAGGTCCTTTGCTGCAATCTTCGAGTTATTAACAGTATTAGATGTTATCTTGCCATCTCTAAGTTTAAGAATTCTATCCGCCATTAAACTAATTGCCTGGTTGTGTGTAACAATTATTATTGTATTGTGATATTTTTGATTGATTTTTTCGATTAATTCAAGAATGTCTTTGGATGTTGTGTAGTCGAGTGCTCCAGTAGGTTCATCACAAAGAAGAATTGGTGGATTTTTAACAAGTGCACGTCCAATCGCGCATCTTTGCTGCTGACCACCTGACAGCTGGTTAGGAAATTTGTCCTTGTGCTCTGCTAATCCTAAAGTATCTAATAGTTCATCAATATCAAGAGGTTCTTTAGCAAGATATGCACATACTTCAATGTTCTCTTTAATTGTCAGATTAGGAATCAGGTTGTAGAACTGGAAGACAAACCCAAGATTGTTTCTTCGATAATTTGCCAGTTCCTTCTCTGTCATGCTATCAGTACAAAAATCTCCAATGTCTATGCAGCCCTGATCGGCACTTTCCAAACCTCCTATGATATTTAGAAGAGTTGATTTACCAGATCCAGATGGTCCAAGAAGAACACATATCTCTCCGTCTAATACCTGGCAGTCAATTCCTTTGAGTACCTCAATTCGTGACTCCTTTTCTCCATAAAACTTATGGATGTCGTTGATTAATAGTTTCATAATAGCTCCTCCTTTGTCGGTTCTATTTATTTCTGTAAAAGAAATAAAAAAGCGGGTACATAAACTGTACTCGCCATAATATCAATCAACTTTTAGCAAATAAGGTGAGCACAGTTATACTTACTGCGCCTCAGTCTCATCAATTAAGGTAAACCAGGATTTACGGATTGCTCCAACCATGATGTTGATTTACCACACCCTTAGATGCCGACTACTCCCTAAAGCTATCGTTCATTATATTTTTGTTTATCTTATTTGTCAACCCTCTTTTTCAAGATCATCTGCATCTATCCATCCCTCTTTTGCAGCTCTTTCTTCGGCTTTCTGAAGTTTAGAGAAAAGGGTATACGCAGCTCTGTAACGATCAACTTCAT